>JBBQPT010000016.1:0-58625 GCA_038217005.1 Burkholderiales bacterium
ATGCCCAGCATTTCTGTTTCTATCGGCGCAACAATACGCGCTTCGACTTCTTCAGGGGTCATGCCCGGGGCTTTCATGATGAGCTTAACTTGCGTGCTCGATACATCAGGAAAGGCATCTATCGGCAACTGCTGGAAAGCCATCCAGCCGGTACCAATCAAAATAGCGGTCAATATTAATATCAACAGCCGCTTGGAGAGGGCAAAAGCGACGAGTTTATCTAACATGATTATTCGCCCCCTACGCCAGTCCACACCGCCTTAATCTGTGCAACACCTTGAGTAGCGATCACGTCGGTGGGTGACAGTTTGCCCGCGATGCTTGTCATCGTTCCTGTATGTGCCAATACCTGTACTGCAACGGGATGGAATCCGCGTGCATCACGCACAAATATATAAGGCTTATTTTGCTGATATACAATTGCGCTTGCAGGGACTTGCCAGGCAGCACTAGCTGCATGCCCGCTGATTTTGGCTTCGACTGCCTGCCCGCTCATTAAACCATCCAGATCACCGTTAATTTCTGCACGCACGGCAACAGTTTGTGATGCCTGGGTACTTTGTGCGATCGACAATACGCGGCCGGTCGCAGTACGCCCGACCAAGCTCACCGTGTCATTTACCTTAATATTGGCTGCAGCCTGGCTAGGCACTTGTATCACTAGCCATAATGGACGCAATTGTGCAATTTTGAACAAGGCAGTAGTGGTATCAACGCGCTGACCAGTAGTGACATTAGCCTCCAGCACCACACCTGAGATCGGTGATGCAAGTTGCAATTCTGCACTGCGCGCGGTACCGCGCTCCATTTGTGAGATAGTGCTGGCTGGCACGCCTAACATACGCAGCGATTGCCGCTGCTGTGTCAGCATCGCTTGAGCCGACAAATAGTTTGCCCGAGTCGTTTGCTGGCGGGAAGCAGGAATAATGCCGTCAGCCAACAATTTATCATCCCGCTGTAATTGCGCATGCGCCAGTTGTGCCTGCGCTGCCGCCTGTACCAAACCACCTTGCGCCTGCGCCAAATCAGGACTCAATAAGCTTGCCAGTGGCTGACCCGCTTTAACCTGCGTGTTCGCTGTAACCCAGATACGGCTCACCATCCCCATCATTGGCGCTGCAACAATGCGCTCTTGATTCGCGGGGATAGCCACAACAGCAGGATAGTTCAGGCTGGTTTGCGATTGAGTGCTGGTAATCGGCACAGTAACGATGCCCAGGGTTTGTAGTTGTTTGGCAGTAAATGCCAATTGATCGACGGCATATGCCGTGGTCGCTGCGCACAGAGCGGCAGCCAAAATAATACGATGCATGGTTTTTCCCCTACACAAAAAATAAATCACCTGTAGTCAGGTGACCACAGGAACGAGATTTACGCGTGCAAGGTAGGCGGAGCAAGTGACCAGGGTAGCGCGTAAGGCCGTGCACGGAATGCACCAAGCATGCGTGGAATATTTGTCCACACTAGACGCAATGCAGGTGCATAAGCAATCAATATAACAGCGACGAGCAATAACACGTCCATCACGCTTATATCAGATTCATTTTTACCAGCAGATTCGATACCGATTGCATCTTCATCCACAAGGGATGCTTTCATCTGGTACATGCCTGATTCTATAGGCATATGATTCACATCAATTTCCAGGATAGGCATATGCACCTTGCCTGGGCTGGACAAATCATGGACATGAGCATGCAACAGCGGCGCAACGCCTTGCAGCATCGCCAGCCAAATCACCAAGCCCCATGTAAGTACATGTTTCATCATCGGTTCAGTATAGCAAAACGTATCATAAACACCAACATCAACGCAGAGGTGCTAATTTTTGTCTGGTAGCTGCTGATAGCCTGCGCAAAACAAACTCCCGGCAAGGATGCCAAAACGCAGATAACAGCAGCAAGGCTGCCCCGATTACCAGAGCAGTCATCGCGAAGCTCAAACTCACCACGCCATAAAGCTTTAATAAGCTACTAAAGGCATACAACACATAAACCAATGCTGAAACCATCAACGCACGGCGGTCTATCGCCAGCGAAATCAAACCGATAACCACGTAGAGCACAACCATTGCCAGCGCCTGCCCCCAACCTATATATCCCGAAAATACACCCAAGGTAGTAAACATGGGGTGCACCATCAATGGCGCGGCCAATAAGTGCAGCCAGAAAGCCACATCCGATTTACCCGTCTGCCGTAAGGTATCTGCGGCATCCCAACGTAAAGCCATGACAAACACGGCCACGCCAGCCGCAAATGAAACCAGCTTGATAAACCGCATCAGTTCAGGTGAGGTCGTCATTAGCATCAACACCAAACTGCTAACCACCGCCAATGCGCCAGCCGCCACTGTAATCGGCACTTTAAAACGCTGCCAATGCAACCATGCAGCGATAGCAGCTGCCACACCTGCAGCACCAGCTGCATTGCCTGACATCGAATAAGCGGCAAAATAAATACCACCGACAAATGCCAACAGCAGCACTATCGAAGGTAATGCCATGCGTCGTTTAATAGTAAAAAACTCTGCCAATGGCCATGCGACTACCGCCACGGCTAAAGCACCTAACCAGGGAGCAATGACTTCACCTATCCAGTTCACGGATAGCAGCAGTAACAAGCATGCAATCACCACAAAAATATCATTGAATCCTGAAAGCAGACGAAAGTGCTCTTCATCCACTGCAGGCGCAGCCCTGAGTTGCGCGACGTGCGCACGCAAAGCGGCTGCAGTTGCCTCGGTGATAATGCCTGCGCTGATTGCCGAGGCGATCTCTTCTTCGCTATACACTGCGCTTAACCTAAATAGACACCCAAAGTGGCGACAGTGACGGTAATTAAACCCAAACTCAGGTTAATCGCGATTAGTTTACGGATTTGCCCTAATGCTGCCCCACCAGCTGGCCAGTCTTTAGCGGCAACAGCGCGTTTAAGTCGCTTGAATGGCGCAAAGTACACATGCGCGAACAGCAGCATCATTACCACGCCCAGCACGAACATCAAGCTAACATAATGGGTTGGCGGCATGCCCATGCTGATCATCATATACACGCCTGAACCCAATATCGCAGCAACAGCACCCCATACCCACGGGAAAAACCGGCTGAATACACCTTCCCACAAGCTTAACCGCTGGGGCGGATCCAATCGTTCGGCAGCGACAGGCCGTAATGCCATATAGGCAAAAAACATTCCACCCACCCAAATAACGACACTCAATACATGTAAAAACTTTGCGACTATCATTGTTGATCCCTTAAAAATGTATATCTATTTGCACCAGTTTTTTAACAGGTGCGTAGCTGAGTCTATGTTCTGGCGTAATACCAAACTTGATCAGTGCCTCCCGATGTGCCGCCGTCGGGTAACCTTTGTGCTGGTCAAAACCATACTGTGGGTAGAGTACATGTAATCGCATCAGTTCCCGATCACGCGCAGTTTTTGCCAATATCGATGCGGCAGAAATACTTGGCTCCGATGCATCTCCTTGCACAATAGCACGGCTAGGCAATCCCGACGCAGGGCAATGCAGACCATCGACCAACACCTCATCAGGCCGTATCGACAACGCGGTAATCGCCCGATGCATCGCTAACATTGACGCTTGCAAAATATTAATCTCATCTATTTCGGCAGCGCTGGCAAAGCTCACCGCATATGCCAAGGCATGCTCTTTAATCAGGATTTCCAATGCATCACGACGCTTGGCACTGAGTTTTTTAGAATCATTGAGTCCAGCGATCGGTCTATTGGGGTCAAGTATCACCGCTGCAGCATAAACAGCCCCCGCCAACGGACCCCGCCCCGCCTCGTCAACACCGCAAATCAGGCGCATGACAAGTAGGGCAAGATGGCGGCTGCCATTTTTTCAGCTGTATTTTGTTTGAGTGATAAATATTGCCGGGTGAATTCTGTTTCTATGTCAGCGCGTCGTGTTTTATCTTCAAGCAATGCCATCAATGCATCGGCCAATTGTGGCGCAGTGGCATTTTCCTGAACCAACTCGGGCACTATATCGCGGTTAGCCAAAATATTAGGTAAGCCTACCCACGGCAAATACGCCTGTCTACGCATTAAATATGCAGTCATTTTAGGCACCCGATATGTAATCACCATAGGGCGTTTCAACATGGCAGCTTCTAGCGTCGCCGTGCCTGAGGCAATAAGCGCAATATCAGCTGCAACCAGTGCATAATCCGCGTGTCCTATCATGATCTGGATCTTGGGAGGATGCGCGCAAGCATACATAGCAGCGGTAAAAATTTCCCGCGTTTCGCGACTGATTAACGGGGTGACAAAACGCACCTGTGGATGTCGTGCCTGGATAAGCTGGGCAGTTTCTACAAATAATTGCGCATGTTGCTTAAGTTCACTGACGCGACTACCTGGCAACAACGCAATCAGCGGGTGCGCCAACGGTAAATTTAAACGCGCACGCGTGCCTTCACGGTCGGGTTGTGCTGGTAAAGTATCTGCTAGGGGGTGACCAACGTAAGTAACTGGAATGCCCGCTTTTTGATAAATTTCCGTTTCGAATGGAAACACCACCAGCATGTGGCTTACCGCCTTAGCGATTGTCTTGATCCGCCCACCACGCCACGCCCAAATAGATGGGCTGACATAATGAACAGTGGGAATACCATGGGCTTTGAGTACGGTCTCCAGTCCCAAGTTAAAATCAGGTGCGTCGATACCGATAAATAAATCAGGCGGATCGGCTAATATCGTATTTTTGAGCTTACGCCGGATATTCAGCAGCTCAGGCAAGTGTTTGATGACTTCCACATAGCCGTTCACCGACAGTTTCTCTAACGGATATAAAGTTCGGGCACCCGCAAATATCATCTTCGCTCCGGCAATACCGTAAAATTCAGCATCAGGGCAATGCGCTTTGATAGCCTGTATCAAATGACTGCCAAGTAAATCTCCAGAAGCTTCACCTGCGACTATTGCGATACGTGGCGGGCGTCGTTTAACCGTACCCATGCTAACGAATAATGCCGCGAGTGGATTGTGCCAGGAAGTCAACCATAGGCTGTACTTCGGGTACATCCTGCGCCAATGCAGTCAACTGCACTTGCGCTTCAGCTAATGTCAGGCCTTCCCGGTACAATATCCTGTATGCCAGTTTTAACCCCGCCAATGCAACGGCTGAAAAACCTCGGCGTTTCAAGCCTTCGTTGTTCATGCCATGTGGGGCGGCAGGTTGACCCGCTATCATCAAATACGGCGGCACATCTTTGAAAATGACACTGGAAATACCCGTCATCACATGCGCGCCGATTTTACAAAATTGATGCACACCCGTGAATCCGCCTAAAATAGCGTAATCACCCACCTCTACGTGCCCTGCGAGGGACGCATTATTGGCAAAGATAGTGTGATTACCGACGTTGCAATCATGCGCTAAATGCACATATGCCATAATCCAGTTATCATTGCCTATACGGGTGATGCCTGTATCCTGCACCGTGCCGATATTAAAAGTACAAAATTCACGAACAATATTACGGTCGCCAATTTCCAGGCGCGTAGGCTCAGCTGCGTACTTTTTATCTTGCGGGATTTCACCTAATGAACAAAATTGAAATATCTGGTTATCGCAGCCTATGCTGGTATGCCCATTTATCACCACATGTGGTGCTATGGTCGTGCCAGCTCCGATAGTGACATGTTCACCGATGACGCTGTAGGCACCGACAGTGACTCCTTCGGCTATCTGTGCGCTAGGATGAATAATGGCTGTGCTATGTATCATTTAATTAATACCACTTAACTAGCGCAACGTCGCCATCATTTCAGCTTCAGCAACGCGCTGACCATCCACTTCGGCGTAAGTTGCATATTTCCAGATACCTTTGAGGTTACGCAAAATTTCCACATGTAAAGTCAGCTGATCGCCAGGCATAACAGGTTTCTTGAAACGCGCACCGTCAATACCCGCAAAATACACTACCGCATTACTATCAGGCGGATTGCCGACAGTTTTAAAAGACAACAAAGCCGCTGCCTGCGCCAATGCTTCCAATATCAACACCCCTGGCATCACTGGATGCTTGGGAAAATGTCCTGCAAAAAATGGCTCATTCATACTCACATTTTTCAGTGCAACAATTTCTTTACCTGGTTCCAGGTGTATCACCCTATCCACCAATAAAAATGGATAACGGTGCGGCAAATAAGCCATGATTTCATTAATGTCCATACTAGTCATTGTTTCTCTCCATACTGGCTAACTGTTGTTCTAAAGCACGCAAGCGTTTTGCCATACTATCCAAATGGCGCATTTGCACTGCATTTTTTAACCATTCACTATGTTCTGAAAATGGCAAAGCGGAGGTATAAGTCCCCGCTTTGGGTAATGATTTGGTAATCAATGTATTGGTTGATATATTAACCTTGTCAGCAATTTCAATATGTCCAAATATCATCGCTGCACCGCCTATGGTGCAATGCGCACCTATATGCGCACTTCCGGCGATGCCCGTGCACGCAGCAATAGCCGTATGCTCACCGATATGAACGTTATGCGCGACTTGTATTTGGTTGTCCAGCTTCACCCCATCATGTATCACGGTGTCATCCAGTGCACCACGGTCTATGGTTGTATTGGCACCCACCTCAACGTCATTACCGATGACAACGCGACCAATCTGTGGGATTTTCAACCATCGGCCTGCTTCTGGCGCCAGGCCAAAACCATCCGCACCTATCACACAACCCGCATGCAATATAACGTTATTACCTATGGCACATAATGGGTAAATAGTGACATTGGCATAAATTAACGCATTCGTACCTATCTGCACACCCTCACCTATCACCGTCCCCGCGGCAATACTGCAACCTTCACCTATGACGGCATCCCGCTCTATCACCACATTGGCCGCAATACTAACCCCAGTGCCGATAACTGCACTGGGGTGTATCACAGCGCGTTCATGTATACCAAGTTCACCGCGCATAGGCGGATTGAACAAAGTCGAAACTTTGGCAAAATAGGTATAAGGATTGTCCGCAAGGATGCATGGCTTGTCTGTCGTATCTGCCATGCTCCGCGCCAAAATAAATGCACCAGCATCGCTGCTGGCTAATTGTTCGCGATATTTAGAATTAGCTAAAAATGCAATATGCTGAGGCTGTGCTTGCGCCAGGCTGGCAACTTGAGTAACGCAAACAGATGCGTCACCTTGTACATCCCCGCCCAGTCGGTCAGTTAATTCCTTGAGGCTATAACTAATTGCATGCGCCACAGCATTACTGACTCAAAGTACGAATAATGCGGTCGGTAATGTCAATTTTAGGACTGAAATAAATCACATCTTCAAGAATAACATCGTATTTTTCAGCTTCGCCATAGGCTTGAATAGCCTTACGGGCTTTGTCTTGCACCTTAACTAACTCTTCATTACGACGTACGTTCAAGTCTTCACGAAACTCACGCACGCTACGCTGATAGTCTCGATTAAGATTAGCCAAATCACGTTCTTTACGCTGCTTATCAGCATCAGACATAGTGACGCCATCTTTTTCAAGCTGGGACTGTAAATCACGCGCTTGCTTAGCCATTTTCTGCAAATCGGCATCACGAGTAGCAAATTCTTTTTCCAATTTCTTTTGTGCAACCAAGGCAATAGGCGCTTCACGAAATACACGTTCAGTATTCACAAAACCAATTTTTACATCAGCCAATGCCCCAGCACTACTCACCAGCAAACTTACCGCTACGACTAACTGTTTCAATACTGCTTTACTCAAAATCGACTCCTTAAAATACCTGACCCATGGTGAATTGGAATACTTGCTTTTTATCATTCGCTTGTGGATTAAGCGGTTGCGCAAGACTGAACTTTAGTGGACCCACTGGTGATACCCAATTGACTGCTATACCCGTAGAATACCGCAGGGCTGAAACCGAAAAACTACTGTAATCGCCCAAATTTGTGTCGCCGCCTGGACCAAATGTCGCACCTGCATCAAAGAACGCGCTCAAACGTACTGATTTATCATTTTCCATACCTGGCATAGGGAATAATATCTCAGCATTACCAACTACACGCTGAGTACCACCTATAGATATGACATTTCCATAGTTGTCTCTAATCTTCGGCCCGAGGGTTGCAGTATCATAACCACGCACCGAACCTACACCGCCGGCATAAAAGTTCTTGAAAAATGGCATATCATTACCGCCATAACCACTACCATAACCCAACTCGCCATTCAGCATCAGCGTGAAGTTTTTACTTAATGGCTTGAACCATTGCTGCTGATAATTAGCCTTGTAGTATTTCAAGCTACCAGGCGGCACGCCGACTTCAGCGTACACACGCTGCAACATACCCTTGGTTGGATAAGTTAAACTATCGCGACTATCCCGTGCAAAGCCAACATCCAAGCGCACCGTATCATTTGAACTTCCATATTGATTAACAAAATCAACATACTGCTTAGGGCTAGTGGCAGGATCCACAGACAAAACGAAACGTTCATATGCCATTCCGAAACTTAATGCATCTTTTTCATTAAGTGGAATACCTAAACGCACACCTACACCGGTGGTTGAGTTTTTATAACTGGAAATGCTGGTGAGTCGACTAGTGTCTGTATCACGCTTATACAAATCATAGCCCAGACTAAAGCCATCAGGCGTGAAGTAAGGATTGGTATAGGATACTGAATAAACCTTATTCACACCGCCGCTGTTAATTTTCACAGACAATGCGTTACCGCTGCCGAACAAATTATTTTGCGATATCGATCCAGACAGGATCAGACCTTCAGATGATGAAAAACCCGCACCAACCATAATATTACCTGTGGCTTTTTCGGTAAGATTCAAATTCACATCAACCTGGTCGGTTGTACCTACTACAGCTGGTGTCTCTACGTTAATATCGCTGAAATACCCGAGTCGCTCTACCCGTTCGCGTGAACGCTGAATTTTATCAGCAGCATACCAACCGCCTTCCATTTGACGGAATTCACGACGTACAACTTCATCACGTGTACGTGTATTACCCATAATATTGATACGATTTACGTAAACCCTGCGCCCTGCATCCACAAAGAAAGTAAATGCAACGGTATGCTTATCTTTATCCACATCAGGCACCGCATTCACATTCGCAAACGCATAGCCATCATTACCCAACCTGTCACCAATCTTTTTGGAAGTTTCCGTCAATGCTTCCCGTGAAAAAACATCGCCGGCCTTAATGGTAATCAGCTTTTGCAAATCAGCTTGCGGAACCATCATTTCACCTGCAAGTTTGACATCTGAAACGGTGTACTTCTCACCTTCGGTGATATTCACAGTTAAATAAATATCTTTTTTATCAGGTGTGATTGAGACTTGGGTAGAATCGATATTAAATTCAAGATAGCCTTGATTCAGGTAAAACGACTTCAGCGTTTCTAGATCGGCGGCTAATTTTTGCTTGGAATATTGGTCATTTTTACTATACCAACTAAACCAGCCTGGCGTGCTTAACTGGAACAAGCCTTGCAACTTTTTCTCGGGAAACGCCTTATTACCCACCACATTAATCTGGCGTATCTTGGCGACGTCACCTTCCTTAATATTAAACACTACTCCGACTCGGTTACGTTCCATCGGTGTAACTGTGGTTTCTATCTCTACAGCATATTTACCGCGACCGAAATACAAACGTTTGATTTCTTGCGAAGCACGATCCAGCATAGCCTTATCAAAAATACGCCCTTCAGCCAAACCCGATTGCTTCAATCCATCTTTGATTTGTTCTGCAGTGAGGTCTTTACTACCCACAATATCAATTTTCGCGATGGCAGGACGCTCTTCAACAATAACAATCAACACCCCGTCTTGCACTTCCAGGCGTACATCTTTAAAGAAACCTGTTGCAAACAAGGCCTTGATGGCAGCCGCAGATTTGTCTGCATCTAGCGTTTCGCCGACTTTAACCGGTAAATAACTAAATACCGTTCCTGCTTCAGTTCGTTGCAGACCTTCTACACGAATATCCTTTACTACGAAGCTATCCGCAGCGTGTGCCGAAATAGCCAAAACGCTAGTTATCAGCGCAGCAATCAGTTTATTTTGCATTATTGTGAACCCAATAAACGAGTAATATCGTTATAAAAAGCAAACACCATCAACGTCAATAGTGCTGCCATACCAAATCTTTGCCCTAATTCCATGATGCGATCAGGTACAGGGCTACCCTTAACCGCCTCGACAATATAATACATCAAATGCCCGCCATCCAATAATGGAATTGGCAATAAATTCAACACACCTAGACTGATGCTGACCAACGCCAAAAAGCCCACAAAAGACATCCAACCATTACGTGCTGACTGCCCTGCATAATCAGCAATGGTTAATGGTCCTGATAAATTATGCCAAGACACTTCACCTGAAATCATGCGCCCCATCATTTGCAAACTGAATACCGACATTTGCCAGGTTTTAACGATTCCTTCTTGCAATGCACCACCCACTGAATAATTCAAAGTCGTCATCATGTCTTTAAATACAGCTTCATCAATCTCAGGACCCGCACCTATCTTACCTATCGCCGCACCCGCCTCTTGGGTTTGTTCAGGAGTCAAACTTAAATCCAGCAGATGATTACCACGCTCAACTGTCACTACTAATGCCTGTCCAGGGTGAGTACGTACCCAGCGTACAAAATCTGTCCATTGGGTCACCGCCTGCTGATTCACTCGCAGTATCTCATCACCCACGCGCAAACCGGCGCGTTGCGCAGCACCGACTTCCAGCACCTTACCGACTACGGCAGGAATAACCGGCTCAAATAAACGCAAACCTAATTGACTGGCAATTTCAACCTTACCATCACCTAAACTCGCACCAGTCACAGTCAGGACTCGCGTACCACCACCATCCAATTTGATAACCACCTGCGTTTTTTCAGACACATCACGCAACAATGTCCAGTTCACATCTGCCCAACTGCGTACCGTTTGGTCATCAATCGCCGCAATCTCATCGCCATTATGCAAACCCGCCATGGCAGCGGCAGTTTGTGGCGCTGGCTCAGCCAATACAGGCTTAATCGCTGGCACGCCATGTAAAAAAACACCCCAATACAACAACACAGCCAGCAACAAATTTGCTATGGGTCCTGCGACCACGATTAACATTCGCGCCCAAACAGTTTGTCGATTAAATGCCCGCGCCAACTCGTTCTCTTTCACCGGCGCTTCACGCTCGTCCAGCATTTTGACATAACCGCCCAACGGTATCATGGCAATAGACCACTCTGTTGCATCCCGCCCCCAGCGTTTAATAAACAGTGGGTGACCAAAGCCGACAGAGAAGCGCAAAACTTTCACACCCACCCAGCGCGCGGCTAAATAGTGCCCCAACTCATGCACGACAACCAGTATCGCTAGTGCTGCCATAAATGAAAGCAGGGTGGTAAGGAAATGCATTATGCAGCCCGCTTTTGCAAGTAACTATCCGCATCGCGACGTGCCTGGGCATCGGCCGCAATCAAATCATCCAACGAGCCCGGCTTTCCAGGAATTGCCCGCGCCAATGCGTACTCAATACTTGCAGCAATCGCGTGATAGTCAACCTGCCCCGCCAGAAACGCAGCCACAGCCGATTCATTCGCCGCATTCAACACCGCAGGCAGCATCCCACCTTGCGCCAATGCATCAAACGCCAGTTTCAAACACGGGAAACGCTGATAATCGGGCGCTTCAAAGGTCAAGCCACGTCCAAACAAATCCAGTGCCGACACCCCTGAATCTATCCGCTCAGGGAAGCCTAGTGCATAAGCTATAGGCGTACGCATATCAGGATTGCCCAATTGCGCAATCACCGAGCCATCTAAATAATCAACCATGGAATGAATTACGCTTTGTGGATGTATGACCACTTCTATTTGCGCAGGCGTCGCATTAAATAACCAATGCGCTTCAATAACTTCCAGACCTTTATTCATCATGGTCGCAGAATCAACTGAAATTTTTCTGCCCATCACCCAATTAGGGTGCGCGCACGCCTGATCTGGCGTGACAGTTGCTAAATCAGCTAAAGGCATGGTACGAAATGGACCGCCCGATGCCGTCAACAAAATACGGCGCACACCGCACGCCGCCAAATCACCACTAAACTCTCTTGGCAGCGATTGAAATATCGCATTATGCTCGCTGTCGATAGGCAACAGGGTTGCGCCACCAGCAGCCACAGCTTGCATGAACAAACTTCCCGCCATCACCAGCGTTTCTTTATTTGCCAACAGTATACGCTTGCCAGCATGCGCCGCAGCCATTGCAGGACGTAAACCTGCAGCACCTACTATTGCCGCCATCACCGTATCAACTTCAGGCAATGCCACAACTAGCTCTAACGCAGCTATCCCGAACATCACCTCCGCGGTTACGCCTGCGCCATCCAGTAAACCGCGCAACTTAATCGCACTTGCCTCATCCATCACTACTGCGTAACGCGGGCGGTGTTGAACGCATTGTGCAACCAGTTTTTCCAACTGCGTACTCGCAGTTAATGCCACCACCTTAAATCGCTCAGGATGCCGCGCCACTACATCCAGGGTATTCACCCCTATCGTACCTGTCGCGCCTAATATGCATAAATTTTGCACTCTGTTCATCCTAACATTTGCCCCATATCTGCGTGTAACAGCACCAGCGCGGCAATTGGCAAGGTTGAAGTCAAGGCGTCGATTCTATCTAATACACCGCCATGCCCAGGCAAGATATTGCCACTATCCTTCGCCCCTGCGACACGCTTAATCCAGGACTCGAACAAGTCGCCAATGATGCTCAAATACAGCATCAAACCACCTAATATCATGACAGGCAGCAGCCATGTCCACGCATCAAAGGTAGCACCGTGCAATACGCTCAGAACAATAGCTATATAAATCACTAACGTTACCGCGGCACCCGCCACGCCTTCCCAAGTTTTACCCGGACTGATCGTCGGCGCTAATTTATGTTTACCAAAACGTCGTCCGGTAAAATATGCCGCGCTATCAGCTACCCACACCACGCCCATGAGCACCAGCACCAGGCCCGCACCGTGGGTACGCAATTCAACCAGCGCAGCCCACAACGGCACCAATACCAGCATACCCAAAGGAATACGCAACGCAACGGATTTCAATTGCCATCCATACGCCAACGTCAGCGGCACTATCACCAACCACAACACTATCGAAGCAAGATAAACCCATTGTGCCGCGTGTAATGCATAAACAGCAGCTGCGGAGCATATATTGATGATCACAAAAATATATTTCAATACCGTAGAAAAATTAGATAATTTTGCCCATTCCCATGCGCCTACCACTAATGGAAGCAGCACAACTACATTCCACGCGACATCTGGCAACAGGAACAAGCACCCGAGGAAACCACCTATCAACAAAAAGGCGGTGATTATACGTTCACGTAACATGATGAAGTTGCTCGCTGGTGCGTCCATATCGACGTTCGCGTTGCTGGAATGACACTATCGCTGTTTCCAACGCCGCCGCATCAAAATCGGGCCACAAAGTAGGGGTGAAATACAACTCGGAATAGGCTAATTGCCACAATAGAAAATTACTAATACGCTGCTCACCACCGGTGCGGATAAACAAGTCTGGCTCAGGCGCGTAATGCATGGATAGATAAGGTTCCAGGTGCTGTTCAGTCAGCGCTTGCCCAGCCAACTCGGGATGGTGCGCCAACATCTTGGTCACCGCTTGCAGCATATCCCAACGCCCACCATAATTTGCTGCGATGGTAAGTGTCAGACCTGCATTCCCTGCTGTCATTTGCTCTGACGCATGGATCATCTGCACCAGTTTGGGATCGAAGCGGGACAAGTCACCAATGACTTTGAGTCTCACTTTATTTTTATGCAACTTACTGACTTCGTGTTCCAGCGCGAAGCGGAACAAATCCATCAGCAAATTCACTTCTTCTTCAGGACGCCGCCAGTTTTCGGAACTGAAAGCGAACAACGTGAGATATTTCACATCACGCGCAACACAGGCTTTGATGATTTCACGCACCATTTCCACACCACGCTTATGCCCTGCAATACGAGGCATATAACGCTTTTTGGCCCATCGCCCGTTACCATCCATGATAATTGCGATATGGCGTGGCACCTCTACCGACTCAGGAATGTGCTGCGTGGAACTGCCAAATATGCCCACCTGCTTACACCGCCATCAATTCGGCTTCTTTTGTTACTAAAGCCTTATCCACTTCGGCAATGAATTTATCAGTCAATTTTTGTATCTCGTCTTGCGTACGACGTTCATCGTCCTCGCTAATTTCTTTGTCTTTCAGCGCTTTTTTCAGCTGCTCATTAGCGTCACGACGCACGTTGCGTATCGCCACTTTCGCGCCTTCGCCTTCAGTTTTCACTACTTTGATCAAATCACGACGACGCTCTTCGGTCAATGCAGGCATCGGCACACGAATCAGATTGCCCTGACTGGATGGATTCAAACCCAAATCTGAATCACGTATCGCTTTTTCTACCGCACCCACCATCTTGGCTTCCCAAGGTTGTACAGAAATCGTACGTGCATCCATCAAGGTAACGTTAGCTATCTGGTTAATAGCAGTTGGGTTACCATAATAGTCCACCATCACATGGTCCAATATTCCAGTATGCGCACGCCCCGTACGCACTTTCATCAAATCAGTTTTGAGCGAATCGAGTGACTTGCTCATTTTTTGCTCAGTAATTTTCTTTACATCAGCTAACATGCCATTTCCTTCTTAACAATGCACCAACGTGCCTTCGTCTTCGCCCATCACAAAACGTGCCAAAGCGCCAGTTTTAAACACACTGAGCACCGCTAACGGCATTTTTTGGTCACGACATAGTGTGAACGCAGTGGCGTCCATCACTTTCAAATTCTTGTTAATTGCCTCATCAAAACTCAGGCGTTGATAACGCGTTGCATTTGGATCTATTTTTGGATCGGCTGTATATACGCCATCCACCTTAGTCGCTTTAATCACGATATCTGCGTTCATTTCCATGCCGCGCAAAGCAGCAGCAGTATCCGTGGTAAAAAACGGGTTACCCGTTCCTGCACCAAAAATCACCACACGACCTTCTTCCAAATAGCGTATCGCCTTGCCACGTATATAGGGCTCCGCAACTTGCTCTATATTCAATGCGGATTGGACGCGGCTTACCACGCCATTCACGCGAAATGCGTCTTGCAACGCCAGTGCATTCATTACGGTTGCCAACATCCCCATGTAATCGGCAGTAGCCCTATCCATCCCCGCTGCCGCTGGTGCGACACCTCGGAAAATATTACCACCACCTATCACCACAGCGACTTGCACGCCCATATCGACGACGGTTTTTACTTCTTGCACAATACGCGTAATTGTTTCGCGATTGATGCCGTAACTATCGTCGCCCATCAGGGCTTCACCTGACAACTTGAGTAATATGCGTTTATACACTGGCGCGCTCATGCTTACACCTTCGCAGCAGCAGCCACTTCAGCGGCGTAATCTACCACTTTTTTCTCCATACCTTCACCAACCACAAACATGGTGAATGCATTCACTTTAGCCTTTTTCTCAGCCAATAGCTTTTCTACTGTCAAATCAGGATTCTTAACAAATGGCTGACCCAACAATGTTACTTCGGCGAGGAATTTTGCAATACGGCCATCTACCATTTTTGCCACGATGTCCGCTGGCTTACCTGATTCTGCAGCTTGTGCAGTGTAGATTTCACGTTCTTTTTCTATCAAATCTGCAGCAACCTGATCTTTAGATACGCATGTAGGCTTGCTTGCCGCAATGTGCATCGCCAAATCCTTGCCCAAGGTTTCGTCGCCATCCAGGTCTATCATCACGCCGATTTTTGAACCATGCAAGTAAGATGCCAAACGACCTGCTGTGCTGTATGTCGCAACACGACGGATAGTCAAATTCTCACCCAGTTTCATAATCAAAGCCTGGCGAACTTCATCCACGCTACCACCTGTCATTGCCATAACAGAAATCGCAGCAACGTCAGCATTCGCGCTTTCAGCCGCCAATTTCGCAACCGCTTGTGCAAACGCCAGGAAATCATCATTTTTAGCTACGAAATCTGTTTCGCAGTTAATTTCCGCCATCGCGCCTGTTTTACCATCAGCACTGATAAACGCACCAATCACACCTTCTGAACCACCACGGCTAGCAGCTTTGCTTGCCTTTGCGCCACTTTTGATACGCATTAAATCTTCAGCTGCCTGCATGTCACCATCCGTCTCGGACAATGCTTTTTTACATTCCATCATGCCTAAACCAGTACGTTCACGTAATTCTTTTACCATACTCGCTGTAATTTCAGCCATGCTTTACTCCTTGATTAATTAAATTTACAAAAAAAGGGGCACAGGCCCCTTTTCGTTGAGCTATGAAATGATTATTGTGCGGTGACGACTGCAGGTGCAGCCTCTTCCTCGACAAACTCTTCACCTTCACCCAAAATTTCGTTAACTGACTGGCTACGGCCTTCCAATACCGCGTCAGCTACGCCACGTGCATATAAACGAATCGCGCTGCTTGAGTCATCATTACCAGGAACGATGTAATCAACACCGGCCGGGCTGTTGTTAGTATCAACCACGCCCACAACAGGAATACCCAAAGCATTGGCTTCAACCACCGCACCTTTTTGGTAACCCACGTCGATAATGAAAATCGCGTCAGGCAGGGCTGTCATATCTTTGATACCGCCCAAGCTGCGTTGCAATTTATCTAATTCACGCTTCAGTACCAAAGCTTCTTTTTTAGGCAATTTAGAAGTGTCTTCACCTAACAGAATTTCCAACTCTTTAAGACGCTTGATAGATTGTTTAACTGTTTTAAAGTTGGTCAACATACCACCTAACCAACGGTTATCAACGTAAGGCATACCCGCACGTTCGGCTTCTTCACGAACGATTTCACGCGCAGTACGCTTGGTTCCTACGAATAACACAGTACCTTTATTGGCTGCCAATTTGCGCACAACTTTAAGTGCATTTTGGAACATAGGTAAACTTTTTTCCAAGTTTACGATGTGGATTTTGTTACGATGACCAAAAATGTACGGAGCCATTTTTGGGTTCCAGAAACGTGTTTGGTGACCAAAGTGAACACCCGCTTCCAACATTTGACGCATAGTGATAGACATACAATTTCCTTTAGGGTTAAGCCTCCAACTGTCGCCCAACATTCTCAGTAAATATTTACAGAGAACACCCTAAGCATAGACAGTTGTGCGTATTTTGCCATTTAAACATTAAATAACAAGCTCAAAATTATAGCACAAACTCCACGCCGAGAGCAACGCATCACCACTTTCGTCCATAACCTACCAAACCCATCAGGACTCGCACCAGCAGCATTGCCACATTCGACAAAATCCGCTGATACCATGATCGTGTACGCCAACCATCAACTCTCACCCAGCGCCCACCACGCTGCATCGCCGCTTGCAGGGCAACATATAACTCGCCCGCAAATCGGGGACTTTCTACAAACACATTTGCCTCTCGCGCCAGCAGCAAACTAAATGGGTCAATGTTGCTCGATCCCACGGTTGCCCATTGCTCATCTATTACCGCTACTTTGGCATGCAAAAAACCATGATGATATTCACAAATTTCCACACCGGCAGCCAGCAATTCCTCGTACAAAGCCCGTGTTGCATAATGCAGCAAGCCGTATTCAACACGCCCCTGCAGCAGCAGCACCACCTGCACGCCACGCTGCGACGCGGCCTTCAATGCATCACGAAAGCGTAAGCCTGGCAAAAAATAGGCATTAGCAATCACCACCCGCTGCGTCGCCGCTGCTATTGCGGACAAATAGGCCTCTTCTATATCTCGACGATGACGAAAATTATCACGCACCATATAGGCAACTTTATCATCACCCGCTTTAACGTGTGCTGCAGTTGATCGCGTATGACCGCGACGCACTACCCGACCATGCGTCCATCCGATAAATGCCCACAGCCGCCGCGTATCACGTGCAATCTCGGCGACAACCGTGCCTTGCACGCGTACTGCACAGTCGTAACGTGGCGGGAATAGTTTAGGCATGTCAATATCATCAATCACATTGATGCCACCGACAAAAGCCAGCTCACCATCCACCACCACTATTTTTCTATGCATACGCCGCAACCGATGTCGGCGCAAGGTAAAGCCAATGCGCTCGGTACGAAATACCATCCACTCGACACCTGCAGTTTCCATTTTGGCGACCAGAGCCGGATTTAAATCACGCGAGCCAAAGCCATCAACCAACACGCGCACCACCACACCTCGCTGCGCCGCTGCCATCAAAGCCGCCGCCACAGCACGCCCGGTTTCATCATTGGCATAAATATAGGTTTGCAGATGCACTTCTTGTTTAGCTGCAGCTATCGCTGCCAACAAAGCCGGGAAATAGCCCTCACCGCTTTCTAACAAATCCACTTGATTGCCGTTAGTCCACATCACTCAGCCTCAAGCGTCGCAAGCAATGCCGCATGATCTGAACGATGCCATGCATCCCCTGCCTGCAACACCTGCGCGTTCACTACCCGCCAGCCACGCACGTAAATCCTGTCCAACGACAATAATGGCAAATGTGCCGGAAAGCTCCTGGCCGTTTTTCCGTGCACACTGACAAACGCCTCCTGCAAGCCTAATTCAGTAGCGAAATCACGCCCAGCATGACCACGCCAATCATTAAAATCCCCCGCAATAATCAGCGATGCGCTATCAGGCACAGCCTCAAGCACACGTTTTTTTAACATCGCCAATTGACGACGGCGGCTATGCTCAAACAATGCCAAATGCACGCACATCAAATGCACGGGTTCCGCTATATCGGGCACAGCAATCTGCACATGGAGCAAACCTCGCGACTCGAATGCATGCGCCGACACATCCAGATTCTCGCTTGCGACAATGGGATAACGCGACAAAATGGCATTGCCATGATGCCCATGATCGTATACAGCATTCTTACCATAAGCGTAATCTGGCCACACCTGGTCTGCCAAAAACTCATACTGCGGCTCAGTCGGCCAATCTTGCCAGCGCCCAGCATGGGTGGCATGGCTACCCTGGACTTCCTGTAGGAAAACCACATCTGCATGCAACGAACGCAAGCGCTCACGCAGGTCATGTATCACCATACGCCGATTGAAATGCGTAAAACCTTTATGGATGTTATAACTAACTATCTGTATTGATTTTGTCATTGCGAGATAATAACAAGCAATCGCAATTAACTGTGAACCGACAAGTAAAAAGAAACTTAAAAATCAAAATTCCCTGCACCCGCGCACTCATAATTACAGCAAATCGTCTAGCTAACTACTACTCAAACAAACCATTTCAGGCAGCCAGCGCGCTGATAGTTATAGACAAACCAACGCGTCTGTCTATATAAAGACTGGAACCAGAGATTTTCTTTGCGGCTTTTTTCACCTCAGCCGCCACAGCGGAAATTTCATGACAGCTTTGAAACTGCTTGGACACAACTGGCAGCGCACCGATAGACACACTCGGAAACGCGTACTCAACCTGATTGCCGCGCCGGTCTTCAGTAGTGTAGTTGTCTAAACCCAGTTTCGCCTGTCCTATATACTGGCATACAGCACTATCAAATTCTGACAATATATTCTGGCAACGTTGCTCCCAGTCCACACTCTGAAACAGCACAAAGAAATCATCACCACCAATATGCCCAACAAAATCAACATCTTGATCAGCAATCTTGGCCAAGACACGCGCAGTCAATTTAATCAGCTCATCACCATGAGCATAACCAAACACATCATTAAATGGCTTAAAATTGTCCAAATCCACATAGCAAGCACAAAACCCGACGCCATTCGCCAACAACACCTCAGTCTGCTCATTAATCGGCACATTCCCCGGCAACAAAGTCAGTGGATTGGCATAACGCGCCTCTTTTATTTGCAATGTAGTCATCTCCTGCATAAGCGCAAAATTTGACCCCACCCCAACATATCGCCCATCATGAGTTAACACAAAACCATCCGCAAAACGCTTACGCCCCTGCGCCAATACTAACTGGCTCAAGGCCACGATAGGCGTATCCAGTTCCACGGCAATAAACGCTTTGTCCATAAACAATGAACAAGGCTGGCGCGCATACAACTCACGCGTATATTGGCGCGAAAACTTATCCACCATAGTACGATTGAGCACACCCACGGGGAGATTGCCATCCAATACGGGTAAAGTTTCCAGATCGGGATGCGCCAACAATATCTCATGCGCTTCTTCACTACTGGTATTAATATCCACCGTCGGCACTTTACTTAACAGCAACCGCGCCTGCGGACCACGGCGCAACACCGTTTTCAACCAGGCGCCACCATCGGCATATGCAAACTGGACACACTCCAACACTGCCGCACTCGCAGTTAAGCATGGCTGAACCTGAGGTCGACCAATAAAATAGCCTTGCCCGCAACACACGCCCAATTCTTTAAGCAACAAAAATTCAGCCCGCGTTTCGATCCCTTCAGCAATCAGAGTCGCATTACTTTTATCTGCAATTTGTTTGATCGCCCGCACAAATTGCAAATTCACTGGTTTTTTATCTATTCCAGTCACAAAATGCTTATCGATTTTAACAAATTGCGGGCATGCCTCGGCCCATAAACGCAGGCTGGAAAACCCTTCTCCCAGATCATCCAAAGCGACGCTAAAGCCCCTGTCCTGCAACCGCCTGATGCCCGCCACCACATCGACACTTGGCATTTGTGGCGTACCTTCAGTCAACTCAAAGACGATACGCCCAGCCAAGGGACTGGTAACTGCCAGCAGATCTTTCAACAAGGGATGATCAAGCACGCCATTCAACAGCGCATAAGGACTAATATTGGCAAAAAGACGACTTTCCAGTGATTGCGCCAAAAAATCCGTCATGACCTGATACAAACACAAAGTTTCCAGCTCCAGCAGCAAATCATGCTTCATTGCAGTCTCAAACAAATCCTGTGGCATAGGTAGCAAGCTATCTGCAGGACCACGTACCAACCCCTCGTAGCCAACAATCTCGCCATGATGCATCGCAATAATTGGTTGCAAAACAGGGACTAAACTACGTTCCTGCAAAATCTTTAATAAACAATCTCGTTTATTCATCTTTGTACCTCATCCCACTAACAGGCAGCAAGATGACACAAAAATATGACCGTTTCACGACAAACGCACAAAAACCCATAATTCGCGTTAAGATAATGCCATAACAAACTTGAGGACTCCGCATGGCCCGCCCAGAAAAAATCCGTTTAGGCGAATTATTAGTTCAACAAAAACTGCTCTCAGAAACGCAATTACAACTTGCCCTAGAAGAACAGAAAAAAAGCGGGCGTAAATTGGGACGCTTTCTGGTAGAAAACGGATTTGTAACTGAAGATCAAATTGCGGATGCCATTGCCAAACAACTCAACATCCCTTTCATCCGCCTAAAAAACCATCCTATCGACCCAGAGGCCACGCGGCTCTTGCCTGAAATGCAGGCACGCCGCTACCGCGCCATCGTCCTGGAAGACAGAGGGGATAGCGCGCTTGTGGGAATGAGCGACCCTACTGATTTATTTACTTATGATGAAATTGCCCGCATCATCAAAAAGGACATCGTGCTCGCGGTAGTGGGTGAAAATGAATTACTCCACACCATAGACCGCATTTATCGTAAAACCGATGAAATCACCGACCTCGCACAAGAGCTAGGTCAAGATTTGGGTGACACTGTTATTGACTTTTCAGGCCTGGGTGTAAGTCCTGGCAGCGAAGATGCACCTGTCGTCAAATTACTACAATCTGTATTTGATGACGCCACTCAGGTTCACGCTTCCGACATCCACATCGAACCTCAGGCTGACAGTCTACTCATACGCTTCCGTATCGACGGCGTACTCAACATCCAGACCCGTGCCGATATCAAAATTGCGCCGGCTTTGGCGTTACGTCTCAAACTTATATCCGGTCTGGATATTTCCGAAAAACGCCTGCCCCAAGACGGCCGTTTTGCCATTGAAGTCAAAAAACAGGCCATCGACGTCCGCATTTCCACCATGCCCACGCAATACGGCGAGTCTGTGGTGATGCGGCTGCTCAATCAGGGCGGCGGCACGCTCAACCTGAACAAAATCGGCATGCCCCCTGCCATGTTGGCGCGCTTTCGCGCCATATTAAAGCGTCCCAACGGACTGATACTGGTGACAGGCCCTACAGGTAGCGGCAAAACCACCACTCTTTATGGTGCATTATCTGAGCTCAACAGCCCAGAGCTTAAAATCATCACGGTAGAAGATCCAGTTGAATACCGCCTGGCGGGCATCAACCAGGTTCAGGTTAACGAAAAAATTGATCTCAGTTTTGCCCGCGTACTCCGCGCAGCATTACGACAAGATCCGGACATCGTCCTCATCGGCGAAATGCGTGACCAGGAAACCGCGCAAATCGGCATGCGTGCAGCAATGACAGGGCACCTGGTATTATCCACACTGCACACCAACGACGCGGTGAGCACACCCATACGGTTAATGGACATGGGCGTACCACGTTACATGGTAGCGACCTCCATTCAGGCAGTACTCGCACAGCGCCTGGTACGCATCATCTGCGATAACTGCAGCGAAACTTACACACCCACGCCTGCCGAGCATTTATGGCTCAAAAGCGAACTGGGCGACAGCGTCGATCAGCAGCATTATCAACACGGCAAAGGTTGCACCTACTGCAACCACACCGGTTACCATGGGCGCATCGGCGTATATGAAATGCTGGAAATTACCATCCCCGTTGCTGAAGCCGCCAACCAAACTGACCCAGCGATATTTTTAGCTGCAGCGACCAAGCAAATGGCTGGCAACACCTTGCGCCGCCAGGCGATCAATCTGGTGACACAGGGTAAAACCACTGTGCTTGAAGCCATGCGCATTAGCAACCAATTTGACGACTGACAATCACCATGCCATTTTTTGCATATAAAGCCCGCAACGCTCAGGGTGAGTTAATCGAAGGTGTGTTAGAAGGCTCAGACAGCAGCAGTATCGCCGATACGCTGCGCAATACCAGCCTCATGCCCATCGACATCACCATCCGCCAGACAAAACCTGAAAGCAGCGGTGACAGCTGGTGGGCAAAACTCACTGAAGTAAAAGTGACATCTATTGATGTACAGCTATTCAGCCGCCAGCTCTACACCCTCCTCAAAGCCGGTGTCCCCATCATGCGCGGATTGGCAGGTTTGCAAGAATCTGCCACCAATAAAACTTTCGCCAACGTCATTCAGGATTTACGGATATCACTCGATGCCGGGCGTGAACTCTCCGCCGCCATGCTGCGCCACCCCACGATTTTTGGCCCGTTTTACCTGAGCATGATACGCGTAGGTGAAATGACGGGGCGACTGGATGAAGTATTCTTGCGCTTATTCGATCATCTTGAATTTGAACGGGAAATGAGCGAACGCATACGCTCCGCCATGCGCTACCCAAGCTTTGTGGTCATCGCCATGGCAATAGCCATCGGCGTGATCAACTTATTTGTCATTCCCGCATTTGCCAAAGTCTATGCTGGCTTTAATGCTGAATTACCATTGATGACAAAAATCCTGCTGGGGTTTTCCAATTTCATGGTCAATTATTGGGGGCTGTTGCTCGCGATTATCGTTGGTGCATACTTAGGTTTTCGCTATTACATCAATACCGAAGACGGCCACTATAAATGGGACAAACTTAAATTACGCTTCCCTATCGCAGGAAAAATTATCCTCAAAGGCACCCTTGCCCGCTTTGCCCGCAGCTTCGCGCTTTCCAGCAAGAGCGGCGTACCTATTATCCAAAGCTTGAATGTCGTTGCCCAGACCGTCGATAATGCTTACATCGCCAGTCGCATCATTCAAATGCGCGACGGCATAGAGCGCGGCGAAAGCATACTGCGCACCGCAGTTACCGCAGGCGTATTTACCCCTGTCGTACTACAAATGATCGCTGTCGGCGAAGAGACCGGTGATATAGATAACCTGATGGACGAAATCGCCCACATGTACGAGCGCGAAGTTGATTACGAACTCAAAACCCTGTCCTCGCAAATTGAACCGATATTGATTATTAGCCTGGGGATATTGGTGCTGATATTAGCGCTAGGCGTATTCCTGCCTATATGGGATCTGGGAAAAGTGGCTATGCATAAATAAGCACATCATGATATTAGGCACACTAACATCATGGTTTAATATGATAATTTTCCATCCCTATAAAATAAGACCTGGATACGCTTTATACTTACAAAGTTTACAGCCACAACCAACTTGACGAAACAGGCATGGCACAATACTCTTAATGAAATATACTTATAAACAGGAGCAACTATGAAAAATTTACAGCGCGGCTTTACCCTGATTGAATTAGTTGTCGTCATTACCATCTTGGGTATTCTGGCGGCCATAGCATTACCCAAGTTCACCGCACTTCAAGCTGATGCCCGACTGGCCAAAATGAATGGCGCAATGGGTGCAGTGAAGTCAGCAGCAGCGATGGCGCATGCTACGTTGATTACGCGCGGTTTCAGCACGAGTTTCACAGGCACGCCCGTACCAAACATTGTCATTGAAGGCACCACCGTAGTTTATACCAATGGTTACCCAAATGCGGCTTCCATCGTGCCGCTGGCGGGCATCATCTCGCCTGATTACTACCTGACTGGATTAGCAGCACCAGTCATTGCAGCCGCTGATAGCAGCCACACTACTGGCGCCACTAACTGCACTATCAGCTACACGCCGGCAGCCGCAGCGGATACACAACCGACTTATGTGGTGAATGCCACATTAGCAACCTGTTCATAACCCTGTACCACCACTTATTTTAACGAGGAGCAGCAAAATGAAACAAATGCAAAATGGTTTTACCCTAATCGAATTAGTAGTGGTCATTGTCATACTAGGAATTTTGGCTGCGACGGCTTTACCTAAATTTATTGATTTAACAAGTGACGCAGAAGCCGCTGCAGTTCAAGGAGTCGCAGGCGGAATTGAATCAGCTTCAGCAATCAACTACGGGGCGCGCAAGGTAAACTCAACAAAAGGACAGGCTGTGACCAACTGTACTAATGGTGGCCTGCTACTTCAAAGCGGCTTACCAACAGGCTACACCATCACTGCTGCTGCAATTGCTGCAGACACAACAGTAACTTGCACGATTACCAAAACCAATAGCACCGCAACTGTAAAACCAACAGCAACTGCTGCAATAACTGGCGTCCTGTAACAATCAAGGCAGGCATAATATCTAAAAATCGACTTTTAGCTTCTATGTCTGCCTTTTCATACCCCCGTAATTTAAACAAAAAAAAATCAAAACACCCTTGTAAGCACCATAATCACAAAGGCTTCACCCTAATAGAACTTATCGTCGTCATGGTCATCATCGGCGTGTTAGCCGTAGCTGCCATACCGAAATTTTTTGACAAATCCACTTTCGAAACGCGCGGCTTTGCTGACGAAACCACGGCCGCACTACGCTACGCGCAAAAAGCCGCCATCGCCCAGCGCCGTACTGTATGCGCCAGCTTCACCAATAGCAGCCTGACCTTAACCATTGCCTCCGCCGCTGGCGTCAACACTTGCAACACCAATCTCGCCAGCCCCGCAGGCACCAGCCCATTTACCGTCACGCCACGTTCATCGGGCATTACTTACGCCACCACACCCATCAATTTCAGTTACAACGCACTAGGACAAGCCAGCAGCGGACAAACCATCGCTGTCACGGGTGCTACAGGCAGCATTATCATCGAGCAGGACACTGGCTATGTACACAACTAAGCGCCAGTCAGGTGTCTCACTCATCGAGCTCATCATTTTCATTGTCATCGTCAGCACCGCTGTCGCGGGCGTGCTATCCATCATGAACATCACCACCCAGCACAGCGCTGACCCCATGCTGCGTAAACAAGCGCAAGCAATAGCGGAATCCTTACTGGAAGAAATCGAGCTGCAACCGTTTACCTATTGCGATCCTGATGATGCCAACGCCGCTACGGCAACCAGTGCCGCAGGATGCGCCACCACACCCGAAGCGATGGGGCCGGAAGCAGGGGAAGCCCGCTACACCACGCCCCAATTCGACAATGTAAATGATTACGACGGCTTTACCATGACGGGCATCAACGACATCACCAATACGCCTGTCAGTGGATTGGGTGGCTACACCGCCAGCGTAGCTATCAGCCCTATCAGCGCCACAGAACTGCAAATCAATGTCACCGTCAGTGCGGGTAGCGATAGCCTCACACTCACAGGCTACCGCTATCGTTACGCACCCAATGCGGTGCCATGACCATGCCTAAATTATGCGCTTATTGCCAACGCGGCTTTACCCTGATCGAAATGATCGTGGTCATCACCATCACCGCCATTATCGCCGCTGTGGTAGCGACTTTCATCCGCGCACCAGTGCAAGGCTACCTCGACAGTGCAAACCGTGCTGAACTTACCGACATTGCAGATACCGCAGTCCGCCGCATCGGACGCGACTTGCACCTCGCCCTGCCCAACAGCGTGCGCGTTACCAGTGCAGGCGGCATCACCTATCTGGAATTCCTGCTTACCAGCGGCGGCGGACGTTACCGTATCGACACACCGGGCAACCCACTTGATTTCACTGCTGCCGACACCAGTTTTGACGTGCTTGGCCCTGCTGTAAGCATGACCGCTGGCGCGCAAAATCTGGTCGCCATTTACAATCTCGGTATCACTGGCGCAAGTGCCTATAACAGCGACAACACCAGCGCAATGAGCAGCGCAGGCAACACCGTCACCATGGCCTCCAAATTATTCCCATTCGATTCACCCAGCCACCGCTTCCAGATTATCCAGTATCCCGTCACCTACGCCTGCAACCCCACCGCAGGCACACTCACCCGCTACTGGAACTATCCCATCAGCGCCACCCAACCCACCAGTTTTGCTGGTGGCAGCAGCGCGCTTTTAGCCAAAAATATCAGCGCATGCAGCTTTAGCTACGATCAGCAGGTCATCACTCAGCGTGCAGGCCTGGTTGCAATAAGTTTGCAACTGAGCAAAAACAACGAGCCAGTAAATCTATATGATGAAGTCCATGTCAGCAATGCGCCCTGAACACCGCCAGGGCGGCTTTTCCATCGTCTCCGCCATCTTTTTGCTGGTGGTGCTCTCGGCACTGGGTGCGTTTATGCTCACCTTCTCCAATGTCCAGCAAATGACTTCCGCACAGGATGTGCAAGGTGCCAGAGCATATCAGGCCGCCCGTGCTGGCATCGAATGGGGCGCTTATCAAATACTACAAAACAGCGGCAGCTGTGCTGCCAGCACAACTGTACCGCTGGGCGGCAATTTAGCCGGTTTTACATTAATCGTTAACTGCAGCTCAACCAACACAACCGAAGCAGGCAACCCAGTGAATATGTTCCAACTCACCTCAACGGCAACAGCAGGCACGATAGGTAGCACCACCTATATTGAGCGACAAGTTCAAGCGACCATAGAGCATTGACCAGAGAAAAACCATGAATATGCAAAGTACAAACCATCCTGTCACTCATGGCAAAGAGCGTACCTCACATACGAAAATAGCATTTCTATTACTATTCGCAATCGGCTGGTTGATACAAACAACACTGGCGCATGCTGTCACCTATTCCAACGTATCGACCCCATTTTCATGGATAAACACTGGCAGCCATACCAAAGTCGGTTACAACACCTTGCCCTACAAATTCAACAATACAGGCGGTTGCGGAACCACACCGCCTATCCTGGACGACACCATGTCCGACAACATACCGATCGGATTTACTTTCTCTTATGGTGGAACAGGTTTTACTCAGGCGAGCATCATGACCAACGGCCGGCTGCAATTCAACAACAACACGACCTGTGGCTACGGCAGTCCTGTCACGCAATTACCTTATGCCAATACTGGCCTCAATTACACCATGCGCATTTACGGCAATGACATGGATCCCACGCCACAGAACAATGCGTCGTACAGCACCGCATGCACACAGACTTCCACCTGCTACATCAGCTATGCGACTGTCGGCACGGCACCTAACCGCCAATTTGTTGTTACTTGGAACAATATCCCGGAATGGGCCGCTGGCGGTTCCACCAGCGGCAACTACAATTTGCAAATCATACTGAATGAGAATGGCACATTTATTTATCAGTATGGTGTCAATGTTCCTGGCCCACAGGCCACACTGGCTCAGGTAGGCTGGCAAGTCAGCACAACTGACTATAACGTCCCCAGTGTTGGATTACCCGCCAGCAATACCGCAATACTTTTTTATATCCCGAGCCCAATAGCCCAGTACCATTTTCAGCAGTCTGCCTGGACAGCACCAGGTCAGGTCCTGGATACCAGCGGCAGCTCCCCTGTCTATAACGGCACCGCCCTAGGGGCGGCAGTTCCAGGTGTAGGCCATGCTTGTAATGGTGCGGTGATTCCTGCCAGTAACGGTAGTGTGGTTGATGGCATCGACACTACCATACCAGTCACGACAGCGCTTGGCGGCGCTGGCACAATAGATTTTTGGTACAAAGCCAACAACACATGGGTAAATGGTGGCGATGCGCAATTGGTCGATGCCTCCATCAGCAATGGTCAGTGGTTTTTTGCAACCAAACTGAATAACGGTGATGTGCGTTTTGTCATCACCGACTCTACAGGCTCAATACGAGCCGTCGAAACCACAGCAAATAATATTCCCGCAAACACATGGACGCACATCGCATTGACATGGAACTTTAACGCACTGGCTGCCAGCAATAGTGACCATCTAAGCATTTACGTCAATGGTGTGCAAAAGGCGATTGGCGCATTCAGCAGCAGCGGTACAGTTTCATCACAGATAGGTACGCTTTTTCTAGGTAATAATCGTAGCAGCCTCACTGGTTCTGGCGGTACCAAAAACTCAGCAAACGGCACCCTCGACGAATTTAATATCTACAACGTGGAAGGCGGCTCGGTACTGATACAGCGCGACATGAATTACACTGCAAGCTGCGGCCCTGATCACTACGAACTATCGCTCCCCTCCAGCAGTATCACCTGCCTGGCCACCACTGCGACCGTAACAGCTTGCGCCGACAACAGCAGCCCTTGTTCCAGCGGTTTCATCTCGGCCAGCAATACCGCCACATTATCAACCACTGCGGGTACACTCACTGGCAATCCTGCCACATTTAACACAAGCGGCGTAGCCACTGCCACGCTTAGTTACCCGACTGCACCCAACAATACAGCGGTAACAGTCACACTGACGAATACACAAATCGCGGCACTTGCTCCCACTAAATGCTGTCTGGATGGCATCAACTGCGCCGTTGCCAATAGTTGCTCTACCACATTCAATAGCGCAGGATTCATCTTCACGGGCGCGGCAAATGCGACTGCAACAACCATCCCCACCCAAACAGCGGGCACTTCTTCTGCCACGTATTATTTACGCGCGATAAAAACCAACACCACAACCCAAGCGTGCGAGGCAGCTCTACAAGGCGTAACAGCAGTCAATTTTGCCTATGAATGTAATGACACTACAACCTGCTATGGCGCCAATTTGTTGAGCATTAATGGCGGCACCACGACCACCATAGCCCGCAACAATAATGGCAACGTATCCAGTTACTTGCCAGTCAACATGAACTTTGATGCCAATGGCAACGCACCTTACACTTTTAACTATGGTGATGCGGGCAAAGTCACGCTTCATGCTAGCAAGACGATCAACTCAGCCGCATTATCAGGCGCATCCAACGCCTTTGTGGTCAAACCCTACAGCTTTATACTCACCAGCATCAAACGCACGGCAGACAATGCTGCCAATCCCGCCGCGACAACAGCCACGGGGTCTGTATTCATCAGCGCTGGCAACCCGTTCAGTGCAACCGTCACCGCCATCACTGCGACAGGCGCAGCGACACCCAGCTACGGACAAGAAACCGTAGCCGAAAGTGCGAAATTAAATTCTGCATTGGTAACAGGATTAGGCTTGACCAACAATCCTCCCATCAGTGGCACATTTGGCACTTTCACCAATGGTGTGGCTACAGGTAACAACTTCAGCTGGTCGGAGGTCGGTATCATTAGCCTCACAGCTGATGTGCTCGACGGTAATTACCTCAGTGCAGGCGACATCACAGGAACAACTGTCGGCAATGTCGGGCGATTTACGCCGCACCATTTCGACACGACAGTGGCCCAAGGCTGTACCGCAGGCAGTTTCACCTATTCCGCGCAACCGTTCACCGTGCTGTTAACCGCGAAAAACGGTCTGGCCACACCCACCACAACGATTAACTACAACAGCACCAGTAATTTTTCCAAAACTGTCACCTTGACCGACGGCAGTGCCGCAACGGTGGGGGCAATCAGCAACAATACAGTAAATGCTGCCAGCTTCACCTCAGGCGTTGCGACTACAGTCACCCCGGCATACACGTTCACCAGCCCGACAACAGCGCCAACCACCATTACCCTGCGTGCTACCGATACTGACGGCATATCGTCATCAGGCTTTATCGAAGGGATAGCTGCAATACGCAGCGGACGCATCAAACTCAACAATGCCAGCGGCTCGGAAACGCTGAATTTACCAGTCCCCATGGTCGCGCAATATTACAATGGCACCAGTTTCGTCACGAACACACTGGACAACTGCACCACAGTTCCAGTCCCAACGACCCCGACTGCAAGTACAGGATTGGCCACCACGCTCACCACGACAGCAACCCTGTCGTCGCCTTTTATTGCAGGCAATGGCAATCTGAAACTCTCCAAACCCAACACAAAGGGCTATGTAGACATCACCATCGCCGCACCTGCTTGGCTACAATACAACTGGAAAGGCACGGGACTGGCCAAACCGACCGCTCGCGCCACCTTTGGAATCTACAAAAATGCGAATGAATTCATTTACATGCGGGAAATCTATTAAGTAGATTGACAAGTATATTGATATGTTTTAACGTCAAACCAATTATTAAAAAGCACAGACACTCATGGGGATATTTTCACGGAACAAAAAGTCGCAAAGTTTGCTGGTATTTGAACTGCAAACAGATGGTGTGTGCGTGACGCAAGTAGCGCATAGCAAGGGCAATAAGCCGCAAGTTTTACTGGCTAAATTTTATCCGCTTGCGCAGACAGAAACCCCGGCTTTACTTGCCCGAATCAGCAAAGAGCTGCGTACTAAGAACTATCAATGCGGTCATTTACTCAACACGAGTGAATACCAGCTACTCACCGTAGAAACGCCAAATGTACCCGCACCCGAGCTCAAAACAGCTGTACGCTGGCTGCTCAAGGATATGCTCGACTATCATGTTGATGATGCAACCATAGATGTGCTCGACATCCCCGTCGACAAGAACGCCCCGGCACGTAAAGCCATGATGTTCGTCATTGCCGCGCGCAACCAGCTAATTGAGCAACGCCAGGCTCTATTTGAAAACTCGAATAATAATCTGAGTGTGATAGACATTCCTGATTTGGCACAGCGCAATATCGCCAACTTGATTGCCACAGCGGAACGTGGTCTGGCGATGTTAAGTTTTGACAATAATGGCGGTCTGCTCACCATCAGTTACCAGGGTGAGCTGTATTTATCCCGCCGTTTAGACATTAATTTAACCCAATTTGGCACGCTCGATAGCGAGTTGAAAACGCGTTTATTTGAGAAAATAACGCTAGAGTTACAACGCAGTTTCGACCACATTGACCGTCAATATCAGTTTCTCAATTTAGAAAAACTGGTGCTCACCCCTGCGCTACCAGCACTCACTGAACTAACTGAATTCCTCAACAGTAATTTGTACATCCCTGTCAGCTGCATCGCTTTGGATACCCTGTTCGGACTCACAGCAGAATTGCAAACGCCGACGCAGCAATCACGTTTTTTCATGAGTTTAGGTGCAGCGCTCAGGCTAGAGGAGAAAACCCTGTGAGCCAGCAAATAAACTTATGCAACCCCCTGTTTCGCAAACAGGAAAAGTATTTTTCAGCACTGACTATGATGCAATCACTGGCTATCATTTTAGCCGGTACGTTACTGTTTTATGCCTACCTACAATATCAATACCGCGATTTAACACAACAGGCCAGACTAATGGCACACCGGCAAACTGATACCCAACAGCAATTGACCAAAGTTGCCGCTACCATGGGCGCACGCAAACCTACCCAGGTGCTGGTTGACAATATTGCCCAGGCAGAACAGGCAATGCACGCCCAGCAAATTATTCTGGGTTTGCTGCAAAGTGGCGAGCTGGGCAACCAGACCGGCTTCTCTGCCTATTTTCAGGCGCTGTCTCGACAAACTGTTAATGGTTTGTGGCTCACAGGATTTGACATCGTCGGCACAGGCAGCCAAATCAGCATCAACGGTCGGGCACTGCAGGCCGAATTGATTCCGCGACTTATCAATAAGTTAAAACATGAACCACAATTTACCGGGATAAACTTCACCGCACTCGATATTCGTCAACCTGTACCAGCCGCAACCAATACGACCAGTACTGCAGCACCTCCGCCCAGCCTGCCTTATATCAATTTCAGCCTCACCAATATCGTCGCGGAGCCTGCCAAATGAAAGCATTACAACAGCGCTGGCTCACCCTCGCAAATCGTATTGATGCAGCTAGTCTGCGCGAACGTATGATGATATTCGCTGCGGCCACATTGGTCCTTATCACCCTTGTTAACAGCTTGCTTATCAGTCCGCTTCTTACCAAACAGAAACAGCTGTCTCAAGAAATCGTGCAAACACAACACACGACTGAACAACTGCAGGCGCAAGTTCAAGCCATTATCCAGGCCGGTAGCGTCGATCCAGATCAGCCGTTACAAGCCAGACTCGCACAACTACGCCAGCAGGCCGATGCAGGCGGAAAAACCCTGGACGACATACAAAGCAAGTTAATCGCACCTCAACAAATGCCAGCACTGCTGGAAGACTTGTTGCGTAGCAATAAAGAAGTGCATTTAGTCGCACTCAAAACGCTGCCCATTACGTTACTCAACGACAATAAAACCGACGCAAAAACAGAAACTAAAAACGACGACAAACTTCCACACATTTATCGCCACGGCATAGAACTTGTTATTTCGGGAAAATATCTCGCCTTAACCCGCTACCTCAATGCACTCGAATCCCTGCCTTGGCGCATGTTCTGGGGACAGGCTACACTTACTGTCGGTGATGATGACGGCGTGGTACAACTCAAGTTACACCTTTACACACTCAGTCAGGATAAAACATGGCTAAGCATTTAACCCTGGTTTGCCTGAGTTTATTTCTCAGTGTGTCACACAGCAGCTGGGCTGATAGCGTTGTCGATCCCACACAACCACCCGCTGGTTTAAATAGCATGAGTACAGCTGACACGGACAGCGGCACCAACACATCAACCATACAATCTGTAACCTTAACTAAAAAACAGCGCTATGCCATGATAAACGGTGAAACCGTCAAAGTCGGTGACACCATCAAGGCTGGCCGTATCATCCAGATCACTGAAACCGACGTCTGGGTCAGGTCGGGGAGTGAAGTATCTCGCATCCCTCTGTTTCCCAATGTCAGCAAACATTATCGCCGCCCCAGCACACATCACATTAAGCACACCAACACTAGGAAACACCCATGAATAACTTGCGTTTACTGATACTGACCAGCACACTGTTGAGCCTGACAGGCTGTGCTCAATTAGGCATAGGTCCTAAACCGGATACCACGCAAGCGCGTATTAACAGCGAACTCACGGCAGCAACCAACAGTCAGCCCGCAACCTCGGCAGCGGTCAACGCAGCTTTACTACCGCCATTACAAATCGCCATGCCTAAAATGGCCAGACCCATGGATCAGAAATTTGATTTGGTGATCAACAACGCGCCTGCCAGCCAGGTATTTATGGGCATCGTCACCGGTACGCGCTACAGCATGCTGATACCGCCTGACTTAACCGGCAATTTATCCGTCAACCTGAAAAACGTGACCGTATTCGAAGCACTCGATGCCATCAGAGAGCTGTATGGATATGATTATAAAGTAGATAACTCACGCATCTACATACAACCGATGACCATGCAAACCCGCGTGTTCAAACTTAACTACATTTCCGGACAACGCAAAGGTACTTCGGACATCCGAGTTACTTCCGGTTCTGTTGGCGACGCACCAGCCATGCCTGGTGGTGTAGCAGGAGCGATTCCGACCACCTCACCAAGTGCGAGTGGTGGTCGTTCATTGGAAACCAGCAAAATCACCACCAATACCGAATCCGATTTTTGGACCGATTTAAAGACATCACTAACCACTATCATTGGTGATAAAGATGGACGTAATATCGTTGTCAGCCCTCAGTCTGGCGTAGTCCTCATTCATGCCATGCCTGCCGAAATCCGCCAGGTGGAAAATTACCTCAAAGCCATGCAATTAGCGGTTGATCGTTCAGTCATGCTGGAAGCGAAAATCATCGAAGTGCAACTCAATGATGGTTTCCAAACCGGGATTAACTGGTCAGCATTTAACCATTATGGTCAAAGCCGTTTTTCAGTCGGTGCTGACCCTAGCACCTTGACCGTTCCCGGTGGCGCGCCAATAGCCAATAGTACTTTAGGCAGCGTCTTTAGCGCAGGCATGTCAACTGCCGTGAGCACCACCGCAGGCCTGCTTAATGTCGCAGCACAATCAGACAACTTTGCCGCCCTGCTTAACTTTCTCGATACCCAGGGCACATCACGCGTGCTGTCCAGCCCGCGCATCGCCACACTTAACAACCAGATGGCGGTGTTGAAGGTCGGAACAGACGAATTTTTCGTCACCAATGTCAGCTCAACCAGCAGCGCAACTTCGACAGGAACAACATCCACGCCTAACGTCACGCTACGCCCGTTCTTCTCCGGCATTGCCCTTGATGTCACGCCGCAAATATCCGAGGAAGGACAGATCATCCTGCACATCCATCCATCGGTAAGCAATGTTGCCGAGAAAAACAAAGTCATCGACTTAGGCACCTCAGGGGTACTCAAATTGCCGCTTGCTTCCAGCACCATCTCCGAAACTGACAGCGTCGTGCGCGTACAGGATGGCAGCATCGTTGCTATCGGTGGCTTAATGCGCGAAGCCTCCAACGATGACAAGTCTGAAGTACCGGGTTTAGGATCGGTGCCACTGATAGGCTCATTATTCAAACACACTAACCGTATATCGCAAAAACGTGAGCTGGTTATTTTGCTCAAAACGACGGTATTAAAAAGCAATAATGACTGGGCTCAAGATGTCCTGCAGACCCGCGACCGCATTGAAAATATGCAACGTGGTGGCAGTCAGTAATTTATGTATCTCGAACATTTCGGTCTGCGTGAATTTCCTTTCACGCTGACCCCGGATACCAGCTACTGCCTTGCCAGCCAGCATTACCAGGCTGCACTTAACACGCTGCTGGTAGCCATCCACACTGGCGAAGGTTTTATCAAAATCACAGGTGAAGTTGGCACCGGCAAAACCTTGTTATGCCGCCAGTTTCTGGACCAGCTGGAAGCCAGCAACCAGACACAAACATCCCAATTCATCACCGCTTATATCCCCAACCCCTACCTCACACCACACAGCTTGATGCTATCAATAGCGGATGAGCTCGGGCTGAGCATAGCCGCCGACACCGATCAACACTTTTTGCTTAAAGCGATCAACCTTGCCCTGCTTGATTTTGCCAAACACGGCAAGCAGGTCATAGTCTGCCTAGACGAAGCTCAAGCCATACCGATAGAAACCCTGGAAGCCTTACGCCTGCTGACTAACCTGGAAACTGAAAAGCGCAAACTGCTACAAATCGTCCTGTTCGGACAACCTGAACTGGACCACAAATTACAGAACAACAGCATACGTCAGCTCAATCAACGCATTACCTTTCACTATCAATTACAAGCGCTAACGCTGGCCGAACTCAAACACTATGTCGCCCATCGCCTGCAAGTAGCCGATTACCTGGGCCAGACTCTGTTTACTCCCAGCGCGCTAAAACATCTGCATCAAGCCAGCCGTGGCGTACCACGCTTGATCAATATCCTCGCACATAAAGCCATGATGTTGAGTTACGGACTAGGTAAACCCAGCGTCGGCTCACATCAAGTACGGGTGGCAGCCGACGACACACCTGCTGCACGTCCGATTAAAACCATATGGCCTGGCGTAGTGATAGCCCTCGTCATCGCTACAACAACAATCACCTGGACAATTTTACGATGAGCTTAATCAATCAAATGCTCAAAGACCTGGATCAGCGCCAAGCCAACCATGCTGATAATTTAGGGCAGATCAAAGCCGTCAACATGCCGGTCAAGCAGCGTCGCCTGATTTATATCATGCTGCTGCTTGGCTTAATCAGTGCCAGCGCGCTTGCTGGTTTATGGTGGCAAAAACCCCACACACAACCGCGACCAATTATCGCGCGCAGTGAAGCCGTGGCGCCCATTCCCACTCTGGTTCCTGCTCCGGCTCCTGCTCCTGCTGGACTTATTCTTACGCAAGAGCTTAGTAGCATACCGTTGCCAAAAACATCTATTACAAAACCAGACCCAGGCACAACCGCACTCACTACCGCTGCTATTACGCAAACGGCACCATCAAGTAACGCATTGCCAAGTCATGATGAACCAAAAAATTCAGGCGTAATCAGCAAGCAAATTCAACCGCTCACCCAGTCTCAGCTTGCTGAAAACACTTATCGAAAAGCTATCAGCTTAATGCAGCAAGGACGCACTGAAGACAGCATTAATGAATTGAATCAGTCGCTTGCTATCGACCCCCATCACCACCAGGCCCGACTCGCTTTGGTAGGTTTGCTGGTTGATGCAAAACGCAACGCTGAGGCCGAGCGCCAGCTGCAGCAAGCCTTGACACTAGACCCTGCCCAAACCGACACCAGCATGATTTTGGCGCGCATCCAGGCCGATCGTGGTGGCAATAATGAAGCTATTAAAACACTGGAGCGCGGCTTACCCAACGCGGAAAATCAGGCTGATTATCAAGCGCTGCTTGCCACACTATTACAGCGTACAGGGCAAAACAAGGCTGCCATAGATCATTATCTGGCTGCGTTAAGATACGCACCACAATCAGGAACATGGTGGATAGGCTTGGGCATAGCCTTTCAAGCAGATGGACAGCAGGATAAAGCCCGCACCGCATTCCTCCGGGCGCGCGCCACTAATAGCCTCAATGCTGATCTGACAGCCTATGTTGATCAGCAACTCAAATAACGACTTGTGCTACACCCTCGCATCATGAGTGGCTGAAATAAGTGCACAAAACATCCAAACAGCACTATGTGGGTGCGACCACCCACACACACAAACAACACAACAACATGTTTTTAAACAAATAAATATCTGGCACAGCAATTGCTAGTGTTTAAGTGGTACATAAGCGCGAGCAATTCAACCTTAGGTATCGTTTTCATCCTCCATGCGGTATTTAAGGGCATCTTCGGATGCCCTCTTTTTTGCGACTAACGCAGGGTAGCAGCGTACAATAACGACTTTTCGTTTTCGCTCATCATCACCGTGATACGCCTCACCCACCTCACTCTTGCCCGCGCTGCCAAAGTCTTACTGGAAAACGTCAGTCTATCCATCCATCCGGGTCAAAAAGTCGGCTTAACCGGAGCAAATGGCACAGGTAAATCCAGCTTGTTCGCGCTATTACGCGGCGAACTGCACGCTGAAGCAGGCGATTTGAATTTGCCTGAAACTTGGGTCGTTGCTCACGTCGCCCAGGACACTCCCGCATTACAACAAGCCGCGGTGGACTTCACTTTGGACGGCGATACCAAATTACGCCAGATTGAGCATCAGCTGACACTGGCCGAGGCTGCCAATGATGGTCATCGTGTGGGTGAACTGCATGCCCAGCTCAGCGAAATAGGCGGCTATTCAGCACGTGCACGTGCGGCTGAATTGCTGCATGGACTGGGTTTCACCGATGCTGATTTAAGCAAACCCGTCGCCGCATTTTCGGGCGGATGGCGGGTACGGCTGAATTTATCGCAGGCGCTGATGAGCCGTTCGGATTTGTTGCTGCTGGATGAGCCAACTAACCACCTAGATCTGGACGCGGTGATTTGGCTGGAAGGCTGGCTCAAAAGCTACCCGGGCACCTTATTACTGATTTCGCATGACCGGGATTTCCTCGACGCTGTCACCACGCATATCGCTCACATCGAACAGCGCGGCATTAAACTCTACACGGGCAGCTACTCGGATTTTGAACGCCAGCGTGCTGCCCACCTCGCGGTGCAACAAGCCTTGTTCGACAAACAGCAACGCGATCGCGCACACTTGGAAAGTTTTATCGAACGCTTCCGCGCCAAAGCCACCAAAGCCCGCCAGGCACAAAGCCGCATCAAGGCGCTGGCACGCATGGAAGACATCAGTGCTGCGCATGTCGACTCGCCCTTCAGTTTCAGTTTCCACGACCCCGTCAGCGCACCTGATCCGTTATTAGATCTGCGCCATGCCAGCGTCGGTTATGGCGCACAACCCCTCATTGCCAATATCGAACTCACCGTACGCAGTGGCGAACGCATAGGCTTGCTGGGACGCAATGGCGCGGGTAAATCTACGCTCATCAAGCTGCTCGCTGGCGAGATAGCCCTGCTCAGCGGCACCCGCACCGAAGGCAAAGGTTTGGCGATAGGCTATTTCGCCCAACACCAGCTGGAACAGCTGCGCCCTGAAGAATCCCCCTTGCAGCACATGACGCGTCTTGCACCCGATACCCGCGAACAGGAACTGCGCGATTTTCTCGGCGGTTTTGATTTTCGCGGTGACGCTGCGACATCGCCATGCGGCCCATTTTCAGGCGGCGAAAAATCACGTCTCGCACTCGCCCTGCTGATCTGGCAACGCCCAAATTTATTATTATTGGATGAGCCGACTAACCACCTCGATCTGGACATGCGTCAGGCACTCAACTATGCGCTACAGGATTACCAAGGTGGCGTGGTACTGGTATCCCACGACCGCAGCTTGCTCGCTACCACCTGCGACCGCTTCATGATCGTACACGACGGCAAAGCCGAAATCTTTGACGGCGATCTGGACGACTATCGCGACTGGCTCAATCAGCAGCGTATTAATCTGGCGCAAGCCAATCCCGACAAAATAGAGCGCAAACAGCAGCGCGAGCAAAGCGCACAACAACGTCAGGCACTCATCGCCCAACGCCGGCCACTGATCAAGGAAATCGACAAACTGGATCAGCAGCTCGCCAAATGGCACACGGAGAAAGCCAGCCTCGATGCACAACTTGCCGACAGCCAGCTCTATGAACCTGCCCAGCGTGACACCTTGCAAACCCTGTTAAAACGTCAAAGCGAGCTCAGCAATAATATAGAAACAGCGGAAGAACGCTGGCTGACGCTCAACGAAACTTTAGAAACACTGGATGCCAGCAACTAACTCAGCATGGCTAAGTAGTTCCCCGCTGTACGCGCCTTTGTCATGCCTGCCTGCCGCGCTCACGCAAACTCGTGACATCGCGCTGCTCAACGACTACGCACGCAGCCTGAACATCCGCAACGCACAAGGCACGGTCATCCAGTTCGTCAATTGCAATAGTGAAGTTGCTTACGAAACGCATATCAGCACAACGGGCGAAATCCCTACCCGTACCGACAACTGGCACGATTATTTCAACGCCCTGGCATGGCTGATCTGGCCACATACCAAAGCCACGTTAAACGCGCTGCATATACGCGCAGGCATTACTCCGTTACGCAATCGCAGCCGCGATGCACTCACCTTGCTGGACGAAAGCGGCATCATCGTCGCCTGTAGCACACCTGAATTATGGCAAGCGCTCGACCAACAGCTATGGCACGAACTATTCGTCAACCAGCGCCAGCGCGTCAAAACCGACATGGCATTCCATCTCATAGGCCATGCACTCTATGAAAAACTGCTCAAGCCTTATCCCAGCATCACCGGCAAATGTCAGCTGGTTAAGGTCGATAAAGCGTTCTTTCAATTAGACGTCTGTACCCGCCAACGCCAGCTAGACCAGCAGCTCGCCGAGCAGCTAAATGTCGAACCACCGCTTACACCGAAAATCTTCCCACCGCTCCCGCTATTTGGCATTCCCGGCACCATCGCAGAAAACAGCGAGCCGGCTTATTATCAAAATACGCAGATATTCCGTTAAAATCATTCCCAATATTGCCCTGACTGCCTCCATGAAAATCCATTACCTTGCATGCACATTAGCCATCATCAGCACTGTGCTCACCAGCAGCGTATTTGCACAATCCGACTCGGCCGAGCCCCTGCTTACTTTCAAGCTTACGCCATCGTATTACCATATCAGCGATGGTAATGACGGCACCGATTTGAATCTGCGTGCCGAGTATGGCGACCATTATGGCTGGATAGGTTATTACCATGACCGGCAAGGTTTTGCGCAAACCCGTGTGGGTTATGAAAATCACGCTGATTTTGGTTATGTACGCACAGTTGCATCGGCACAAGCTGCCACACACGGATTTATCGGTGGATCTCTGAACGCAGAAATTGGTGGCGATAGCTATGCCATCATTGGCTGGGGACGTACCAACCTGCAGGATTACTACAATCTTAATTTCGACCCGAATGACGCCATTACTTTGGGTGCGGGTACGCGAGTAATACAGGATACAGAATTATCACTGTTTACCATTAAAGACGACCGGCTGGACACCGGGCAGCGCGTCACCCATTTGATTGCGCGCAGGATGCTGGGCAAGCAACGGCGGTTGACGCTGGATCTCACCCACAAGAGCGGCACAAGTACTGAGGGCAATAACGTGGTGGGAAACGGCATTGCGCTGACTTATGACTTTGAGCCCTGGTTTGTGCGCGTTGCCTACGACCCTTACATGAATTTCACGGAAAGCCAGATGACACTGCTCGCTTTAGGCAAGCGTTTCTGACCCTCCCTGCCAAATCACAACACCTGCCTCAATGCCGACAAACAATAATCAATATTCTTTACGCTGCTGGCGTGCCCCATCAGGCCAAAACGCCATACCTTACCTGCCAAATCACCTAAACCTGCGCCAATTTCCAAATCAAACTCATTCAGTAAGCGAGCACGTACCGCGGCATCATCGACACCCTCGGGAATATAAACGGTATTAAGTTGTGGCAAGCGATAATCTTTTTCCACCACAAACTTCAGACCCATCGCTTCAAAGCCATCGCGCAACATCGCGTGATTGTCAGCATGACGCGTCCAGCTATGTTCTATACCTTCTTCCGCCAATATGACCAATGACTCATGCAGCCCATACAGCGTATTAACCGGCGCAGTATGGTGATAAGTGCGCTTGCCCGCGCTGCTGCCCCAGTAACCCAGCACCAGATTGAGATCCAGAAACCAGCTTTGCACTGGCGTCTTACGTGCTTTAAGTTTAGCGATCGCGCGCTCACTGAAAGTTACGGGCGACAAACCTGGTGTACACGACAGGCATTTCTGGCTGCCTGAGTACACAGCATCCAGCTCCCACTCATCCACCAGCACTGGAATACCTGCGAGCGAGGTCACGCAATCGGCTATCACCAGCGCACCATACTTATGTGCAATAGCAGCCAGCGCCTGCGCATCGGAACGTGCTCCAGTAGAGGTTTCAGCATGCACGAATGCCAGCACTTTGGTATCGGGATTGGCTGCAAATGCAGCTTCGACCTTAGCCACATCCACGGGTGCACCCCAGGCATCTTCGACCACCACAGGCACACCGCCGGTGCGCTTGACGTTTTCCAGCATGCGTCCACCGAACACGCCGTTCTTACAAACGATCACTTTGTCACCCGCTTCAACCAGATTGACAAAACACATTTCCATCCCCGCCGAACCAGGCGCAGACACCGGCATGGTGAGCGCATTCTCGGTCTGAAAGGCGTAACGAAGCAACACCTTGATTTCTTCCATCATCCCCACAAATGCAGGATCAAGGTGGCCAATAGTAGGCCGCGCCATCGCGTCCAGCACCCGCTGCGGCACATCGGAAGGACCTGGCCCCATCAGGATACGGTGAGGCGGAATAAAGGAAGTAAAAGTGGGAGCTTGCATGTTGATTTATCCTAGCAGTAATGTGGTCAGGGGTATCACGTGATTCTAACTTAAATAGCCCACCGACACATTGGTTTCACCTGTTTTTAAGGTGCAAAAAAACTGATAGCCTATGTGTGAGCAAGTCACGCATAGGCTATCGCCAGACCACAAACCCGCGTGGTTGCTATTTACAGATCGCCATTCGCACCAGCGTTAACAATTTCTATTAAACCGTCGCGCACTTTCGTGATTTTCTCGGTCAGCGCTGGCGTCATGTTGGTTGATTTGGACAATTCCTTTACATTCATATCCATCATCACCAGCCAGGCCTGGCCATTTTTATCTTCTACCAACGCTATTCTGCAAGGCAGGAAAATAGCAAAATCCACATTCATATCCACCAGGTCTTTAGCCGTGAGCGCATCGCAGAATTGATAAATCGCTATACGCCGCTGTGTGCCGCCTATCATCGCTTCAACTTGTTTGGACAAAGGTAATTCTGCGACCAGCTTGATATTTAATGCATTGGCACGCAGCTTCATGGATTCAACTGCGTCATCCATGCTCACACCTTTAGCCAGTGCTACTTTATATACATTAGGCATGGCTGAAGCGCTGACTGCTGGCACATTCTTTGCTGCATATGCCACAGGGGATAACAGCGCAATGCCTAATACACAGGCAGTAGCCAATTGATTTAATTGTAGTTTCATCGTTATATCCTTATATTCTGCATCAGTTGATTAAAAATACAGTAAAATTAACACACTTATACTACGATTGGGCATGGTAACTATGAACCAGCATAACCTATACAACTCTCTCTCTGAATTCAGCTTAGGCAATGGCAAACAAGGTAAGTTCTACTCTCTCCCCGCGCTTGAAACCGCAGGAATAGGCAAAATTTCCCGCTTACCCGTTTCTATCCGCATCGTACTGGAAGCTGTATTACGCCATTGTGACGGCAAAAAAGTCACCGAACAACATATCCGCGAATTAGCCAATTGGCAGGCTAACGCCAATCGCACTGAAGAAATCCCTTTTGTCGTTGCTCGCATCCTGCTGCAGGATTTTACTGGCGTGCCACTCCTGGCCGACCTGGCAGCCATGCGTACAGCGACCACAAAAGCGGGCAAAAACCCCAAGTTAATAGAGCCGCTGGTGCCTGTTGACATGGTAGTCGATCATTCAGTGCAGGTTGATGTCTTTAATCAGCCTGACGCGTTGCAGCAAAACATGCAGCTGGAATTCATCCGCAATCGCGAACGCTACCAGTTCCTGAAATGGGGCATGCAAGCATTTGATACGTTCAAAGTAGTGCCACCTGGTATCGGCATCGTACACCAAGTCAACCTTGAATATCTGGCACGCGGCGTCATGGAAAAAGACGGCATTTATTACCCTGATACCTTGGTTGGCACCGACTCCCATACCACCATGATTAACGGCCTGGGCATCGTTGCCTGGGGCGTGGGCGGTATCGAAGCAGAAGCCGGTATGTTGGGACAGCCGGTCTATTTCCTCACCCCTGACGTAGTCGGCGTACATCTCAAAGGCAACATCCGCGAAGGCATTACCGCGACTGACGTGGTGTTGACCATTACCGAGATGCTGCGCAGTGCGAAAGTCGTCGGCAAATTTGTAGAGTTCTTTGGCGAAGGTGCTGCAGCGCTTTCACTGCCAGACCGCGCAACCATTGCCAACATGGCGCCTGAATACGGCGCAACCATGGGTTTCTTCCCGGTGGATGAAGCCACTTGCGCCTACTATGCTGCAACCGGTCGCAGCGCTGAACAGGTTGACAGCATCCGCAATTATTTCCAGGCGCAAGGTTTATTCGGCATACCACAAGCCGGCGACTGTGATTACTCGCAAACACTGGAACTGGATCTGGGCAGCGTCGTGCCATCCGTAGCCGGTCCGCGCCGTCCGCAAGACCGCATCGAACTTGACCACGTCAAATCCAAATTTGCCGACCTATTTACCCAGCCGGTGAGCGCAGGTGGCTATGGCAAATCTGCTGATGCACTGACACAGCGCGTACCTTGTGGTGACTCCACATTAGGCCATGGCGACGTCGTCATTGCCGCGATAACTTCCTGTACCAACACCTCCAACCCTAGCGTCATGCTGGCTGCGGGCATCCTGGCGAAAAAAGCAGTCGCATTGGGCTTGACTGTACCATCGCACGTCAAAACTTCATTAGGACCAGGCTCACGCGTCGTCACCGAGTACCTCAAAGCCGCCGGCTTGATGGATGCTCTGGGCGATGTAGGATTCAAACTGGTAGGCTATGGCTGCACTACCTGTATCGGCAACTCTGGGCCGCTCCCCGCAGCGGTAGAAACCGCCATCCTGGATAACGACTTAATCGCCGCATCAGTACTGTCCGGCAACCGCAACTTTGAAGCCCGCGTACACCAGAATGTAAAAGCCAATTTCCTCATGAGCCCACCGCTGGTTGTGGCTTATGCGCTGGCTGGCACCATGAACAAAGACCTCAGTAGCGAACCTATCGGCACAGGTAAAAACGGGCAAGCCGTCTATCTGAAAGACATCTGGCCGAGTTTGGCAGAAGTCGCTGCGGTGATGAGCACTGCGACCAACCCTGAGACCTACCGTGCGCTCTATGCTGATTTCACCGCAGACAACCCACTGTGGGCGGCTGTACCTGCGCCTGTAGGCAGCGTTTACGACTGGGATGCAGACTCGACTTACATCCAGCAACCACCGTTCTTTGACGGTGCAGCAGGCGATAGCGGCGTAATTCATGGTGCGCGTGCGTTGGCTGTGTTTGGTGACTCGGTAACCACTGACCACATCAGCCCGGCCGGCTCTATCAAACCTAGCTCGCCAGCAGGCAAATTCCTGCTCGAGCACGGCGTAGATAAAACCGATTTCAACAGCTACGGCGCACGTCGTGGTAACCATGAAGTGATGATTCGCGGCACATTTGCCAACGTGCGTATCAAAAACCTGATGATACCTGGCTCGGAAGGCGGTATCACCCGCCACCAGCCTGACGACGAAGAAATGGCAATCTACGACGCATCCATGCGTTACCAGGCAGACAGCACGCCACTGATGATATTTGCCGGCGAAGAATACGGCACCGGCTCATCCCGCGACTGGGCAGCAAAAGGCACGAAACTGCTGGGCGTAAAAGCCGTCATCGCCAAAAGCTTTGAGCGCATCCACCGCGCCAACCTGGTTGGCATGGGCGTATTGCCGTGCCAGTTCCACGCGGGCACAGACGCCGCTACGCTCAAGCTTGATGGTAGCGAAACTTTCGACCTGCTTGGTCTGGAAAACGGCATCACCCCGCAACAAGACGTACAAATCGTCATCCACCGCGCCAACGGCACGACAGACACGACCATGGTCAAGTTGCGCATCGACACACCTATCGAAGTTGACTACTACCAAAGCGGCGGCATCTTGCCCTTCGTGCTGGCGCAGTTATTAGCTTAAGATGTCCGACCTTAACGATCCGCGTGTATTCTTCGCTGCAGAGCGCACCCTGCTGGCGTGGAATCGCACGAGTTTGACATTGATGGCGTTTGGTTTTGTGGTTGAACGCTTTGGCCTGTTCTTGCATATGCTCGCCCCACGCGCCCCACAGACACTGGAACGCGGTGTATCATTCTGGGTAGGCATGGGCTTCATCGTCCTCGGTAGCGCAATGGCAATATTGGCCGTAATGCAATATCGGCGCGTATTACGAACTTTCAAACCTGTAGAAATCCCCGATGGCTACTGGGTCAACATGGCAGCCGTCACCACACTGATACTCGCCGCACTCGGCATAGCATTGTCTGCATATTTATTCACTGGCTTAAAATAATTTAACAAACGCAAAATGACTCGAAAAATCCTCGTTACCTCCGCCCTGCCCTACGCCAATGGCGCTATCCACCTCGGCCACCTGGTCGAATACATCCAGACCGATATCTGGGTACGTTTTCAGAAAATGCAGGGCAATGAAACCTATTACGTGTGCGCCGACGACACTCACGGTACACCCATCATGCTGCGTGCGGAAAAAGAAGGCATCACCCCTGAGGCATTGATAGATCGGGTGCATGGCGAGCATTTGCGGGACTTTACCGGGTTCCACGTCAATTTCGACAGTTACCATTCAACCAACTCACCTGAAAACCGCGAACTCGCCAGCCAGGTTTATCTGAACTTGCGTGACGCGCAGTTAATCGAACGAAAAACCATAGAGCAGTATTACGACACCACGAAAGAGATGTTCCTGCCGGATCGCTTCATCAAAGGCCAATGCCCCAAATGCAGCGCGCAGGATCAGTATGGTGATAACTGCGAAGTCTGCGGCGCGACTTACTCGCCTACCGACTTGATTAACCCGGTTTCCGCCATATCAGGCACACCGCCAGTGCGCCGTGAATCCGAGCATTACTTCTTCAAACTGGGTGACTGCGAAGCATTCTTGCGTGAATGGACACGCTCGGGTGCATTGCAAACCGAAGCGGCGAACAAGCTGGATGAATGGTTTACTGCTGGCTTGCAAAACTGGGACATTTCCCGTGATGCGCCCTACTTTGGCTTTGAAATCCCTGATGCACCAGGCAAATATTTCTATGTCTGGCTGGATGCGCCGATAGGCTACATGGCCAGTTTCAAGCATCTGGCAACGACCAAAAAACTCGACTTCAACGCCTGGTGGCAACCTGATACCGACACCGAGCTGTATCACTTTATCGGCAAGGACATCCTTTATTTCCACGCCCTGTTCTGGCCAGCCATGCTTAAAAATGCAGGCTACCGCACGCCAACTGGTATATTTTCGCATGGTTTTCTCACCGTTAATGGCGCGAAAATGTCCAAGTCACGCGGCACCTTCATCACCGCTGAAAGCTATATCAACAGCGGCATGAACCCAGAATGGCTACGCTACTACTTTGCCGCCAAGATCAACGGCAGCATGGAAGATCTGGACCTCAGCCTGACGGACTTTATCGCTCGAGTGAACAGCGACCTAGTCGGCAAATATGTCAACATCGCCAGCCGCACCGCAGGTTTCATTGCCAAGCGGTTTGACGGCAAATTGGCAGACAGCCTGCCGACTTCCGAACTACTCAACGAAGTCCAGCATGCGGCCACGCTGATCGCCGAATGCTATGAAAGCCGTGATTTCGGTCGCGCGCTGCGTGAAATCATGCACCTCACCGACAAAGCCAACCAGTACGTCAACGACAACAAACCTTGGGAGATCGCCAAGCAAGGTGGACAAGACGAATTGCTGCACGAAATATGCAGCGTCAGTATCAACCTGTTCCGCTTGCTTACCCTCTACCTCAAACCGGTGTTGCCTAAACTCGCAGCCGACGTAGAGCAGTTCCTCAACATTCCAGCGATGACCTGGGCTGATGCGCAAACATTACTCGCCCAGCACACCATCAACACTTACAACCACTTAATGACCCGTGTGGATCAAAAACAGGTAGATGCCATGATAGCCGCCAATATCGTCGAAACCGTAGAACCCGCTAAACCAACCGTGACCATTGCACCGATTGCTGACACCATCAGCATCGACGACTTCAGCAAAATCGATTTGCGCGTCGCTCACATCGTCAATGCCGAACACGTGGAAGGTGCAGACAAACTCATCCGTCTGACGCTAGACATCGGCGAAGGCCAAACCCGTAACGTGTTCGCAGGCATCAAATCCGCCTACGACCCCGCGTTACTCATCGGCCGCATGACCGTCATGGTCGCTAACCTCGCCCCGCGCAAAATGAAATTCGGCCTGTCCGAAGGTATGGTACTTGCCGCTTCTGGCGACACCCCAGGCCTATATATACTCAGCCCGGATGACGGTGCTACAGCAGGAATGCGTGTGAAATAAATGCATAAAATTTTGCTTCGCTTCATTGCACTCTCGTTGTCCATCGGACTGAGCGGCTGCGGCACGCTATTCAGTCAACCTGAACCTGTTAAGCCAGTTGTAGCGCGCACTGCGCCGAAAATCGCGTTGGTATTGGGTGGTGGTGGTACGCGTGGATTTGCGCATATCGGGGTGATTAAATATCTGGAAACACAAGGTATCGTGCCAGACATTATCGTTGGCACTAGTGCTGGCTCGGTAGTCGGCGCATTGTATGCCTATGGTTACAGCGGCTTTGAATTGCAAAAAGTGGCAATACAAATGGAGGAGCAGTCCGTCATTGATTGGGCATGGCCTAGCCGTGGTGTATTCAAAGGTGAGGCGTTACAAAATTTCATCAACACGGCAGTAAAACAAACTCCGATAGAGAAACTGAAACGTCCATTTGCAGCAGTTGCAACGGATTTAAGCAATGGTGAAATGGCCGTATTCCGCACTGGCAACACGGGTCAGGCAGTTCGTGCTTCAAGCACAGTACCTGGTATATTTCAACCCGTGACTATTGCGGGACGTAACTACGTAGATGGCGGTCTGGTGCGCCCGGTCCCAGTCAGCGTAGCGCGGTCATTGGGTGCGGATTTTGTAATTGCGGTGGATATTTCCAACAAGCCCAAGAACAACACCACCAGCAGCACGATAGATATACTACTGCAAACTTTCGATATCATGAGCCAGACCATCAACCGCTATGAGCTCCCCAAGGCCGATATAGTCATACGTCCACGCACTCAGGATATTGATGTCAGCAATCTGGACGGGCGGCATCTTGCCGTATTGGAAGGTGAGAAAGCAGCGGCAGCAATGATGCCTGAGCTCAAAGCCAAACTGGAAAAAATCCGCTAATATTTTACGCTTGGCAAAGCCTACAACCCGCTGGTTTCGGCTTTGACCATGGCATTGATCATGGCCAGATTCACCTCGGTGGTACTGATCAGACAGCGGGTGGCATAGTTTTCTATCGCACCAAGATCATTACCTTCCGCAGACATCGCCAACTTCAGCATCAGACCATAATTACCCTTCTGTTCAACCAGTGCGACTGCCAGCTCTGCAGTTAATGGCAGCAGATCTATCAGTTTATGCATACTATGTCCCAGCAGCTTATCCACCACCGACAACAAACCGACCAGATACATCGTTTCAGGATCTTGAGTCTGCAAACTTTTTCGCGATAAGGCTTCCAAAATCAGCGCTCTGGATAATCCCCGCTTCATCAAAGTGATGGAGTGTGCGCTCGGTGACGTACACGCATTCAACAGCAACGACAGCCAGCGCTTCAAGCCCTCCAGTTTAAGCTGTTGCACTGCTTCAGCGATACTGCTTATTTTTACTTCCGCATTCAGCGTTTTGACATACATTATCAACTGATAGACTAGGCGCGCATCGACTTTGATCATGGTTTCAATCGCACTTAAATCTTGTTGCGCAATCACAGCTGCAATCAACTGCCGCACACGGGTCGGCTCAACCTCGATCAATTTATTGCTAAACGCATAAGGTGCATCACAGAAATCACCCTCAAAACTATCCACTTTCAGCTTCTGACAAACCACGAGGCTTTCCTGGCAGCCAACGTTAAAAGCACAAATTTTCTCAACACCTTGCGCACGCAATGACTTGATAGCATGGTCAATATCGATGACGTTCAGATTCCCCACATCAAGACGAACCTGTTTGATTAGCGCCAAAAATTCTTTAGGCAGCAGCTGATTCGCCTTACAGTTCAGTACCATCTGGAAGCCCTGGCGCAGCAGATTTTGCATCGTTGGCAACAACGTTTGCACTGGTGTCGCGCTATTCAGGTCTAATGCAAACAGCACATGCTGAGGTGGCAAATAAGTGACATCATCGTGACATAGGCTATCTGCAGCGATGCTGATCAATACAGGATGTTGTGGTTGCTTACCTTCCTCAGTCAACGAAAACACCCCTGCGAACAGCGTCGTATCATCGCCATCACGCAGCGTTTTCGCGTTTGCTGCATCGCTGTTATAGGCCAAACGAATACGCGGGATGAGTTCAACCACGGTCACCTGTCCGGCACTACCGTATATCGTCTGCCGGGTCAGTAGCCGCGCCAGCACTTCTGCCTGATGTGCGTGCCCAGGCTCGTTTTCTATTTTCAGCACATGCGTTGATGTTTTCTGCAGATCGCTACGCAACGTATTGACATTGCTTTCTTTTTTTTCCGGCAGCGAAGTAGTTTCAATATCCATCAATATCCCACAGGTGACTTCATATCAAGGAGGAGCCACATTATGCCTTAAGCACACCATCATGAAACAACAAATTGCTGTGCTTCAAACCGTCCCGCTGCTCTATGCTAAAACGTGTAATCGCAGCACTGCCAACCTGAATACGGTAGGCATGTTCAGGCGGCATACCCAACACATGCGCAAGTAACATACGGATTACACCAGCATGCGCCACTATCAGCACATGCTGCCCACAAAATTGCGCTACCAGTTCATCCCATGCGCCACTCACCCGTTGATAGAAGTCGGCAATCGATTCAGCATGAGCAGGTCGGTAAGCAATCGGGTCACGTTTAAAATTAAACAGCAAATCCGCATCCTGTGCCGTGATTTCAGCGCTGGTTTTACCTTCCCAATCGCCGAAGCCCACTTCCTGCAAACGCGGCTCTATCATTAAAGGCGTGGTGTTTTTGTGTGCCAATTCTTGTGCAAATTCAGCACAACGTAACAGAGGTGAGCTGACAATCTGCTGCCAGTCGGCATAATCGCCCACTGCTGCACGCATTTGCGCCCAGCCTTTTTCAGATAACGGGTCATCAATCTTGCCACGGTATTTACGCCCGCCCACAGGCTCACCATGACGAATCACATCAATAATAGTCGAAGAAGTTGTAGTCATTTTCAGTTAAAATAGAGCCCAGTTTACTAGGGGAAATACATGATACAAAAACCTGTTGTGGTCCGTTGGTTTCTTGGATTCATCATCACCAGCATTTTACTCTTCGCCACTTACACTTGGCTAACTTTACATTGGGCGTATTCATCGGGTGAACGCGCGGGCTATGTGCAAAAATTCTCGCACAAAGGCTGGTTGTGCAAAACCTGGGAAGGCGAATTAGCCATGGTGTCCATGCCAGGCACCATGAGTGAGAAATTCCAATTCTCTGTCACGGATGATGCCGTCAGTGACAAAATCAACAGAAATCTGGGCAAACGCGTCAGCCTGACTTACGAGCAACATGTCGGCGTACCCAGCACCTGCTTTGCTGAAACACAATATTTTGTCACCGATGTGCGCGTCGTAGAATGAGCACGGTTCAAATAACGCAACGTGCATATTTACCCACCGCCCAACAAAACCTGATCAACGCAGGCATACACCCTGTCCTTGCACGAGTGTACGCGGCACGAGGTGTAGAGCAAGCGCACCAATTAGAAACCGAACTCACAGGCTTACTGCATTATCAAACCCTGAAAAACATCTCCGCCATGGCGGCACGTCTGGCCGATGCGATCACCGCGCAACAGCGCATTATCGTGGTTGCCGATTATGATGCCGATGGCGCAACTGCGTGTACCGTTGCGGTACGCGGTTTGAGTTTATTAGGCTTGGCAGTAGAGTTCATCGTCCCCAACCGCTTTGAATACGGTTATGGCTTAACCCCCGAAATCGTCGCCCTTGCCGCGCAGCAAAACCCCGACATCATCGTCACCGTCGATAACGGCATTGCCAGCATTGCAGGCGTAGCCGCCGCGCATGCAGTCGGGATAGAAGTTCTCATTACTGACCATCACCTGCCAGGTGACAGCCTGCCCAATGCGCTCATCGTCAACCCGAATCAGCCTGACTGCCCCTTCCCCAGCAAAAATCTGGCTGGGGTAGGAGTGATGTTTTATGTGCTATTAGCCACTCGCGCTGAACTGCAGGCACGTGGTGCGTTTGAGGGCAAGCCCGTGCCCAATCTGGCACAGTTGCTCGACATCGTTGCACTCGGCACAGTCGCCGACGTGGTCAAACTCGACGACAACAACCGTATTCTGGTCGAACAAGGTCTGCGTCGTATGCGTCAGGGCCGGGCTTGCGCAGGCATACGCGCGCTGTTCAATGCCGCTGCACGCTCAATTATCGTTGCCAATACGGGTGACCTGGGCTTTATGATAGGACCGCGCCTGAATGCGGCGGGACGACTGGACGACATGTCGCTAGGCATCACCTGCCTGCTCAGCAGCGACGAGGAAGAAGCGAACCGCATTGCGCAACAACTGCATCAAATGAACATACTGCGCCGCCAGATAGAAACCGACATGCAAGAGCAGGCGCAAGCACACCTCGCGAATATCACCACCACCGACAATTACAGCCTGAGCTTATTTGATGCCACCTGGCATCAAGGGGTTATCGGCATCCTCGCATCGCGCCTGAAAGACAAATTTCACCGCCCCGTCATTTGCTTCGCCCGTGGCAACGACGGCGAAATCAAAGGCTCAGGCCGTTCCATCCCTGCATTGCACTTGCGTGATGCACTCGACATCGTCTCCAAACACAACCCGGATCTAATCCTGAAGTTCGGTGGTCACGCCGCCGCTGCGGGGCTGTCCATACGCGAAACCGACTTCGACACTTTTAACCGGCAGTTTGAAGAAGTTGTGACCAGCCTGCTCAGCCCCGCCGACCTCGCCCGCACCATCCCCAGTGACGGCGAGCTCAGCGCACAGGAACTCACCGTAGACTTCACCAAGCAAATCAATCAACAAGTCTGGGGCCAGGGCTTCCCCGCGCCCAGTTTTACTGGCACATTCCAGGTCACCCAACAACGCCTGCTCAAAGACAAACACCTGAAATTCATGCTCGTCAACGCAGGACTACGCTACGACAGCATACTCTTCAACCATACCGACACCCTGCCCGACACCATCACCGCTGTCTATCAGCCCGAACTCAATGAATATAACGGCCAGACCAAATTGCAGTTAAAACTGTTGCACTGGCAGTAACACCAGACATAACTTGAGACCTTTGCACGATGTAGCGAGCGCAGTTCAGATGGGGCGGAAATCAGCGAAAAAGCGCAATGTACAAGTAGTACATGAGCATTTTGAGCTGATTTCCAACGAAATATGAACAAGCGCAGTAGTCGTGCAAAGATCTCAACTTGTTAATTCCAAACTGCGTTGTATACTTAAGGCAGAAATTGGGGCGGCCATGCCAGCTAGTAACCATCTTCAAATCGACGCTACATTCATGGCAGACCTATCCAGTGTTAACCAAGTTAATGAGTGAAAGGAAATAAACCATGAACCTGAAAAATACCCTGCTACTCGTAGCCACGCTCTATGCAGCAACGCCGCTAACCTATGCGGACGACACCACAAGCAATTTCGTCAATGGTGGTATCGGTGAAGAAGAACAAGCCATGATGCACAATATCGCTAATGAATACCCATTACATATTGAGTTTTCCAAGAGTGAACGTGGCGCATTTCTCGCTGATATTCCTGTAACTATCAAGGATAGCCATGGCAAAGTCGTATTTGAACTACCCAACGCGGGACCTATGCTCTACGTACGGCTACCTAGAGGAACATACACTGTAAATGCAGTGTACGATGGGGAAACGCAATCTGGCAAAGCCACTCTGGACGGCAGACATAACAAGCGTGTCGTACTGCATTGGAAGCGTCCAGCCGACCCTATCACCAAAGAAACAGACGAATAAATCACCTCGCTTACAGACTTCTAATTGTGCTCGGAGAGAGCAAATCAAGAATCTGTAGGCGATTGGATTCATAACCGGATGGGTCAGAACAATAGGGGGTAGTTCTAACCATAATATAATTCACCCATCTACTCTAATTCCAACCCCTCAGCCTCCCAGCAATCCAACCCGCCCGCCAGCGAGTAAGCCTGATTAAAGCCCATTTGTTTGAGCACATACGCCGCCATCGCTGAACGTGCGCCTGAATGGCAGTAGAGCAAAATAGTTCTATCATGCGCATGGCACAAATCGGGGTGACGATGTTTGGTACTGGCATCTGCTGAAGCTTCCAGCGTACCGCGTGGGATATTGATTGCGCCTGCGATATGCCCACTGTTGAATTCATCAGGCTCGCGCACGTCGATAACCAATACATCATTACCCGCAACGAGTTTCTCGCCCGCACTTTCCGCATCCCATTCGGTAATGTGACTGCGCGCCTCTTTAACAAAGCATCCTAGTTGTTTAGCCATTATAATGTTCCTTTTTGATTAGGGCATTTTGCCCGCTGAGACCAGTCTATCATGCCGCAATTACTCGATGGATTAAATCCAGAACAACTCGCCGCCGTCACCTTACCGCACCAATCCGCGCTCATCCTTGCTGGTGCCGGCAGCGGTAAAACCCGCGTACTGACTACGCGCATTGCCTGGTTGCTGCAAACCGCACAAACCTCGCCACTGGGCATTTTGGCGGTGACATTTACCAACAAAGCCGCGAAAGAAATGCAAACTCGTCTCGGTGCGATGTTACCGATTAACACCCGTGGCATGTGGATAGGCACATTTCATGGTCTGGCGAATCGTTTGTTGCGCACGCATCACCATGAGGCGGGCTTGCCGCAATTATTCCAGATCCTCGATAGCGCCGACCAGCTGTCTGCGATTAAACGCCTGCTCAAATCCATGAATGTGGATACGGAAAAATTCGAGCCCAAGAAAGTACAGAATTTCATCAACAGCAATAAAGACGCGGGATTGCGTGCACAGCATGTCGAGTCTTACGACCCGTATATGCGCCGTCTGGTTGAATTCTATGCCGCTTACGACGAGCAATGCAACCGCGAGGGCGTTGTGGACTTTGCCGAACTGCTATTGCGCAGCGAAGAACTGCTGTCACGCAGCGATGCCATACGCCGCCATTATCAGGAACGTTTCCGCTATATCCTGGTGGACGAGTTTCAGGACACCAACCGCCTGCAATACCGCTGGCTCAAGCACTTTGCGGGTGCAGATTCTGCGCTCATGGCGGTGGGCGACGACGACCAATCCATCTATGCTTTTCGTGGCGCACACACGGGCAACATGAATGAATTTCAGCGCGATTATGCGCACGACAACATCATCAAGCTGGAACAAAACTATCGCAGCCACGGCAATATCCTTGACGCCGCCAACGCCCTGATCAGCCAGAATCCAACCCGACTGGGCAAAAACCTGTGGACGTCCGCCGACGCGGGCGAGCCTATCCGTGTTTACCTGGCTTATAACGATCAGGAAGAAGCGCGCTTTATCGCCGAAGAAGCACAAGCTCTGCACCGCGAAGGCATCGCACTCAACGACATCGCCGTACTGTACCGCTCCAACGCACAGTCACGCGTGCTGGAACACGCCTTATTCAGCGCGGGCGTGCCTTATAAAGTCTATGGCGGCCTGCGCTTTTTTGAGCGGCAGGAGGTCAAACACGCGCTGGCGTATTTGCGCCTGCTGGCTTTCCCCGACGACGACGGCGCGTTTACCCGCGTGGTCAATTTCCCCACCCGTGGCATAGGCGCACGCACGCTGGAACAGCTCATCGACGCCGCGCAGCAAAGTTCATCCAGCCTGTGGAAAACCGCTTATGCCAAATATGCTGACGCGCCTGCGGGCAAAGGTTTGGCTGGCTTCGTCCACCTCATCCGCGCCATGCAGGAAGCCACTCTGGGTGTGACCTTGCCCGAGGCCATCGAGCATATCTTGCAAACCAGCGGACTGATGGCACACTACGTTGCCGAAAAAGACGGGCAAGATCGCGTTGACAACCTGAACGAACTCATCAACGCCGCCACCGTGTTCATCAACGATGCTGACGCCATCGCCAACGCCGGAGACAACGGCGGACTGATGGCAAGCTTCCTCGCCCATGCCGCGCTCGAAGCTGGCGTGCATCAGGCTGGCGAAGGTCATGACGCATTGCAGCTCATGACTGTCCACGCCGCCAAAGGTCTGGAATTTCACGCTGTGTTTTTGACTGGGCTGGAAGAAGGCTTATTCCCCAGCGAACAGTCCATGAACGAAAAAGACGGGCTGGAAGAAGAACGCCGCTTAATGTACGTCGCCATCACCCGCGCGCGCCGACGACTCTACATCAGCCACGCGCAAAGTCGTATGCTGCATGGACAAACCCGCTACGGCATCGCCTCGCGTTTCCTTGATGAAATCCCCGTCGAGCTACTAAAACCCATCAACAAAGGCTACGCGCCAGCAGTTGAACAATATGCCGCCCCCGCGCCACGCAGCGCAAAACAACACAGCAGCTCACCCTGGCGCATGGGTATGAATGTGCGCCATGCCAAATTTGGCGTCGGCGTAGTCATCAACGTTGAAGGACAAGGCACCGACACCCGCGTGCAAATCAACTTCGGTGGTGCGCATGGGGTAAAATGGCTGGCACTGGAATACGCGAAACTGGAAGCTGCCTGACATGCTCATAACACTCACCCTAATCGCTGTGCTCATCGCCCTCGCCATCCTCATCTGGCTGGCGCTACGCATCAACACCTTGCAAAGCACACTGGCGCAGCTCCCCGCCCAGCTCGACACGGGTCTGGAACAACGCCACCGCGCCATGCTGAGTGATTTGCATCAGGGACTGGGCACGCAATCTGACCGCACTCAGGCGGTGTTACTGGACGTATCCGACCGCCTGCGCACCCAAATCAGCACCGAGCTGGCAAGCACGCGCAGCGCGGTACAGGTGTTGCAACTGGAGCAATCCACCCAACTCGCCACCAACCGCGAAGCCATGAGCACCGCCATGCATGCACTGGCACAATCACAAGCGACCGAGCTGGCCAACAGCCGCACTGCGGTCAATCAGCAACTCAGCGAATTTGCCGCCGGCCTGCAAACCGCACAAGCCGAATTCCTCAGCAAAACCCTGCAAACACTGGCCGAACAAGCCCGCGCCGAGCAGACGCTGATCCAGACCACCATGCAACAGGCCAGCACCCAGCTCGCCGCCGCCGTCGAAACGCTGGCCAAGGGCGTGGACACACGGCTGGCGGAAATCTCCGGCAAAGTCACCGAGCGTTTGGACGACGGCTTCAAGAAAACCAACGAAACTTTCGCCAACGTCATGGCACGCCTCGCCACCATAGACGAAGCGCAAAAGAAAATCGATGGACTCACCAGCAACGTGGTCACGCTCCAGGAATTATTAGGCGACAAACGCTCACGCGGCGCATACGGCGAAGTCCAGCTAGAAGGTCTGGTGCGCAATATTATGCCGCCTGATGCCTACCAATTCCAGGCCACGCTCTCCAACGGCAGTCGCGCCGACTGCATACTGGTATTGCCCGAGCCGACCGGACGCGTCGCCGTCGATTCCAAGTTTCCGCTGGAAAACTACAACCGCATGTTCGCCCGCGACATGGCCGAAGGCGACCGCGCCATCGCCACCCGTGCATTCAAAGCCGACATAAAAAAGCACGTCGACGACATCGCCAGCAAATACATCATCCAGGACGAAACCTCAGACGGCGCAGTCATGTTCATCCCCGCCGAAGCCGTGTTCGCCGAAATCCATGCCTACCACGTCGATCTGGTCGAATACGCCATGTCGCGCCGCGTATGGATAGTGTCGCCGACCACGCTGATGGCCGTACTCAACACCGCCCGCGCCGTGATCAAGGACGTGGAAACCCGCCGTCAGGTACACATCATCAAGGACGAATTATCCAAGCTGGGCAAGGACTTCATCCGTTTCGACGAACGCATGAAAAAACTCGCCGACCACATCCGCATGGCCAACAAAGACGCCGAAGATGTCCACATCACCAGCCAAAAAATCAGCAAACGTTTCAGCCAGATAGAATCAGTGGACCTCGAGCACCTGCGTGCACCCACCCCGCCACTATTAGCTGAAGAAGAATAAGGAAATCACCATGACCACGCCATTAGAACTCATGCGCGCCAAGCTCAACACCGAAACCGCTAAAGCCGACTGGGCAGAACTCCTCCCGTTCTTTGCCAAAGGCCATTTAATCCAGGTCGGCAGCCAGCTAGACCTAGTCGAAGTCGCCGCCCACATAGCCACCAATGACACCTCCAATGTGCATGCTTGGATGAGCAGCGGCCAACTCGTCAAACTCGACGACGACACCGCAACGGACTGGGAGCAACGCAAACCTGCGATCTGGACGGTAGTGGTAGCGCCGTGGATATTGGTGCAGGAGCGGGGGCATTGAGATAAGATGCTTTAGTCGTACCAGAACTCTATTTTCTATTGTGTTGTAATGTTAGAACCGACCCCCCGAATTTCTTAGAACCGACCCCCCGAATTTCGCTGGGAAAATGGTCGGATTGAGATTGCCAGAGTGCGGATTACACGTGATTTATCCGCATCGATACTTACTTCGTATTCTCGCTAATTTGCCCTTGCTGCACCTTTATCTGGATAGTGGCAGTCCAGCGGAGCGGAGCGTAGCCTGCTCTAACAGTGCTAGCAGCAGATTTGGTGAGTGTCAGGTTTGAATGTGGGATACTATATTCATAGTAACTATGTTGCTAAAAAACTTCTGGAGGAAGCATGATAAAAGTTGCGCAAAACGAAATACAGT
>JBBQPT010000017.1:0-58592 GCA_038217005.1 Burkholderiales bacterium
AAATGGATCATGGTGCGTACCATGCTGAATACGGCTGATATTTTGTTTATTAATTGTCATTATTTTAAACGTTGAGTGTTATGTAAAGATTGACGCAAGTTTGATGCCAAATCTTCAGGCATATCTTGCCACTGAAATTTCCAAGACCAATTACCTACGGTCGTACCTGGTGTGTTCATCCGCCCACGGCTATCCAAACCTAATAAATCCTGCATGGGTACGACAGCCAAATCAGCCGCACTAGCCAGGATGGTATGCAGCATCGAGCTGGCTAACTGCGTCGCATCAGGAATACCAAGCGTTGATAGAACCGTGGTTTGCTGTTCCTCGTCCAAGCTCGAAAACCAGCCTAACAACGTGTCATTATCATGTGTCCCAGTATAATAGACACGATCTGGCGTAACATTTTGCGGCTTGTGCGGATTATCTTCGTGGCTATCAAAGGCGAATTGCAATACGCTCATGCCTGGCAAACGAAACTGCAGCCTGAGCGCATTCACATCTGGTGTAATCTCCCCCAAATCCTCAGCCACTAACGGTACGCTACCCATATCCTCGAGTATGCACTGCAACAGTGCATCACCGGGCACAGCCTGCCAATAGCCATCCATTGCCGTCGGGCTAGATGCGGGAATCATCCAGGAAGCAGCCAAACCGCGAAAATGATCAATACGCACCAAATCAAAGAACTCAAAATGATAACGCAACCGTTCTCGCCACCAAATGAAATCTGATGTGCGCATGTAATCCCAGTTGTATTGAGGATTACCCCAGCGCTGTCCTGTGGCGGAGAAATAATCGGGTGGTACGCCGGAAACCATGGTGGCATGCCCCATTTTATCAAGCATAAAACAATGTGGATTGGCCCATACATCGGCACTGTCATGCGCCACAAAAATTGGCATATCACCAAATAAGGCAATCTGTAGTTCAGCAGCATAATGGCGGAGATGTTGCCATTGTACATAGAGCAGGTATTGCTGATGAATATGCGCATCAATCTGATGTTGATATTGCTGCTTGACGGACTGCAAAACAAGTACATCCCGTTGCCGTAACGCATCAGGCCAGTCAGTCCATGCCGCGCCGTCATACATATCCTTCAATACCATAAAAATGGCGAAATTTTCTACCCAATGCCGTTGTGCATGATACCAAGTTTGAAATGCGGGATCTTCAACATCAACGATTCCCACATGCTCAGCAAATAAAGCGGGATTAAGCGCAAAAGCCGACGCGCACTGATACGGTGAAGCATCTGCCAAAGGCACACCCAAAGGCAACATTTGCCATACGCCTACACCAGCTACCGCCAACGTATCCAACCAACGATAAGCATCGTCATCCAAGCGCCCAGAGGGTAATGAGGTTGGATGCAATAACACCCCTGCCTGGCGTACCTGCAAATGCGCACTCATTCTACATTCCTGCGCATCGTGCCAGCATTTTCAGCATTCCCTCCGCCTTGTGATAAAGGAATATCTAACATCGCTGGTGCATCTACCCCTAACATTATATATAGCTCACGCAGTTGTTCTCGGTAGAGCTGTTCGAAATCACTCACGCTCCCGGCAGGGTTATAGTCTCCAAACCACCAAAACCAGTCTGATCCTTCACACACGGCTAACTGCTGGGTAACTTGCGTTAATTGCACAGCACTTAATTGACCCGTAGCAACAACCTTATCGTAAGCCACCTTCGCCGCTACCAAATAATCCCAACCGCGATTTTTATCCGCAGAACCTATCCAGGTTGAAAAAGAACCATAGACCCAACTACCCGCGCAAATTTTCGGCAAGGGTAACGCCTTCACATTTTCTGCCACGTCAGCAAAGGTAGTAGTCTTGACATTATGCGAAGTAGACAGCACATCATACAAAGTATCTAAAAAATACTGACCATTTTCAGGATAATATTCCCATGCGTTCTCTCCATCCAAGATAATCGAGACCACATGCTGATCCGCCTCATCACCTAAAAAGTGGGCAATATTATTCAAATGCTGTACAAAATCTTGCGCAGCATCATCTGCATGCCAATCACTATATCTAAAGCCAATCAAATCGGACAAACCATCATCGCGGAAAAACAATCGAGTTTTATAGTCACCCTGCTGCCGAGGCTTAAACAGATCACGCTTACTGCCAACATCAACTCCATTACAACCCGAAATATTGCAACTATTGCGCCACACCCCCTCACCCGAGGCTGTCCAAGCAATATCGTGGGCATCCAGTAACTGCACCGCATCATCACTCACTCCGCCCTCAGCCAGCCACACGCCTTTAGGTCTATGGCCGAAGTAATGTTCAAACACATCCAAACCATGGGTAACATGCCATGCACTGCGTGCATCACCATCAGGGTAACTTAATGCGTGCGGACGCGGTGCCTCGGGCGTAGCGCATTGCATATTGTCAAAGCTATGTAACAAAGGAATAATCGGATGGCCATATGGCGTCATCGATAGTTCAATTTGACCACGGGCGTGCAGTGCACGATAACGCGGAATCAAACCCGCCAAACAATCTCGCATAATGGTAAGCAAACTACGCTGCAGCTGGCTATCAAAGCTGCCCTTATGCGCGAATAACACTTGAACCTCAGCTTGTTTACGTAAACTTTGCCCTAACCAGACCATGTGATACCAGGTCAACAAGTCTAAGAAGTACTGGTCGTTTAAATAGCTTAAGGAATAACCGGAACCCATACCTCCCAAACCGAAATCATCAGTGGAGCCCACCATTTTCAACAAATCATTGAAAATGGGATAAGGATGTATCATGCGCGGTGCATGACAGCGCTGACAATCACGTATCAACTGCAAACGTCCGGCTTCATCAGGCGGAATAGGCGTAACACCCGCTAACAGGTTTAACATGCGATCCTGCATAGGAGTGCCCTGCTCAAGAAAATCCGTCAGTTGCCGAGCGTAATCATCCAGTTGTTCCAGTAGCACGGGAACAAAATTTACTACGGCACGCATTTGCGGATATCGCTCCAAGTGTGCAGCCATGTCGCTGTAGTCTTTAATACCGTGCAGATAAACCCAAGGTAAACGATACTCTCCCGCCAATCCCTGACGGTAATAAGGTTGGTGCATATGCCAGCACAATACTACATTCAAGCGATTCATTATTTGCCCCTAAGTTTTAACGGTAAAGAAGCTGCCCCAGCATTTCCGGCGTCACTAAAACAATACCCTCTTTGGTCACATGGAAGCGCTTGGCATCTTCGACCAGATCTTCACCAATCACTGTGTCATCGGGAATCACACTGGCTTTATCAATAATCGCTCGCGAGATACGACAATTTTTTCCTATCGATACTTTAGGCAGAATCACGCAGTCTTTGACCAAACTGTAGCTTTCTATAGTGCAACCAAAGAACACCACCGAACGTTTCACCCGCGCGCCAGAGATAATGCAACCTGCTGAAATCAGCGAATCTATCGCCTCACCACGCCGGCCTTCATCATCAAAAATAAATTTTGCAGGGGGTGATTGCGGTTGGTAAGTCCAAATCGGCCAATCTCTATCGTATAAATTCAACTCGGGATCGATCGCACACAATTCCATATTGGATTTCCAATACGAATAGACTGTCCCCACATCCCGCCAATAGCCAGGCGCACCCGATTCAGCACGGAATGGATAAGCCATTGCCTGGGCGTTATGGATATTGGCAGGGATGATGTCTTTACCAAAATCATGAGAAGACCCGGCCACCTCGGCATCTTCTTTTAGTATTTTGAACAAATACTCAGTGCTAAATACATAAATTCCCATTGATGCCAGCGCTATATCAGGCTTACCTGGCATCGCTTCAGGGTGCGCGGGTTTTTCAGTGAACTTGGTAATCCGCATATGATTATCAACTGACATCACACCAAATTCAGTCGCTTCTTCACGCGGTACTTCAATACAACCCACAGTGAAATCCGCACCTGTTTCTACATGATGCAGCAGCATAGCCGAGTAATCCATGGTGTAAATATGATCGCCACCTAACACGATGACATATTGAGGATGGTGTCGCAATACGATATCCAAATTCTGGAACAGCGCATCAGCAGTGCCTTGATACCATTCTTTTTTATGGGTACGCTGTTGCGCGGGTAATATCTCAACAAATTCACCAATTTCTGCCCGCATAAAACTCCAGGCACGCTGCAAATGACGTATCAATGAGTGTGATTTATATTGAGTTAAAACGCCGATACGGCGCAAACCTGAATTCACACAATTGGACAAAGCAAAATCGACAATACGATACTTACCGCCAAATGGCACTGCGGGTTTCGCACGCCAGGCAGTCAAGTCCTTCAAGCGAGAACCTTCCCCTCCTGCCAAAATCAGAACTAACGTCTTTCGAGTTAATTCCGTCACCATTTTGGGCTCGGTGTAATAACGATACAGCTTTTCTTGTTGTTCTTTTGTTACAGCCATTGCCTCATCTCCTATTTTATTTACAAATCATTAACTTGATGCAATCCTCATCGCACCTTGCAACCCCAATCGTGCATTGGTTACCAAATAAACTGGTATTTGTCGCACCAAATCAGCCATTCGCCCCTTAGCGGCAACGATTTCCATAAAACGCTCGGACATCATCCATTGCCGCAAATGGATCGCAACCCCTCCTGCGATAAACAACCCGCCCCTGGGTTGATAAAGCATCGCCACATTGCCTATCCACGCTGCATAAATATCGATAAACACATCCAGCGCTTCCATCGACACAGCATCACCCGCCATTGCCAGATCATATATCTGCGCAGCTTCAAGCGGATTAACCAGCTCTCGGGCATGAATCTGGGTCATTAAAAAACTATGGACCAGGCCCAAACCTGAACCTGACAACAAACGCTCCCATGACACATGTTGAAAACGTATTTGCAACCATGCCAGCAACCTGCTTTGCAATTCGTCGGCAGGCGCAAAATCGACATGTCCACCTTCTGTTGCAAAGGTTCGATATACGCCCGCAGCATCCGCCTGCATCCAGGCCAAACCTAACCCTGTACCAGCGCCAGTAATCACACGCACGCCACCCAATCGCGCAATACCGTGATTCAATTCGACATAATCAGCCTTGCCTAGGGTCTCAACTCCTGCCGCTGCTGCTTGAAAATCATTCACAAAACGTACATCAGCCATTCCTAGTTCTTGCTTTAATACCGAGATGTCAACGAACCAGTCCAGATTGGTTAATTTAACCCCACCCAATTCGACTGGACCCGGCAAAGCCAATAACAATCTATCAGGCATGACTATGGTATGCCCAGCGTCCAGCATAAATTGACGAATTAAATCACTTGCGCTCGCAAATGCGGTGCTTTCATAACATTGTTCAAATTGGATGATAGTAGGCTGGTTGGGCTTGTGCGTAAACCAGGCCAACCAGCTTTTGGTGCCGCCGATATCGCCAGCGACTATATTGATAAGGTGCGTCCCGAGCTGATTGTTGACATCAACCCAGTGCGTGATGTTGTGCATAATATGTAGGAACGTTATTGTCACGGACTGTTTGGATTATTCTACGCTCGAATATCACGAATAAACTAGCTATATCTACAAAAAGTATCATGCTAAATTGAAAATGTGACAATTAGCACCATTTCTACCTTGTAGAATCAATTAAGCCATGATATAAATAAGAATCTTTCTCATTTGTAATGAAGATGCATACAACTCTTGATCACTTACAACCTAATCAAACTGGCACTATTGCCACCATTGATGCAGGCGCGGAATTAACACGACGTATGTGTGCATTAGGGTTGCGCTTAGGGCGTATGGTTGAAGTCATCCGTATCGCACCTATGCGCGGCCCATTACAAATACGCGTAGGACATACTGAACTAATGATCCGCCGCGTAGATGCTGCAAAAATCAACGTAACACTCAACCAGCCATGAAACGCATCGCCCTGCTGGGAATGCCAAACACTGGCAAATCCACCTTCTTCAACCGCTTAACTGGTGCAGGTGCGCGTGTAGGTAACTGGCCTGGAATTACCGTTGACTTGCTCTCGGCCAAAGTCTTATTGGCAGGAAACATGGTCGAAATCGTTGACCTGCCCGGAATCTACAACTTACACGGATTTTCTGATGATGAGCAAGTAGTTCGACACTTCCTTGAGTCCCAAGCTGTCAATGGTTTAGTCGTCATCCTCAACGCCACACAACTCGATCGGCAATTAGCTTTATTGTTACAACTAAAAAGCTTAAAGCTCCCCATCACCCTCGTCCTCAATATGCAAGACGAAGCGCAGCAAATGGGTATCAAAATAAACTTATCCCGCCTATCGGAAACCTTAGGCGTCGAAGTCAGCATGATAAGCGCAAAATATGGACAAGGCTTCGGTAAAGCGCGCACGGCTATCGAATCGCTGATCCATCAACAACCCACAGCGATCCACGCAGATGCAGCAGCATTCCAACAAGATGACAATATAGAGCTGGAATTAGACCGCATCGTTGGTGACGCGATTACCACGCCCATTACATTGCCACCTGATTTAAGCCGCCGCTTGGATAAAGTTTTACTGCATCCCTGGTTAGGCTTACCTTTATTTTTCTTAACTGTATTTATTTTGTTTCAATTGGTTTATGGCATAGGTACCCCACTTCAAGATGGCATGGGCTGGCTATTGGACCAATTCAAAATCCACGTGCTTGAACCTGCGCTGGTCAATGCACCATATGCACTCAAAAGCTTCATCACTGAAGGCTTATTTGACGGCATAGGTACGGTGCTCACTTTCCTACCAATTATCGTCATCTTTTTTATGTTCATGGCGATTATTGAAGATAGCGGTTATTTATCGCGCGCCGCTTATCTGATGGATGCCGTTATGGCCCGCCTGGGACTGGATGGTCGTTCATTTGTCATGCAACTCATGGGCTTGGGCTGCAACGTGCCAGCGTTAATGGGTACGCGGGTGATGCGTTCGCGGGCATTGCGTTTACTTACCATGCTGGTAATTCCATTCTCACTGTGTTCGGCACGGCTACAGGTATTTCTATTTTTCACTACTGCCATTTTTGCGCCTCGCGCTGCGGCGGCGGTAATGTTCTCACTGTACTTCATGAGTTTCTTGATGGCATTTTTAACCGCCCTGGTATGGCGCGGCAAATACCGCAGCCACGAACCATTGTTGCTGGAGCTCCCGCCTTACCGCTTCCCCACTATCAAACAATTACTTGCACAAGGCTGGCAACAATCAGGTCATTTTATTCGCGGTGCATCCGGCTATATCATCGCTGGTGTCATCATTGTGTGGGGACTTACCCATTATCCGTTTAATGTCCCGCCTGCCAGTGCTACCACCCTGGCAGGCCAACTCGCCAGCTGGATGGAGCCGATATTCGAACCACTGGGTATAGACCGTCTACTTTCTGTAGCACTGCTATTTGGCTTTATTGCAAAAGAAATCGTCATTGGCGCATTAGCAGTAATTTATGGCGCAGGTCAGGCTAATTTGGCAGGCATACTGGCGCATCAGCTTGACTGGGTACAAGCTTATAGCTTTATGTTATTTACGCTCATTTATACACCATGTTTATCGACTATCGCCGTCCTCAAGCAAGAGTCCAAGAGCTGGTGGTTTACTATTCTGGCAGTCGCATGGCCGCTAGGATTAGCATGGCTAGTCAGCTTTATTTTTTATCAAAGCGCTCGCGCATTGGGCTGGTAATAACACTACCCTTGCTGAAACACCAATCTCACGCTAAAGTGACGTACGTTTTTGAACCCTTAGGAGTATATGCGTCGTGTTAGCTATTATAGAAGCAGCTGGTTGGCCGATTTGGCCTTTGGTATTGGCATCGATTTTATCTGTCGCAATCATCATTGAGCGCTTTATTTCATTACGTTCATCCGAGATTGCTCCGCTAGGTTTGTTAGAAAAAACAGTACAGGCATATCGCCAGCAGGGTGCCAACAACGACATGCTGAATTTACTGGCGCAGAGCTCACCACTGGGTCGCATATTCGCCGCAGGCTTACGCAATGCGAAAAACTCGCGTGAAGTGATGAAAGAATCGATAGAAGAAGCTGGTCGTGGTGTGGTACACGACGTAGAACGTTTTCTACCGGCTCTCGGCACTATCGCTTCTGTTGCTCCTTTGCTCGGCCTGCTCGGTACCGTTATTGGCATGGTCGAAATCTTCGGTGCCCAAACACCATCGGGTGGCAATCCAGCAGTGTTAGCACATGGCATATCGGTCGCGCTCTACAACACTGCATTTGGTTTAATTGTGGCGATTCCCAGTTTGATTTTTTACCGCTTTTTCCGTACTCGCGTTGACAGCCTCATCGTGGAGATGGAGCAAGAAGCGATTAAATTAGTCGAAGTCATACACGGCGAACGTCAGTAAGCGAGGCCAAGATGAATTTTCAACGCAGGCAAAATCAGGAAGAACCTGAGATCAACCTCATTCCAATGATAGACGTGCTGTTGGTCGTGCTGATTTTTTTGATGGTCACCACGACTTACGCGAAATTTTCCGAGCTGCAAATCAATTTGCCGCAAGCCAATGGTGAAACTTCCAAAGAAAAACCTGCGCAAATCACCGTGTCAGTTGATGCAGTGGGCAATTACCAAATCAACGCCAATACTATTAACTTTACCAACGTTACCAATCTCGCGCAGATACTGAAACAAGAAGCAAAAGGCTCGGCTGATACGGTAATCATTATCAACGCTGATGCAAAAGCGACGCATCAGTCAGTGGTTAATGTCATGGAAGCGGGACGTGAAGCAGGTCTGACCCGCATCACTTTCGCAACGCAAAAAAGCAATTAACCTCCACGCTCCCAACTTGGGGGCGTGTCATTCTGCATATTCTCTATGAACAATTGGAAAGACCCACTCGGCAGCAACCGCATAGGCTTATGGTTAGCTGATCGCAATGACCGCAAACACAACAACATAGCGCACATTGCCGCACGCTGGGGCTGGGTTACACCCATGGGCGAACGAGGCAAGGTCATATGGGTGATTGCAGGCTCAAGCCAAAATAGCGTACGCCTTGCTGTTGAACTCGTTCGTGCCATCCGTGAAAAGCGTTTAGATATACGTATCGTACTGACTTTCGAACATGATTATCCAGCGTTGCTTACCGCGCTTGATGATTGCGATAAAACTGGCTGGGGATTAGCGCCGTGCGACCATCCAAACGCATTAGCAAGAGTCAAAGAGCGATTGGCACCTTACGGTGTTATTGTTGTTGGCACACAACCACGCCCCAACCTGAGTGCTTTACTTAATCAGCATGAGCGCGTGCTAGTGGTTAATCCGCCGCTATCCGTTACCTATAAATGCGAACGCATATATAACGGCACGGGCAATGGCGAATTAGCTCCTGCCGCCGATATACTGGCTATTTTAGCGCAAGCTCAAATAGACCCTAACTTCAAATCATTGGTTAATCATGGTGTAGAGCGACATTTATGGTGGCTGCACGATGCTGCAGCTACCAGCAGTCACGCGTCGATAGCCCAGTTTAAACAACGAACAACAAATGATGTGTTGTTTGTCAGCGGTGCAAAACCCGATGGCGATTTCATTGCTATCAGCAGCTGGGATCGTAGCCCTATTGCAGGTGGAAGTATCGTCTGGGTTGATGAGAGTAAATGGCTACCTGCCATTTCCGCTGCTGTCACTGCAACGCATTTAGTCACTATCGATCCCGCCGTCCTCTGGCAAGCCATGGCTGGTGGTGCAGCGGTATCATGCTCGCAATTTACGGATTTACCCAAAACCAGTCTGAACGATGCCATTACCGCTTGTGCTGACCCTGCTGCACTCTGGCAAGACTATCGCGACAATCCCATACTCGCACGCCAACGCGGTGATAGCGCACGGCGTTTATTCTGGCAAGAACGACGCCTGGCAGAAAGCACCAGTGAAGAACTGGTTGGACGTGTATTTGAATGGTAGCCTGGTTACAACGCCAGTGGACTAGAACGACAATCTGGCATGGGCTACTCATTCCCCTATCTTGGCTATTTTTTGGCATAACCCGCTTACGCCAGCTTGCCTATAGCCTGCACCTATTAACCACGCATCAACTTCCTGTTCCTGTTATCGTTGTTGGCAATATCAGTGTGGGTGGCACGGGCAAAACGCCGCTGGTCATTTACCTGGCACAACAACTGCGTAGTCATGGTTGGCAGCCTGGCATTATCAGTCGGGGGTATGGTGGCGCAGCAGTTGCGCCGACTGCAGTCCATGCTGACAGCAATGCACTCATAGTCGGCGATGAGCCATTGCTGATTGCACAACGCACGGGCAGTCCATTGTGGGTATATCACAATCGCCCCGCCGCCGCTCGCGCACTGCTCGCTGCCCATCCTGAAGTCAACGTGATTATCAGCGATGATGGTTTACAACATTATGCTTTGGCGCGCGATATCAACATCGCAGTCATAGATGGCGCACGCGGATTTGGCAACAGGCATTTATTACCCGCAGGTCCGTTGCGCGAGCCACTTGCTCGCCTTGACGCGATGGATGTCATCGTTATTAACCAGACAGGCGCATGCCACACCAGCATTCCGTCTACGCTGCCCCACTATGCCATGCACTTGCAAGGCCATCAATTCACTCAACTTGTTAACCCACAACACACTGCAACACCACAAGACTTTGTTCATCAGTCCGTCCACGCGGTTGCAGGCATAGGTAACCCACAACGTTTTTTTGATCAATTGAGCGCAATGGGACTAACAATTATTCCCCATGCTTTTCCTGATCATCATCAATACCAACCTCATGACCTGGATTTCGCCGACTCTAATTTATCAGCCATTATCATCATGACTGAAAAAGATGCGGTAAAATGTCAGTCTTTTGCCAATGAGCGTATGTGGGTATGGGCAGTTGATGCACGATTACCCGATACCTTCATTGCCGATATACTCACCCAATTAGGAAACCATCATGGATAGCAAGTTATTAGACATACTGGTCTGCCCGATTTGCAAAGGGCCGTTGGTTTACCATAAAACCACCCAGGAATTGATATGCAAAGCCGACAAACTGGCTTTCCCTATTCGTGACGACATTCCCGTCATGCTTGAAGGTGAAGCCCGCACACTGGCTGAAGACGAAGTCGTTTAATGCATTACACCGTCATCATCCCTGCCCGCCACGCATCGACTCGCCTGCCGGCCAAGTCGTTAGCGGATATACACGGCAAGCCGATGATAGTGCGCGTTGCGGAGCGTGCAGCATTAAGCCAAGCGCAACAAGTTTGGGTAGCTGCCGATGATGAACGCATCATGCAAGCACTGACTGAACACGGCATCACCGGCATACTCACCGCAGCACACCATGCGTCAGGCACGGATAGACTGGCTGAAGCAGTCATGCAATTGGGTTTAGATGACGATGCAATAGTCGTTAACGTCCAGGGCGACGAACCTCTTATTGCACCCGAACTCATACACAGTGTCGCCGCCGATTTAGCGGCACATCCTGAGTCAGTCATGGCAACGGTATGTCATGCCATAGATGACACCGCCAGCATGATCAATCCGAATATCGTCAAAGTAGTAATGGATAAGGATGGGCACGCACTGTATTTTAGCCGTGCGCCTATTCCCTATCCGCGTGACGCATTCACCGCGGGTACAGCATTACCCGCTGACCTGCCTGTATATCGTCATATCGGTGTATACGCTTACCGCGTCGGTTTTTTAAAGCACTATGCTGATTTAACTCCTGCGCCGATAGAGCAGTTTGAATCGCTGGAACAATTACGCGTGCTCTGGCATGGTTACAAGATCAGCGTCAGCATCAGCCCGCATCCCGCCGCACCCGGCGTGGATACGGCAGAAGACTTAACACGTGTACGTGAATTATTTTTATTAGAAGGTTAACAACATGCGTATTATTTTACTCGGCGGCCCTGGGGCCGGCAAAGGCACACAAGCCAACTACATCAAACAACACTACAACATCCCACAGATATCTACCGGCGATATGTTGCGTGCGGCCATTACCGCTGGCACCGCGCTTGGCAAAGCAGCCAAGGCCGTGATGGATGCAGGGCAACTGGTATCCGACGACATCATTATCGGTCTGGTCAAAGACCGCATCGCCCAAGCTGATTGTGCCAATGGTTTCCTGTTTGACGGCTTCCCGCGCACTATCCCGCAAGCGGAAGCGATGAAAAGCGCAGGTGTACCGATAGATTACGTAGTTGAAATCGACGTACCCGACAGCGAAATCATCCAGCGCATGTCAGGCCGTCGCGTCCACCTTGCTTCAGGCCGCACGTATCACACCGTATTTAACCCACCTAAAGTCGCCAACACCGATGACATCACCGGCGAGCCGCTGATCCAGCGCGATGACGACCATGAGGACACAGTCAAAAAACGGCTGGATGTGTACCACGCCCAAACTGAACCGCTAGTACACTACTACTCTGACTGGGCAAATGCCGCATCAGCCGATGCACCAAAATACGTCAAAATCGCTGGCATAGGTAATGTAGAAGCCATACGCGACAATGTTTTTGCCGCCTTGGACAAATAAGCGTTAATCTGCACCAGTCGGGCTTTAGCCCGACATAGTTACTCAAGCATTTATCACTCACCCGAACCAACACGCAATCACTGAATATGACCGACACCATTACCCCTCCCGCCACACTCACAATTACCTCACTCAACCATGAAGGGCGTGGTGTCGCACGGCGCGAGGATGGGAAAACCATATTTGTTGATGGTGCAATCACTGGCGAAGTGGTTCAGTACTCGATTTACCGCAAAAAAGACAGTTTCGACATGGCGCAAATCACCAAGATCGTCCGTCCCAGCTTTATGCGCGTCAAACCCCGTTGTCCGCACTTTGGCGTGTGTGGTGGCTGTAGTTTGCAGCACATGGATGCAGGTGCGCAAATCGCCGCCAAGCAGCGTGTGCTCGAAGACAACCTGGTACATATAGGCAAGGTTCAACCTGCCAGCATTATGTCACCCATACACGGCCCAGCCTGGGGCTATCGCACCCGTGCACGCATGTCGGTACGTCTAGTGGAAAAGAAAGGCGGCGTACTCGTCGGATTTCACGAACGCCGGAATAGCTTTATCGCCGATATGCGCTCATGTGAAGTGTTGCCACCGCGTATCTCTGCACTCATCCCGCTGTTACGTGAGTTTGTCATGCGCCTCACTATCCGCGCACAACTGCCACAGATAGAAGTCGTTGCTACTGCAGCAGTGGATGCATTGGTTATCCGCCACATGGTGCCCATTCCACCGGAAGATGAAGTGCTATTACGCGAATTCGCCGACCAACATCATATCCAATGGTGGACGCAATCCAAAGGCCCAGACACCATCCAGCCTTTTTATCCATTGGACGCACCAGAATTATCCTATAGCCTGCCTGAATTTAATTTGGTCATGCCATTCCGCCCCAGCGAATTCACCCAGATTAATACCGATGTTAATCCCATCCTCATGCGCCGTGCCATGCAGCTGCTGAATCCGCAGCCAAATGAACGTATCGTTGATATGTTCTGTGGATTGGGCAATTTTACCCTGCCAATAGCACGGCATGCACAGACAGTGGTCGGCATTGAAGGTAGCAAGGAACTGGTCGCCCGCGCACAGCAAAATGCAACATTTAACGGCATTAGCAATACCGAATTTATGGTGGAAAATTTGTTTGAAATAACCACTGAACGCATGAATGCGCTTGGGCATTTTGACAAGATGCTGATAGATCCGCCACGTGATGGCGCATATGCGCTGGTGCAGGCACTCGACGATAATGCACCTAAGCGCATTGTCTATGTCTCGTGTAACCCTGCCACCTTGGCACGTGATGCAGCTGTGTTAGTGCATGAAAAAGGCTATCAACTCAAAAGCGCTGGCATTGCCAATATGTTCCCGCACACGGCACACGTTGAATCTATTGCGTGCTTTGAAAAACCGTAGTCATGCCACCTGAACGATGTGTTTTACCTCGGTAACAGACAGGTGCAATAACTGCCCGATGGCTTGGTAATCATCGGGCAATGCTTCATCATCCCAACCATTTGCAGCATGCCGAGTTAAATTAATCGCCAGCACAATGTTTTGCATTTGGCGCTGATGCGTATTACTTTTTTCCATAAAACTAATGAGCATGCCTGGTAGCATCCATGACTTAGATAATGCCAGCTGCAAATCAGACAATTTAAATCCCAGCACCGTCTGCTGCGCAATACGGGTTCGCAACGCTTTATCTTTAAGCTGCAATGCCTGCACTTGCAACATTTGTTGCGGCGCATAACACCACATCAGTATCTCAGTAAAATTATGCAACAATGCAGCAATATAAATTTCATCAAAATGAGTATCTTTTAACCGCACTGCCCAGTCACGGGCATAATGTGCGGCTCGTGTGGCACATCGAACAGCGTGCAGCATACCAGTCAAGGCTGAAATTTGATCATGCAGGATATCCTCTACAATCAGGCTGGGCTGAACTTTTTCCAGCACTGTTTTCATACCCAGCATCATTAATGCCTGCTCTACCTGAACCACTTCAAACTGTTGAACCCTATGTTTGTGATGTTGCAGGTAACGCAATAGGGCTACGGTCATCAATGGATCCGCGCATATAATATCGGCCACGCTTCTCGCATTTAATTCTTCAGCATCCATATCTATGCGCCCGAGCTCCCGGCTAGTGCGTTTCAGCATGGGAATTTCTGCTGTTTTAAAGAAGTTTACCCAACCATCCAAATCCAGTATCGGCTCTATCATCTCGCGCTCCACTCACTATCTTTATTATTAGATACCTATCCTACAGAAAATCAGCGAGATAAGCCACAAACGCCGCTAGGTTGCAACTTTAACTACATTCCTATAGTCTATCGACAGTTAGTACAATTTGGAGAAATGCAATGCAACCTGAAATTCGTTTATTAGGTAATACAGCAGATTTAGCTGAGACACAAAACAAAGTTCTACGCAACACCTATCTCATGTTATCGCTCACCATGGTACCGACTGTCATAGGCGCTTACCTTGGCATGAATATCAGCTTTGCCTTCATGGCACAGCACCCGATTTTGTCCATGCTCGGTATGTTGGCGGTCATGTTCGGGATGTTTATGGGTATAACAGCCAATCGTAATAACGCACTCGGCATCGTGTTATTACTTGCCACTACAGGATTGTTTGGCTTAATGCTGGGACCTGTCTTGCAAGCCGCGCTCCATTTCAGCAATGGCGCTCAGCTCATCGCTATGGCTGCGGGGGGTACAGGTGCGATATTCTTTACTTTAGCAACGATAGCAACCGTTACTAAAAAAGACTTTAGCTTTATGGGTAAATTCCTGATGGTAGGCTTGGTGATGCTGATATTAGCCTCATTGGCAAATATGTTTTTTCAGGTACCTGTGGCTTCGTTAGCGATTTCCGCTATTTCCATCATGATATTTTCTGGCTATATCCTGTACGACATTAGTCAAATCATCCATGGCGGCGAAACCAATTATGTTATGGCAACCTTGGCGATTTACCTAGATATATACAATATCTTCGTAAACTTGTTAAACCTGCTCATGGCCCTGTCTGGTAATCGCGACTAAGTAAAACTTTAGGGCGGGTTCTTGACCTGCCCTAGACTCACCCGCTCCACCCCCGCCAAATCACACTCTGATCTTATCCCATCAAACCCGGCCACTGCCAATAAACCACGAACAACCTCAGCCTGGTCATAACCATGCTCAAGCAATAAGTATCCGTTAGGGGTCAAAAACTGTGCTGCGGAATCTATAATCCGGCGCAAATCATCCAAACCGGTCGCGCCTGCGGTCAGCGCGGCTATAGGTTCGAAACGTAATTTCGCCAGATGTTCATCCTGCTCAACGATATAAGGCGGGTTACTTACAACAATATCGAATTTGTCATCGTCAGGCACCAGCTGCCACCAATCACTTGCAACAAAACTGATATTCGCTACCCCGAGGCGAACCGCATTTTCCTGGGCAACCGCTAATGCAGACAGGCTTTTATCCACTGCCACAATTTGAGCCAATGGACGTGATACAGCGATGCTGATAGCAATTGCACCGCTTCCTGTGCCTAAATCCAGCACCCGCACCCGCTTATCGTTGGGAATGCGTGCCAATGCCAGCTCCACCAACAATTCTGTATCAGGTCGCGGTATCAGCACATCAGGGGTGACTTTAAAAGTCAGGCCGTAGAACTCTTTTTCACCGAAAATATAAGCCATGGGCTCATCTTGCAAGCGGCGTTGCAAGCAGTGATGGTAGCTTGTGTAATTTTCTGCTGATAAGCTTTCATCAGCATGGGCAATTAGCCAGGCGCGATTGACTTGTAATACCTGTGCTAATATTAATTGCACCTCGAAACGCGCATCAACTGCAGATAAACCCAGCGCCGTTGCCAACCGTACACTATCAGTCTGGATTATGCTTTGTATCTGCACTATTCGCCCATTGCGGCCAATAATTCAGCCTGATGCTCAGTTGCCAGACCTGACAGTAACTCATCTAAATCGCCATCCATAATCGCATCAATTTTATACAGGGTCAGATTGATACGGTGGTCAGTAATCCGGCCTTGCGGGAAATTATAAGTACGGATACGCTCAGACCTGTCACCGCTGCCTATCAACGACTTGCGTGTTGCCGCTTCTTTCGACGCAATCTCACGTAATTGTTTATCTTTAATCCTGGCCGCCAACACTGACAAAGCCTGCGCCTTATTTTTATGCTGCGATCTGTCGTCCTGGCATTCCACAACGATCCCGGTAGGCAGATGTGTAATCCGCACCGCTGAATCAGTTTTATTAATATGCTGTCCACCGGCACCGCTAGCGCGATAGGTGTCTATACGCAAATCGGCAGGATTCAAGTTCACCTCAGCCACTTCGTCCGCTTCCGGCATTACCGCTACCGTACAGGCAGATGTATGGATGCGCCCCTGCGTCTCAGTTGCAGGCACACGCTGCACGCGATGACCACCTGATTCAAACTTCAAGCGCGAATAGGCACCACGCCCAATGATTTTCAAGATGACTTCTTTATAGCCACCCAACTCGCTCATACTTTCGGAAATAATTTCCACTTTCCAGCGTTGTCGCTCGGCGAAGCGGGTGTACATCCTGAATAAATCTGCTGAAAACAAAGCTGACTCATCCCCGCCTGTACCCGCCCGAATTTCCAGAAAAATATTGCGTTCATCGTTAGGATCTTTAGGTAACAACTCCATTTGCAAATTTGTTTCCAGCACTAGCAAGCGTGCTTTACCATCGCTAATTTCTTGCTCGGCCAACTCTTTCATTTCAGGGTCTGACAGCATTTCATTTGCGCTGGCAATGTCTGCCTCAGTTTGTGTGTATGCGCGATATAGCGCCGCCACAGGTGAAATCTCGGCATGTTCACGCGTGAGCTTACGGTAATTATCCATATTGCTGGTCACCGTTTCCACGGACAGCAAACGGTCGATTTCATCCAAACGCTCAGTCAACTGAGCGAGTTTATTCAATAAGGTAGGTTTCATTCTTGATGTAATGCGTAAAGCCTGGACAACGTCGCCACTAAAGCTTGGCGCTCGCTATCATCAGCGTGATTAAGAGCATGGGTAGGATGATGTAAAAATTTATTGGTAAGGCTATGCGACATGGCTTCCAGCACTTGTTCAGGAGACCCGCCCTTAGCCAGCGACTTCAACGCACGTTCAACTTCATGACGACGCACGCGCTCGGCCTGGTCGCGCAGACTGCGTATGGTTGGAACCAACTCGCGCGTATCCAGCCAATGAGCAAACTGACGCACACTCACATCAATAATTGCCTCAGCGTCACCCACCTGTGCCATGCGGTTTTCCATACCCTGCTTGACTATCGCACCCAAATCATCAACGCTGTATAAAAATACGTCAGCCAATTCGCCCACTTCGACTTCAATATCACGTGGCACAGCCAAATCCACCATAAACATGGGGCGATGACGACGAGTTTTCAATGCGCGCTCGACCATACCTTTACCCAAAATAGGCAATTGGCTGGCGGTACTGGTAACAACGATGTCATAACGTGCCAAGTGTTCAGGTAACTCTTGTAAACTAATCGCGCTGCCCTGATAACGCTCTGCCAAAAGCTGTGCACGTTTCACAGTACGGTTGGCCACCAATATATGCTTAGGGCGACGGGCACCAAAGTGTGCAGCGCACAGCTCTATCATCTCGCCAGCACCGATGAATAACACATTTTGTTCAGAGATACTGGGGAAAATACGCTCCGCCAAACGCACCGATGCCGCTGCCATTGACACCGAATTCGCACCAATTTCTGTGACTGTGCGGACTTCCTTTGCTACGGCAAATGTATGCTGGAAAAGCTTATACAAGACGATACCCATCGTACCCGCCTGTTCAGCCATTTTCACGGCCAAGCGCATCTGCCCCAGTATCTGAGTTTCGCCCAACACCATAGAATCCAGACCCGATGCGACACGAAAAGCGTGTCGTGCGGCATCAACCTGCGGCAGCGCATAAATGTATGGCGCTATCGTATGGCTATCCAGCTGATGGTAGTGCGCAAACCAGTTAATCACTGCATCCTGGTCAGCTGCGTTGCAATAAATCTCCGTGCGATTACAGGTAGAAAGTATCGCAGCTTCTTTTACTGCACCCGATGATATCGCGTCATGCAACGCAGCTTCCATACCATCCGCATGAAAAGCCACCTGCTCCCGAATATTTACAGGTGCAGTTTCATGGTTGATACCTATGGTTAACAAACGCATGAATTAATATGCCTCGCCGCCATTAACACGACGTTCTTCAATAGGTGCAGGCGCTTGCTGTGGCGCCACAAGCTCATTTACTGGTGCAGCAACCACGGGTTTATTTACTGCGGCTGGTTTGGCAACCGGCTCCAAACTTGGGGCTGGTTTTAAATGCGGCGCAATCACAGCAGGCGCAATTTTTATTGGCACAGGAGGCACAGGAGGCACAGAAGCAGAAGCAGAAGCAGAAGCAGGAGCAGGAGCAGGAGCAGGGACAGGAATAGCCTTGCTTTGCGCAGGCTCTTCCACTACCTCAGCAGGATCGTCCATTCCCATTTCAGGTAGTCTCTGTACGATACGCGAAGGTGCTAACACTGCTGACAATTGTGGACTCATAGCCTTAATCAGCTGCGCAGGTAACGAACTGGTAAAGTGATATTGCGCGCCATCTTCACCTCGCACTATCGCTGTCATCGTACCAAAGAATTTATCGCCGATAAAAAACACCATGGTTGCAGTACGATTCACTACGCGTGATGTCACCACATTGCCATTGGCATCAACCGTATCAAAACGATGATCGCCTGTACCTGTTTTACCGCCCATAATCAGCGGATTACCGTCATTGTCCTTGAATACACCGCGTAAGCGCCCTGCCGTACCTTGCTCAACCACACCTTGCAAAGCCCTGCGTACGATGACGGTTAATTCTGCAGGTAACAAACGTTCACCTTGCGGCGGTTTGCGTACAAATACCGTTTCATAAGGCGTACCTGCTGCAAAGTGCACTTTTTCTATCGACACTGCAGGCATACGCACACCATTATTTACCACAATACCCATGAGCTCGGCCAATGCCGCAGGCCTGTCCGCTGAGGTACCAAGAGCAGTCGCGTAGGATGGCACCAGACTATCAAATGGATAACCCAAACGTTTCCAGTCCTGATGAATTTTTTCAAAAGACTCCACTTCCAACAGGCTGCGTATGCGTATATCCTGCGCATTTTTACGCCCAGTACTGAATAACCAGTTATATACCGCGATACGTTGATCATGACTCGCGGCTACAACCTGGTCAAAGCTATGCTGAGGATGCTCCCGCAAATAGGCTACCAACCAAAGTTCCAGTGGATGTACCTGGATGATATAACCCAAATCGGCCAGTGAAAACGCATTAGGTGCGTACTGGCGATACAAACTGGCTATCGTTGTATCGGTTAAACGCTCACCTTCAGCACTGCGGGCACGCAGGAACTTCGCAAAGTTGTCCAGGCTTTCATTCGGCGCTAAATAACGGAATACGGCAGCCAAACGACGCGGTGTAGCATGTACTTTATTAAGCAGTGTATCGGTAACCTGCACGGAGGTTTGACCGCGATATTTTTTATAAAACCGTAGTAAATATGCCTGTCCCTCTTTATCCGCGAAACGCTCTAGGTAAGTACGTCGTGCTGGGTTACTCGCGTCCTCCAGAATTTTGCCAGCCACACCCGGCGTCTGTGCCATGTAGTACAAACTAATGTCACGCATTAAACGGATATAAACCAGATTCACCGAATTACGTGTAGCCGCCCACAAATCCATGGTGCGCCCGTTGTCATCTTTGTTAAAGTTAACAAACCGATGCAAACCGCCTCCAGTAAAGAATGGCTGCGATGGGTCAGCTGAATATTGCCGCAACATTGCCGCCTCTAACATCGCCGGAAGGGATTTATCTTGTGCATGCTGGTAATAATTAACCGCCCAGGCAGAAATCGCATCGGTTGATGAGGCCACCAGTGCCGTCAACTCTCGAGCAGTTAATTTATTATATTGATCATGCAACGCAGTGATAATTTCCAAATAACTGATCAGCGTACGTAACTTCGCTGTTGAACCCAGATCAAGCTTAGCCCCCTTGTTGATATCAAAAGGCTGATTTAAGTTGTCTGCCTGTATCCTTAACAGGGCTCCTTGAGGCGTCATTTCATACAAAGTAAAGCTATAAATAATTTTGCTTAAATCGTTTTCTGGATTGAGCAAATTTTTACCATACATGCCAACTTTAGCTGCTCCTTCGGCAGAGTTCAGGCTTACCAAAAACTGACTCACACTTTGCTGCGCTGCAGAATTCAGCGTGCTATCTGCGCTGACATCATAGCGATCCAAATCATACAAACGTGGCACGCCAAGCAAATTAGCCAGGCGTGAACGCACCGCATTTGCCGCTTTTTGCGCGATAAACGCCTTATTCTGGATAGGGCGCTGTACATTAAAACTTAGTCGTGCCTGTAACGCGGCATCACGTAATGCTGGGCTAATCACCCCTTCACGCGCCAATAAACGCAGATGCACATTGGTGTTATCTTCCAATGCCTTGTGATTCACATTCAAATAATATGATGGCTTACGCTGCGCAATTATGAGAGACAGCACATGTTTATATGCATTACCCGTCTCTGCGTCAGCATGGTTTGCCAATAACAACTGATTTACTCGATTCACATCCAAGCCATACCAAGCCCACAGCGCATCAGGCAAACCGATAACTTCACCAAATTTTGGGGCTGCGGATAACGGCACGGTATTCAGATAATCCAATACTATACGTTGCCGTGTCGCTAAGGTTTTTTCGCCATCCAAATAAGCCCGCACTGAAGCCGAAGCCATTTGTTGCCATTTATCCTGCACCGTCATGGTCAAACCATCAGGCGAATGACGATATTTCTCGATTTGCGTCGCCAACGTACTGCCACCAGGGACATCATGCGCAGGCTTAACTAACTGTATGAGCTTATCTAAAACTGCCTGAGCTAACCTATCCCACTCCACTGCAGGGTTACGTTTAGGGTTGTCGGTTGCCAGCAATTCGCGATTTTCCACAAACAACAAACTGTCGCGCACCAATGGCGGGATGGACTTGAAATCGGGATAAACACGCTGTGGCGTATGGCTTTCAAACACCACATCCCCTGCCGCATCGGTTAACTTCAATCCTGTTTGATCTTTTTCGTGATAAGGCAGATTTAAACCCTGATCTGCCATTTGTTGCATGGCAGGGCTAATCCGTGCCTGTTGAGAGATTTCAAAACCTTGATCGAGCAGCAACTTGCTCATTTCCGGTAATTGCGCATAACCCATGCGGATATCAGCTGGCCCAGTCTTCGGAAAACGTATAGCCCGACTTGCCTTGGGCTCAAGCTTATACTGCATTTTTGCAGCGTACTCAGCCAGATACTGTGCTTGCAACGTAGAAGTGGTAAATTCCCAAACGAGGAAACCCGCCAAAGCTCCGACAACGACAACACTCGTCCCAGCCAACCAATAGTAAATGCGTTTAGATGACATAAAAATTAATGGTTACCCAGCCAGTCCTTACCAATAATAAAATCGCTGTACAAACGCGATTCTTCCGTTCCTGCTTCGGGCTGCCATTGATAAGCCCATTTAACGATAGGTGGCATAGACATTAGTATCGATTCCGCACGGCCATTAGACTGTAAACCAAACAATGTGCCGCGGTCATATACCAAGTTAAACTCTACATAACGACCGCGACGGTATGCCTGAAAATCACGTTCGCGTTCACCATAAGGCATATCCTTTCGACGTTCCAATATCGGCACATAAGCTGATAAGAAATGGTCGCCTACACTTTGTACGGTCTGAAAGCTATGATCAAAATCTCGATCAGCGAAATCATCAAAGAAAATGCCACCTATCCCACGCGGCTCATTTCTGTGTTTGATAAAGAAATATTCATCACACCATTTTTTAAAACGCGGGTAATAACTGCTATCGAATGGTGCCAATGCGTTATGGCAGATTTGATGAAAATGCACCGCATCCTCTTCAAACCCGTAATATGGCGTCAAATCCATACCGCCACCAAACCACCAAACCGGCTCAGCACCTGGCTTGGTCGCAATAAAAAAACGAACATTAAAATGCACGGTCGGTGCATAAGGATTGCGCGGATGGAACACCAAAGACACGCCCATAGCTTCAAAGCTGCGACCAGCAACTTCAGGATGAGCGGCAGATGCAGATGGCGGCAAATTAGCACCAAACACATGAGAGAAATTAACCCCACCGCGTTCAAGTACATTACCATTTTCAATGACACAACTGGTACCACCGCCACCCTCAGCACGCACCCAGCTATCGCGCACAAACGGCTTACCATCGACCTGCTCCATGCGGCTGACGATAAGCTCTTGTAATGCCAGTAAATAATCTTTAACCGCTGCTGTATCCATGCCTGATTCCTTATTTACGATCGCACCACTTGCTTAGTCATTAAATTCACAATCTTGCTCGGCCGTTTCGCAGGCCCTATGCGCCCGGGCATCACCTGCACCTGCCGTCCAAAAACCCTATAAACTTCACGCGCGCTACGCAGAGCGTGTTGTCCGCTACGGTTCGCACTGGTAGACACCAGTGCCATTCTCAGCCGTTGACACAATTTCGCTGCTGGCACATGTGCAGTTACACGCACGGCTATGGTCTGATGCTTACCCCGCAACCAGACTGGGCAGCGCTTACTGGCTGCCAGCAATAATGTCACTGGCCCTGGCCAATAGCCTGATGCCACCGCCGCTTGCAACGCCTCGGGTGTCACGTAACGCCGCAACTGCTCAGGCCGCGATGCAATCAGTATCAGCCCTTTACTCTGCGGCCTGCGCTTTAGTCGCAGAATTCGTCTGACCGCTAGCCTGGATTGCGGATTGCAGCCCAAGCCGTAGCAAGACTCGGTCGGATAAGCCAATACGCGATGACGCATTTGCAGCTATTACTTTTTGCGATCTATTGCACGATAACCAATATCACGTCGCATTTGGCTACCGTCAAAATGGATTTGTTCTGCTACTTCATAAGCACGTCGTTGCGCGATTTTCACGCTATCGCCCAGTGCTGTTACACACAACACACGCCCACCGCTGGTCACCACCTGGTCATCGACCAGCTTAGTGCCCGCATGAAATATGTGCGCATCTTCTTCAGCCTTAGGCAAACCAGTAATCACGTCACCGGTGCGTGGTGTATCTGGGTAATTAGCTGCAGCCATCACCACGCCCAGTGCAGTACGTCTATCCCACTCAGCCTCAATCGTATCCAGCGTGCCATTTACAGCATGCTCCATCAACATTACCAAATCTGATTTCAAGCGCATCATAATAGGCTGGGTTTCAGGATCTCCCATGCGACAATTAAATTCCAGCACCTTAATCGTCCCGTCTTCGCTAATCATCAGCCCTGCATAAAGAAATCCCGTATAAGGCGTCCCCGCTGCTTTCATCCCCGCCATCACCGGCGCAATCACTTCACGCAAAGTTTTAGCATAAATCTCAGGTGTCACCACCGGCGCCGGAGAATACGCCCCCATACCACCCGTATTCGGACCAGCGTCGCCATCGCCTATGCGTTTATGGTCTTGACTGGTCGCCAATGGCAGCACATGTTCACCGTCACACATAACAATAAAACTGGCTTCTTCACCTGTCAAAAACTCCTCAATCACTACGCGCGCACCTGCGTCACCCAGTTGATTATCCTGCAACATCATATCAATGGCGGCATGCGCTTCAGCCAGATCCATTGCCACAACCACACCCTTACCTGCTGCCAAACCATCTGCTTTAATAACGATGGGGGCACCTTCAGCGTCTATGTAGGCATGTGCTGCTGCGATATCACTAAAAGTTTGATATTTGGCAGTTGGAATACCATGCTGCTGCATGAATGCCTTGGCAAAATCCTTGGAGGCTTCCAGCTGCGCAGCAGCTTGAGTCGGACCAAATATTTTTAATCCTGCCGCGCGAAATTGATCAACTATCCCTGCTGCCAATGGCGCTTCAGGGCCAACCACCGTCAACATGACTTGCTCTTGCTGGGCGTAAGCCAGTAATTCCGCAATATCCGTTATTGGCACATTGATTAATTCTTTCTCGCCTGCCGTTCCTGCATTACCTGGTGCGACAAATACCTTTACCACGCGCGGCGATTGCGCCAAACGCCATGCCAGCGCATGTTCACGCCCACCCGAACCTATCACTAATATATTCATAATCTTCGCTTAATGACGGAAATGTCTATGTCCAGTAAATACCATGGCAATGCCATGCTCGTTAGCCGCAGCGATGACTTCAGCATCTTTCACGCTACCGCCTGGCTGGATAACGGCTTTAGCACCCGCTTCCGCCAGCACATCCAGGCCATCACGGAATGGGAAAAACGCATCCGAAGCTACCGCACAACCAGCCAACGGCAACCCTGCATTCGCCGCTTTAATCACAGCAATTTTAGTTGAATCAACCCGGCTCATTTGTCCCGCACCCACACCCAGTGTTTGCCCATTGGCGGCAAAGACGATTGCATTGGATTTAACGAACTTCGCCACACGCCAGGCAAACAGCATATCCTGAATTTGTTGTGCAGTAGGATGCAATTCAGTCACTACACGCAAATCGTCAGCAGTCACATTAAAATTATCAACGGTCTGTACCAGCAAACCACCACCTACCCGTTTAACTTCATAAGCGTTAATCTCATGCGCCATCGGCACGACCAACACACGCACATTCGCCTTTTTCGCCAAAATAGATAAGGCATCCGCACTGTAAGCAGGTGCGATTAACACTTCCATAAACTGCTGTGACACGGCCTCTGCTGCTGCGGCATCGACTTCGCAGTTGAACGCAATAATACCGCCAAATGCAGAAGACGGATCAGTAGCAAACGCCAGACGATAAGCCGACAACGCGTCATGCGCCACCGCTGCACCGCTAGGGTTGGCGTGCTTAATGATCACACACGCTGGCTGCACAAAGCTTTTCACACCTTCCCATGCCGCATCGCTATCAGCGATATTGTTATACGACAATTCTTTACCTTGCAGCTGAGTGTAATACGCAAGACTGCCCGCAACAGGTTGCAAATCGCGGTAGAACGCGGCTGCCTGATGTGGGTTCTCACCGTAACGCATAGTTTGAACACGGGTAAAATTCAGATTCAATTGGGCTGGGAATGGGGCACGTTCACCATCTAACTCGCGCGAGGTCAAATAATTGGAAATCGCACTGTCGTATTGCGCAGTATGGGTAAATGCCTTACGTGCCAAATCGTAGCAAGTAGCCGTTGCCAGCGAACCGCTATTGGCTTTCAATTCAGCCAACACCATCGCGTAATCCGCAGGGTCAGTTACCACACCTACGTGCTGATAATTCTTGGCCGCTGAGCGCACCATGGTAGGGCCGCCAATATCGATATTCTCTATTGCATCAGCTAAAGTGCAATCCGCTTTCGCCACAGTTGCGCTGAATGGGTATAAATTCACCACCACCAAATCGATATAACCTATGCCCGCCTGCTTGACTGCTTCAGCATGCTCGGCCAAATCCCGGCGCGCCAGGATGCCGCCATGTATCTTGGGATGCAAGGTCTTCACACGCCCATCGAGCATTTCCTGAAAACCGGTGTAATCGGCCACTTCGGTACAAGAGATGCCATTTTCCGCCAATAATTTAGCTGTACCGCCTGTCGATAGAATTTCGATATTGAATTCCCGCAAACCTTGCGCCAATGCCAGCACGCCCGTTTTGTCAGACACGCTAATCAGCGCGCGTTCTATGTAAGCCATTTGATTCCCTGAAGATAAAATTAAAGATGCTTGAAACTAAATATTGTTGCGGTTACTGCAAATCATACTGTGCCATTTTTTTGCGCAAGGTATTACGATTGATACCCAAATACTCGGCGGCACGGGTTTGATTACCTTGCGCGTAAGTCAGAATTTTTTCCAACAATGGGCGCTCTACGCACGCCAACACCATATCGTAAACTCCCGCCGGCGGTTCACCATCCAAGTCCTGAAAGTACACATCGATTGCGCGTTGCACACAAACCGCTATTTCATTGTCATGTTTATTCATTAAATTAATACCCTAAGCAGCAACTGCGTCATCTGTTTGACCGTCAGTCACATAATCCAAATGTTTGCCGCGTGCACGACAATGCTCAAAAAAAGCATCAACAGCAGCAACTTGTTCATCTAACGTCTGTAATTGATTCATTGCATGACGGAAATTTGCCGAATCATGCAATCCTTTGGTGTACCAGGAAATATGTTTGCGGGCGATACGCAAGCCAGACTGCTCGCCATAAAATTCATACAAATCATTCATATGATGAGTCAACACGCGATGTATCTCATCCACTTCTGGTGGCGGCAAGTGCGTACCTGTTTGTAAATAATGATCAATTTCGCGGAATATCCACGGCCGCCCTTGCGCCGCGCGCCCTATCATTACCGCATCTGCACCGGTATATTCGAGCACAAATTTGGCTTTTTCAGGCGTTGTAATGTCACCGTTGGCAATAATAGGAATCCGCGCCACCGCTTTAACTGCAGCGATGGTATCGTATTCAGCATCCCCCGTATAAGCACATGCTCGGGTTCTGCCGTGCATTGCTAACGCCTGGATGCCACTATCTTCTGCAATTTTCAGTATATTCAATGCATTCTTATGCTGCTTATCCCAACCCGTACGAATTTTTAGCGTCACCGGCACGTTAGGCACTGCATTCACCACTGCCGCCAAAATGCGTGCAACTAATGGCTCATCTTGCAACAATGCCGAACCTGCCATCACATTGCAGATTTTTTTCGCAGGACACCCCATGTTGATGTCTATAATCTGCGCGCCTCTATCCACGTTATGTCGCGCTGCTTCAGCCATCATTTCAGGAATTGATCCTGCAATTTGCACTGAAATTGGATCCACCTCACCATCATGATTCGCCCGTCTCTGAGTTTTTGCCGAGCCATACAACAATGAATTAGACGTCACCATCTCCGACACTGCCATCCCCGCACCCATTTGCTTGCACAACTGACGAAATGGCCTATCCGTCACACCCGCCATGGGTGCGACAATGAGATTGTTTTTGAGGACGTGATTACCAATACGCATAGGTTAAAATTTGTGCAAAATAGCTGCGTATTTTATACGCTAAACGCTTTCCACGCAAAATTACCACGCCTATCAACAATGAATCAGCCTAAACGATTATCCGCAGGGTGATAGTGAGGGTCTTCCAGCACATTCACTTCTATCATTCCCTTAGCTTTATCCAATAACTCCAAACAATCCGGACTTAAATGACGTAAATGCAACTTTTTCCCAGCCTGGGTATAACGCTCAGCCAATGCATCAATCGCCGCAATTGCCGAATGATCCTTGACTCGTGCAAATTTGAAATCAATGACGACCTCATCCGGATCTTGCTTCGGTGTAAATAGTGCTGAAAAATTATGTATGGAGGCGAAAAACACCGCACCATGCAATTCATATACTTTCCAATTGTGCTCATCAGTCGTTACCCTGACTTCGATATGTTTAGCCTGCTGCCAAGCGAACACCAATGCAGAAATAATCACACCAACGATGACTGCCATTGCTAAATCCGTCAATACCGTCACGACTGCCACAGACAACCCGACCAAAATATCGGCTGGTGGCACTTTACCAAACAGGCGAAAGCTACCCCACTCAAATGTTTTTTCCGACACCATGAACATCAACCCAATTAACGCCGCCAGCGGTATCATTTGTATCCACTCGGACGCAAACAGGATAAAACTCAGCAAGAACAACGCGACCGCAATACCCGAGATATTTTTCACCGCGCCATTGGTCACATTAATCATGCTCTGACCTATCATCGCACAGCCGCCCATGCCCCCAAAGCACCCTGTCACCACATTCGCCACACCCTGTCCCACACACATGCGGTTGGGTTTGCCGCGAGTTTGCGTCATGTCATCTATCAAATTCAACGTCAGCAATGACTCTATCAAGCCCACGCCAGCCAGAATTAAACTGTAGGGGAAAATAACGCGCAAAGTGTCCAAATTGAACGGCACACCGGGGATATGGAATTCTGGCAAACCGCCCTTAATCGACGCCAAATCACCTACCGTTCTGGTTTCCACCCCACCGAATATCACCAGCAAAGACACAGCCACTATCGCCACCAGCGTGGAGGGTAAAGCCTTAAAATAGCGTGGCAAAACATATATTATCAACAGTGTCAGCGCAATCAACCCCAGCATCACGTACAACGGCGCGCCCTGCATCCAGTGTAAATTTCCAGCCGCATCTGCCACCTTGAAATGCCCTAGCTGTGCCAGGAAAATTACCATTGCCAACCCATTCACGAAACCCAGCATCACCGGATGCGGAACCATACGAATAAACTTGCCCAGCTTCAGCAAGCCAAATGCAATTTGCAAAACACCCATCAGCACCACCGTCGCAAATAAATACTCAACCCCGTGCTGCACCACCAACGCCACCATTACCACCGCCAGCGACCCCGCTGCACCTGAAATCATGCCGGGGCGACCGCCTATCAGCGAAGTGATCAGTGACACCATGAACGCCGCATACAAGCCTACCAGCGGATGCACATGCGCCACAAAAGCAAACGCGATCGCCTCTGGCACCAACGCCAGCGCGACAATCAAACCACTTAATACATTGATTTTAATCTCGGGAAAATTTTGCAAACTCATATCAACCTCACAATACACAACCTGCATGCCAAACATGCACCTTGCCATACAAAAATCTGGATTGGTAATCCTCAACACGCGCGTATAGATAGCCGTGAACGACATTGCCAAATAGAGAAAAAACGATAGCCGCAATATCTGCGGCGAAATGAAGCCGGAAAGTTACATGGGTATGACTCAGACTGAGTTGCTGTGAGGTTATTTTTTTATTCTACCAAACATTTAACCCTTACTCAAAGCAGCACACATGGCAAGCCAGCCATTTTTCTAGGATAATGCGCTTTTATCGAACCGAGTCTGTCATGAACCCATCACTCCCCACTGCCGGCATCTGGAAACGCTTTGCCACCATGATTTATGAAGCGATTTTATTAGTAGCGGTGCTGTTTATTGCAGACTACCTGTTTATTGCACTAACGCATAACAAGTTGCCGAAAGCATTATTACAACTCTATCTCGTTGGGGTAATGGCTATTTATTTCGTCTGGTTCTGGATGCGAGGACAATCTTTAGCCATGAAAACCTGGCATATTTACGTAATCAAAACAAATGGTGACAACCTGGACTTACGTACTGCGTTAAAACGCTTTGTTTTTAGCTGGCTCGTAGGTATCACCCAGTTATGGGCTTTATTTGACCCGGACGGCCAGTTTTTGCATGATCGACTGGCAGGTACGCGATTAGTCAGCAAGGCACATCTAACAAAAGAATAATCTGATTGCCACCACATTGATAGCAGCGTTATTGACGCTCTACACGCTTAAGCAAATAGATACCCAGCGCTAAAAATATCAGCGTGGGCACCAATGCACTAACCAATGGCGGCCAGTCGTTGAGCAAGCCCATATAAGCGAACAGGCGATTAAATAGATGATAGCCCAAGCCTAGCATGATACCTGCGAACACGCGCACACTAACGCCGCCTGCACGCGGCCGGTGGTAAGCAAACGGCAATGCCAGCAGTATCATGATGGGTGCGGCAAATGGGTAAATCAACTTACTCCACAATGCAATTTCATATCGTTTGCTAGGCTGGCGATTTTCATGCAAATGCTGGATGTATGCCCACAGATCCACAGCTGACATTTTTTCGGGTGCAACCAGTAACACATTCATAATGCCAGGGGTAAGCACTGATTGCCATTCACTGCTTGCCACATGCCCTACCGTTACCCCTGTTGCCGCAAATCGCGTTTCATCTATCTCATGCAATTGCCACACGTTATCGTGTAGAAAAGTGCCAGTTGCGGCGCGGTAAATGCGTTGCAATCGAAACTTATCGTCGAACGTATATACATTGATGTTGCGAAGTTCGCCATCGGGGGTCACTTCACGCACGTTAATAAAATTACGGTCATCACGCACCCACAAGCCGGAACGAAACGCCTGTGCCACCAGCGCATTAGTGGCTTTAAGCTTCATTTGCTCGGCATAACGTTCACTCGCAGGTGCAACAACCTCACCAAACACAAAAGTCAGCGCGGTGAACAGCAAGCCTACCATCATCAAATAGACAGCAATACGCTGCATCGACAAACCTGATACCAGCATGATGCTGAATTCCGAATTTTCCACTAACCGTGCCATCGCCACCAGCGTGCCGATTAATGCTGCAACAGGCAGTAATTCGTACAAATGACCGGGGATACTCAAGGTCACATACAGCAGTATTTGTCCAAAACCATAATGGCCTTTACCCAGCGCATCCAATTCATTAATCAGATCAAAAAACGCAAACAAGGTCATCAGTGCCACAAACACAAACAGCGATGCTGCCAGGGATTCCTTAGCTAAATAGCGGAAAATGAGCTTCATTTAAAAAAGCCTCTGCGCAAATTCATACGCTGAAAGAACATTAACCACACCAGCCCGAGCATAACTGCATGCACTCCCAACAACCCAACCAGAAAAGAGATTTTTTCCTGCGCTACCCAAGCCTGAATAATACCCAGCAAGTTGTTATAAATCACAAATGTCAGCAACGCCAAAATCAAACTAAACGAACGCCCCGCCCGTGGATTAACGAAACTCAATGGTATCGCCAGCATCGCCAGTACCAAGGCGCTGACGGGAAAACCGAAACGCCACACCAACTCAGCCAGATTCACGGGCGTGGGATGCTGCAATAACGCCATAACCGGCAAAGCATTTGCTCCTAAATCACGGTGTAAAACGATAGCCTTCGGCTCTAGCCACATCCAATAACGCCCAAATTCTGCAATTTTATAATCCGCCAACCCGGGCGTACCCTCGTAACGCCGCCCATTTTCCAGTACTAGATAACGTTCGCCATTCGCCAGACGTCGATGCACGCCAGACTGCGCTAAGGTAATTCCCAACACACCATCCTGGGTAGATTGCATAAACAGGTTTTTCACCCGCGCGCCGTTATCTGCCAAACCTTCAACGAAATAAACTTTATCCGCCTGCTTGGATTCGACAAACAAACCTGGCGTAACAAGTGATAACTCATCACGGTTATCGAGCATCTGCCGAAATGTATCTTTCTTGCTCAATGCCCAGGGTATCACCACTAAATTCAACGTCCCTATCGCCAACACCACAGGCAATGCAAAACGCAAAATTGGCCGTAACCACGCGCTCAATCCCAGTCCGGCGCTAAACCATACCACCATCTCACTCTCACGATAGGCGCGTGATAACGCCATGATAATAGAGATAAATAGCGTCAAGGACAGCAATAACGGAAGAAAGCTAAACACACCAAAGCCGAGGAAAGTCAGCACCGCCTCCACCGCCATTTCACCGCGCGCAGCATCGCCCAGCAGACGGATGAACAGCGTCGTTAGCGTAATCACCAACAGCACTAAAAATACCGCGAGATAGTTAAAAATGAGTTCACGCATTAATGCGCGATGAAAAAGCTTCATGTTTATTTTGACTTTTGACGACAGACTACAAATAATGAGGGGACATTCACGGTTTAGGAGCCACACATGGAATTTAGCATAAAAAATACCTTAGCAGATAAACAACGTGCAGCATGTACAGTGATCGGCGTTTTTGAATCTGCACAATTATCCGCTAGTGGACAAATCTTGGATAGCACCAGCTTAGGCTATTTAACAGAAATTTTGGCAACAGGTGATATGACCGGCAAAATTGGCAGCACCTTATTGTTGCATAACGTCCCGCTTATCAGCAGCAAACGCGTGTTATTGGTGGGCTTGGGCAAAGCCAGTGAATTTAACGGCAAGAATTTCCTTACTGCCACCAATGCTGCGCTGGCAGCACTCAACAAGCTCAACATTAGCAATGCCGCAATATGTTTAACCAGCGAAACGCTTGCCGACCAAAATCAGGCATGGCAACTGGAACAAACCGTCTTTGCCGCACACTCGCAGCAATATCAGCCGGGCAAACTCAAAAGCAAAGCGGATGACAAAACCACTACCCTGAAAAAAATCACGCTGATTATTGACAGCAAAGCTTTAAAATCAGCCGAGTCCACTATTAAAAATGCCAGCGCCATCGCAGCCGGCATGGTATTGGCTCAAGACCTGGGCAACCTCCCAGGCAACATTTGCACCCCTAGTTATCTGGCCGACCAAGCTAAAGCACTGGCCAAAACCTACCCCCTCAAATGTGAAATTCTTGATCGTAAAGACATGGAAAAACTGGGCATGGGTGCGTTATTGGCAGTGGCGCAAGGCAGCGACCAGCCACCCAAACTCATTGTCCTGCGCCACAACGGTGGCAATAAAAATGATAAACCTATTGTCCTCGTGGGCAAAGGCATTACCTTTGACTCGGGCGGCATTTCCCTCAAGCCGGGCGCTGAAATGGACGAGATGAAATATGATATGTGTGGCGCAGCCAGCGTACTGGGTACATTACTGGCCGCTGCCGAGCTAAAATTGCCGCTCAACATCATCGGTGTCATTCCCGCCAGTGAAAATCTGCCCGACGGTATGGCCGTCAAGCCAGGTGATATCGTCAAGTCCATGGCAGGACAAACCATAGAAATCCTCAACACCGATGCAGAAGGCCGACTCGTACTATGTGACGCACTGACCTATGTTGAACGCTTTGATCCCGAAGTCGTCATCGATATCGCCACACTCACAGGCGCGTGCGTGATCGCGCTAGGTCAGCACGCCAGCGGACTTTACAGTCGCAGCGACGAGCTTGCCGCAGAAATCACCGCAGCAGGCACCACAGCACAAGATCGCGCATGGCGCATGCCGCTGTGGGATGACTACCAAGCACAACTGGATAGCAACTTCGCTGACATCGCCAATATCGGTGGACGTGCAGGTGGCTCGATTACCGCAGCGTGTTTTTTATCGCGCTTTACCAGCAAATACAATTGGGCTCATTTGGACATTGCAGGCACCGCGTGGAAATCAGGCAAAGACAAGGGCAGCACAGGTCGCCCCGTCCCTTTGCTCACGCATTTCTTGCTGGGTCGCGTTGCTAAAAAATGAGCCGTGTCGACTTCTACTCCAACGCGCCAGACAAACTCATGCTGGCGCGGCAGATAGCACAAAAAGCCTATAAGCAAGGCTTGAAAATCCTCATCCTCAGTGAGGATAGTCAAGTCCTGAACGAACTCGATACCCGACTGTGGTCGGACGTTGCCACCAGCTTCGTCCCACACTGCCTTGCCAGCGCTCCTCATGCCGAGCATACGCCCATCGTACTAGGCATGAACTTGGGCGCACTGCCCCATCGTGATTTACTGATTAATCTGAACGCGCATACGCCTGATTTTTTTCAGCAATTTGCACGTTTAATTGAAATCGTCAGCACCGATGAAGCTGACACTCTCGCTGGACGCCAACGCTGGTCATATTATAAAAAAAATAACTGCACACTCACCAATTACGATATGAGTAAATAACATGGAAGATCCTATCATCGATAAAATGGATGCCTTGATTGGCCGTTACCAAACCAACCCCTTTGCGCCCGCAGCCAACCCACCGGAAACATTGGTTATGCCAGAATACGACACGGTGATGAACTTTCCTGTACTAACCGATATAGTTCAACTCGGCGACGCCGTCTTTAACGACGCCGCACCGACACCGCCAGCATCAACTTTAGCCGAGGAAATCAGCGCAGAATCGCAAGCTATCATCGCAACTAATATTTTGCAAAGCATCAATCAACAACTACAAACACAAATAACCAGCCTCATTGCCCCACAATTGCAACAGGCAATGGACGACACGATTGCTCTGTTGCTGCCGCAACTAACCGTTAATATTGAACATATAGTACAAGAAACCCTGATTAGCGAATTCGCCCGTTACGGTATTACACTCAAGCAGCCTGACGATTCGGTATAATGTTTGCTTTACCTAACATGACGCACGCACCATGGAAATCGCTAACAGTCTCGCTAAAAGCTTTGAACCGCAACAAATAGAACAACGCTGGTATCAACACTGGGAACAATCAGGCTATTTTCGCGCCAGCATGGATAGCCAGCAACCCGCTTACTGCATTATGCTGCCACCGCCCAATGTCACTGGCACGCTACACATGGGGCACGCTTTTCAGCACACCATCATGGATGCACTCATACGCTACCATCGCATGCTGGGTGACAACACTTTATGGCAACCAGGTACTGACCACGCCGGCATCGCCACGCAAATCGTGGTTGAACGCCAACTCGATGCCAAAAATATCTCACGCCACGATTTAGGCCGCGAAGCTTTTCTGGAAAAAGTCTGGGAATGGAAGGCGCAGTCTGGTTCCACCATTACAGGGCAAATGCGCCGCCTCGGCACTTCCTGCGACTGGGAACGTGAACGTTTCACCATGGACGAAGGTTTGTCCACGGCAGTATCCGAAGTATTCGTCAAACTCTATAACGAAGGCCTGATTTATCGCGGCAAACGTTTGGTCAACTGGGATCCAGTGCTGGGCACAGCCGTTTCTGACCTCGAAGTGGTGTCCACCGAAGAAGACGGCTTCATGTGGCATATCCTTTATGCCATTGAAGGCGAAGATGGCTTTGTCGAAGTCGCCACCACGCGACCAGAAACACTATTCGGCGACGTTGCTGTCGCTGTTCACCCTGAAGACGAACGTTACAAACACCTTATCGGCCGCCATGTGCGCCTGCCGATTGCTGAACGCAGCATCCCAGTGATCGCCGATGATTATGTTGATCCTGCTTTTGGTACTGGTGTAGTAAAAATCACGCCGGCACATGACTTCAACGACTATGCCGTCGGCGCACGCCATCATCTGGTGCCGATCAGTGTGTTGACGCTGGACGCAAAAATGAACGACCTCTGCCCAATGGAATACCAGGGACTGGATCGCTACGTTGCCCGCGAAAAATTACTGGCTGAGTTGAATGAAAAAAACCAACTCGCCCACGCTAAGCCGCACAAGCTCATGGTGCCACGCGGTGACCGCACCAACACTGTCATCGAACCCATGCTCACCGATCAATGGTTTGTTGACATGGCAGATATGGGAAAACAGGGGCTGGAAGCCGTCAAATCTGGCGAACTGCAATTTGTGCCGGAAAACTGGACATCCACTTACAATCAGTGGCTGGAGAACATTCAGGACTGGTGTATCTCACGCCAACTCTGGTGGGGACACCGCATCCCGGCCTGGTATGACGAAGACGGCAATATCTACGTCGCCCATACCGAGGCCGAAGCGCAGCAACAGGCGGGTGACAAACTCATACGCCGCGATGAAGATGTACTCGATACCTGGTTCTCGTCTGCACTGTGGCCATTCTCCACACTGGGCTGGCCAGACCAGACCCTAGAGCTGGACGCATTCCTGCCTGGCGCGGTCCTGGTCACGGGCTTTGACATCATCTTCTTCTGGGTAGCACGCATGGTGATGATGACCAAGCATTTCACTGGCAAGATTCCATTCCGCCAGGTCTATGTCACGGGCTTGGTGCGCGACGCCCACGGCAACAAGATGTCGAAATCCAAGGGCAATGTCATCGACCCACTCGATTTAATCGACGGCATTACGCTGGACGACCTCGTCGCCAAACGCACCACTGGCATGATGAATCCCAAACAGGCCGCCAGCATCGCCAAACAAACACGGGCTGACTATCCTAACGGCTTTGCCGCATTTGGCACCGACGCACTCCGTTTCACCTTTGCCAGCCTCGCCACCCACGGTCGCGACATCAAGTTCGACCTGCAACGTGCTGATGGCTATAGAAATTTCTGCAACAAACTATGGAACGCGACGCGCTTCGTGATGATGAATTGCGATGGCAAAGATGTCGGGCTGGATGACAGCCTAGCACTCGAATACAGCTTTGCCGACCACTGGATTATCAGCCGCCTGCAACAGGCCGAACAGCATGTAGCGCAGGCTTACACCGATTACCGTTTTGACATGGTTTCCCGTGCCATCTATGAATTTGTCTGGGATGAATACTGCGACTGGTATCTGGAGCTTGCCAAAGTCCAACTCAGCACAGGCAACGAAGCGGCTGCCCGCGCCACCCGCCGCACCCTGGTACGCGTACTAGAAACCGCACTGCGTCTTGCCCACCCCATCATTCCGTTCATTACCGAAGAGCTATGGCAAACCGTTGCGCCGCTCACGGGAAAAACGGGCGACAGCATCATGAATCAGGCTTATCCGATTGCCGACACGAGCAAAATCGACGAACAGTCTATCAACCAGATTGGCTTGCTAAAGGACATCATCAATGCCACCCGTGGTCTGCGTGGTGAGATGAGCTTGTCACCCGCGCTCAAAGTCCCATTGGCGATAAGTGGCGATGCTGCGATGCTGGCCAGCTTCGCACCGTATATCGCTGCGCTGGCCAAACTCAGCGAAGTCAATATTCATGCCGAATTGCCACATGGCGACGCGCCTGTCGCTATTGTCGGCGATACCAAGCTCATGCTGCTCATAGAAATCGACAAAGAGGCAGAATCCGCACGACTGACCAAGGAAATCGACCGTTTGCAAGGCGAAATCAATAAGTGTGCAGCAAAACTGGAAAACGCCAGCTTCGTTGATCGCGCACCAGCGGCAGTGGTTGAGCAGGAAAAGCAACGGCTGGTTGATTTCAAGAGCACATTGGATAAAGTACAGGATCAGTTGCTACGTTTAATACCAAAATAAACTAATGCCGCGCTGGGATATATTTTGCAGGGTTATCGACAACTATGGCGACATCGCTGTGACCTGGCGACTGGCACGGCAATTAGTCGCAGAACAGCATGTCAACGTGCGCTTGTGGGTTGATGATTTACACCCACTTGCTGCACTTTGCCCCAGTGCCAAAACTGATGTGCTAACCCAAACGCTCAGCGGTGTAGAAGTATGGCTGTGGACAGCCGATTTCCCAAGCGTAGACATCGCCGATGTCGTCATCGAAGCATTCGCCTGCGATATTCCAGACAGCTACATTAGCGCCATGGCGGCCAGCGCCATCAAACCGCGCTGGTTCAATCTCGAATACCTCAGTGCCGAAGACTGGGTAGCCGGTTGCCACAGTCTGCCCTCGCCGCACCCACGCCTGCCACTGCTCAAACACTTTTTCTTTCCCGGATTTACCCCGCAAACAGGTGGTTTAATCCGAGAACACGACCTCATCAGCCGCCGAGATGCGTTTCAAAGCAGCCCTCAATATCAAGGCGAGTTCTGGGCACAGCTCGGCATCATACCCGACCATAATGCGCTCACTATCTCCCTGTTTGGCTATGAAAACCCTGCTCTGCCCGCGCTATTAACGCAATGGGAGAACAGCGCTACGCCTATCGTCGTTTTACTCCCAGAGAGCAAACTCACCGCGCCAGTCAGTGCGTTTTTTGGTAGCGACCAGACTTGGCAACGCGGCAACCTGACCGTACATCGGCTACCTTTTCTCGATCAGGATAGCTATGACAAACTGCTCTGGCTCTGTGACATAAATTTTATGCGTGGCGAAGACTCATTCGTACGTGCCATCTGGGCAGGAAAGCCGTTTGTCTGGCATATTTATCCGCAAGCCGACAACGCTCATCACGACAAACTCAATGCCTTTCTAGCTCATTATCTGGGTAATGTAGCAAGCAGCGCATCCGCCAACTTCATCGCATTCTGGCACAGCTGGAATCAGCTAAACTCAGCCGAGCTGAACTGGCAGGGGTGGCTAACAACATTGCCAGCAATGCAGCAACGACAGCTAACTTGGACTAGCCAATTAGTCATGCAACAAGACCTGATGACCAATCTGTTAACCGCAACAAGCTGAGCTAAATAACTTGAGACCTTTGCACGATTACTGCGCTTGTTCATATGTCGTTGGAAATCAGCTCAAAATGCTCATGTACTACTTATACACTCCGCTTTTTCGCTGATTTTCGCCTCATCTGAACTGCGCTCGCTACATCGTGCAAAGGTCTCAGCTTTAAGCTTAACGCTGCATTTATCCGGCACCAATATCCCACTATGTTCGTCAGCGCACAGTATCCATCAGCGCACTGCTTATTATTCATATTCAAGGCGTGACCATGGACGACAGTATCACGTCAGATAGTGCTTTTAATTCCACTCGATTTAAATGTGCCCTGAAATGAACCTCAACTTAACCAATGCATCGCAAAGGATAATCATGCAAACACTTAATCAGGATGTTCAAGTAAATGAAATCTTGGATCAGCCCATATCACTCCCCGAAGACCCACAAAAGGAACGCATCGTGCTGTGGAAGGTATTCCGCAGCAAGGATGAAGCAGTGGAATACTCTCAACACGTACTGCTGGAGCCAACCCAACGTATCGTTGGCGGCTATTGGACCGATTCAGCAGGTGGATTTTTCTGGCTAGGTGTGCAAGTTGATGATCTGGGAAAATGGGGTAACTCACAAGCGATACAGCTGACTGATCCATTCGATAGCAATGACCCTGTAGGTCAAGGACGTGGGCCAGGCAGCAACTAATTATCAACCCAAAATTCAGACCAGATTAGCTTGAATAATCGTATGCACTGCCAGACCAGCCTATAATAGCAATATTTAAAATCATAGGTGCGTATGGATGACTGCTAAATGACTAACGCCCATTGGTTCCTGCTCGTAGGCGGACTATTGCTTACCATGGGTTTGACCTCTTCGATACTTAAGCGATTGCCGATTACCTCCGCCATGATTTATCTGGCGGTTGGTATTCTGGTCGGCCCGTCTGTGCTGGGTATATTTCACTTCAACCCACTCAAGGAATCAGCGCTGCTGGAAGTGCTGACGGAAGTGGCTGTATTGATTTCCCTGTTCTCGGCTGGCGTAAAAATGCCAGTACCATTCAGCTTTGCCCGCTGGCGAGCGCCTATACTGCTGGCCTCAGTTTCCATGTCCATCACTGTCGCGATGGTCGCAGCATTCGCCTATTATGTGCTCGACCTGCCATTGGGTGCGGGTGTGCTGCTGGGTGCAATACTCGCACCTACTGACCCGGTATTGGCAACTGATGTGCAAATTCGTCACCCCGGTGACCACGACCAACTGCGCTTCACCCTGACCTGTGAGGCCGGCATGAACGACGGCAGTGCATTCCCCTTTGTCATGCTGGGTATGGGATTGCTCGGGTTACATGATCTGGGTGAGCATGGTATGCATTGGATATTGATAGACGTGTTATGGGCCACAGTAGCCGCTATCACTATCGGCATTATTTCGGGTGTCACGTTAGCTTATGTAGGTCATAAATTGCGTGGCAAAACCACCGACAATCACCTGATATATGACTTCCTCGGCCTGGGTCTGATAGGGGTCGTCTATGGTTTGTGTGTGCAGATCGACGCCTGGGGATTTTTAGCTGTGTTTTTCTCTGCAGTCGCATTGCGTCAGACCGAACTCAGGTTTGCCGGTCACAGCGACCCAATTCAACAGCCAGTCAGCCATACCGATACAGAAGAAGCTAATACCACCCTGGCTTACGATCCGCCACCGACAGTGAGTGAAGGCTCTCTGGTATTCAAAGAACATCTGGAAAGGCTGTCGGAAGTAGTGCTCGTGCTATTAATAGGCGGCACATTATTTCTAAGCTCATGGAGTTTACGCGCAGTAGACCTGGCACTGTTTTTATTCATGGTGGCACGCCCGGTCAGTGTCTACATCGGCCTGCTGGCGACACGCACGTCGTGGCGAATACGCGGCATGGCGGGCTGGTTCGGCGTACGCGGCATAGGCTCACTTTACTATCTTATGTATGCCATACAGCACGGACTACCCGAAGACCTTTCTCTGGAACTCGTCCAATTGACACTGATAGTCATCACCCTGTCTATCATCGTTCACGGCATTAGCGTTAAGCCATTGATGAGTCGTTTCCAACGTCGCCGCAAGTGACTATTCAAGCGTTACACCTGCTCCTAATAACGGGAGTTGACCGCTAATTTGTTAGATTAGCTCCATGATACTTAATCCCTGCTTCAGTTAATCACCTGTCACCTATTGGGTGACAGTGTTACCTGCGAGATTGCACGCCGTCCCTACCATCCATCTGCAATTAAAATAACGTACGCCACCGTACAGACTCACCCACTTCATCATCGTAAAGTCCATCAAGCTTAAGCACACTTATCAATTAGTAGTAAATACAGGTTGCTTGATTCTGCGCATGTTGTCGAGGGTTGTACCAAACCAATACCCCTCAATAACGTCGTAGCGCGCACCTATAAACTTTTGACTAACGTTTTACTCCAAAGCCATCAACTATAGATCAAGGCGGCCAGCTGTGATTGGAGATTGCGTATGTCGAACAGGATGCGGATGTCAACGACTTCTGCCAACAAAAACTACGCATAAATAAGGAAACAGACTATGAGCACGATCACAACAACCGACGGGACGCAGATTTATTACAAGGACTGGGGCGCAGGACAGCCAGTGGTATTCAGCCATGGTTGGCCGCTCAGCGCAGATAGCTGGGAGTCGCAGATGGTGTTCCTCGCCTCCAACGGCTATCGCTGCATTGCCCATGACCGTCGCGGCCATGGCCGTTCGAGCCAGTCCTGGAACCACAACGACATGGACACCTATGCCGATGATCTGGCAACGCTAATGGAGACACTGGACCTGAAAGATGCGGTACTGATCGGCTTCTCTGCGGGCGGTGGCGAAGTCGCCCGTTATATCGGTCGACATGGCACCAAACGCGTGGCCAAAGCAGCGCTGATCGCTGCCGTCCCGCCGCTAATGCTGAAAACCGCAGCCAATCCTGACGGCATGCCGATAGAGAAATTCGACGAAATTCGCCAGGGCGCCATCGCTGACCGCTCGCAGCTCTACAAAGATATTGCCAGCGGCCCATTCTTTGGTGCTAACCGACCCGGTGCCAAGGTATCGCAAGGCATGATTGATTGGTTCTGGTTGCAGGGAATGCAGGCTGGTCACAAGAACACACTGGACTGCATCAAGGCATTTTCCGAAACCGACTTTACTGAAGACCTCAAAAAATTCGACATACCGACACTGATCGTGCACGGCGACGACGACCAGATTGTGCCCATAGCTGCCTCCGCACTGCGTTCAGCCAAGCTGGTCAAGCATGCGACCCTGAAAATCTACGCCGGTGCACCTCATGGCATCGCCGACACGCATAAAGAACAACTCAATGCAGACCTGCTGGCATTCCTCAAATCATAAATTCACATGCCATTAACGCTGGTGGCGATCTGGTTTAACAAACTGAAAAAGGAAAACTTATTATGCAAGGCTTTGTAAAAGATATTGAGAATCTCGCCATCAACAATGATGACTTTCGTCAGGTGTTGTACACCGCTAAACACTGTCAGCTCGTTATCATGGCATTAAAGCCTAACGAAGAAATAGGCGCCGAAGTGCACAAGCTCGACCAGTTCTTTCGCGTAGAGGAAGGTAACGGTGTAGCGGTACTCGATGGCGTTAGAACGGAGATCCACGCGGGTTTTGCTGTACTTGTCCCAGCAGGTACAAATCACAACATCATCAATACTGGCAGCGTTCCTCTCAAGCTTTACACCCTTTATGCGCCGCCGAATCATCGAGACGGCGTGATCCACCATACCCGTGCTGATGCCGAGGCAGACAACGAACATTTCGATGGCAAGACGACGGAATAAATATGCGCCGTCATGATGCTATGTAAGAACTTGGCACCCTGTGACCACTTCCTTGTTCGATGTTTTATATGAAGGATTCCGATGCGCTCAAACCTGACGCTTATTTCATTATTTAGCCTTGCACTGACAGCCATGATTAATCCTGTGCTAGCCGACGACGCGACTGTTGTGCTGAATGGTAATGATCACGGCACGCCAGCGTGCGTCAGTTGCCATGGCGCTCACGGTGAAGGCATGCCCGCAAATGGGTTTCCCCGACTTGCCGGACAGAACGCTGGCTACCTGCAAACGCAGCTTGTTGCGTTTACCAATGGTCAGCGCGTTAATGCCATGATGACACCTATTGCCAAAACCCTCAACGCTGACGAACGCGCCGCAGTAGCGCGCTATTACGCCGACCTGGGTAGCACGGTAGGCATAAACGAAGCTGTGCCAGAGATAAGTTCCGCGGGAGCGCGTCTTGCCATACAAGGTCGATGGTCGCAAGGTTTGCCTGCATGCATACAATGTCATGGTGCCATGGGCACTGGAGTCGGTAGCCTCTTTCCTGCGCTGGCAGGGCAATCCTCAATCTATATCGAGAACCAACTGCGTGCCTGGCAGCAGGGCACACGCGCACCCGGCCCTTTAGGTCTGATGAAAGTCATTGCATCCAAATTGTCGGCAACCGATATCCATGACGTAGCGGTGTATTTTTCAGCGCTGCCCGCAAGCACAGTTTCCAGGAGACAGCAGCCATGAAAGTACAATTTGCCATAATATGGACTGTCAGCATCCTTACCGTCGCAGGCGGCATCATCGTAGCATCACAGGCTCGACAAGCCAGCCCCGTAGCGCAAACTCAGAAACCCGTTACCGCGACCACGATTGCATTACCTGCGGCAGCTAGCGTCAAACCTGCAACCCTATTCCAGCCGCCATCTGAACAGGATATGCCCAAGGACGAATTCGGTAAAACAGTGCAATTGGGTAAGGATATTTTCGAGCATACCTTAAGCTATGCAAGTCAATATACCGGCCCTACCAATCTTCGCTGTGCCAGTTGTCATCTCGATGCTGGCCGTCTCGCCAACTCGGCGCCCTTGTGGGCGGCCTATGTAAGCTATCCGGCGTACCGTAGCAAGAACAAGCACGTTAATACTTACTCTGAACGCTTGCAGGGCTGCTTTAAATTCAGCATGAACGGCACGGCGCCACCGCTTGGTGACCCAGTACTGATCGCGCTGGAAAGCTATTCGTATTGGCTGGCAACGGGTGCAACCATAGATCCCAAAATAGCTGGCCGGGGCTATCCTCAAGTATCCAAACCACCCTTGCCTATGGATTATGCACGCGGCCAGGCGGTATTTGAACAAAACTGCGCGATATGTCACGGTGCAGATGGTGCGGGCCAGACGGACGCTAGCGGCCAACCCAGTTTCCCTGCATTATGGGGTCCGAAATCATTTAACTGGGGCGCTGGCATGGGCAGCATAAAAAATGCTGCAGGCTTTATCCAAGCCAATATGCCGCTGGGTTTGGGCGGTACATTGAGCGCTCAGCAAGCATGGGATGTGGCAATTTTCATGGACAGCCACGAACGTCCGCAAGACCCGCGCTTCCAGGGGGATATCGCAGCGACGCGCGCAAAATATCACGACTCTCCCGACGATATGTACGGAACCGTAGCAAATGGTCAACTGCTGGGTAAAACTAAGCTATCCCCTGATAGCGCAAATCCCAGCGTGAAATGATGACTGCAGTTATCGGCACAAGTAAGGCAGGACACGAGGGCGGTATAGCACTCAGTTTTATCACAGGCGCGCCGATTGCATCTGTAGAAACCTGTCTTATGCGTGCCCATATTTACGCTGCACTGCTGTGTTTGGTAATCGCAGCCCTGTTCGGCACGGCCGTCGCCATCAAACTAGTGCAACCAGACTTTCTCAGTGGTCATGTGGAAACCACTTGGGGATCCATGCGTGCCAATCATACCCAGGGCATACTTTTCGGCTGGCTCGGCAATGCCTTTATCGCGTTCCTGTATTTTGCGGTTCCCCGGCTAGCCGGACGCCCAGTCATGAGTCAAGCACTCGGCTGGCTGCTGTTCGTATTATGGAATGTCGGCGAGGTGTTGCTGGGCTGGACGCTGGTTACCATCAATCTGGCTGACACTTTCTGGGCGATCAAGCCGCTCGAATGGACCGAATTTCCGCTGGCAGTCAATATGGTGACCGAGTTTTGTCTGGTGCTGATGGCATGGCAGTTTATTCCGCCGCTGGCTCGCAAACCCAATGATGACGGCATGTACGTATCATCATGGTACATCATCGGCGGACTGACATTCACCCTGCTCGCTTTCCCGGTAGGTAGTCTGGTGCCACAACTGGTACCTGGCGCGATTGGCGCAGCATTTAGCGGGCTATGGATACATGACGCCATCGGGCTATTTGTCACGCCTTTTGCACTTGCCATCGCGTTTTATGTGTTTCCGGTACGGACTAAACTACCGATCTACAGCCACTTTCTGTCGATGCTAGGTTTCTGGCTACTGTTCTTCGCTTATCCGCTTAATGGTATCCACCATTACGTTTACTCATCCATACCCATGGATACTCAGCGCGCAGCAATTGCTGCCTCTATCATCATGGGATTTGACGTGATACTGGTCGTCTTCAACCTGCTCATGTCATTGCGCGGACAGGCGGCACTGGTCAGCCGTGATGTACCCCTGCGTTTTGTATGGACTGGCGTTGTAATGTATCTTGTGGTCAGCCTGCAAGGCTCGCTGCAGGCCATCATGCCCATGCAGCGTTATATCCACTTCACTGACTGGGTAATCGGCCACTCGCATCTGGCGATGCTGGGTTTCGCCACTTTTGTCACGCTGGGTGGCATCGCTCACATCTGGGAACGCAGTATGGGTAGCCGTTATCACCATGGCTATATGAATCTGGCTTACTGGCTGATTTTGTCAGGCCTGATGATCATGCTGGTCGATCTGACAACAGCAGGTCTGGCACAGGGACAGTTATGGAGTAGCGGTGCGCCATGGATGGATTCGGTACGTGTCTCTCAAGGCTACTGGCTGGTACGCGCCGCATCTGCAGCGCCTATCCTTGCAGGCTTTGCGGTTTTCATTGCCGGCCTGTTTGCTGGTGTCAGCAATCGCAATACCAGCGGCAGTCAGCCATTACCAACCACAGGCGCGCAGCTGGCGCAGGCTAATCATGGCTGAAATCACTACAACCCAGCCCAGCCCGCAGCACTGGTTTGGCATGGCATATCTGCTGATATTTGTCGCTGGCATCGGCTTTTTTCTGCTTTCATTTATTGCACTGGGGGTACTGCCAGGGTTACGTTTGGCCGACGTGATTGCCTCGCATACCCAGACAGATATGCCAGATTACACCGCCGCCGAACTGCGCGGCCGGCAGGTTTACGCGAGCCTGGGTTGCGCATTGTGCCACACCCAACAGGTACGATTCGTACTGTCTGATGTGCTGCGCTGGGGTGCGCCGACCGAGGCATGGGAAACACGTTACGACTTTCCGCAACTGTGGGGTACGCGGCGCATCGGTCCCGACCTTGCCCGCGAAGCTGGGGTACGTAGCGATGACTGGCAACTCACGCACCTGTACCACCCGCAATCCATAGTGCCGGATTCGGTGATGCCCTCCTATGACTGGCTATTCAAAGGTAGTCCTGATCGTCCTGGCGCCTCGGCTGCCGACCTGCTGGCTTACTTGCACACACTGGGACGCGCACGCCAGGCAGGTGCGGGCAAGCGCATAGGCCCACGCTTCGATAGCGGGCTGGACCCAGATATGTTGATGGAAATAAAGAGCTTATGTACAGCACCGTTTATCAACGCTAATCAGGCACAGCTAAATGCGACTACACCGAGTTTGGCGCATATCGCAGCTACGCACGACCAGTTGTTTGCGCGTGGCAGCATGCTGTTCACGCAAAACTGTGCGGGATGTCATGGCGCCAATGGCGATGGCAACGGCCTTGCAGCATCTGGCCTGTCACCCAGACCTGCCAATTTACGGCTGCATCAATTTACAACGCAGGGTGTAGTGCAGGCATTGTGGAATGGCGTACCAGGCTCGGCAATGCCTGCCTGGCGTGATTTGCCCGTCTCCGACCTGGCAAGTCTGACCATTTACGTGCAGACATTGCACAGCGCCCCCGTCGAAACCACCCCCGCCACAGCATCGGTACTTGCGCGTGGCGCTGGCATTTATGCAAACAATTGCATGAGTTGTCACGGTGCCCAAGGTCGTGGCAACAGCTCTGTTGGCATGCTGCTCTTGCCCCGACCTGCAGATTTTACTGCTATGCAACTTGATGCGACGCAAGCCATTCAAGTGTTAAACACAGGCATTCCAGGCACAGCCATGCCGCCCTGGACCAGCCTTAGCTCACCGGATAAACAGGCGGTGAGTGCATTTATACGTACTCTGTACAAATTACCAGAGGGACAAAAACCATGATAGCCATCATCGTTAGTGCGATCGTTTTCATGGTGCTGGCGCTCGTTACCCTATGGTTGTTTTCACCCAAATTCCGCTGCTGGGCCGAGCGACCCAAATACACCATGCTGAAACGCAATGAGATGTTCGAACGCACCAGTTATGACGAATTAAGCGACCACACTGGCAAACATCGCTAAAACGACCAGGCTGATGGCGTTTAATCACATATCTGCGAGGAGGATAGAAAGACCGTATGGAAATTTACCTGCCCACCGATAAAAACACCCTGAATAGTGCTGATCAGCTCTACGATATTCCTGCTTTTGGTAATGTCAGCCTGCTGCATTTCACCGACTGTCACGCTCAATTGCTGCCCATTTATTACAGTGAACCCAGTATTAATCTGGGGGTTGGCAGTGCCGAAGGTAAAGTACCACATCTGGTGGGCATGCCGTTACTGCAAGCGTATGGCGTTAGTGCTGGCAGTCTTCAGGCATACGCGCTCTCTCATCTCGATTTTTGTGCTGCGGCCCTGGCCTATGGCAAAGTAGGCGGTTTCGCGCATCTTGCCAGTCTGGTCAAACGCATGAGAGCAAGCCGCCCTGATGCTCTGCTGCTGGATGGCGGGGATAGCTGGCAGGGTTCGGCCACGGCACTATGGACCGCTGGGCAGGACATGGTGGAAGCAGCGCTTGAGCTGGGTGTTGATGTCATGACCGGGCATTGGGAGTTTACCCATGGTGCTGAACGCGTCCTGCATGTCGTCAATAATGATTTCAAGGACAAGATCGCCTTTATTGCCCAGAATATCGTGCATGAAGACAGTGCAGTGCCCGTGTTTGAGGCGTATGTCATGCGTGAACAGCATGGCATCCCGGTTGCGATTATCGGCCAGGCATTCCCCTACACACCCTGGGCTAACGGTGCACAATTCACACCAGGCTGGGAATTTGGTATTGATGAGGTGCGCCTGCAGGCGACAGTGAACGAGGTGCGTAGCAAGGGTGCACAAGTCGTCGTATTGCTTTCGCACAATGGCATGGACATCGATCTTAAATTGGCTGGTCGTATTACTGGTATCGGCATGATACTGGGGGGACATACTCACGACGGCGTACCGATACCCACCATAGTTAAAAATCCCGGTGGGGTAACCATCGTCACCAACGCCGGCTCGCACGGAAAATTTCTTGCCGTCATTGATTTTGACGTCAAGCATGGTCGCGTGGCTGACTATCGGTATCATTTGCTACCAGTATTTTCTGAACTGTTGCCGGCCGATCCTGGCATGCAAGCCGTTATTGACAAGGTACGGGCGCCATTCGAATCACGCCTGCGTGAACCGATCGCTGAAAATAAGGAATTGCTCTACCGACGTGGTAATTTCAACGGCTCCTGGGATCAGCTAATCGTCGAAGCCCTAATGCAGGTGAAAGACGCCGAAATTGCATTTTCTCCAGGATTCCGCTGGGGAACCACGTTACTGCCGGGACAAAGCATTACCCGCGAAAATCTGATGGAGCAAACGGCCATTACCTACGCTGACACTACTTTGGTGGAAATGACGGGAGCCGAAATCAAACAGCATCTGGAAAAACTGGCCGACAAAATTTTCAACGATGATCCGTATCAGCATCAGGGCGGCGACATGGTGCGTACGGGCGGTCTGATTTATACATGTGAACCTGCTGCAAAAATGAATACGCGCATCAGCAACATGACACTGAATGGACAGCCCATACAGGCCAACAAATCCTATAAAGTAGCGCGCTGGGGAGTTGGCAGCGCGCAGTCCGAGGGCGAACCTGTGTGGGACGTCGTGGAGCAATACCTGAAAAACAGCACTATGGTCAACAACCACACACCCAACGTACCGCATCTGATTGGGGTGGATACGAATCCAGGATATACCAATGAGATCTAGCTCAATGCGGTGAACTCACGCGCCAGATGATATTACCCACATCATCAGCTACGAGCAGCGCACCCTGTTTGTCGACCACTACACCCACGGGTCTACCGTAAGCGTTACCGTGTTCGCTCAGAAAACCTGTCAGCACATCTACAGGCGCAGCAGCCGATGGTTTGCCGTTTTTGAAAGGCACAAAGATCACCTTATAACCACTGTGTGGCCGGCGGTTCCATGAACCATGCTGGCCGACGAACATGCCATTGGCGAATCTTGCAGGCAGCGTAGTGTCGGCGGAAAAAGCCAAGCCCAGAGAAGCAGTATGCGCACCCAAAGCATAATCAGGCACAATTGCCTTGGCGACCAGATCTAGGCGCTGAGGTGACACGCGCTGATCGACATGCTGACCATAATAGCTATAGGGCCAACCGTAGAAACCGCCGTCTCGCACCGTAGTCATATAATCTGGCACTAGGTCACTGCCAAGCTCGTCGCGCTCGTTCACCACTGTCCACAATGCACCACTGTATGGCTCCCAGGCCAGACCATTCGGGTTACGCAGACCTGACGCAAAGATGCGATGCGCACCAGTCTGAATATCCACTTCCCAGATGGCGGCTCTTTCAGCCTCAACCGCCATGCCGCGTTCGGCCACGTTGCTATTCGAGCCTACAGTCACATACAGTTTGCTGCCATCCCGGCTCGCGATGAGATTCTTGGTCCAATGGTGATTGACAGGTCCCGCTGGCAGATCCACTAGTTTGATCGCGGGTGCAGTGATGTGCGTATCACCTTCAACATAGGGAAATCGCAGCACCGCGTCGGTATCGGCGACGTACAGGTAGTTGCCTACCAGCGCCATGCCGAAAGGTGAGTTCAACCCCGCCAGCAGTATTGAGCGCAGATCTACCACACCATCACCATTGTTGTCGCGTAGCAGTGTAATGCGGTTAGCACTGGGCACACCCGCACCAGCCTTTTTCATCACCAGACCCATCACCCAGCCCTTGATACCCTTGCCGTCTTCCGGCTTGGGCGGCGCATTGCTCTCTGCCACCAGCACATCGCCATTAGGCAGCACATATAGCCAACGCGGGTGGTCAAGATCTTTTGCAAAAGCGCTGACAGTGGTACCTGGTGCAGACATCGGTTTGGCGCCATCAGGCCAACCTATTGCAGGGGCGATATTCACTGTGGGTATCAGGGAATGATTTGGTGCGGGGAGCTGCGGATTGGTACCAAAGCCAGCCGACAGCGGCAACGTAGCCGTATCACCACATGCCGACAGCGCTAGCATGGAACTCAACATCACAATTATTCGTACAGAGGACTGCGTATCCATGACCAGCTCCTTGATTGATGTTAACCAGATTCGCCAACTGATAATTTTCAGTGTATTGACTAACCCCCTGCCAGACCTTAATTACCACTAAGTAAGTTTAATTCCAACAGAGCATTAGTTTTCGATGCGTACTAAACACAAACCACATTCATTTAATGTTCAGTTAACCGGATCCACAACATAGCCTTTTTTCGATTGCAAATAAGCCACTTCAGCAAAGCCAGACGGCACTACGTCGCGATCGACCACATGATACAGCTGATGAAAATCGATACCCTGTTCGCGCAGGGTATTGTCGCACACATCAAACTGCACGCCACGGGCTTTCAGTGCGTCAATCTTTTTCCGAGTTTCTGGATCAGTATCCTTCAATAACGACACGCCTTTGCCATAAAGCACCACCGTATTATGTATGTGACCACCCCACTTCGCAGCTGAATCCAGGCCATTTTCTATATTACGCAACTTCATGCCCTGGACAGCCTTATCATCAGTCGTCATTGCTACGACTATCTTCACCACCCCATATTTTTCATGGCTTATCTTAGGCTGAACGTAGCTGCCAGGATTAACCACCATGGCTTTTGCACCTGAATCTGTATGGGGTTTGTCATCAGCAACTGCATAGACTGCACCCACCACAAATATCGAACTGACTATCGGAATCAAGATGTGTCGAATACGTTCCATAATTTACTCCTAGTTGGATTAGTGAAATCACACTACAAAATGGCCGTCTGTGTAAGCAGATATCGGCGCACTTTGACCAGTATATTCCTGGATATTCTCTAATCCGTTCGATACCGAACATATCCCTATTACGGTTAACTTTACGCATTAATCTCAGCCACACTTCGCGAGTAAACCATTTTTTGTGTGTGCCACCGTACAGACTGTACGCTATGACTCACGTATTCTGGTCTGGCGGTTGTAGTAACAAGTAAAGCTGAATACTCATCAGGTTGAGCGGAAAAATACATGGGGATTTTTATGTTGAAACACAGCAAATTGGCGTACCGCGCCTACTTCACGCTGTATTTCAGTGCAGCCGTGGCTGCAGCAACCGTCCTACTGGTAACGAGCCCGCCCGAACAACGTCTGATTATGACCAGTTTCGCATTAACAGGGGTAGTGAGCTGGACCGCTATTGAGTACATGATGCATCGCACCATACTGCACGGCTTGCCGCTTTTTAGCCGCTGGCATATGACACATCATCAACACCCCACCCTGCTCATCCGCGGATCGACGCTGCTAAGCACGATATTCATCACCTTGCTTGCCCTGTTTCCATTGCTGTTACTGGAGGATATCCGGCACGCTTTTGCACTATCACTGGGCTTGATCACAGGTTACCTGGGATACGTGCTCACACACCAGACCATACACCATTGCCCTACCGCTCATGCATGGCTGAAACAACGCCAACGCTGGCATATTGAGTGTCACCACCACAGCGAACAACCGATTTGCTATGGCGTTACTAGCGCGTTTTGGGATCGCGTCTTTGGCAGCACGCCTCAAGCAGTGGCGCCCACAAATTACTAGCATTAGAACTGTACGGTTGCGTACAGACACACCAAGGTGTGCAGATTAGGATTTATCCTCATCCGTCTTGAGCGGGTTACATCAGGGAGAAATAGCATGAACGAATACATCCACCACATATCAGGTTTTTTTGCTCACCGCGAAGAAGCGCATAATGCGCTTACCATACTTGTCGAGCGCGGACTGCCACGCGAACAACTGCATATTTTTGAAACCGATGCTGCTGTCCCAGCCTCGGCACAGGAATCAAAGAGCAATATGGTACTGAAGGATGTGCTGGTAGACAGCGCCATCGGCACGGCGATTGGCACTGGCATCGGCGCACTAGGCGAAGTAGCCTTGGTAGCAGCGAACGTAAGTTTGTTTATCGCCAGCCCGTTGCTTGCGCCTATCATGATGCTGGGCTGGGGCGCCACTATAGGTGCTCTGGTCGGCGCTTCAACGGGTGCTGCATCGGGCATAGAGCATAAAGATGGAAAATTTGCCGAGCTGATCGGTGACGCCATATCGAATGGTCAATTCGTGCTGGTAGTGAAAACCACAACCGAGCAGGAAACCGCCATTGCACGTGAAGTCATCCAGAAATCAGTTGGTGATTACAATGATATCAACAAGGTCTGGAAATAATCGTTGAGTGCCGTTTCGGGCAAGCCACTAAACAACCTAATATGAACGGGTCTACAACTTGAATATGTTACGCCGCAGCCTGAAATGGTTAGGAATCCTCATGGCCGTTATAGTCGTGGCCATACTCATACTGGTGATATTCTTCGACTGGAATTGGCTGCGTCATCCTGTCGAACGTTACGTCACTGAAAAAACCGGCCGTGCGCTGATCATTAACGGTAACCTCAACGTCAAACTGGGTTGGCCGCTCGCCCGTGTCCAAGTTGCGGATGTCAGCTTTGCCAATCCGGTCTGGGCGAAGCAACCGCTGATGTTTACGATCAAACACATGGACGGCAATGTTAATCTGCCTGCGTTATTTAAACGCCATGTCAGTGTATTCACGCTTAATCTCGCACAGCCACAGGTATTCCTCGAAAAAAATCCGGATGGTCGCAAGAACTGGCTACTCGACCGCAATCAGCAGGATGAAAATGCCAGGATAAAAATTGACCGTATCAGCCTGGATAACGGTCAAATCAGTTACACCGACACAGGACGCAACACGCAAATTCAGGCAACGCTTTCTACGCGCCAGAGCCTGCCACAAAATAACGTACCTGCTGATATCATATTTGCCGCTACAGGCAAACTCAAAGGACAGGCATTAACTGCCAGTGGCAGTGGCGGCACCGTGCTTGCCCTGAATGATGAAATCACGCCCTATCCGCTCAACATTGATATCAGTCTCGGCCGTACCAGCTTGCATGCAGCAGGTACAGTAACCAGCTTGAGCCGATTTAGCGCTGTTGATTTGAATATAGCACTGAACGGCGCTAGTCTTGATCAACTATATCCCCTGATAGGTATTGCGCTGCCACGCACACTAGCGTACTCGACCAAAGGGCATTTGCTGCACAGCGCAAAGCAGTGGCGTTATGAGAAATTCGCTGCGCATGTTGGCAAGAGTGATTTGTCAGGCAACCTGCAAGTTGATAGTGCTGGGAAACGTCCGTTTTTAAAGGGTGATGTAACGTTTCAAAAGCTGAATCTGGCTGACCTGGGCTCACCCATCGGGATGAGCAATAAGAATAAGGGCAAAGCGCCTGATTCGGCACAGCAAACTACGCATGCACTACCTGTCAGCACCGCCAATAAACGCGATGTACTGCCCGAACTGCCTTTTCGCACCGAGCGTTGGAACAGTGTCGATGCGGATGTAAAAATCCAGGCAAAACGCATCCAGCGGGCACGTGCATTGCCTATCGATAATCTGGTGGCACACGTCAAAATGAATGACTCCATCCTGACGCTCGATCCCATCAGTTTTGGTGTTGCAGGCGGCACACTGGCGGGAACTATCACGCTCAATGGCCAACACGATCCGATTCAGGCCAAAGTCAACCTTCATGCTCGAAAGATACAACTCAATCAATTATTCCCCACCATCAAGTTGACCAGAACCAGTATTGGTCAGATGCATGGTGAGTTCGATCTGACTGGTACCGGCAATGCCGTTGACCAGATGCTCGCCAGCGCCAATGGCCGCGCGACACTAGTGGTAGACGGTGGAAAAATCAGCAAGCTGATACTGGAAACAGCGGGTTTGCATCTGTGGGAGATGCTGGCATTAAAAGTCACTGGTGACCAAGTCATCACCTTAAATTGCGCAGTGGCTGATTTTGATGTCAAACACGGCAATCTGCAAACCAAAGTCATGATACTGGACACTGACATCACCACCATTAGTGGCACTGGTAATATTGATATGGCGCAGGAAATGCTCGATCTTGAATTACAACCCCATACCAAAATTCTCAGTCCGCTGGCATTACGCAGCCCAATCTACATCCGTGGAAAATTCGCCAAGCCTGAAGTATCGCTCGATAAAACCAAACTGATATTACGCGGTGCCGGCGCACTTGCTCTGGGAATAATCAACCCGTTTCTGGTGATTATCCCGTTAATCGACTCTGGTCCAGGAAAAGACAGCGCATGTGGAAAACTGATACGTAAAGCACAACACTGATGCATTATCGGCTAGTGCAAAGCTAACCAGGACAACGACACCTGGCTAACCTTGCGATTCCACAGGTTATTTCACCGCATCATGCCCCTCTTCATCTGCATCTATCGGCCACAACGCATGCGTGTCCAATAACAATCGATACCGCGCTTGCGCAGCGACCAGACGAGTATTGATGGCATTCAAATCCGCATCTTGAGTCAGACGACGGGCATTGAGCACATCCGTCAGTCCACTTTCACCCAGTTGATAGGCGCGCGTCATCAGGTCAGCATGGCGGCGCATCGCAGTACTGGCCGCTTCGCTGGCCTGCCATGCACCATAGGCAGATTGCGTGGCGAGCCAGGTATTGGCGGTTTCGGTCTCGATTTTGGTGCGCACCCCAGCTTCACGTTCGCTGGCGACCAGCTGATTCGCCGCTGCCATACGTGCGCTGGCATAACGGGCTCTGCCAGTGAATGGAATAGTGAGATTCACGCCTACGATTTTTTCCTCACCGCCACGCTCGTTGGCAAAATGTACACCGACACTGGGGTCGGGTATTTTATCCGCTTCACTACGCGCCAACATGGTTCCATAACGCAGTGTTTCATTATGGGCGATAGCCAGCTCATGGTTGTGCGCCATACTGCGTTGTTGCCAGACATCCAGTGTATCAATCACCAGTTCAGGTTGTGGCAACAATGGTTTTGCAGGTAATACTATGGCTGGGTAACGCCGATTAAGCTCGTTTTTTGCAGTTGCCAGGCGTAATTCGGCATCGGCCAGTTGTGCCTGTGACTGGGCTAATGCGGCTTCGGCCTGGAGTTGGTCAAGTTTGGCAGCATCACCTGCACGCACACGCTTGTTGACCACGTCTAACTGAGTCTTCAGCCCATCTACTTGCGCTTGCCATTGCTGGGTTTGATAGAACTCGCGCAACCAGTTAAACCAGCTGGTCAACAACACACGACCAGACTCATGCAGCGCATCACCCAGCACGAAATGCGCCTGTTCCATACCTTGCTCGCCTAATTGCGCATCCAGCCGCGCCTTATTCGGCAAACGTAACGCACGTTCCAGACCCACATCCCACTCGTTATAACGCTGGTCTGGTACCAGAGTATGACGTTGCTGAGCATTCAGGCGAATAGCAGTCTCATACCCCCCCGCCCGCAGACGGTCATTATTGGCAGATTCCACCCCCAGATTCGCTGTTGCTGCGCGTACTGTGGGAGTATTATTCAATGCCGTGGTCACGGCAGCCAGAGACGGTAAGTCAGGCGGACTCATGTAGCTGTCTGCATACGCGGGCAAGCTCATCATTACCGCCAAAAATAGTAATTTTTTCATTTAAGCCTCCAACGCCACTTTGGCAAAGCCAAAACGACGATACAAAATAGGGAGTAAAACCAAAGTCAGCAAGGTCGAGGTGACTAAACCACCTATCACTACAATAGCTAACGGTTTCTGGATTTCAGAGCCTGGACCACTGGCAAATACCAAGGGCAGCAAGCCGAATGCAGCGATCATCGCCGTCATCAGCACTGGGCGCAGCCGTCGTTTTGCACCTTCGACCACGACTTGCTTGATGTCCATGCCGGTCTCGATGAGCTGATTGAAATAACTCACCAACACGACACCATTCAACACCGCGATCCCCAGCAAGGCGATAAAACCGACTGACGCAGGTACGGACATATATTCACCTGATAACCACAGGGCGAATACGCCACCTATGAGCGCAAACGGCACATTGGTCAGCACTAACAATGCCAACCGCAGTGAATTAAACGTGGCATAGAGCAGCAAAAATATCATCATCAGCGCGATAGGCACGACAATAGCCAAACGTTTGGCTGCACGTTGCTGGTTCTCAAACTGCCCACCCCAGACGATACTATAAGCCGCAGGCAACTTTACTTTGCTCGCCACAGCACGCTTGGCCTCATCGACAAAACCCACCAAATCACGTCCACGCACATTGGCTTGCACCACGACATAACGGCGTGCATTTTCTCTTTCAACTTTGACCGGACCATCAACGCGCTGCAAATGTGCGATTTCGGATAGCGGTATGCTACGACCATCTGGCAAGGTGATATGCATCGCTGCAAACTGCTCTGGCGAATTGCGTACTGTTTCCCCGCCTCGCAACACCAACGGTGTACGACGCACACCTTCGAGCACCACGCCTAGCTGCTTACCTTCGATTTGCGCGCGCAGGTCATTCTGGATGTCATCGGTATTCAAGCCGAACCGCCCAGCTGCCAGCCGGTCAACTTTGATCTGCAAAAATTGCACACCATCGTTTTTAACCGTAATCACATCTTCAGCACCAGGTATGGTTTTAAGCACGCCTTCGACTTGAGCTGCCAGCTGGTTTAACTGAGCCAGATCCGTACCAAAGATTTTAACTGCCAAATCTCCACGTACACCGGTCAGCATCTCCGACACGCGCATTTCTATCGGCTGCGTGAACGATATTGTCACCCCGGGGAAATCCTGCATTACCGTGCGCAGCTGATCAATTAGCCAGGCCTTATCCGGCTGACGCCATTGCTCACGCGGCTTGAGCACGAGAAAAGTATCGGTCTGGTTCAGACCCATGGGATCTAATCCCAGCTCATCCGAACCTGTCCGTGCCACTACACCTTTTACTTCGGGCACGCGTATGAGCGCCTGTTGTATACGCAGATCCAGTTTCACCGAGTCTTCCAGGCTGATTGATGGCAATTTCTCCAGTTGCAAAATCACATCACCCTCATCCATCACGGGCATAAAGGTTTTGCCTATCAGGGTATAAACCCCTGCCGTTGCCACCAAGCCCAATACTGCGGCGATGACTACCGTACGCGCGTGCGCCAGACTCCACACCAGAGCGGGCTCATAAATCGCCATTGCCTTGCGTACCAGCCAAGGGTCGCTATGCGCGCCCTGTTTCAGCAACCAGGAAGCCAGCACAGGCACTAAGGTCAACGACAGCAATAGCGATCCCGCCAAAGCAAACACGATGGTCAGTGCAACAGGAATGAACAGCTTGCCTTCCAGTCCCTGCAGCGTCAGCAAGGGGAAGAACACGATAATGATAATCAGCACACCCGATGCAACCGGGGTGATGACCTCACCCACGGCACGGTATATCAGGTGCAGTTTTTCAGCTGTCTTATCATGCGCCAGATGGGTGACGATATTTTCCACCACGACCACCGCCGCATCGACCAGCATACCAATCGCTATCGCCAGCCCGCCCAGACTCATGAGATTCGCCGACATATCAAATTGGCGCATGAGGATAAAGGTGAACAAGGCAGATAAGGGCAATACCACTGCAACCAGCACAGCGGCACGCAGATTACCCAGAAACAGGACCAACAATATCACCACAAGGACTATCGCTTCTGCCAAAGCTTCCGACACAGTCCCCACCGCGCGATCAACCAAACCGCCACGGTTATAAAACACTTTGGTATGTACGCCTGGAGGTAGCCCTTTATCAATTTCGACCAGCCTCTCCTGTACGGCGGCAACTACTTGCCGTGCATTGGCACCTTTCAACCCCAGCACCAGACCTTCTACCGCCTCACCACGACCGTCCTTGGTCACTGCGCCATAACGGGTCATGCTACCGACTTGTACTTCTGCTACATCACCCACGCGTACAGGCACGCCATTGCGATTCGTGACCACTATGGCACGTACGTCATCCAAGGTCTTAATTGCACCTTCAACACGCACAACCAATACTTCTTCACCTGCACGCAAACGGCCTGCACCATCATTACGATTATTCAGTTCCAGTGCACGCTGCAAATCATTCAACTGCACGCCTCGCGCTGCGAGCTGGGCGTTGTTTGGCACGACTTCAAACGTACGCACCATGCCACCCAGTGTGTTCACATCTGCCACGCCAGGCAGAGTACGCAGTTGCGGACGGATTACCCAATCCAGCAGTGAACGCCGCTGCTCAAGCGACAATCCGCCACCCTCAACGGTAAACATGAACATCTCGCCCAACGGTGTAGTAATTGGCGCTAATCCGCCCGAACTGCCCACCGGCAAACTGCCCTGCACATTGGCCAAACGTTCAGCAACCTGCTGCCGCGCCCAATAGATATCGGTACCCTCGGCAAAATCGATGGTAATGTCAGCCAGTGCGTATTTGGAGATAGAACGTAAAATCTGTTGCTTGGGAATGCCCAGCATTTCTGTTTCTATCGGCGCAACAATACGCGCTTCGACTTCTTCAGGGGTCATGCCCGGGGCTTTCATGATGAGCTTAACTTGCGTGCTCGATACATCAGGAAAGGCATCTATCGGCAACTGCTGGAAAGCC
>JBBQPT010000018.1:0-56140 GCA_038217005.1 Burkholderiales bacterium
AAGCCTTGGTCTATGACCATTTTGGCAATCTCCAGCTTAAACGCTGCGTCGTATTTCGCTCTGCTTCCTGTCATTGCAATTTCCTCTCAGTAGATGAATTATCCACCTAGTGAGGTGTCTTTTATTATTAGACCACTACAAGGTGGCATACCCAACGTGGTATAAGCCCAATATATTTTACTGAGTTAAAAGACTTAGTGTCTATTGTTTGCAAGCCCCAAAATTGGGACTTCTTTGAGGACTTATTTGGGAATCCTGATTGGGTTCGCCATAGCATCAAGTCATTAGAACTTTCGAGAAATGTGATAATGCATAGTGGACAACTATCTCTTGAAGATATCGAACGAGTAGGAATAGTAATTCGTGATTGGATTCGTCAGGTTGGTGGATGAGAAAAGGGGGGAACGGGGTCAAGTCTCAAGGGAAAGCTAGGGTCAAGCCTTACAAGTCACATGAATCATAGCAGCAGAGTGTAAAATGTAAGGTCTGACCCTAGTGTGATATGGGTCAATTCTCACATTCAAACAATTTAACCTGTTTTGATGCTGGTATTTAATGTGCAAAATAAGCAAAATGTATATAAATTGTGCTATATTCACAATTAATATGCATTTTGATTGGGGATTCTCATGAGCTTGGCATTGACACCAGATATTGATAAAGCCAGTGTGCTGTCGGAAGCGTTATCCAATGCGGGTAAGCAGTTGGGGATGACTCAGGCTGATTTGGGCGGGGTGATTGGTAAGGATCGCACTGCTATCAGTCGTGGTGGGATAGATCCGGATAGTAAGGCGGGGGAGTTGGCTTTGTTATTTATCCGCTGTTATCGGGCGCTTTATGTGCTGGTGGGCGGTGACGCGAAGCAGATGCGGCATTGGATGAAGTCTGAAAATCTGCATACGGGTGGGATGCCCGCTGAGCAGATTAAAAGCATACAAGGGCTGACTACGGTACTGGAATATCTGGATGCGATGCGGGGTAAGCTATAGGTGATGGATAGCGTGGCGGATAGTCAGTTTAATCTGGCGGAAGTCGGCTTGTGCGCTTTGTCGGGCGTGTTGTTGCGGTTGGTGGAGAGTCAGGAGCAGGTGGCAACTAATCAGCTGGTGAGTTCACTTGATCGGCAGGCGGTGCTGGAGGAGATGCTGGAAGCAACCAAACCCCGTTTGCGCTCGGGAACTGAGGGGATGCATTATTTGCTGGCAACGCCATTCCGCTATCCGCCACTCAAGCACGGTTCGCGTTTTGGTAAACACAGTGAAGCGAGTCTGTTTTATGGCGCATTGGAAACTGGCACGGTGTTGGCCGAAACTGCCTATTACCGATTTTTGTTCTGGTACGGTATGGTTACGCCACCCGCGAGTAAGCTGGTTACGCAGCATACTTTGTTTGGTGCCGAGTACCGCACAGATAAGGGCTTGCGCTTGCAGGGGTTGCCCTTTTCGGCGCAGCGGGATGCGCTGACTAGTCCTTCTGATTATCGCGCCAGTCAGTCTTTGGGCGCAGAGATGCGTACGGCGGGCGTTGAGGCGTTCGAGTTTGTTTCCGCGCGTGACCCGGACGCGGGTATCAATGTTGCGCTGTTTACGCCGACAGCACTGAGTGGCAACGCTCCCGTGTTTCAGGAGGCGTGGTTGTGTGAGCTGACCGGGGAGTTGGTGCGTTTCCATGCTGCTCACAGTCACACACTCTATACTTTTGCTATCGATACATTTTTGGTCGCTGGCAAGTTGCCACAAGCGGCTTAGCCTGTGCAGGCTGGCTTTAATAAACAGCGGCAGGCGAGGCTATTCCAGGCGTACTCGGTACACCTCAGCCAGTGAGGTGCTGCGCTGGCGGGCGAATGCCAGTGCATTTGCGGTGAGTGGCACCATGCCGTCCAGGACTGCTTGTGCTTGTATCTGTTCAGTTGACGCTTCATCTGTGATCATCTTTTGTACTGCGGGGGTCACTTCCAGTAGTTCATATACGGCCATGCGTCCGTTGTAGCCGGTGCCATTGCAGCGTTCACACCCCGCCCCGCGGTAAAAGACTTCTTCGGGTGGGATGTTGAGTGTGGTGCGTACCGAGCTTTCGACTATTTCTTCCGCTTTACAGTATTCGCAGTTCCTGCGTATGAGTCGCTGTGCCAGAATGCCGACCAGGGTTGATCCCAGTAGGTATGACTCTACTTCCATATTTTTTAAGCGTGAAATAGTGGAAGCGGCATCGTTGGTATGCAGGGTGCTGAGTACCAGGTGGCCAGTCAATGCGCTTTTAAGCGCGATGTGGGCGGTTTCCTGATCGCGGATTTCTCCTATCAGGATGACGTCGGGGTCGTGGCGTAAAATATGCCGCAGGGCTTCAGCGAAGGTATAGCCTATATCGGCTTTAACCTGAATCTGCATGATGCCGTCAATGTGGTATTCGACGGGATTTTCCACGGTGATGATGTTGAGGTTGCGTTTCCGTACTTCATTGAGTGCGGCGTAAAGCGTGGTGGATTTCCCCGAGCCTGTCGGTCCTGTGACCAGAATCAGGCCGGCGCTGCGATTGAGCATGGCGATGATTTTGTCTTCATCGCGCGGCGAGAAGCCTAGTGCCGAGATGGGCTTGAGTCCTGTTTTCGTGTCGAGTACACGAATAACTATACTTTCGCCATTGACGGTGGGCATGGCTGAAACCCGCATGTCTACAATGTTGTCTTTGAATACGGCGCGCATCTGTCCATCTTGCGGCAGGCGCTTCTCCGAGATGTCCATATTTGACAGGATTTTTAAGCGGCTGATAAGCGCGGGTAATAATGCCTTGGGCAGATGTTTGATATCGGTCAGTTCACCGTCGATCCTGAACAGGATATCGAAGTGGTCTTCACCAGGCCGGATATGGATGTCCGATGCGTGACGGCGTATGGCTTCCAGTAGCAGCTCCTGAACTAAACGCACCAGTGGCTTTTCATTGGCCAGACGGTCAGCATCGATAGTGGGTTTGTCGACATCGATGGGTTGGAAATCCAATTGCGCCAGTGTCTCCTTTGCGCTGCTGTTGCTATAGGCATTGCTCACAGCCAATGCTATGTCGGCACTAGTGGCAACGGTTATTTCAATATTGTGGCCCGTTATAAAGCGTAACAGCTCTATGGATTCATAATCGGTAGGGTCTTCCATGGCAACCACTAATCGATCGCCATGCATCATGATGGGCACTATACGGTGGTGCGCCACCCATTCCGGATCGACTAACGCCAGCGCACGGGCATCCGGTTTCATGCCTTGCAGTTTAACGAAGGGCAGGCCGAGATTTTGGGCGAGTACGGACTGGTAGATTTCGGGGGCGATAACGCCCATCTGCACCAGTACATCCCCCAGGTTTTTGGCGCGATTGATCGCTTGATTGTGTAACGCCAGATCAAGCTGCTGCTGGGTGACCAGGCCTTGCTTCAGTAGTGTTGTGCCAATTTTTTCAGGTGCTTTAGGCGGTGCCTGCTCCAGTGCTTGGATGAGCATTTCCACCGAAGTTGGCTGGATTTCCAGTAAGTAGGCGCCAATACGCTTGGCCTGCAACTCTTCATGTACCTTGATCCCTGCATCGAGCTTGTCCGGTGTGGTTGCGCCGGATTGCAACAGGGCGTCAGGCATGGTGCTGCCCAGCTGGTAATTTTTGACCGAGCTGCGCGGTACAAACATGCGCAGGCATTCACCACCGGTGGAAATAGGAAAGAGGTGAAGTCCGTCATTGGCCACCAGAAAGCCACGAGTTTTGCCGGTAACCTGTTTGCCATCAATAAATGAAATGGTAAATTTCTGCGAGGAATCCGGCAGGGTGACACTCAAGTTGGTTTCCGCGAGTGGGTGAGGCGCTGTGACGAGGGGTAACGGTGTAGAGAAAACCATATAGCGCAACGTCGCATAGGTGATGTCGATCACTTGTTGCGTATCATCAAGGGTCAGATGCATTATGCCTTGCCCGCGGTCGATTGCTTCCAGCTGACCATGCAGTTTTTGCCCATCGAGCAGATGTGCCACCAAGTGTTGATGCAGCAGCTCCCCCTCACTTTGAGTAGTCGTCAACGGCGCGGCAGGAAAGTCGAGCATATTTGGCATAAGCTACGGATTTTTATGAGTATGGTATATAGGGGAATTATACTGCTCATTGGATATTGTGCCAGCAGGCAATTATAACTTTCCACTATGTCCGAAATGCTGGGTTGAATGATATGGCTTCTGGTCTAGTATTAACCGTATAAGCTGATTTTGGAGGGGTATATGAGAATATTATCAGGTATTTTGTTGGCGCTGCTGCTGAGTGCTTGCGCTGCATACAGCGGGCGTGGACTTCAGCCGGGCATGGCTGGATACGATGATGTGGTACGGGTAATGGGGCAGCCGGCAATGCGCTGGCAAAACGCTGATGGTTCTAGTCAGATGGCCTATCCTCGTGGCCCTATGGGCGTGCAAACTTTTATGGCGGTGATAGCCGCTAATGGCAAGCTCAAAAGCCTGGAAAATGTGCTGGATACGAAGTACTTTGCACAGATACAGTCAGGAATGACCAAGGATCAGGTGTTACGCATCCTTGGTCCGTCGGAGCCGTCATGGACGGTATATTATGCGCGGCGCGATGAATTGGCGTGGGAATGGCGTTACTGTAACGAGTTTCGTCAATTATCCCGTTTTGATGTGCTGTTTGACGGTAGTAGGGGTGTCGTACGTTCATCCATGGGCATGACTGAGTCGCAGCGTGGCCTTTGCGGCAAAGTGGAGTGTATGTGTTAGGGGCTGGGGAAAGTTGACGCATGATGGCGAGCGCGGCCACTGATGACCATAAAAGATGGCCCGGGCGTATGCCGCGGGCCATAGTTTTCAGCTACTGTTAGCTAACAGCCTGATGTTTATTTCTTGCCACCTGATCCTGGCGTGACGGTCAGCGGGTATCCAGCTTGCTGGTACGCGGCCAGATCACCGTCGGCTTCGACCTGAAAAGACGCAACGCCCATCGCGGTTGTATTGTCTGAGCTTTTGAGATTGCTGTCTATACGGTTGTCGTGCACACCAGCGACGGTGCGCCCAGTGTTGTCGCCGAAATTGCTGTTGTGGTCTGCCAGGGCTGGCGCAGAAAGTATGGCTGCAAATGACATGGTCATGATTAAGCTTGCTGTTTTCATCGTATATTCCTTAATAAAAATCAAACGTAAATTGGGTTGTCTGTGTACCAACTTTGCTAGTATCGGGTTTCGATACGGGTTCTGTACTGGTCACGGCTTTGTGCCTGATACTGCGACTGATATCTGCTGTTTGTCTGGTGACCATACTGGTGCTGGCTCTGAATACGGTTCTGTTCCCTGACATGCCAGCTATTGTGGTTAGGTGCATTCATACCGCCCATGCCACCCATACCGCCGCCTCCGCCCCCACCGCGTGCAAAAGCAACCGAACTGGTGCTCAGGGCTACGGCAAGCATAGTGACTGTTAATAAAGATTTGCGCATATTTAACTCCTTTTAAATTACAAGATTAACTGGAGTGCAGACTAGCGTTCAGGGCTGCGTTCCATGGCGTTCATCATGAGCCAGAGTGGTTGCAGAATTGTTTCCAGCTTGGTCTGTCATGTGACGATTTGTTACCAGTCGGTTACAAAGTCAGTTTTGCTCTTGAGAGCGTGCGGTGGAGCAAGATAGTGCTGTTCGAGTTGAGCCGGGATTGATGGGGACGGTTATTAGCTGGATTCGTAGTGCCGGTATATTGACGGGTATGCTACTCAGGCATATTCTTCCCAATACTCAGAATACTAATAGAAAATCAATCATGCTAAATTTCAGCGCCCAAGAACAGACATACCTGAAGCAGATTTTGCAAAATTCTCCAGACGGGATTTTTACGATCGATTTTGAGCTTTATATTCGTTATGTTAATCCCGCTTTTTGCCGGATGCTTAACTATACAGAGCAGGAGTTGGTTGGTTCTTCTATTGCTGAATATCTGGGCGACCTTGATATCCTCGGTGTGTGCATGAAGTCGGTGGAAGAGACGGGAAGATGTGACCATCAGGAAACGATATTCAAGCGTCGCGATGGCACTATGGTGCACATTTCGAAGAACGTACAGGCCATTCAGGATGAGACAGGAGTGGTCAAAGACATACTGATCACGATCCGGGACATGAGTCGGTTGCACTATTTGAATAAAGAACTGGAACATTCCAAGCAGCAGCTGGAACAATATGCTGATGATTTGGAACATGCTGTGGTTGAGCGTGAGCAGGCAAATCGTGAATTGCAGACGACCCTGGCTAATCTGCGTGCAGCGCAGGAGCAATTAATAGAGGCCGAGAAGATGGCTTCTTTGGGTAGTCTGGTGGCGGGAATCGCGCATGAAATTAATACCCCGGTCGGGGTTGGCGTAACGGCAGCATCTACTCTGCAGGAAGAAGTCAGGGAAGTGCGCAAGCGTTTCGCGAGTGGGGAGTTAAAACGTTCTGAATTGGAGCGGTTTATGGATCATGCTGATCAGGCGGGTTCTATTTTGATGCAGAATCTGACCCAGGCCGCCAATCTGATCAGCAGCTTCAAACAAGTTGCTGTCGATCAGGCTTCGGAAGAGCATCGTGTCATCCACCTAAATCGTTACTGCCATGATGTCATAATCAGCCTGAAACCAAAATTTAAAAATCGTGCGATTTCCATCGTCAACGAGTGCCATGCCAGTATTGAGTTAAATACGCCGCCAGGTGCTATTTATCAGATATTGAGCAATTTGTTGCTTAATTCTTTATTGCACGCTTACGATGCTGATCAAGCGGGGATGATTAAAATCGCTGCATACCAGGATGCAGGAAATATAGTGCTGGAATATCAGGATGATGGCAAAGGCATAGACCCTGCGCATATTAAACGCATTTTCGATCCGTTTTTCACTACACGTCGCGGTTCGGGTGGCAGCGGGTTAGGTCTGAGCGTGGTTTACAACCTGGTAACTACTACGCTAAAAGGGACAATTTCTGCGCAAAGTACGGTAGGACAGGGCGCCTGCTTTAAGATTTTGATTCCGAACTGACAGGATGCCAGTCATTCCTTCTGAATATGAATGACTAGCATCAGTTCAGCAGGGCTGCTGTTTATTGTTCGTCATCAGGAAACTGTTGCCTGACTTCCAGCATCAGTTCCATGTTGTCCAGGACCCAGTCTACCAATTCCGGGTCGAAATGTACGCCGCGTTGGACTGTCAGGTAATCGATGATTTTTTCCAGGCACCACGCATCTTTATAGCAGCGTTTGCTGCCTAGCGCATCAAACACGTTAGCCAGCGCGCCGATGCGGCCATATAAGTGGATCTCATCACCTTTAAGGCCGCGTGGATAGCCGCTGCCATCCCATTTCTCATGATGGTGTCCCGCGAGCAGAGAGGCGGTTTGCAGTATGTGGCGTTTGGATTTCCCCAGCATGTCGCAGCCTAACTGGGCGTGCGTTTTCATGATTTCCCATTCTTCTGCATCGAGTTTGCCTGTTTTATGCAGGATATGATCCGGGATGCCAATCTTGCCGAAATCATGCAGCGGTGCTGCCATGTGCAATATTGCCGCTTCAGCAGCAGGCAAGCCAAGACCCAAGGCTATCTTGCGACAATACTCGGCTACTCTTTTTACATGCTGTCCGGTTTCTTTAGAGCGGGTTTCAATCGACTCGCCTAACATATAGACGATATCGCGTTGCGTGCCTTCTATTTCATCATGCAATAGAACATTCTCATAAGCGATGGAGACATTATGCAGAAACAGTTTAATCAGCCCGGCATCGTCTTCTGATAATTGTCTTGAGCTGCGAATATAAATGGCATCCTCACGGCCCGCGTTAGGTCGAAAATAACCTACAAATACGCCGTCCTTGATGACAGGTTCACGACTTTTGAGTGACTCCAGTATGGCCTCCAGCACTTCCGGTTCCAGTGTGGAGTGCGCTTCTTTTCCTACCAGGTCGGCAAAGCGCCCTGTGGCTGCGGTAATCAGTATCTGTTCTTCGTTATTTTCTAACGCGATGCTGTCGCAGTTGAGATAAATGGAGTCCTGATCAAGGTAAAGCAGGGCGATCATTTGCTCCAGCACGCCCTGTATGAAACCATTGAGCATGCCCATGCGGAATACATTGCCAGAAGCGCGTATGACGCGTTCCAGTCCGTGACGATTAGCCTGGAGAGCGGAGAGGTCACGGAAAGAGCGCAGGCTGGTCAAGATTACGCTATACAGTTTTTGTGCAGAGAGTTCGGTTTTTTCTTTGTAGTCATTGATGTCGTATTCAAGGATGACAGTGCGCTCGGGTGCCTGTCCTGGCTGGCCGGTGCGCAGGATGATACGTACCAGCTGGTTTTTGGCAATATTGCGTATGTATCTGACCAGATCAAGACCCGCATGTTCGGTTTCCATCACCACATCTATCATAGCAACAGCGATGTTGGGATGTTCCAGCATCAGCTGCTTGGCTTCTTCACCACTATAGGCATCCAGAAATTGCAGCGATTTTCCGTCAAATTCAAAACCAGATAATGCCAGTTTGGTGACTTCATGTACGCTTGGTTCATCATCTACGATGAGCACCAGCCAAGCTGCCGCGTATTCCTGTTGATTGACAGAATCTGCTTCTGTATCTTCTGGCGCAAAGAATAAATCCGAAGAGTTTAGATCTTGAAAGCGCATATCACCGGTTTCCCCATTATTTATTTTAATAACTACTTGTGTAATTTTTTTCAAGTAAAGAGTGGTGTAACGTTGATGCCGTGACAGTATAGCGCTGCCTGTGTCCATATTCTATCTGAAACATCGAACTTTAGTCATTTCCCCGATGTCGCTGTGAATCTGATGCGGAAGCGTAGCTATTTGGGCTTGGTTGCGGGGATGATTTTGCTCGTTGTAATTTAGGTGTGGCTTGCTGTTTAATCTGACATAATGAGCTGAACAGTTTAATTTCTGTCCCACTATAGGGAGCCCGATGATGGGGAAAGCTGCGTTACAGGTAGTGATGTCCAGATTGGATTTGAGTCTTGCTCCGGATATGCGGGCAGATGAAGCTGTGCACGTTATTATGCAGCACTTGCTGGCGTTGATGCAGGCGAGTGAAGCTGGGGTGTTGTCAGGAACCGATACTGAGTGCCTGCATGATTTTCGTATAGCGGTGCGTCGCCATCGTGTTTTGCTTGGCCAAATTCATGGCGTGATGCCACAGCGTAGCGGGGTACGGCTTAATCGTGGCTTTGTCTGGCTGGGCGAAGTCACCCGCCTGTCACGCGATCTGGATGTTTTCCTGGACGATATCGAGGATTTTAAAAACCGGCTGGATTCAGCAGGTAGCAGCGCACTTCTCCCCTTATATGAATACTTCCGGCATGAACAGCAACTGGCTCATCAGCATCTGGTGGCCTGTTTGCGTTCAGCGCGCTATACCCAGCTGATCGCAGCTGGTGCAACTTACATTGCCTCCCCAGTCGCCGCCCGCAGCAGTCTGCGCTATGCCCGATTACCCGTAATGGATTGGGCGAACCAGCGCATCTGGCGTATGTTGCGTCGCGTGCTCAGGGAAGGCAAAGCAATTGATGCGAATAGCCCACCACAGGCGCTGCACGAGTTGCGTAAATCCTGTAAAAAATTGCGTTACTTGATGGAATTTTTTGCCAGCCTTTATCCGGCTACCAGTATCAGAAATCCGATCAAGATATTAAAAAAATTACAGGATATGCTGGGTGAGTATCAGGATGTACAGGTGCAACAGGCATTCCTGGCCACATTCCAACAATTCAGCATCGCCGCCAGTCCTGCGTTGCAGCATACGTCAGTCGTGGTTGATTCGATACTGTGCAGACTGGAAAAACGCCAGCGCAAATTACGCAAATCGTTCAAGCAGGAATTTGGGGTATTTGTCGGCGAGCGCAATCAGCATGAATTTAAACAGCTGTTTAAACCTTGATGAGGCTTGTTAGGAGGGTAAATCATGTTTCGTGATCGTGCTGATGCAGCAAAACGACTTGCCGACAGCCTGATGCAATATCGGGGAAAAAACCCGCTGGTACTCGCTATCCCACGTGGTTCGGTGCCGATGGCGAAGTTGATCGCAGACCGCTTGCAGGGTGACTTTGATGTGGTGCTGGTACGCAAGTTGCGTGCACCGTTCAGTCCGGAATTTGCGATTGGCTCGGTGGATGAAAGCGGCTGGAGTTATGTTGCGGATTACGCGGCATCAGTGGGCGGCACGCCTGATTACATTGCGTCGGAAAAGCAGGCGCAACTGGGCACCATCCGCCGTCGCCGTGCGCAATACACGCCGATACGTCCTCCTATCGATCCCGGTGGGCGTATCGTCATTGTGATCGATGACGGGCTGGCAACGGGTTCCACCATGATTTCTGCATTGCATAGTTTGCGTGCCAGGCACCCCGCACAGCTGATTTGTGCGGTTCCGGTAGCGCCGGCAGATACGTTAATCAAGGTGCGGCAGTATGCCGATGAAGTGGTGTGTCTGGAGGTGCCGCGGGATTTTCAGGCGGTGGGACAGTTCTACCAGGATTTCCCACAGATAGAAGACGAAGAAGTCATCGCCATTCTGCAGGACAGCGCGGCAGGCTAGTTAGTGGTGATGCGCACGTCGGGCTTGATCATGTCGCCTGGGTAGATGATGACTTTTTCACCGGGTTGCAGACCTTTGACCAGCATCGCTTCCAGACCACTACGTCGTGCAATTTGTACCTGGCGCAGTTTTGCTCGCCCAGCTTCAGCCACGAATACCGCCCATTGTTCACCATTGCGGAATAGTGCACTGACCGGAACTTTGGTCGCATTGTCAGTGCTGAATACGATGATTTTGACATCGACTTTGTAACCGTCACCGAGATTTTTCCATAATGCGGCTGGCGAGGTGAGGTCGATAATGACGTTGACGCGCTGTTCTTCAACACCCAGGGCGGAAATCTTGGTAAATGCAGAAGGCTCGATGCGGCGCACTCTGCCCTGCAGGCTGGCAGCTTGCCCCCCGTCTCGGATATCCACGATTGCGCCAGGTTTGATCAGCGTGGCATCGCTGGAAAGTACATCTACTACAATTTCCAGATCTTCAGAATTGCCAATTTCCACCAGCGGCGCACCCATGGTGACTATGCTTTCACTTTCCTGGTTCACCTTCAGCACTTTTCCCGTTACTGGCGAGATAATCTGCCATGCTTTGCCCGCAGCAGCGCTGTTGCTGGACTGCATGAGTGCGGCACGAGCAGTGGCGACATCGTGCTGTGCGGCTATCGCACCATATTGTGAGGCTTCCAGCTCTTTGCCATTGAGTTTGACTGCGAGTTCTGCATCTTCAAGTTGTGCCAGCGAGATAGAGCGGATGGCTGCGAGTGCTTTTGCCCGAGTCAGGTCAGTTCTGGATTTGTCCAGCGCAGCCTGGGCGCGCGCAACTGTGGTTGCGGCAGCTGCCTGATGTGCCTGTGCTGCGTCTGCGCGCGCCTTCAGTTCGGCTGCCGAGCGCACATCCAGTAATGCCGGGGCGCTGGGTACGATGGCTGCGATAACCTGATTGGCTTGAATAGGATCGCCAGCTTTCAGGTTGATACGCTGTAGTTTTCCCATTAGCGGCGCAGATACGACGTAGCGTTCGCGTACCCGGGTCTTGCCGTCTTCCTCAATGATCTGCTGAAAGCTGCCGTGGGTTACAGTGGCAAGTTGCACCGCAACCGGTTTGGGCAGAAATGCCCAGATCGCGATGGCAACAATGCCCAGTATGACGATCAGGCTGAGAAGTCGTTTGTTCCAGTTCATATTATTCCCTTGTTTTCAAAACGCTGACCAGATCCAGCTGGTCAACGCGATGTCGCACTATCAGCGCGCTCAGTATGCCTGCGGCCAGCGTGATGAGTGCGGCATAGGCATAAGTGTATGGTTGTATGATAACCGGTATCGAGATGGTTTCGTTGTGGGTCAGGCTAACGAGCAAGCGTGAAAGCCAGTAACCTAGCCACAGACCTAACGGAATCGCCAGCATTAATTCTATCCCCAGCTCACCAAGCAGCAGCGTGGATACTTCACGGCGGGTGAAGCCGAGTACGCGCAAGCTGGCGAGCTCCCATGCCCGCTCTGCCAGTGCGATACGGGCGCTGTTGTAAACGACACCGATAGCCATGGCTGCAGCAAATGCAGTAACGATGCTGGTAAACACCAGGATATTTCTGGCAGAAGTTTCCTCAAAGCTTTGCAGGGCTGATGCTTTGAAAGTCACGGTAGCAATTTTGGGTGTTGCCTTGGCTTCAGCGTTGAATGCCTGCAGCTGGCTGCGATCCAGCGTGACTGCCACCGAGGAGATGTTGTCACCTTCACCCAGCAAGCGGTTGAGGGCATGCAGATCCATATACACCGAGAGCCCAAGCAAGTCGTTGACGACACCGGTTACCACCACATCCGTTTTTATGCGCTTGCCTTCCAGCACTTCCACCTGGATGTGATCCCCCGGGCGGATGCCGAGTTTCTGTGCCAGTCGGTCGGTGAGCAGCACGCCGTCGGGCGGGATGTTGATAGGGCGCTGATTGGCATCCAGCGGTCGTCGCAGTTCGGCATTCTCAGGCAAGGCAGAAATTGCAGTAAGGTAGGTTAAATGTCCAGCTCGCAGACGTACCGGTGCGGCCCGCGAGCTTTCCGCGAACAGTACGCCGGGGAGATGGGCAACGGCATATAGGCCGCTATTGCTCACAGGGTTGGTAAATGCAATCTGGGCATCTTCGCGTTCCGCCTGAGTAAATTGCACAGTAATCAGGTAATCAATGGCGTCACGCCAGAACGTGCCCGACACGATGATGGCGACGGAGCAGGCAATGCCGAACGCCGTCAGCAAGGTGCGCAGCGGGCGGCGTTCCAGGGTGCGGATGATCATGCGCAGCTGTGGTGACAGGAATTTTTCCAGCCCCAGGCGTTCCAGCAGCATGCGGCGAAACTGGGTGGGTGCGGGTGGGCGCATGGCTTCGGCTGGTGCCAGTTGCATAACGTTGCGCATGGTGTTGAGTGCGCCGCCCAAAGCTGCAATCAAACTGATACTGGCTGCGGCGAACGGTATCCAGGGCTGGACGCGATAGATCAGTTTGGGGAAGTGAAAAAATGCCGTATACATTGAGGTCAGCTGGTAGCCCAGCCACGTACCGAGCGCTATACCCATGATAATGCCGAGGGCGACTATCAGTATCACCAGCTTGAAGTAGTGCGCGGCGATAACAGTGTTGGTGTAGCCGATGGCCTTGAGTGCGGCAATTTCACCGCGCTGGGTTGCAATCTGGCGCGATAGCACAACATTAAGCAGGAATGCCGCGACGCCGAGGAAGATGGTGGGAAAGACCGTCGACATGGTTTTTTGCTGGTTGATTTCCTGACTCAGCATCTTGTTGGAGAGTTGCTCGTCGCGGCCATGTGCACCAAGCGCGCCATACGGCTCAAGCAGTCTGTCCAGTGCATCAATGATAGCGCGTTCGTTTGCACCTGGCATCATGCGTAGCACGACGTGATTAAACGCACCATCCATGTCGAACGCGCTGGCCAGCCGCTCTCTATCCATCCAGAACACGCCGAAGCCGCGGTCATCGGGTAACACGCCGCCGCGGCTGGCATAGACGTATTCCGGGGAGAGCACGATGCCGACGATAGTCAATTGTTCGCGCTTGCCGTTTAATATCGCGGCAAGCTGGTCGCCGGGCTTGAGCTTGCGCGCCTTGGCGAAGGCTTCGGAAATGACGACTTCGTTGCCATGATCTGGCTCTACCATGCGTCCCTGCCGGAGGCTGAGTTTGTTCAGGCGCGGCTGCCCTGCATCGCTCAGGCCTATCATGCGACCTATTACCGGTTCGACAACATCGGGGATATCCAGCGTGACATCGAAGATCACCGTGGTCTCGGCGTCCGCCACGCCTGAAATCTCGGCTATCTGGCTGGTGACCGATTCGGGCGCGCGTTTTACATCGGCAAAGACATGGGCAAAGCGTGCGGTTTCGTAATAGGACTGGCGTGACCAGTTCAGCGAGTCATAAGTGGTGATCTGCGAAATAAACGCGCCTATGCCTGCCGCCACCACCAGCGCGATGGTAAATGCCTGGCCTTTCATATTGGCCAGATCGCGCAGCAGTTTGCGATCGAGCGCTTTCACCAGGATAGCTCCGCTGGCGTGAGTTTGTGCTGGTTTTGTTCCACTGAAATGATCTGTCCGTTAGCAAGACGCATGATGCGGTCAGCCATGCCGGAGATAGCAGCATTATGAGTGATGACGATGGCGGTAGTGCCGAGTTCCTGGTTGATTCTGGCGATAACGTCCAGCACTACTTTGCCGGTCTGGTAATCCAGCGCGCCAGTAGGCTCGTCGCACAGCAACACGTCTGGGCGCTTGGCAATGGCGCGCGCAATGGCGACGCGCTGCTGTTCTCCGCCCGACAGCTGTGACGGGAAGTGATTCATACGTTGTTCCAGTCCGACCAGTTCCAGTGCGGCTTCCGGTGTGAGCGGATTGGTGGCGATGTCAGTGACCAGAGCCACGTTTTCACGTACGGTCAGGCTGGAGATGAGGTTGTAGAACTGGAACACAAAGCCCACATGCTCGCGGCGGTAACTGGTGAGTTCGCGTTCATTGGCGGTGGAAAGATTATGGTCGCGCCAGCGTGCTTCGCCAGCGGTAGGCGTATCCAGGCCGCCTAATATATTGAGTAACGTGGATTTGCCGCTGCCGGAAGGGCCGAGCAGGACGACAAACTCACCTGCGTAAATTTCCAGATCAACGCCACGTAACGCCGGGATTTCCACCTCGCCCATATGGTAGGTTTTGGTGAGGTTGTGGGCGATAAAGACGGTATCTGGGTGTGTTTGCATTTGAAGTGATATCCGCTAGGCTGTGCGCAAGTATCGCATGCCGTTTTTGTTTTTTACAGCCAATCGTGCCGTTGTGTCGGATTGTAAATCCAGGAAACGGCAACTAGTCGATTTTATTGGGGTTGTGGACTCAGTGTTGAAACAGTCAGATATTGTTTGAACCATGCCGCAGCCTGATGCGCGACTTGTTCCAGGGTGCCAGCTTCTTCGAATAAATGGGTTGCGCCGGGAATGATGGTTAATAATTTTTCGCAACTTAGCTGGTTGTAAGCGTTCTGGTTAAGCTCAATGACCTGGTAATCAAAGCTGCCAACCAGCAGCAGGGTCGGCGCCCGTACTTTTTGCAGTGCATCGCTTCCGGCAAGATCAGGCCGCCCGCCGCGCGATACGACTGCCGCAATGGCGTGGGCGGATGTGGCCGCTGCCTGCAGTGCGGCTGCTGCACCCGTGCTGGCGCCGAAATAAGCGATGGGCAGGTGTTGTGTGGCAGGTGTCTGGCTGACCCATGCCGTAGCATCCAGCAACCGCTGGGTGAGCAGCGGAATGTCGAACCGGGTTTCATAAATCATGTCTTCCTCCACTGTCAGCAAATCCATCAGCAGGGTGCCGATACCCGCGCCGCGCAATATCCGGGCGACATGGTTATTGCGCGGGCTATTCCGGCTGCTGCCGCTGCCATGGGCAAACAGCACAATGCCTTGTGCGTTTGCAGGCAATTCCAGCATACCTTCGATGTGTACATGATTGCTGGGTATACGGACGAGCTGTGTCAGTTCAGTAGTCATAATCAGTCTCCTGTTATTTGTCGCACTAAACCCTTACCCGATTGATCGCGATCGGAATACGCTGCCGGCCAAAATGTCCCTGTTTGATATCAAATCGGCCCGCGATCAGGCTGTTGCAATAGGGGCAATGGCCATCCGGGGTCAGGCGATATTCGTTGATGTGATACCAGTCACGTACGATGAGTGGCGCGTGACAGTCGGGACAAAAAGTGGTGTCACCCTCGATGTGATGCACGTTGCCGGTGTAGACGTAATGCAGGCCGGCACGTAAGGCGATATTGCGTGCCCGTATCAGCGTGGCTGCGGGTGTCGCCGGGATATCCGGCATTTTGTAATCGGGATGGAACGCGGAAAAGTGCAGCGGCACATCCGACCCCAAGTGCTGCATGATCCACTGGCACATGGCGGAGAGCTCTTCATCGGAATCGTTCTTGCCGGGAATGAGCAGGGTGGTAATCTCGAACCAGACATCGGTCTCGTGTTTGAGATACACCAATGTATCCAGCACCGGTTGCAGTTGCGAGCCGGTGAGCTTGAAATAGAAATCCTCGGTAAATGCTTTGAGATCGACATTGGCCGCATCGATCTTGCCGAAAAAATCGCGGCGGGCGGTTTCGTGTATATAGCCGGCAGTTACCGCAACGGTCTTGATGCCGCGTGCATGGCAGGCATCGGCGGTATCCATCGCGTATTCGGCGAAAATCACCGGGTCGTTGTAGGTAAACGCCACGCTCTTGCAGCTGTTTTGTTCCGCGGCAATGGCAATGGTTTCGGGCGATGCCTGATCCATCAGTTTGTCCATGTCTTTGGACTTGCTGATATCCCAGTTCTGGCAGAATTTGCACGCCAGATTGCAGCCTGCGGTGCCGAATGACAGTACGCTGCTGCCAGGGTAAAAATGGTTGAGTGGTTTTTTTTCTATCGGGTCTATACAAAAACCCGATGAGCGCCCATAAGTGGTCAATACGATTTGATTGCCCTCGCGCATGCGCACAAAACAGGCTCCGCGCTGACCCTCATTCAGTTTGCAGTCACGTGGACACAGGTCGCACTGGATGCGGCCATCGTTTACGGCATGCCAGTATTTTCCTGGGTGGTGCGCTGACATTGTTGGAGCAGTCATTTGATAGATTCCTCTTCTTTCCACTTGCTTACCGTATAGCGATATAGCCTGACGTCCTCAGCCCAGAAGCTGGGACTGAGCCCCGCTTTGTGTTTCAGGTGTGCCATGAATTCGACAGGGTCGGGTAGCTGTTCCCAAACCTGCGGTAAAAAAGTGCTGCGGTAGTGACCATATTCAAACAGGATGCCGTCAACCGCAGGCTGCAACTGCGCCAACGCATCCTCCTGGCTACTAAAGCGCATGTCTTGCATGATCGACAGCAGCGAGATCTCCACTTCAGTATAGTCCAGCTCAGCTTTTGTTAAAGGCGGAAATCGTGGGTCGTGAAATGCAGCTGCTTGCGCGTTGGCCTTGATATCAGCCAGCAGCGATCGATGTGCTTCCAGCGTGCCAATACAGCCGCGCAATTGTCCGCGTTGCGTGAGTGTGACGAAGCATGCTCTATGCTCCTGCAGCCAGCTACTATCCTCATCTGTTGGCAGTATCAGGCCGAATTTCTGTGAGATAGCTGCGCGCGCAATCGGCAATAAAATCTGACCTGGGTTAGTTTGCATCAGTTGGTTCCTCCATAAAGGCGAACGACGCATAGCCGACTACGCGATCTTTGTCACCAGCCGTGTCGCCTGAGTTGCGCAAGTCCAGCAGTAACGGTTGCAAGTGGTGGCGCCGGGCAGCCAGCAACATGCCATTGATAGGCGTGCCACCACAGGCTTGTTCGTGAGTCAGCGGGCCGCGCAGTTCGAGTATGCGTTGCGCTGTCTGCCTGTCGACGGTCTGAGCCGCGGGATAAGGCAAAAAATGTGACAGATCGGAACTGATGACGATTAGCGTTTCCGGGCCACCCCAAAGTATTTCCAGCACTTCGGCAATTTCTTCCGGCGTAGCATCGCCTACCGCCAGAGGAATCAGGCTAAAATCATCTAATACCGCTTGCAGGAAAGGCAATTGCACTTCCAGCGAATGTTCCCACGTGTGGGCAGCCGCGCTGGTGACTATTTGTGGCATAGTACCCAGTAATGCCACTGCGGCCTGATCGATGGGGATGTTGCCCAGCGGGGTGGCAAAGCTGTCAACGCCAGGCAGGGCTAATCCACGTACTGCTACGCGGTGTACCGGACCGAGCAATACCACTCGCGTAATCTGGCCGCGCCCTGCGGCCAAGCTGGCATAGGCAGCAGCAGCAATAGCGCCAGAATAGATATAGCCGGCGTGAGGCACAATGACGGCTTTGGGTAATTTGCTGAGCGGCGCGGGATGCGCCGCTGCCAGCAAGTCATTTATATCCTGGGCAAGTGTCGCTGCTGCACCTGGATAGAAAGTGCCTGCAACAGCAGGCTGACGAATTTGGTGCATAATAGGTCTCTCCATATAGGAATACTTATGCTATTTAAATTAGGGTGTTACATCAGAATTCAAGTGCTGTCGGCGATATGATGCAGCCTGCTGAAAACAGGGTCACTGGCAGGCGTAACACAGTACGTGAGTTTTTTGCGTTATGGCCAGACACAGGCATGCGGGCCGCGCTCGATCAGCTGGGTAATGATATGCACGCATTATGCGGTGGGCGCCGTATTCGTGCTGAGTCTATGCATATGACTTTGGTTTTTCTGGGTGAGGTGGAGGCGGAGCGGGTTGTTGAGCTACAGGCATTGGCAGAACGACTGCAATGTGCTGCATTCGATTTCGAACTGTTGCGTACAGGTTGGTGGCAGCATAATCGTGTCGCGTGGGTGGCACCGGAAACGATGCCGCAGGGATTGATCGCTCTGGTAAGTGAATTGCAGACTCAGCTAAAAAATACAGGTTTCGAAGTTGATGGGCGCGCATATGCGCCGCATGTTACTTTGCTCAGGAAAGCTGATTGCCCTCCAGTGCTGATGACGCCAACTCCCTTGCGGTGGGTGGCACGGGATTTTGTGTTGGTGAAGTCGGTAGCGGTTGAGCATGGTTCCGCCTATGAAATCATAGGCAAGAGGCCTTTGTTGCCAGTCACTTAGATATCATGATCAACGCTACGATGGAATGTGAAACCGCCTGTATGCTTAGTCATTCAGGCGGGTAAGTGCCGCACAGTGAAAAATGCATGCTTCAGTTGCTGCTTCTGGTCTATACAAACAAATAACTCTCCAGATGACCTGCCAATTCTTTTTCATCCAGATTGGTGTAATCTTTTTCTATGGTGTCCGTGGTTAGGTCGCGAACATGCGCTGTAAGATGTTTGTTCAACTTACCCATGAAAGGGTCGGAGGCTACGAGTATGAGTCGCGTATAACTGTTACTAGTGCGACCTGCTTCAAGCTCGTGAGCCAGTTCTGCGGCGAATTTGTCCTCTTCATGTTGCTTGGGGTCGGTGGGTTGAGAAAACGCACCGTGCGCCCCGCCATCAGTCTCATAGCGTCCTGGACGGTCTGATATCATCTCCTGAGATTTTTCACGGCTGGCAGCATGCAGATAGGTTTTAACCAGTTCCAGTCCGGTGTGCGGTCCCTTATTCACGTATAAATCCGCTCTGCTTGCATTTGCAACCAATACCCATGTCGTAGTCATTTTTAATTTCCTCCTTGTTAAAACCCACTATAAGGCTAGCAAATTTCTGGCATTATTCAAGGTTAAATAGGTTATTGAAATGATTATTTCGGCTATGAGGTTTTGCCTGAAGTATCGGTTCGTTAGGGATTAGCCGCGCTCACTATGGCAGTTGTATAGGCTGGGATATGTTTGTCACCTACATCGGTATAGAACGCGAGCATTTTTTGCGCCATTTGCGGGGCGCTCCAGTCCAGGGCGTGTTGTTTGGCCTCTATACTCAGTTGTGTGCGGAGTGCGGGATTAGTCAATACTTCATGCAGGGTGGCGGCGAAGGCGACGGGGTTGTCTTCTGCGACGCGACAGCCTAATTCAGCGGCCAGTATGTCGCGAGTACCCATGATCGCGGTGGAAACGACCGGCACGCCCAGTGCCATGGCTTCCAATAAAACTAATCCTTGAGTTTCGGTGCGCGAGGCGAAGACGAATGCGTTACCTGCGCAGTAACATGAAGGCAGTTCAGTTGAACGCTCCAGATAACCGACAAACAGGACATTGTTGGCTAAATTTAATCCTGCGACAGTTTTCTTTAATTTTGCTTCTGCGGGACCTTCGCCGGCAATGATGAGCAACACGTCAGGCAGGCTGTGACGTAGTTGCGAGAGCATGAGCAGCAGGAATTCTATGTTTTTTTCAAACGCCACGCGCCCGACGTAGACGGCAACAGGGCGGTCGGGTGCGATGCCGTGGTGCTGACGAAATCCCTCTGGGTCGCACTGGTCGAAGTCAGACAGTTCAATGCCAGTCGGAATGATGTGACTGTACGTGTGTACTCCATAGCGGGTAAGGGCTTCATCCATGGCGATGGATGGCAGGATTAGGCCGTCTACTTGTGCGCATTGCTGGCGTGAAAAGTAGCGTGCTGTGTAGCGCATTACGGCCTTTGGCAGGAAAGGCACGTAGTGGTACAGGTACTCTTCAAAAAAGGTGTGATAGGTTTCTACGCATGGAATATTGAATGCCTTGGCCAGAGCGATGCCCGTGTAGTGGGCAAGGAATGGGGTGTGGATATGGACGAGGTCAAAAGTGATATGTGCCAAAATCTGTGTCAAGGCTTTGAGTTCACGCCGTGACATGAGCCTGTCTTCAGGATCCATTAGTACGGGACTGCCTTTGATCCGAATAATATCAGCTTCATCAATTTCGCCCTGTCCGTAGGCAGGTGCAACCAGAATGACGGTATGCCCCAGCGCTTTTAATTCGCGCCGCAAGGTCATGATGGAGGTGGAAACACCATTCACGCGTGGAAAATATACATCCGATATCATTAAAATATTCATGTGCCAGGCTCATTTAATTAAATGTTCCGACTTTGTAACAAAGTTAAGTGACGGGCGTGTGACAGTGACTATTCAGGATTTGCGGGTGAGGATGGTTTACAATCTGGTTTTGCATTTGTGGAAGTACGCATGATAGTTGCAGTGTTAGTGTTGGCTTATTTGTTGGGGTCACTGTCGTTTGCAGTGCTGGTGAGTCGGGCGTTGGGTTTGCCTGATCCACGCAGTCATGGTTCGGGTAATCCTGGTGCGACCAATATGTTGCGCACAGGGCGTAAATCGGCAGCGGCGATGACCTTGTTGGGTGACATGGCCAAGGGCTGGGTGGCGGTGTGGCTGGCGGCTTATGCAGCGGAGCGATTTGGTTTGCCACACGAGGTTGTCTATGGCGCCGCATTGGCAGTATTTTTAGGGCATTTGTATCAGGTGTTTTTTGGTTTTAAGGGTGGTAAAGGTGTGGCAACGGCGGTCGGCGTGTTGTTTGCGTTGTCGCCCATGCTGGGGCTGGTGTGTGTGTTGACCTGGGCTGCGGTATTTGCGGTGACGCGGATTTCGTCATTGGCGGCATTGGTTGCGGCATTGGTTGCGCCGGTATTTGCCTATTTTATGATGGATAATGCGGCGGTTGTGGCACTGGCTATTTTGACAGTGCTGATATTCTGGCGGCATCGCGCTAATATTACGCGATTGCTGGCAGGGCAAGAGGGCGGTTTTAACAAGCCCTAAGTAGTTAAGCAAATCTAGCGGAGGTCGAATATGGCTTGGTTTGAAAAAGAAATGGACTATGCGCGCACGCAGTTGACTGAGGTGTCGCGTGACTCGATTGCGTTAGCGGGCGATAAGCTCGGTGAAGTGGTAAAGCAAGGCGCGGCAGAAGTTGGCGCTGAATTGCGCGAAGTGGTGCAAACAACGAGTCAGGAAATTGACGCTAAACTCGACAAGATTTCGGCTGAGCTGCATAACCAGCGGCAGTTCACTAAAGATGATGTGCGTGAGCTGGTGGATTATGCGGCGGACAAATTGTCCGTCGTGTTGGATGAGCGTGTTGCCAATGCCAAGTCGGAAATCTCATCGTTAGTACAGGAAAAAGTCGAATATTTCAAAGCTGAGGTGGATAGTTTCTTTGTACAGCGCCAACAGGATTTGGCGCGTGAGCGGCGGCGACTGTTACTGAATGTGCTGATTGCGGTACTGGCATCCGTGTCGGTGGGCGTGGTGTCGTGGTTTTATCAGAACTTGGCACGCGGTGAGATGGATCTGTTTGCCGTGTTTCGTGTGGTGCTGGCCGCATTGACGGGCGGTTATGTTGTGTATCTGCTGGTGCGTCTGATATTGCGTTGGCGGCGGATGAAAGAACACCGCAAGGATGTGATGTTCCTGGCGATGCGTTATTGGGGTGTGTTGCGCCCTGATAGCGTGTTTTCCCATGTGGTGTTAATCATGGTGCTGGGGCTGCTGATGGGGATAGTGGCATTTCCTAACGTGTTGTTGCATCTGCCTGGCGGCGCAGGATTGATAAAAACTATACAGGATATGTTCCCGCATATTCGTTTTTAGAGCTTACTGCGGCGCAGCTACAGTAGCTAAATCCCAGCGCGGGCGTACCGTAAATGCGCCTGCGGTTTTGCCACCATGCTTTAGACGCATCGCGCCTGCAAAAGCAATCATCGCACCGTTGTCAGTGCAGAATTCCAGCTCTGGAAAATACACCTTCGCACCAATTTCTTCACTGCGTTGTTCAACGCCAGGCGCAGTTGTTTGTTCGCCCCCACGCCGCCTGCGACAACCAGGCGCTTGCTGCGTGTGGCTTTGAGGGCGGCGAGCGATTTGCTGCTGAGCACGTCGGTCATTGCTAACTGAAATGCAGCAGCAATGTCTGCATAATCTTCAGTTTGCGGGTGCTTTTGGCTTAGGGTGAGTACGGCAGTTTTGAGGCCGCTAAAGCTGAAATTCAAGTCGCCTGAGTGCAGCATGGGGCGAGGCAGGCGGAATCGTTGCGCGTCACCTGATTCGGCTAATTTTGATAACGCTGCGCCACCTGGGTAGGGTAGTCCCAATAATTGTGCGGTTTTGTCGAAAGCTTCGCCGGCGGCATCGTCCAGCGTGTCGCCCAAGGTTGTGTATTCGCCCACGCCGGTGACGTGCATAAGCTGGCTGTGGCCGCCTGATACGAGTAAGGCGACAAACGGGAATTCGGGTGGTTCAGCGGATAATAGTGGCGAGAGTAAATGTCCCTCCAGATGATGTACGCCAAGCACAGGAATATTTAACGCCACGCCAAGCGCATGCGCGAAACCTGTGCCAACTAACAGCGCACCTGCCAGACCTGGACCTTCAGTATAGGCAATGGCATCAATGTCACTTAATTGGCGCTGGGCTGCTGTGAGTACCTGACGGGTAAGCGGTAATACGCGGCGGATATGATCACGCGAGGCTAATTCAGGCACCACGCCACCATATTCAGCATGCATGGCTATCTGGGAATGGAGCGCGTGACTGAGCAAACCTAATTCGGTATCAAATAAGGCGACGCCAGTTTCATCACAAGAAGATTCTATTCCCAATACCAGCATCAATATTTCCAATTTAATTGTTTTTTAGTTGCATCTGTCATTATTTTGTCACATCTTCGTCATAACATGGTTAAGATGGCGTGGGCGCGATGCGCTTCGCTCGGTATTATAATCCAAGTCCAAAGGAGCGCATGATGGCTGCAACGATATTGTTGGTAGAAGATGAAGCGGGTATTCAGGAATTAGTTAAGTTCAATCTGACGCAGGCTGGGCATGCAGTATTGTGCGCGGATTCAGCAGAGCAGGCATTGACCATCGTGCGTGATGTGTTACCTGATCTGGTGCTGCTGGACTGGATGTTACCCGGTATGAGCGGTATAGAATTGGCGCGGTTATTTCGTGCTGATACGCGACTCAAATCTGTGCCGATTATCATGCTGACTGCGCGTGGGGATGAGCGTGATAAAGTGCTGGGGCTGGAAACGGGAGCGGATGATTATATTACCAAGCCGTTTTCACCACGTGAGTTAACCGCACGGATTAAAGCGGTATTGCGTCGTCGCGCACCACAAATGACTGAAGATAAAGTCGAAGTGCGTGGCTTGAGTCTGGATCCTGTAAGTCATCGTGTCATGGGTAACGGCTCACCGTTGGAATTAGGGCCAACCGAATTTCGTTTGTTGCATTTTATGATGACGCATCCTGAGCGAGTTTATTCCCGTGCACAATTGCTGGATCATGTGTGGGGTGACCATGTGTTCGTAGAGGAACGTACTGTGGATGTGCATATTCGCCGTTTACGTCTGGCATTGGAAGTCACTGGGCATGATAATTTAATCGATACGGTGCGTGGTGCGGGTTATCGTTTGTCGGCACAAGTTTAGGAATTTCATACGATGGATTTTTGGTGGCGACCTATATTGGCTTTATCAGCACTGTTATTTACGGCGTTGGTGGCGGCGTTGTTCTGGGGCGCAACTGCGGCTTTGCTGGTGCTAGTGGCTGGTTTGCTGTTGTATATCAGTTATAACTTGCGGCAAATGGCGATATTGGTGGCATGGTTGGAGCACGGCGATCGCACTCGTATTCCTACTGCCAGTGGGGCATGGGATGAAATTTTTTATGGGCTGGATAGAATGTTGCGGCGGCAAAAACGTAGCACATCTAAAATTTCAGCCGTGCTTGAGCGCTTTGAGCATGCCGCGCAAGCCATACCAGATGGCATTGTAATGCTTAATGGTAATGACCAGATCGACTGGTTTAATCCAGCCGCAGGTCGCCATTATGGCCTGGATGATAAGACTGACAGAGGCCAGTTTATCGGTTATTTGATACGGCAAATCGCGTTTGCTGATTATCTGGCGAGTGATAATTATAGTGAACCGCTGGTAATGAAGTCGCCGAATGACAAAGAGGTAACGTTGTCGGTACAAATGGTGCCGTTCGGTGATAAGCAAAAAATGCTTATTTCTCGCGATGTGACCCAACTGGAGTTAGTCGAGGCGATGCGCCGTGACTTCGTGGCCAATGTGTCGCATGAGTTGCGTACACCATTGACCGTGGTTGGTGGTTTTTTGGAAACATTCCTTGATATGGGCGCAATTGAGCCCGTGGCTTTTCACAAATACTGCGATTTAATGCAGCAGCAAACTGAGCGTATGCGGCGTCTGGTGGATGATTTGTTGACGTTGTCACGCCTGGAAAGTGCGCAAAATAAGCTGGTGGATACGCCCGTCAATATGACCATGTTGATAGAAAGTTTATATCGGGATGCGCAAAGTCTCAGTGCGGGACGGCATACGATTACTTTAGCGCTTAACAGCAGCGATAATATTATGGGTAATGCGGATGAATTAACCAGCGCATTGGGTAATTTAGTGAGTAATGCAGTGCGTTATACGCCCGCAGGCGGCAAAATAGATTTGCGCTGGGAGTGGCGCGCCGAACAGCTTTGTTTTAGTGTGCAGGATAGCGGTGACGGGATAGAAGCGCATCATATCGCGCGTCTGACTGAACGTTTTTATCGCGTCGATCGCGGACGTTCACGTGAAACGGGTGGGACTGGCTTAGGTCTGGCTATCGTAAAACATGTGCTCACCCGTCATCAGGCTCGCCTGGTCATAGAAAGTAAAGTTGGGCGCGGTAGCTGTTTCCGTGCTTGTTTCCCCGTATCTCGTGTGGTTAAGACAGTTGTTGCGCCAACGTCACTTTTAATACACTAGCAATCAGGTTGTTATTGAGTTGCGTCGTATTCTCACGCAGTGCCTGCCCCCAAATCGGATTGGGAAAATGGCTGTCATGTTTGAACCTGGGAATGACGTGCCAGTGTAAATGCGGCACCATGTTACCCAGGCTGGCGAGGTTGATTTTGTCCGGCTTAAGCGCCTCTCTGATGGCGGATTCAACAGCGAACACCGTGCGCATCAGACGGTTTTGCTCGGTGGGCGTGAGGTCGCTCATTTCTTTGACATGCTCATGCCAAATTACCCGGCAAAAGCCAGGATAGGCTGGATCGTCAACCAGTATCACCCGGCAGTAGGCATCTTGCCAGAGTATTTCACCACCAGCAGTTTGGCATAAATCACAGTTATTTTGAGTCATAACGTCGCCTGTCAGTTAATGCTTGTGCCAATGTGCCTGAATCAATATGTTCCAGTTCGCCACCCACAGGGATGCCGCGTGCTATGCGGCTGACGGCTATGCCTCGTGCATGCAGGAGCTCGGTAATCGCATGGGCGGTGGCTTCGCCTTCCATGGTGAAATTGGTGGCGAGGATGACTTCTTGCACAACGCCGTTGCTGGCGCGCTGGATAAGCCGATCCAGGTGGATTTCGCGTGGGCCGATACCATCCAGCGGTGAGAGTCGTCCCATCAGTACAAAATACAGGCCTTGGTAATTCTGCGTTTGCTCCATCATCAGCAAGTCAGTGGGCATTTCAACCACGGCCAGTTGGCTGGTATCGCGCGCGCCGGATGCACATACAGGGCAAATGGGCGTTTCGCTAAAATCATTGCATAGTTCGCAATGCAGAAGCTCGGTGAGGGCACGGTCTATGGCCGCACCTAACTTGGCTGCGCCTTTGCGGTCACGCTGTAATAAGTGATACGCCATACGCTGCGCTGATTTTGGACCTATGCCCGGCAAGGTGCGCAAGGCAGAGATTAAATCAGCGAGGCGTGTGGGTGATTTCATGCTCGGCTTAGAATGGCAGTTTCAGGCCTGCAGGTAAGTTCATGCCTGCGGTGAAGCCGCTCATTTTTTCCTGAGTGAGGGCTTCTGCTTTGCGTACTGCGTCGTTCATAGCTGCGGCGATAAGGTCTTCGAGCATGTCTTTGTCGTCGCTCATCAGGCTAGGGTCGATGGTGACACGACGCACATCATTACGGCAGGTCATCAGCACTTTAACCAGGCCTGCGCCGGCGACGCCTTCAACTTCAACCAGTGCTAACTGGTCCTGCATTTTTTTCATGTTTTCCTGCATTTGCTGGGCTTGCTTCATCATGTTGCCCAAACCACCTTTTAACATAGTATTACTCCTTGGTTGATTGATCGATAGCTTGTGTATTGGCGACGCGTGCGTCGAGTAAGTTGACTGCGTCCAGTGTGAACGGATGAGTATTAATGCTGGTGTCTGCTTGCGATTGGCGTTCTGCGCGCGCTTCATTTTGCTGCTGTATCGGTGAATTGGCAATAGCGGCTGCGGCGACGCTGATGTTTAAGCGGACGGGGCGATTAAAATGCGCGACCAATGCTTCACGTAATTTGTCGTGATAAGGTTTGTCCAGCAGGTGCTTGTGTTCGCCAGCAACACAAAGCTGCATGCTGTCATCGTCGAAAGCGGTTAATTCGCATTGTACTGCCAGCATGCGTGCCAATGCGCCTAGTTTGAGCTGGCTGACGAGACTGTTCCAGTCGCCATCAAAAGTAGCCGTGCTGGTCGGCGTGCTGTTTATCCGCGGCGCAGGGGTGGTGACGGGCGCTGCTTGCGTTGCTGCAGGTGCAGCTGTTGTCACCACCGGCGTCATAGTGGGCGCTGCCGCTACGACCGGTTTGATAGCGGGGCGGGGTGTTGCAACCGGCGCTGTTGTGGTTTGCGGGTAAAACGCCAGCATGCGCAGCAGGGTCATGCTGAAACCTGCAAACTCATCAGGTGCGAGCGCCAGATCACGGCGGCCATGCAAGCTGATTTGATAATAGAGCTGCACCATTTGCGCCGGGATGCGGCTGGCTAAATCGGCGAGCGTATCTTTATCGGGTGTGTCTTCGCTGAGGGCGTTGGACACGACCTGTATGAGTGCGATTTGTTGTAATAGTGCGGCTAAATCTTGCAAGGCAGTATCGAAGTCGATGCTGCGCGTGGCCATGTTGTCGGCGAGATTGAGCAGTTCAGTGCCATCTTGATTAATCAGGGCATACAAAATGTCGAACAAATAGCGCTGATCTATCGTGCCCAGCATGTTTTGCACGGTTTCAGCCAGTACCACACCGCTGCCGTAGGCAATCGCCTGATCCAGCAACGACAGCGCATCACGCATGCTGCCTTGCGCAGCACGAGCGATAAGTGGCAATGCAGCAGGCTGAAACTCGACGTTTTCGGCTGTCAGTACCTTGGTCAGATGTTCACGCACCAGTTCGGGCGGCATTTGCTTAAGGTTGAACTGCAAACAGCGTGAAAGTACGGTAATTGGGATTTTTTGCGGGTCGGTAGTCGCCAGTATGAACTTGACGTGCTCAGGGGGTTCTTCCAGCGTTTTAAGCATGGAGTTGAACGCAGCTTTGGAGAGCATGTGAACTTCGTCGATAATGTAGACCTTGTAGCGGCCGACTGTAGGCGCATATTGTGCGTTATCCAGTACTTCGCGCATATTGTCTATGCCGGTATTCGATGCTGCATCCAGCTCTAGTAAATCGACAAATCGCCCAGCGTCAATTTGCGTACAGGCTGAGCACACACCACATGGTGTAGCGGTAATGCCGGTTTCACAATTAAGCGCCTTGGCTAATATACGTGCGACGGTAGTTTTGCCAACACCGCGTGTGCCGGTGAACAGGTAAGCATGGTGCAGACGGTTTTGGGTGAGCGCGTTGCTCAACGCCCGCACTACGTGCGCTTGTCCTGCCAGCTCGGTAAAAGTTTTGGGGCGCCATTTACGCGCTAATACTTGATATGCCATAGCGCACATTTTAGCAGAAGCTTGTAAATAACAATGCGTAAATGTAAAGCTGATGTTTTGTATTGGTAAAAAGCAAAATTAGGGTTATAATCTTCGTTTTTATTGCCCTCTTTTGGAGTTTAGATTACATGCCTAGTGTTCGTGTTAAGGAAAATGAGCCGTTTGAAGTCGCGATGCGTCGTTTTAAGCGTACTGTTGAAAAAACAGGTCTTTTGACCGAATTGCGTGCTCGTGAGTTTTATGAAAAGCCTACAGCAGAGCGTAAACGTAAGTTAGCAGCAGCGGTTAAACGTCATTTCAAACGTATCCGTAGCCAAACATTACCTCCTAAAATGTACTAAAAACACCCAGTCATGAGCTTAAAAGCGGTCATTACCGAAGATATGAAGTCAGCCATGCGTGCCAAAGAAACGGCGCGTTTGGGGGCGATACGCTTGTTGCTTGCTGCAATTAAGCAAATCGAGGTAGATGAGCGCATAGAGCTTGTTGACGCGCAAATTATCGCTATTATCGATAAAATGCTCAAACAGCGTCGCGATTCGATCAGTCAGTACGAAGCGGCTGGTCGTCAAGAGCTGGCGGATATCGAGCATTTTGAAATTAGCGTGTTGCAAACTTATATGCCAGAAGCGGCGAATGATGCTGAAATCGATAGTGTCATCGTTGCGGCCATTGCTGAAACAGGCGCGGCTGGTGTTAAAGATATGGGTAAGGTCATGGCGGCAGTCAAGCCTAAGCTGGCTGGACGCGCTGATATGGCGCAAGTTTCTACACGTATCAAGGCTCAATTAGCTGGTTAAATCTTGCGTGAGTTGATGTACTCACACTGATAAGGACAAGCCATGATTCCGCAGGATTTTATTCAAACCCTGTTAAATCGTGTTGACATCGTTGATGTCATAGATAAGCGGGTTCCTCTCAAAAAAGCAGGCGCAAACTATCAAGCCTGTTGTCCATTTCACAACGAAAAATCTCCTTCATTTACCGTTTCGCCGACTAAACAGTTTTATCATTGTTTTGGTTGTGGTGCGCATGGTACTGCCATTGGTTTTATGATGGAGTATGCCGGCTTGAATTATGTCGATGCGATTAAAGCGTTGGCTAATCAGGCTGGTATGCAAGTGCCTGAATCTGCGGTGGTTAATCCTGTGCGTGCACAACAGGCTGCGAGCCTGGTTGATGTTATGCATCAGGCTGAACAATATTATCGGCAGCAGTTAAAAGCCTCTCCTGAAGCAATTGCGTATTTGAAAAGACGTGGGCTTACAGGTGAAATTGCAGCGCGTTTTGGCTTGGGCTATGCGCCAGATGGTTGGCAGAATTTGCAAGCGGTATTCCCCCATTATGCTGATCCTGGTTTGCATGAGGCGGGTTTAGTGGTGGTGAACGATGCGGGGCAGCGTTATGACCGTTTTCGTGAACGCATTATGTTCCCGATTATCAACCAAAAGGGCGATGTCATTGGCTTTGGCGGGCGGGTGCTGGATAAAGGCGAGCCCAAGTATTTGAATTCTCCTGAAACGCCATTATTCCAAAAAGGCAGTGAGTTGTATGGGCTATTTCAGGCACGTCGTGCAATTCGAGATGCGGGCAAAGTTATTGTTGTAGAAGGTTACATGGATGTTGTTGCGCTGGCGCAGCATGGCGTGGGTTATGCAGTGGCGACACTGGGTACTGCTACTACCGGCATCCACATACAGAAGTTGTTGCGTCATACTGAAGAGCTGGTGTTTTGTTTTGATGGTGACAGTGCGGGGCAACGCGCAGCCTGGCGGGCGTTGGAGCATAGTTTGGGCATGCTGACTGATAGCAGCCGGTTAGGCTTTCTGTTTTTGCCTGATGGCCATGACCCAGATAGCTATATCAGAGAATTTGGTCAGGATGGATTTGAAGCCATGCTGGCGCAAGCGGTGATGCCGTTGTCCGCCTATTTGTTCAAGCAAGTGGCGCAGCAGCATGATTTAACGGTAGATGAAGGTAAGAGTGCATTTTTAAAAGCCTTGCAGCCACTGATCGCACAGGTGCAAGCGACTAATTTGGCTTTAATGTTGCGCAAGCGCGCAGCAGAGCTGGCACAAATTGACATGGCTGATTTAGCGACCATATGGCAACTGAAAACTTACCGTAAACCCAGTGTGGCGTTAGCGCGGGCACCTCGTCCAGCGCCGACTTCGATTAGTCGTAAACTGCTGCGTATGGTGTTGTTTCAACCTGCGTTGCTGCTGCAGTTAAAACATGAATTGTTGCCACAAAGCGATGCTGAAACGCAAACTTTGCGCGTGTTGGTTGAAATTATGCATACTCATCCCCAATTGAGTACGACTTCACTGATAGAACAGGCAAAAAATCTGCCGAATGCAGATATGGTTGAGCAGTGTGCCGCTGAGATGATGGATTGGGATGCTGATCTGGATGTGCTGCCTGATTTTGAGCTGGCGGTAGCGCAGCTACAAAATACATATCGCCAACAGCGTTTACAAACATTGGCACAAAAATCGCTACGTGATTTAAGTGCGGCAGAAAAACTGGAATTACAGCAATTACGCTAAGTAACCGTCTATTGTGCGTCAAAAATAGCGCGTTGGCTGGTATAATTATCTTTTTTAATGGGTATGTTGTGCTGTTTTGGCTGCATACTCAGTAGCAATATTGGAAATCTTCATTATGGCGATCGATCAAGACAAAACTGATGTAAAACAAACTGACGCAGAATTGCGCCGTTCCCGCCTTAAGATCTTAATCATATTGGGTAAAGAGCGTGGTTATCTGACCTACGCCGAAATCAACGACCATCTGCCGGATGATATGTTGGATGCCGAGCAGATTGAGGGCGTGGTGGGCATGATTAACGACATGGGCATCCAGGTCTATGATGAAGCGCCCGATGCCGAAGCTTTGCTCATGTCGGATGCAGCGCCTGCCGTAGCTGATGAAGACGCGGTTGCTGAGGCTGAAGCAGCCTTGTCGACAGTCGACTCCGAGTTTGGTCGCACTACTGATCCCGTGCGTATGTATATGCGCGAAATGGGTACGGTCGAGTTGCTCACGCGTGAAGGCGAAATCGTTATTGCCAAGCGTATCGAAGAAGGTCTGCGTAATATGGTGCAGGCGATTTCCGCTTGCCCGGTGACTATTGATCAGATTCTGTCTTTGGTAGATAAAGTTGAGCGCGATGAGATTAAGATCGATGATTTCGTCGATGGTATCGTGGCTACCGAGGCTGAACTTGAGGCGGCTGCTGCTGCGGCAGCGGCTTTGCCAGTGGTTGAAGAAGAAATCGTTGAAGTCGACATTGACGTTGATGAAGAAGATGAAGACGACGGCAGCGCTATGGCTGCTGCTAACCTTGCACAGCTTAAAGCTGATGCAATGGAGCGCTTTGATGTATTGCGTAAATTGGTTAAGCGTTTGCAGGCAGCCCAGAAAAAATATGGCTATGCCAGCAAGCAATACAATGAATTGCAAACCGATGTATCCAACGTGCTGTTGGAAATCCGTTTTTCTGCTAAACAAGTCGAGTCTTTATGTAATCTGATCCGTGAGATGGTAGAAACCGTGCGTATTCAAGAGCGCGATATCATGGATGTCGTCGTGCGCCGTTCGGGTATGCCACGTGAACATTTTATTAAAGTGTTTCCTGGTAATGAAACCAATTTGGATTGGCTGGCTGAGCAAATCACGGCTAAGAAGCCGTATGTTGAGCACCTGATACGCCATCAATATACTATTTTAGAGCGGCAGAATAATTTAATCTCACTGCAAGAAAAGATTGGTATTCCTATTCAGGATTTGAAGGAAATCAATCGCCAGATGACTGCGGGTGAATCACGTACCTTACGTGCTAAACGCGAAATGATCGAAGCTAACTTGCGTTTGGTGATTTCGATTGCGAAAAAGTACACCAATCGTGGTTTGCAGTTCCTCGATTTGATTCAGGAAGGCAATATCGGTTTGATGAAGGCCGTGGATAAGTTTGAATATCGTCGCGGTTATAAGTTTTCTACCTATGCAACATGGTGGATACGTCAGGCAATCACGCGTTCTATCGCTGACCAGGCACGTACCATACGTATTCCTGTGCACATGATAGAAACTATCAATAAGATGAATCGTATTGCTCGGCAGATTCTGCAAGAGACTGGACAAGAGCCAGATCCGTCGGTATTGGCTGAAAAAATGGAAATGCCTGAGGAAAAAATTCGTAAAATCCTCAAGATTTCCAAAGAGCCGATTTCTATGGAAACGCCAATTGGCGATGATGAAGATTCACATTTGGGTGATTTTATCGAAGATACTTCTACGCTTGCACCTATGGATGCAGCGATTTATGACAGTTTGCAAGATGTCACTAAAGAAATACTCGATGGTTTAACTCAGCGTGAAGCTAAAGTCTTGCGTATGCGTTTCGGTATCGAGATGAACACCGATCACACTTTGGAAGAAGTTGGTAAGCAGTTTGATGTCACGCGTGAACGTATCCGTCAGATTGAAGCCAAGGCTTTACGTAAATTACGTCATCCGTCGCGCTCTGATCGACTCAAGAGCTTTATTGATAACGGCAATCAATAAGTTACTGGCAAAGTGATAGTAAAACCGCTATAATCCTGCCTCTTCGGGTCTGTAGCTCAGTTGGTTAGAGCAGAGGACTCATAATCCTTTGGTCCACGGTTCAAGTCCGTGCAGACCCACCAGTAAATAAAGGCTTGCAGCAATGCAAGCCTTTTTTACATTTCAGCCCGTTATGTAGTGTCACTCACTATGGGCATTATCCTTATCTAAATTAAATGATTACCCTAAAAAATATTACCTTGCGGCGTGGTGCCAAAGTCTTGCTTAATGATGCTTCCCTAACCATCAATCCTGGCGAAAAAGTTGGGCTGGTCGGGCGCAATGGCGCAGGAAAATCGACCCTGTTCGGCTTGCTGAATGGTACGCTGCATGAAGATAGCGGTGATTTTTATTACCCGAAACAATGGCGTATGGCGCAAGTTGAGCAGGATATGCCTGAAACTGAAGAATCCGCTACGGATTTTGTCATCGGTGGCGACAGTCGTTTGGCTGAGTTACGTGAGGCTCTGCAAGTTGCTGAAGCAACGGACGATGGCATGTTAATCGCCCAAGCCTATATTGATTTGGGTGACGCGGGTGAACATGATGCCAATTCACGTGCACAGGCGTTAGTGCTGGGTCTGGGTTTTCAGTTGCACGAGCTGGATAGTCCGGTAAATAGCTTCTCTGGCGGTTGGCGTATGCGTTTGCAACTGGCGCGCGCGCTGATGTGCCCATCGGATTTGTTGCTGCTGGACGAGCCGACAAACCACTTGGATTTGGACGCGTTGGTGTGGCTGGAAGCCTGGTTGAAACGTTACGCAGGCACGATGATCGTTATCAGTCATGACCGCGAATTTTTGGATGCCGTTACCGCCACTACCGTGCATATTGATTGCGCTCAATTGACGCGTTACGGCGGTAATTATAGTTTGTTTGAAACGCTACGTTCCGAGCAAATGTTGTTGCAACAGGCAACATTCGAGAAGCAGCAAGACAAGATTGAACACTTGCAGAAGTTTATCAACCGTTTCAAAGCATCAGCCAGTAAAGCCAAGCAAGCACAAAGTCGTGTTAAGGCTTTGGATCGTATGGAAAAAATCGCACCTATGCTGGTCAGCGCAGATTTTACCTTTGAATTCAAAGAGCCTACCCATATTCCCAATCCCATGCTGTCGATATCTGATGCCAGCTTTGGTTATATTGCCAAAGATGAAAATGGTGAAGATTTACCACCCAAGGTCATTTTGACTCACATCAGTAAGTCTGTGCAAGCAGGGCAACGTATCGGCATACTCGGTGCAAACGGGCAAGGTAAATCCACTTTGGTGAAAACCATCGCGCGCGACATGGCGGCACTCGGCGGCACAATAACCGAAGGCAAGGGGCTGAATATCGGCTACTTCGCCCAACAGGAACTTGATGTGTTGCGCCCAGAAGACAATCCATTAGAGCACATGGTGCGATTAGCACGAGAAGCACAAACGCAGTCTAAGGAGCGAACTGGCGAACAGGCGTTACGCGGCTATTTAGGCGGCTTTAACTTTAGTGGTGATATGGTCAAACAAGCTGTCGGTACCATGAGCGGCGGCGAGAAGGCGCGTTTGGTGCTGGCGATGATGGTATGGCAACGTCCTAATCTGCTGTTGATGGATGAGCCAACTAACCACCTGGACTTGGTCACCCGCGAAGCCCTTGCCATGGCGCTTAACGAGTTCGAAGGCACGCTCATGCTAGTCAGCCATGATCGAGCGTTATTGCGTTCAGTGTGCGATGAGTTCTGGTTAGTCGGGCGCGGCAAAGTAGAACCATTTGATGGTGATCTTGATGATTATCAGCGTTATCTGTTGAGTGAGTCCAAGCGTCTGCGAGAAGAGGCAAAACTTGCACTGAATTGATCGCCGTCCCATCATGCATGCCTGTGCTTGGTTTTGGTGGGTGTTTAGTTAACGTTGCATAATTCATTTGTATGGCATAATTTGCCGCCCGTATTTTATGTTTTAATATTGAATATGACCGCATTGGCTGATTAAATTATGGGGATAGTGTTTGTTTAAACGAGAACAAAAAATGATTGTGGGTTATCGCGGCAAACGCAGTATCGATGTGGCGGTTGCTTTATTAACGCTGGTTTTGGTCTGTGTGCCGATGCTGGTCGTGGCTATTTTGGTGGGATTGACCTCGCCTGGTGCCATTATTTACTGGTCGGATCGTGTGGGGCGGAATAACAAGATTTTTCGTATGCCCAAGTTTCGAACTATGCGTATAGATACCCCCGCTGTTGCAACCCATTTGTTGGGTAAGCCTGAGCAGTATTTAACGCCTATAGGTGGATTTTTACGTAAATCCAGTCTGGATGAATTACCGCAAATCTGGAGCATACTGGTAGGTGACATGAGCTTGGTAGGGCCGCGACCTGCTTTGTTTAATCAGGACGATTTAATTGATTTGCGCACCAGTCGCGGTGTACATCAGTTAGTACCCGGTTTGACAGGTTGGGCACAAATTAACGGACGTGATGAGCTTCCTATCCCGCAAAAAGTGGAATTGGATGTTGAGTATTTACACCAAATATCTTGGACATTGGATATGAAAATCCTGCTGAGCACTGCAGTAAAAGTGCTGCGCCGAGATGGTGTTGCACATTGAGTCATGGTTCTAATGGAATTAACTTTCCAACAATCTGTCAATTTTGGTCATGATCTTCGACTAATCAATTTTAAGTGAGCTTGCCTGTGGATTTAACCCATACTCCTTTATTTCCGCGCACACCCGATTTGCAGGGCGGTGATGTGACGGCGATGCGTGTAACGTTGCGGGATTATTTTCATGCGACGTTTAGTCGTTATGAGCAATTGTTTGAGACCTTGGCGTGTGATGAGGCGTACTTTGAAAAGTCGAATAGTCTGCGCCATCCGTTGATATTTTATTTTGGTCATACCGCGACCTTTTTTATCAATAAGTTGCTGTTGGCGGGATTGGTGACTGAGCGCATTAATCCGCAATTTGAATCGATGTTTGCGGTCGGCGTGGATGAAATGAGTTGGGATGATCTCAACGACAAACATTACCCATGGCCGACAGTAGCCGAGGTGCGGGCGTACCGTAATCAGGTGCGCGCTGTGATTGATGACGTAATTGCCCATGCTCCACTGACTTTACCCATCGACTGGAGCCATCCCTGGTGGACGATCGTGATGGGCATAGAGCATGAGCGCATTCATCTGGAAACCTCTTCTGTGCTGATACGCCAGCAACGTCTGGATTGGGTGCGTCCGCATCCTGCATGGGCTGCGTGTACGCTGACGACTGAGCCGCCGCATAATGAACTGGTGAGCATAGCCGCAGGCAGGGTGAAGCAGGGTAAAGATCGATCCAGTGCCGTATACGGCTGGGATAATGAGTATGGTGAGCATGTTGCTGATGTTGCTGAGTTTCAGACCAGTCGCTATTTGGTCACTAACCGTGAATTTCTGGAGTTTGTTGAAACCGGTGGTTATGCGATTGATTCCTGGTGGGATGAGGAAGGTCGCGGCTGGCGTTACCATGCTCAGGCGCAACAACCCACATTTTGGTTGCGTGCTGGAGCTGGCTGGCAATTGCGCTTGATGACCGAGGTCGTTACTATGCCTTGGGATTGGCCTGTAGAGGTGAATTATCATGAAGCCAAGGCTTTTTGTAACTGGAAATCTGCGCAGACAGGTTTGGCCGTACGCTTACCCACCGAAGATGAGTGGTGTCGTTTATATGATGTAAGTGGTGTGGCCGAAGTGCCAGTGAATACCGCTGCACAGGCAAACCTGCATCTGGATCACTGGGCCTCTGCATGCCCGGTGACGCAATTCGCGCACGGCGATTTGTTCGACGTGATAGGGAATGTATGGCAGTGGACCGAAACGCCGATCTATCCATTTGCGGGATTTGAGGTGCATCCGATTTATGATGATTTCACTACGCCAACATTTGACGGTCGCCATAACCTGATTAAGGGTGGTTCGTTTATCGCTTGTGGTAACGAGTCACGTCGCGACGCACGCTATGCTTTCCGTCGCCATTTTTTCCAGCATGCTGGCTTCCGTTACGTGGTGAGTGATACCACAGCGCTTGCACCGAATGTGTATTATGAGAGCGATAAGCAATTATCCGAATATGCTGAATTTCATTATGGCGACGAGTATTACGGTGTGGCGAATTTCCCGGTAGCATTGGCGGAAATTGCGGTAACAGCAACCGAGGGCAAGCCGCGACATAAGGCACTGGATCTGGGCTGCGCCACAGGGCGGGCGACATTTGAGCTCGCACGCGTATTTGATGCTGTGGTGGGGGTGGACTTTTCCGCACGCTTTATCAATCTGGGCGTGCAGTTGGCGCAAACGGGCAGCATACGTTATACCCTGATTGATGAGGGTGAGTTAGTTACCTACAAAACGCGCGATTTAACCAGTTTGGGTCTGGCTGCGGTGCACCATAAAGTGCATTTCGAGCAGGGTGATGCGTGTAATCTTAAGCCGATCTTGACCGGATTTGACTTGATACTGGCAGCAAACTTGATTGACCGTCTATATGACCCCGCACAATTTTTATCCATGGTGCATGAGCGCCTGAATATCGGTGGCGTGTTGCTGATTGCCTCACCTTATACCTGGCTGGAAGAACATACGCCACGCCAGGACTGGGTGGGGGGTTATAAAAAAGATGGTGAAAATTACACCACGCTGGATGGTTTGAAGGCGCAACTGGGCGAACATTTCCGCCTGATGCAGGCGCCGCAGGATGTGCCGTTTGTGATTCGTGAAACGCGGCGTAAATTCCAGCATACTTTATCCGAAGTGACGTTGTGGGAGCGGGTTAGCTAATGTTCGATTTCGACCAGATTATTTCACGCTCAGGTACGGCGAGCGAGAAATGGGATGGTCGGTTAGCGACATTTGGACGTGCAGATGTTACGCCATTGTGGGTGGCGGATATGGATTTTGCTGCGCCACCCGCTGTGACAGCAGCGCTGCTGGCACGGGCGCAACATCCTGTCTATGGCTACACATTGGCGGATGACGCGGTGTATGACAGCCTGATATCTTGGCTTTATGAGCAGCATGGCTGGCATGTTGAGCGTGACTGGATAGTGCTCACGCCTGGTGTTGTGCCGTCGATTTATGCGGCGGTACAGGCTTTGACGCAATCGCATCAAGGCGTTATCGTACAGCCGCCGGTTTACCCCCCCTTTTTTAGTGCTGTAAAGACGCATGGGCGTACTTTGCTGGAGAATCCGTTGTGTCTTGAAAACGGGCGTTACCGCATGGATGTCGAGCAGCTGGAGCAGTGTGCACAACAGGGCGCAAAACTGTTGCTGCTGTGTTCGCCGCATAACCCGGTAGGACGTGTTTGGCGGCGTGATGAACTGATGGCAGCACTCGATATCGCCCGCCGCTACCAGCTTACGGTGTTTTCGGATGAGATACATGCGGATCTGATTTATCCCGAATTCAAGCACTTGCCGCTGGCGACGCTGACTGGTGAGGGCGATGCAGTGATTACTGCAGTTTCACCAGGTAAGACTTTTAATCTCGCAGGCTTGGGTTTGTCTGCGCTGATTATTCCTGATGCAACGATACGCAGCCGCATGGTTGATGCGTTTGCACAATTACATATCCAAGCATTAAATCCCTTTAGTTTAACAGCCTGCACCGCAGCTTATCAGCATGGTGGCGCCTGGCGTGATGCATTGATGTTGTATCTGCGTGATACCCGTGATGCGGTGATGACGTATTTGGCACAACATATTCCTCAGATATGCCCTGTTGCACCAGAGGGCACCTATTTAATGTGGCTAGATTGTCGAGAGCTGAATATGACTGATGCTGAATTGCGTGATTTCTTTGTGCATCAATGTGCGATCGGTATGAACTCCGGGGTGTCGTTTGGGCAGGGTGGCGGCGGTTTCATGCGGCTGAATCTTGCCAGCCCACGTGCTCAGGTAATGGCGGCGTTGGAAAAGATAGCAGTCGAAATAAGATAAATGCTAAATTAGGTTTGATACTTAACTGGGTAAGTGTTAGAATTTTGCCCATTAGGTCTTACGGAGATTGACCTACATGAATAATTATAAGGTGGATGGGGAAGACAGAAGTAGTAAGGAAAATAAAAACAAGCAGGGGGCGTTGTTCTACCTGTGATTTGCTTCATCAAGATGCCGCTCTAGTCTATATATTTAAGCTGTACGTATATAGTCAGGCGGCATTTTCTATTCCGTTAATAGTTAGCGCGAACTGCGCCAGCTAATCAGCAGCACACCGCACAATACCAATACCGAACCTACAATTTGCAAGCCGCCTATGGTTTCGCCCAGAAATAAATACGCCATGAAGATAGTGGCGACGGGACCCGCCGAGCCGATGAGTGCAGTGCGGCCTGGGTTAATCAGGCGGATGGCGGCTGAAAGCATGAACACGGGAAGTACGGTTGAAAACACTGCCATGGCTGCGCTGAGTAAATAGATTTTGGGAGGAAGTTGTAACGCGCTGATGTGATGCGTGAGGCCAAAGTGGATAAGTGTGAATGCGCTGGCAACTATCATGGCGAGTGCGGTAAAGCGTATTGTGCCCAGCTTGTGGATGGCGTGTCCTGCGCCGACCAGATAGACGGAATAACTCAGGGTGCTGGCAAAGACGAGGCTGGCGCCGAGCAGCATGTTGGCAGACTGGTGACCTAAGTCATGTACGAATACCAAGCCTATGCCTACATAGCTAATGGTGAGGGCGAGGATGTGGCGACGGGTGATGCGGTGTTTAAATAGCGCAGCAGAGAGCAGCACAGTCATGGTGGGATAGAGGAATAAAATCAGCCGTTCCAATCCTGCACTCAGGTATTGCAGCCCCATAAAATCAAACAGGCTAGAGATGTAGTAGCCGACAAATCCCAGTGCGATGATTAAGCCATAGTCACGGCGATGTAAGGGATTCACGTGTTGCTGGCGTGAACTCCATATTGCGACGGCAATAAATACGGGTAAAGAAAAAGCCATGCGTAACGCTAACAGCGTAATCGCATCTATAGGTGCGACCAGGTAGGCAAGTTTGACGAATATGGCTTTGGCCGAGAAGCCTACCGCAGCCAGTATGGCGAGGGTGACACCTAAGCCAAAGCGCGGTGGCGGGGATGGCATTTTGTTGGAAAATTGCGCGTGAGTAAATTAGTTGGGATGAAAGTAAGCGTAGCCTGCCAGTGCCAATCCCGCAGTCAAAAGTATGGCAATCAAAATTAACCAGCGTTGGTTGGTGCGCTGTTGCGCGAGTAGCAGGGTGGTTTGTTCACGCATGACGTTGGCATTGTCTTGTGCCAGATATGCGTGCGCCAGGCGGGGTAATTGCGGTAGCAGTGTTGCCCAGCGTGGTGCTTCGTGCTTGATGTTACGCAGTGCACCGCGCCAGCCAAACTGTTCGTTCATCCAGCGTTCGAGAAAAGGTTTGCCAGTTTTCCATAGATCCAGATCGGGATCAAGGTCACGACCCAGGCCTTCGATGTTGAGCAAGGTTTTTTGCAACAATACTAATTGCGGCTGGATTTCCATGTTAAAGCGGCGCGAGGTCTGGAACAGGCGCAGTAACACTTTGCCGAATGAAATTTCTTTTAATGGGCGGTCGAATATGGGCTCGCAAACTGCACGAATAGCTGCCTCAAATTCATCGACACGGGTATCCGCAGGTGTCCACCCTGCATCAACGTGCGCTTGAGCCACTGCGCGGTAATCGCGCTGGAAGAACGCGAGAAAGTTTTGCGCCAGATAGTTTTTATCGACTTCGGTCAGTGTGCCCATAATGCCGAAATCCAGCGCGATGTATTGTCCTTGTGGATTGACTTGAATATTGCCGGGGTGCATGTCAGCGTGAAAAAAAGCATCACGAAAAACCTGGGTGAAAAAGATTTCAACGCCGTCTTGGGCGAGTTTGGGGATGTTGACACCCATTTCACGCAGTTTGGCTGTCTGGCTGATGGGCACGCCCTTCATGCGTTCCATTACCATCACGCCAGTTTCGCAGTAATCCCAATAGACTTCGGGTACGATGAGCAAATCAGAATGCTCGAAATTACGGCGTAACTGTGAGCAATTCGACGCTTCGCGCATCAGATCCAGCTCATCGATTAAGGTTTTGCGGAATTCGCCTACGACTTCGCGCGGATGCAGGCGCTTGCCATCGGCAAACAGCTTTTCAACGAGGATAGCGGCGGCTTCGAGCAAGCCTAAATCGTGTTCGATGATATCGCCTATACCAGGGCGGAGGACTTTGACAGCGGCTTCTGTGCCATCACGTAAAATGGCAAAATGCACTTGTGCCATAGATGCGCTGGCAACAGGTTCCGCATCGAATTGGGTGAAAACGGTTTCCAGCGATTTGCCATAAATGGCTTCCAGTTTGATACGCACTTCGCTGGCAGGGAAGGGCGGAACACGATCTTGTAAACGGGCAAGTTCTTCGGCAATATCAAATGGCATTAAATCACGGCGGGTGGAAAGCATTTGCCCGAATTTAACAAATATTGGCCCCAATGCTTCCAGTGCGCGACGTAATCGCACTGCACGCGGTTCAGATAAGTCACGCCAAAACAGGGTGACATTGACCAGCCAACGTAAGCCGCGCACGCGCTCATGCCCTAAGAAGAATTCATCTAGTCCGAAACGAGCCGCGACCCATAAAATAGTGATGAGACGAAAAATGCGCATGTAGTGTTTAGAGCTTGGATTTAAGTTGGCTGGTAAGCAGGTCTATGCGTTTGGCTAGCCGTGCAGTGTCGTCACGTACGGTATCGACATCACAGACAAATTGTTGCAATGGCTGACGCTTGATAATCATGCCTGATTCTTCATGTGCAAATTCGACCAGCATTAACGCGGTGCTGGCGAGGTTGCTGCGTTTCCATTTAATCAGGTTGCGGACAATCTTGACGACTTGGTGCGCGGTGCCATCGCCGACAAACCGTGCCAGGTCAGCTTCGGCATCCCAGTCCAGATCCATTAAGGTGTTGCCAACATCTGCGGCGAGTTGCGCATCACCTGTAATGTTGATGCGATGAGTAGCTGTTTTGTCACCCAGCGCAATACGCGCAAGTATGAGTGGATTGAGATGGAATTGTGCATCGCTGCTAGCGTCATCGACCGATTGCAAACGGCCGTCGTTATCCAGCGCTATATTGACGCTGACCCATGATAATTGGATAGTGACTCGTTTACCAGCGTGTTGGGCGAGCTTATACCGTGCACTGGGTGCAGCATCGAGCAAATGATTCAGCAGCGGGATGAGCACTCGCGCGTTGAGCGTGTCCAGCATCAGTATTTGTAACCTTTATGCAAGGCGACGACGCCACCAGTCAGGTTGAAATAATCAACTTTGGCGAAACCGGCTTCTGCCATCATGGTTTTCAATGTTTCCTGGTCAGGGTGCATGCGGATGGATTCGGCAAGATATTGGTAGCTTTCTGCATCTTTGGCGACCAGCTTGCCCATCGCAGGCAGGAGCTTGAATGAGTAAACATCGTATATCGGCGCAAGTGGTTTCCATACTTTGGAAAACTCCAGTACCAATAAACGTCCGCCTGGGCGCAATACACGATACATGTCGCGCAAAGCGGCGTCTTTGTGGGTCATGTTGCGCAAGCCAAAAGCAACGCTGACGCAATCAAAATAGTTGTCGGGGAACGGCAGTTTTTCACCATCGCATTGCGCCACCGGGATAGCTTGGCCCTCGTCCAGCATGCGGTCACGCCCGACGGTGAGCATGGAGCTGTTAATGTCGGTCAGCCAGACTTGTCCTGTAGGACCCACTTTTTTCAGAAATAATCGGGTTAAATCCGCCGTGCCGCCAGCGACATCAAGTACGCGGTTTCCCGGACGCACGCCTGAGGTGGCAATGGTGAATTGTTTCCAGACACGATGCAGACCCATAGACATAAGATCATTCATTACATCATAGCGTGCAGCGACAGAATGAAAAACCTCGGCGACCTTGCCCGCTTTATCGGATTCGGCAACTGTTTTATAACCAAAGTGGGTGGTGTTATCCATAGTGCAGACTTTAATATGAAGAAGCTAAATCATAACCGATAACGACATGACGTGGACTGATTAAAGCGAAGAAATAAAGCGAGATGTGCTAAAAATAGAAGTGGCGAGCCCAACCCCCGGCACTTGCAATAAGCAGTTGTGGCTGCTTCCTTCCGGACCTGACCAAGTTCACCGCCTTGCAATGCGGGGAGACCCGCCGCTGTGTATTCTACGCTAGTCATGAGGGCCGGCAAAGCGGTATAGTGTGTTTTTTTGTGTTTGGGATTAAAGCAATGACGATAATACGCTGGTTCGGCGGTTGTTTACTTTTGAGCGTGGTGTGGTTAACGCCTGTCTATGCTGGCCTATTTGACCAAGATGGCATGGTCAATAATCAAGTTGAAGATGCGCCTGACTGGGAAGAGTTGCAGGCGAAATTATCCGCGGCACCTAAAGATGAAAATTTGCTGCCCTTTTACGTCAGCGGTATTGCAGGTAATCAATATGCTATTGATAAGTCTACTTTGGACGTTGGCAAAGACGGTGTGGTGCGTTATGTACTGGTAATTCAAGGTCAGGGTGGGGCGAAAAACATCAGCTTCGAGGGTATACGTTGTGAAACTCGCGAACGTAAAATCTATGCCACAGGCCGTGAAGACGGAAGTTGGGCGCGTGCTACAAATAGTCGATGGCAGGGTATAGCGAGCCGCTCGTTACTTTCTTATCATCGTGCATTGGCAGATGAGTATTTTTGTCCACTAGGTACTATTGTGTGGAGTAAAGAGCAGGCTTTGCAAAATATTAAGGCGGGGTGGTGAGTAAGCCCATGTGTATGCCTTGGTATTGTGCTTGTGCATGATTGCCGCGTTTACTCTTTTTTTGTATCTCCATATCGGTATCGTTGATATCGTTTTATAGTCCAGGGTTGATACGTTGTGAGTTTGTGCTGAAAATTTGCCCGTGCTAATTGTCTGCGAGAGCACTTTAGGCTAAAATTCAGCATTACCTGCGCTGTAAATTCAACATGACTCGTTATATATTCGTTACTGGCGGTGTGGTCTCTTCCTTAGGCAAGGGCATCGCCGCTGCTTCTCTCGCTGCTATCCTTGAATCTCGCGGCATGCAAGTCACTATGATGAAACTGGATCCGTATATCAACGTCGATCCTGGGACGATGAGTCCGTTTCAACATGGTGAGGTGTTTGTGACCGAAGATGGGGCTGAAACCGATTTAGACCTTGGACATTATGAGCGTTTCACTCACGCGAAGATGTCCAAACGCAACAATTTCACTACTGGCCAGATTTATGAATCCGTGATCAAGAAAGAACGTCGCGGTGAGTATCTGGGCGGTACGGTGCAAGTTATTCCGCATATTACTGATGAAATTAAGCTGCACATACGTGCTGGCGCGGCGGGGGCGGAAATTGCCATCGTTGAAGTCGGTGGTACGGTGGGCGACATTGAGTCGTTGCCATTCCTCGAAGCTATCCGTCAAATGGGGCTGCAAGAAGGCCGCAATAACACTTGTTATATCCACCTCACGTTAGTGCCTTATTTGGGTAAGGCGGGCGAGATTAAAACCAAGCCTACGCAACACTCGGTTAAAGAGTTGCGCGAAATCGGTATCCAGCCTGATGTAGTGTTGTGTCGTGGCGACAGGCCTTTGCCCGATGAAGAACGTCGTAAAATTGCGTTGTTTACCAATCTGGAACCGAATGCCGTCGTGTCTGTGCATGACGTAGACAGTATTTATAAAATTCCGGAAATGTTGCGTGAGCAAGGCATGGATGAAATTGTCTGCCGCAAATTCGGCATTAATCCGCCACCGGCTGATTTGAGCATGTGGAACGGATTGGTGGAGTCGCTCGAGCATCCGCAGCATGAAGTTGACATTGCGATGGTCGGCAAATACGTGGGATTAACCGAGTCGTACAAATCATTGTCTGAGGCCTTGATTCACGCGGGCATCCACACGCATACCAAAATCAACATTCATTATATTGATTCCGAATTGTTGGAGCAGGATGGTATCGGCGCGTTGGCGGGAATGCACGCGATACTGGTGCCGGGCGGCTTTGGTAAGCGCGGCGTGGAAGGCAAGATATTGGCTATCCAATATGCGCGCGAAAACAAAATACCGTATTTGGGTATTTGTTTGGGTATGCAATTGGCAGTGATCGAATTTGCACGGCATAAAGCGGGCATGAGCGATGCTCACAGTACCGAATTTGAACCTGCGACGACACACCCCATAGTGGCGTTGATTTCGGAATGGAAAGACGCTGCAGGACAAGTGGAAACGCGTACTGAGGATTCTAATCTGGGTGGCACGATGCGCTTAGGTGGTCAGGCATGTGATTTGTTGAAAGGCTCGTTGGCACGTGAGGTTTACGGCGAGGATGAGATTGTTGAGCGTCATCGTCACCGTTATGAAGTCAACGGCGCGTTATTGCCGCAACTGGAGCAGGCCGGATTGCGCGTGAGTGGTCATTCTGCGACAGACGGCTTGTGTGAAATGATAGAGTTGCCAGATCACCCCTGGTTTATGGCGTGTCAGTTCCATCCCGAATTTACTTCTACACCGCGTGATGGTCATCCGTTGTTTAAGGCTTTTGTGAGCGCTGCAGTGCAGCATTTAGGAGCACAGGCATGAAATTATGTGGATTTGAAGTTGGTTTAGACCAGCCTTTGTTTTTGATTGCCGGTCCCTGTGTGGTTGAATCCCGTCAGATGGCGATGGATACGGCGGGACAGTTGAAAGAGATTTGCACTGAATTAGGCATCCCGTTTATTTATAAATCGTCGTATGACAAAGCCAATCGTAGCTCGGGTACATCGTATCGCGGTCCAGGTCGGGATGCGGGTTTGCAGATTCTGGCGGATGTGAAGCGGGAAATCGGCGTCTCTATATTGACTGACGTGCATAGTATCGATGAAATCGCTGAAGTTGCGGCGGTAGTCGATGTGCTGCAAACACCTGCCTTTTTGTGTCGGCAGACTGATTTTATCCATGCGGTGGCGTGTTCAGGCAAGCCGGTGAATATCAAAAAAGGCCAATTTTTAGCGCCTTGGGATATGAAAAACGTCGTCGATAAAGCTAAAACTGCCAATGGCGGGCAAGATAACATCATGGTGTGTGAGCGCGGTGTATCGTTTGGTTATAACAACCTGGTGTCAGATATGCGTTCACTCATGGTGATGCGGGATACGGGTTGCCCAGTGGTGTTCGATGCGACACACTCGGTACAACTACCTGGCGGTCAAGGTAACGTGTCGGGTGGTCAGCGTGAGTTTGTGCCGGTGTTGGCGCGCGCTGCGGTATCAGCTGGTGTGGCTGGCGTGTTTGCAGAAACTCATCCAGACCCTGCGTGCGCATTGTCGGATGGTCCTAATGCCTGGCCGTTGGGACGGATGAAAGAATTGTTGTACACGTTAAAAGAAATTGATGCGCTGGTTAAACAGCGTGGTTTTATTGAACATACGCTCTAACTATTGGTTAGTAGATATATTGAGGGGAAAAAAATGAGTGTAATCGTTGATGTTATCGCCCGTGAGATTCTGGATTCACGTGGCAATCCAACTGTCGAAGCGGATGTATTGCTGGAATCAGGTGTATTAGGTCGTGCCGCTGTGCCGTCTGGCGCTTCTACGGGTAGTCGTGAAGCCATCGAGTTGCGCGATGGCGATGCTACGCGTTACTTGGGTAAGGGCGTGTTAAAGGCAGTTGAATATGTGAATACCGAGATTTGCGAAGCGATTATTGGCCTGGATGCGGAAGACCAGTCGTTTATTGATCAAACCATGATTGATTTAGATGGTACTGAAAGCAAGTCACGCTTGGGCGCGAATGCGATTCTGGCTGTGTCGATGGCTGTGGCGCGTGCTGCAGCTGAAGAATCTGGCCTGCCGTTGTATCGTTATCTGGGTGGTGCGGGTCCGATGAATCTACCTGTGCCGATGATGAATATCATCAACGGCGGGGCGCATGCGAATAACAATATCGACATGCAAGAATTTATGATTATCCCATTGGGTGCACCTAACTTCCGTGAAGCTTTGCGTTATGGTGCTGAAGTATTTCATGCCTTGAAAAAGATCCTGGATGGCTTAGGCATGACCACGACTGTAGGCGATGAAGGTGGTTTTGCGCCTAACCTGGAATCCAACGAAGCTGCATTGAAACTGATTGTGCAAGCGATAGAAAAAGCAGGTTATGTGCCCGGGCAAGATATCGCTATTGGTGTGGACTGTGCTGCGAGCGAGTTTTACCGTGATGGCAAGTACCAAATTGAATCTGAAGGTTTGGCGTTATCAGCTGAACAGTTCACCGATTACCTGGCAGCCTGGTGTGATAAATATCCTATTGTCAGTATCGAAGACGGCATGGCCGAAGCAGATTGGGCAGGTTGGGCAGTATTGACCGAACGTTTGAAAGCATCTATCCAAATCGTGGGTGATGATTTATTTGTGACCAATACCAAAATTTTGGCTGAAGGTATTAGCCGTGGGATTTGCAACTCGATTTTGATTAAAGTGAACCAGATTGGTACCTTGTCTGAAACGTTCGATGCGATAGAAACAGCTAAACGCGCGGGTTATACTTCAATTATTTCACATCGTTCAGGTGAAACCGAAGATACGACCATTGCTGATTTGGCAGTAGCAACTAACGCCTTGCAGATCAAGACTGGCTCGTTATCACGCTCAGACCGTATGGCGAAATATAACCAATTACTGCGCATAGAAGAAGAGTTGGGCGCGTCAGCCCGCTTCCCGGGTCGTGCTGCTTTTTACTCCATCGGCTAACTCCCTTTAAAGGCCAGGCGTGATGCGTACATTGACAGGCATATTGCTGGGCTTGTTGTTGCTCGTGCAGTATCCGCTTTGGCTGGGCAAAGGGAGCTGGTTGCAGGTGTGGGATAATCAACAGAAATTGTTGCAGCAACAACAAATCAACACTAAACTCATTGCACGAAATGCTGCAATGTATGCAGAAGTGCGTGATTTAAAACAGGGCTTGGGCGCGATAGAAGAACGAGCCCGCAACGAGTTGGGGATGGTGCGTAAAAACGAAGTTTTTTATCAAATTTTAGACGTGCCGCCACCTCCAATATCCAGCATAGCCACCGTTAATACACACATCCCAGATACTAGCCACGGAACGACAAGATGAATTCATTGCAAATTAGTCTCATCGTACTCGCTGTTGTCGTCATCGTAGCGATATTGTTTTATAACTGGTTTCAGGAACGAAAATATCGCAAGCAATCGGTGGAGATGTTTACCAAGCATGATGACGTGTTATTTCAGCCGGCTGTAGAAGAGATTGCTGAGTCCCGTATTGATCCTGTTATGGTCGACGTGGCTCCTGAGGTCGAGGAGGCGGTTCAGCTTGACTCAGTTGCCTCTGCCGATGCTGCCATAGAGGCCCCGGTGACACATGAATTACCGCCGGCACCCACAGATGTGCAGTTAGAGTTTGTGATTACTATACAAACAGCGGATGAGATACCCAGTGCGGCTTTTGCTGCGTTGATAGATGCTGAGCACGATGCAGGTAAACCTGTGCGTTGGTTGGGTTATGTGGATCAATCGGCTGCCTGGGTTGATATTGCACCCTGGCGAGATGTGGCGTTTACAGATGTCGTGGTGGCTGTGCAACTGGCAGATCGGGCAGGCCCTGTAACGGAGTCACAGCTGCAAGGAATTACACAAATCACACGTCAGTTGGCTAGCCGCTTTAACGGTATAGCCAGTTGGCAGGATATTGCACCAGCGTTGGTGAAGGCTAATAAACTGGATCAGTTTTGTGTTGAAGTCGATGTGCTTATCGGACTCAATGTTGTGAGTAATGATGGTGCAAGTTTCGCGGGCGAAAAAATTGCACAAGTGGCGCAGGATTCCGGTCTGGTACTGAACAGCGCGGGTGTGTATCAACGCCATAATGAACGTGGTGAAGTGGTTTTCGCATTATGCAACCATGAAGATACCCCTTTCTCGTCTGGACAAATGTCTGCTTTGCAAACTCATGGTGTGACATTAATGTTTGAAGTGCCGCGCGTTGCCAATGGTTTGGCAGCTTTTGCCGAGATGGCACAATTCGGTCAGCAATTGGCACAAGCGCTAGGCGGCAAATTGGTCGATGATAATATTCGTCCCCTTTCTCCGGCAGGGATAGAAAAAATCCAATTACAATTAGTTCACCTGTATCAACGGATGGAAGCCCACGAGATACCAGCGGGTGGGCGGCGAGCAATGCGTTTATTTAACTAATTGCCCCACCATGACTCACGAGGCTGAAATCCAAGACCGTATCCATGCGTTACGGCAGGAGCTGGAATATCATAATTATCGTTACTATGTGCTGGATGCACCTGATGTCAGTGATGCGGAATATGATAAATTATTCCGCGAACTGCATGACTTGGAGCAACAGTACCCTCAATTTATTACATCAACGTCGCCCACACAGCGTGTAGGGGGTGCGGCGCTCAGTGAATTTACCCAGACTACCCATAGCACTCCGATGTTATCGCTTAATAATGCGTTTAGCGATGACGAAGTCAACGCGTTTGACAGACGCGTACGTGAGGCCGCCGGGGTGGCTGAAGTGAATTATGCCGTTGAGCCCAAGTTTGATGGCCTGGCGATTAATTTAGTCTATGAGCATGGCCAATTTGCTATGGGCACGACACGTGGTGATGGCTACGTCGGTGAAGATGTGACGGTGAATTTGCGTACGATACGCGCCATACCCTTAACACTCGCAACAACAGTGCCACCTGGCCGCATAGAAATACGTGGCGAAGTGTTGATGTTAAAAGCGGATTTTCAGGCGTTAAATCTAGCCCAGCGTGAACAAGGTTTGAAGGAGTTTGCCAATCCACGTAATGCGGCGGCAGGATCGTTGCGACAGTTGGACTCGCGTATTACTGCAACGCGAGGCCTGCATTTTTTCGCCTATGGGGTTGGGCTGTGTGAGGGCTATGGCATGCCAGCTACACACAGTGCGATGATGCGCCAATTAGCCGAGTGGCATTTACCTGTTGCTAAGCAGATTGACACCACGCAGGGTGTCAATGGTTTGCTGGCCTATTATCAGCGCATAGGTGCCGCACGCGAGCAACTGCCATTTGATATTGATGGTGTGGTATACAAAGTGGATGACTTTGCACTGCAGGCACAAATAGGCTTTGTGGCGCGTGCGCCACGTTTCGCTATCGCCCATAAATTTCCTGCGCAGGAAGCAACTACAGTGGTGCTGGATATAGACGTGCAGGTAGGCCGCACGGGCGCGATTACGCCAGTTGCGCGGTTAGTGCCGGTGTCAGTTGGCGGCGTGACTGTAACCAATGCTACGCTGCACAACGAAGATGAAATCCGGCGTAAAGGCATTATGATAGGCGATAGCGTCAATGTACGCCGAGCTGGGGACGTGATTCCTGAAGTGGTATCGGTAGTGTTGTCACGCAGGCCCCCTGATGCGCGTGAATTTGTCATGCCGACGCAATGTCCAGTGTGTGGTTCGCACATCATGCGTTCTGATGATGAAGCGATAGCACGCTGCACAGGTGGTTTATATTGCCCTGCGCAGCGTAAACAGGCGCTATGGCACTTTGCCAGTCGTCGTGCGATAGATATCGATGGCATGGGTGAAAAACTGATAGAGCAATTGGTCGATGCGAATCTGGTGCATCATCCAGCAGATTTGTACCGTTTGGGTTTATTAAGTCTGGTGAACCTGGAGCGTATGGCAGAAAAATCCGCACACAATATATTAGCGGCAATCGAAAAAAGCAAACATACGACTTTAGCGCGTTTTATCTATGCATTGGGTATACGTCATGTGGGTGAGCAAACCGCCAAAGATTTGGCTCGCTATTTTGGTAATCTGGACGCGCTAATGGATGCAGATGAGGCGACGTTATTGCTCGTGCCCGAGGTGGGTAATGTGGTGGCGAATTCCATTTTGCAATTCTTTACCGAGCAACATAATCGAACGGTAATTGAATTGTTAATCGCCTCAGGAGTGCACTGGCCTGCGGTTGTGTCTGCTGACAATGTAATATATAGTCCGTTAAATGGTGGCGTTTTTGTCGTTACCGGCACCTTGCCCAACCTGAGTCGAGATGAGGCGAAAGCAAAAATTGAGGCGCTGGGTGGAAAAGTGGCGGGTAGTGTATCTAAGAAGACCGACTATGTTGTTGCGGGCGCAGATCCGGGCAGCAAATTCATCAAAGCGCAAGAATTGGGCATTAAGATAATCGATGAAGCAGAATTGATTAATATATTGGGGAAATATGAGCATGATTAAAGTTACAAAGGCGGTGTTTCCTGTCGCTGGTATGGGGACGCGCTTTTTACCCGCGACTAAGGCAATGCCGAAAGAAATGTTGCCTATCGTAGACAAGCCATTAATCCAGTATGCAGTTGAAGAAGCCATTGCTGCTGGGATTACCGATTTAATCTTCATCACTGGTCGTAGCAAGCGTGCGATACCTGACCATTTTGATAAGGCTTATGAGCTGGAAGATAAATTAGAGGCGGCCAATAAGAAAAAATTGTTGGATCTGGTGCGTGGCATCATTCCACCCGGGGTGACTTGTATATATATTCGTCAAGAAGAAGCGCTGGGTTTAGGTCATGCCGTCTTGTGTGCGAAGCCTGTGGTTAATAATGAACCGTTTGCAGTGATATTGGCTGATGATTTGATAGATTCTGAAGTGCCGGCCATGAAGCAAATGACTGATTTATATAGTTATTATCAATGTTCCATTTTGGGTGTGCAGCAAGTGGCGCTGGAAGAAACCAGTTCGTATGGTATTGTTGATGCGAAACCTGTGACTGCGAATTTGAGCAAGGTTGATGCTATCGTTGAAAAACCTAAGCCAGCTGATGCACCATCAACGTTAGGTGTGGTCGGTCGTTATATTCTGACACCACGTATTTTCCATCATCTGGAAAATATCCCATTCGGTGCGGGTGGAGAGTTGCAGTTGACAGATGGTATTGCGCAGTTACTGCAAGAGCAACAGGTACTGGCTTATGCATTTGAAGGTGTGCGTTACGATTGTGGCAGTAAATTAGGTTACCTCAAAGCAACGGTAGAGCACGCACTTAAACACCCAGAAGTTGCGGTTGAGTTTAAGGCTTATTTGGATGGGCGCTGTGGAAATATCGTTGCCTGAACTAGGTATTTAAAACCTGCATCAAATCTGTTTCCAGACGCAAGCGTTGCTGTGTTTGTTTTAATGCAGTACTGTGCAGGGTGAATGTGTCCTCTGCGCGTTCACCTAATGTGCTGATTTTTGCAGCATAAACACGGACTTGATGTTGGTACAGTACTTGTGCGATGGCAAATAGCAGACCTGGTCTGTCACCGGCTACGAGATTGAGTAAATAGAATTTGTTATGTTCATCTGCACGCAAACTGATCTCTGGCGTAATAGGGAAATGCTTGAGTTGGCGGCTGATGCGACCTCGAGTCGATTTCTTCAGCGGTGCATGAATGTTGAGTCGGTTGGCAAGTTCGTGTTCGATGTAGCTGAGGAAATCACGATAGGGCATGCTGCGCTGATATTTGTCGAGTATGACGAAACTGTCCAGTGCGTAGCCATTGCGCGCGGTGTGGATTTTAGCATCAACAATTGTGTAGTTCACTTCTTCAAAAAAACCACAAATCTGCGCAAATAAGCTGGCTTCATCTTCCGCATAAATCATAACTTGTATGCCTTCGCCAACCGGGCTTAAGCGTGCACGCACGACTGCGCTATTGGTATTGACGCGATGCCATAAGTGGCGAGTATGCCAGGCAATTTCTTTGGCATCATGGCGGAGAAAATACGCATCGGTGAGCTGAGCCCACAGTTCATCCTCAGTATGCGGACGCAAGCCATACAGACGCAATAAATTTGCGGCCTGCTGTTGAGTGCCGGTTAAGTGATTGCCTGTGTCGGTGTTGCCATGCAACAAGCGTTGGCTAGCGTAGAATAAATCAGCCAATAACTTGGCTTTCCATGCGTTCCATACCTTGGGGCTGGTGCCGCGTATATCACAGTTGGTGAGCAAGTACAGAGCGATAAGATGACGCTCGTCAGGGATGCGTGCAGTAAATTTTGCAATTACATCATGATCGGATAAATCCTGTTTTTGTGCTGTTGCGGATAAATTCAGATGTTCACCGACCAGCCATACTATGAGCTCGGTGTCAGCATGGGATAACTGGTGCAGATGGCAGAATTTGCGGGCATCTATCATGCCGAGTGTGGCGTGATCTCCACCCCGGCCTTTGGCAATGTCATGAAATAATGCGGCAAGATAAAGTACTTCAGGACGTTCAAAGTTTGCTATGAGGCGGCTGGCAAGCGGGTGCTCGTGGGCGAGTTCGGCAATAGTAAGGCGACGCAGATTGCGTAATACCGTTAGCGTATGCTCATCAACTGTGTAGATGTGGTACAGGTCGTGTTGCATCTGTCCAACGATACGGCCAAAGGCGGGGATGTAGCGGCCTAAGATGCCGTAATGATTCATGCTGAGCAGGGTGCGTGTGACGCCCGAGGGTGCGCGCAAAATAGCCATGAATTGCGCTTGATGTACAGGGTTGCAGCGAAATTCGGCGTTAATGGATTTGCTTGCGCGCCAAAGGCTGCGCAAAGTCGGTGCGCTCATGCCAGTGAGCTCAGGGTGAGTTTGCAGTAATAAAAAACTCTCGAATATAGCGCTGGGCTCACGTTCAAATAGCGTTTGATCTACAGCACACAAGAGTTGATTGTTGTTGCTGAAACGGGGATTTAACGGGATGCTGTTAGGCGGGCTGGCAATGATGCATGCACGTAAGTTTGGTAATAAAATATCACGAAGCTGGGCCAATGCTTTGACATTGCGATAATAGCGCTGCATTAACACTTCACTGGGGCGCCGAGTCTCATTGGCGGCTATATGATACTGTTCAGCTAAACTGTGTTGGTAATCAAACAGTAACCGATCCTCGCGCCGTCCTGCCAAATAATGCAAACGTACTCTGAGTTCTGCCAAAAAACGGGCAAGGTTCTGGATCTGACGCAGTTCGGTTTTGCTGAGTAACTCTGCATGCACCAGATCAGTCCAGGTGTTGCCAACGCCAGCAGCAATGGCTAACCAGCGTAAATTATGTAAATCTCTTAATCCGCCAGGACTTTCCTTGATATTCGGTTCAAGTTGATAGGCGCTGTCGTTATAACGCGCATGGCGCTGATCTTGCTCGAGTAACTTGCCTTCAAAGAAACTGCGCGGGTCAAATTGCTGTTGGTAATGCTGTGTGAAATGAGTGAAAGTTATATGGCTACCTGTAAGGTAGCGGGATTCAAGCAGGTTGGTTAGTATCGTAATATCATCGCGTGCGGCAGCAACACATTCTTCCAGTGTGCGTACGCTGGTTCCCACTTCCAGCCCAATATCCCAAAATACGCCTATAAGCTGAGTTAACGTTTGTTCTTCTGCAGATGTTGCTGGATGGGCCAGTAAAATAAGTAGGTCAACGTCTGAATATGGGTAAAGTTCACCGCGCCCATAGCCACCAACTGCTATTAGTGTAGCGGTCTCAGGCAGATTCAGCGTATGCCAGATTTCAATCAGCAGGGCATCAATTAGTTGTTTATTAAGTGCCAGGATGGCATGCGTGGGCTTGCCACTAAAGAATAGTTGCTTGATTTGCGCACGTCCTGCACCGAGTCGTTCCCGCCATTGCGATATAGATGTCGTTGCTGTGGCGGGCATGGGTTATTTGACGAAGTCAGGTGCGGGCGGCGTTCCCTTGGAAAGGGTAAGGACTTCATATCCAGTCTCAGTAACTAAGACGGTGTGTTCCCATTGCGCTGACAGACTGCGATCCTTGGTGACGATGGTCCAGCCATCATTAAGCTGACGGATGTCACGTTTGCCTGCATTAATCATGGGCTCTATGGTGAATATCATGCCTGGTGCAAGTTTCAAACCTGTTCCAGCACGACCATAATGCAGTACCTGAGGGTCTTCATGAAAATTTTGGCCGATGCCATGTCCACAAAATTCACGTACAACGCTGTAACCTTGCCCTTCAGCAAATTTCTGTATGGTTTGACCGATGTCACCTAGGGTCGCTCCTGGACGTACCATCACAATGCCGTGCCACATGGCTTGATAAGTAACTTCGCATAAGCGTTTAGCATAGGCGACAGGCTCACCTACATAAAACATGCGACTGGTATCGCCATGCCAGCCATCCTTAATCACAGTCACGTCGATATTGACAATATCGCCATCTTTGAGTTGTTTGTCTCCAGGCACTCCATGACAGATTTGTTGGTTGATGGAGGTGCAAATTGATCTAGGATAGGGTGTGTGGCCACCAGGTGCATAATTAAGCGGCGCTGGAATGGTATGTTGCACATTGACCATATAGTCATGACATAACTTATCAAGCTGGTCAGTGGTGACGCCGGGAACGACATGTGGTGTGATGAAATCAAGCACTTCTGCACCAAGACGACCTGCAATGCGCATTTTTTCGATATCTGCTGGGGATTTGATACTAACTGACATGGTGATAATAGGACAAATAGATAAGAAGTCTAAGGATAAGGGATGGGACGGTAATGGTCAAAAAAATTTTAATGTTCTGTGAATATGAATTGCTTCACGGCTAACTTGTCAAGCTAGCCGTTTCGTCATATAATCACGCTCTTTTAATTCAATTGGTTAGGCACTCACGATGGTTATTATTCGTCTTGCACGTGGTGGCGCGAAAAACCGCCCTTTCTACAATGTAGTTGTTGCTGATTCACGCAATCGTCGTGATGGTCGCTTCATTGAGCGCGTTGGTTTTTACAACCCGCTGGCTAAAGAAGGTGTAGAAGGTTTGCGTTTGAGTTTGGAGCGTGTAGCGCATTGGGTATCCCAAGGTGCGCAAATTAGCGACGCTGTTGCTAAATTAGTTAAGACTGAAAGTGCAAAAGTCGCTGGATAATTTGGTGGTTATGGGTCGCATAGCGATCCCGTATGGTGTTAAGGGATGGATGAAAATTCAGACTTTCACCGAAGCCGCGGATACGTTGGCTGACTACGCTGAATGGTATGTGAAGCGTGGTAACGAATGGCAGCTTTATCCTGTAGCTAATGCTAAGTTACATACCAATAGTCTGGTCGCTGAATTGGTTGGTGTGCATGATCGTGATCAAGCCTTGGCATTAAAAGGTTGTGAAATAGCGGTACCTGCTGATTCATTGCCTGAACCGG
>JBBQPT010000019.1:0-55642 GCA_038217005.1 Burkholderiales bacterium
CTTTGCGCGTGAGCTGTAACTACACTCATTCCCGCAAGCATTAAACCGATTAAAAGATTAGAGAGTCGCATTTTTGAGTTAAAATTAAGGTTTAGTTTTCAAGATGATGCTAGAGATGGACATTAAAACCTATATGCACCAAGTTGGGCAAGCGGCACGCACGGCTTCTCGCGCTATTGCCCGCGCTGACAGCAACGCAAAAAACAAAGCGTTACTGGCAATGGCTGACGCGATAGAGCGTGACAGTGCGATTTTACTTGCTGCGAATGAGTCAGACATGACCGCCGCACGCGCAAGTGGGTTGGATGCCGCCCTGCTTGACCGCCTGGTAATCAATGCCAAGTCGGTCGCAGGCATGGCGGAAGGTTTGCGCCAAATCGCTGCGTTGCCAGATCCAGTCGGCGAAATCACCGATCTAAAATATCGCCCATCAGGTATACAAGTCGGCAAAATGCGCGTGCCATTAGGCGTTATCGGCATCATCTATGAAGCCCGCCCGAATGTAACGGCGGATGCGGCTGGCCTTTGCTTAAAATCAGGCAATGCCGCAATACTCCGTGGCGGCTCCGAAGCGTTACACAGCAACCAAGCCATCGCTGCCTGCGTGCGTGAAGGTCTGGCCAGCGCGGGCTTGCCTGAGACTGCCGTTCAAGTCATCAACACTACCGACCGCGCTGCTGTCGCTGAACTGATCACCATGCGTGAATTCGTCGATGTCATCGTGCCACGCGGCGGTAAGGGGCTGATAGAGCGCCTGATGAATGATGCCCGCATTCCTGTGATCAAGCATTTGCACGGCGTCTGTCATGTTTATGTGGACGATAAAGCCGATATGGATAAAGCCATCCGCATTGCCGACAATGCCAAAACCAGCCGTTATGGCACTTGCAATACCACAGAGACCCTACTCGTTGCCAACGCAGTAGCAGCCGAATTTTTGCCGAAAATCGCCGCGATCTATGCCAGCAAAAATGTGGAAATGCGTGGCTGTGAACGCACTCGTACGGTGCTCAAGGATATCGTCAGCGCAACTGAGGAAGATTGGCACACCGAATATCTGGCACCCATCATTTCCATACGCGTCGTTGACGATATGGATACAGCGATTACGCATATCAATCATTATGGCTCACAGCATACCGATGCCATCGTCACCGAAGACTACACCCGCGCACGCCGTTTCTTGCGCGAAGTCGATTCCAGCAGCGTGATGATTAACGCCTCGACGCGTTTTGCCGACGGCTTTGAATATGGGCTGGGTGCAGAAATCGGCATTTCTACCGACAAAATCCATGCACGCGGTCCTGTTGGCCTGGAAGGTCTGACTTCACAAAAATGGATCGTTTTGGGTGACGGGCACGTGCGTGGCTGAAGCACCCATCGGCATTTTCGGCGGCACATTTGACCCGATACATTTCGGGCATTTGCGTTTAGCTGAAGAAATGGCAGAGCAGATCAACCTTGCGCAAATCCGCTTCATTCCGGCGGGCACGCCACCGCATCGGAGCATGCCGCGGACTGATGCGGCACACCGTTTAACTATGGTGGAGCTGGCGACGGCCAACAACGCCCGCTTTGTCGTGGATACGCGAGAAATGGTCGCGCCCAACCTGTCTTATACCGTCGATACATTGCACTCATTACGCGCATCATTTGGTGCAACTCAACCATTGTGCCTATTGCTGGGCGCAGATGCTTTTTTAGGACTGTCGAACTGGAGTCGCTGGCGCGAACTATTTGATTTAAGCCACATCGTCATTGCCCACCGACCAGGTTATCCGCAAAGCACATGGAAGGACAACATGCCGGAAGCCTTGCGCGACGAGCTGGAAAAACGTCTGGCCCATCCTGACGACATCACAACATGTGCCGCCGGGTTGATAGTCATGCGGCCGATTACTGCATTAGACATATCTGCAACCTATATTCGTGATACCTTACGCGGTGGACGCAATCCTCGCTATTTACTCCCCGATGCAGTTTTAGACTACATCCACGCTCACCAACTTTATTTACCGGACGCTACATGAACACAGACATGACCACACCAATGAACACTGACCAAATCGCCGCAGCCGTGGTGACCGCTATCGAAAACATCAAAGGACAAGACATTGTTGTACTCGATGTGTCAAAACAAAGCGCTTTATTCGAGCGCATGATAATCGCCAGCGCTGAATCTACCCGCCAAACCAAAGCGATTGCGCACAATGTGCAAGTAGAGCTCAAAGCATTGGGCATACCCGATCAAGGCATAGAAGGCTTAACCTCCGGCGAATGGGTGTTACTCGACCTGGGCAGCATCATAGTCCACGTCATGCAACCTGCAGTACGCCAATATTATGACTTGGAAGCCCTATGGAGTGCTGCCGCAGATCAACGTAATCGCCGTACCAGCTAAACTATGAAATTGAACATCATCGCTGTCGGCCAAAAAATGCCTACATGGATAACTGCCGGCTTTGACGAATACGCCAAGCGTATGCCGCGTGAAGCGATGATTAATTTGATAGAACTCAAGCCAGAAAAACGCGCTACAGGCAAGACTGCCGACCAAATCAAAACAGCAGAACGTGATCGGATTGTTGGCGCCTTACCCAAAGACAGCACGATATGGGCACTGGACGAACATGGTGAACAACTCACCACGGTCGCACTGGCACAGCATTTTAACGACTGGCAAAGTGCGGGGCGCGATACCTGTTTTATTATCGGTGGTGCAGACGGCTTGCATGATGACATCAAGCAACGAGGCAATAAATTATTTGCCTTATCGAAACTCACACTACCGCATGGCATGGTGAGAGTGCTCCTTGCCGAGCAACTCTACCGCGCGTGGAGCATTACTCAAAACCACCCTTACCATCGTGAATAATAAAGCCAAGCGCATCTACCTCGCCTCGCGCTCACCCCGCCGCCGTGAACTGCTCACGCAGATGGGCGTGCAATATGACGTATTACTGTTACGTGAATCGGCAGGACGCCTTGATGTTGATGAAACGCCCAAGCCAGGTGAATCCTCTGTTCATTACGTGGAACGTATCGCCACGACTAAAGCACAGATCGGCTGGAAGCGTGTGTGCCAACGCAATTTACCGCGACATGCCGTATTGGGTGCAGATACCATGGTGACTCTGGATGGCACCATTTTTGGCAAGCCTGGCACACCCGCTCATGCCAGGGAAATGTTGGCGCAACTATCAGGTCACACCCACCAGGTCATGACCACCATTGCCCTGTGCTATCAGGACATCACCACCCACCTCACCAGCGTGTCAGAAGTACGCTTTAAAACGCTGACTGATGCGGAAATCGCTGCCTATGTCGCGACCGGCGAGCCGCTGGACAAAGCCGGAAGCTATGCCATCCAAGGTCGAGGTGCTGTTTTTATTTCGCATTTAAGCGGCAGCTATACCGGCGTAATGGGCTTGCCCTTATATGAAACCGCTAATTTATTGCAATCTTATCTGACCACAAAATCCCTATGAGCGAAGAGATACTGATTAACATTACGCCACAAGAAACCCGTGTTGCTGTCATGCACCTGGGCGTGGTGCAAGAACTGCATATAGAACGCAGCAGTCAGCGCGGCCTGGTCGGCAATATCTATTTTGGCAAAGTCTGCCGCGTCCTGCCTGGCATGCAATCGGCTTTTATCGACATAGGTTTGGAACGTGCAGCTTTCCTGCATGTCGCCGACATCTGGGAAGAGCGTCAGAACGGCAATGAAGAACGCCCTATAGAGCGGATACTATTTGAAGGCCAGAGCATCATGGTGCAAGTTATCAAAGATCCGATAGGCACCAAGGGCGCGCGGCTTTCCACACAAATGAGTTTTGCAGGTCGTTTCCTGGTTTACTTGCCGCAAGATTCGCATATCGGCATTTCACAAAAAATCGAAGATGAAACCGAACGTGAACAGCTCAAACAAAAATTACAAAGCCTGATACCCGCCGATGAACCTGGTGGTTTTATTATCCGCACCCTGGCAGAACAAGCCAGCACGACAGAGTTACAGGCGGATGTCGACTATTTGCGCCGCTTGTGGGCAGATATCCAAACCCGCGCCCGCACTGCCGCCCCCAAAACCTTGCTGTATCAGGATTTGAATCTTGCATTACGCGTATTACGTGACTTTTCTAATGACGAAACCTCACGCATCCTCATAGACTCACGTGAGAATTTCCAGAAGATGCAGGAATTCGCGCAAAACTATACCCAAGAAGTGGTCGCCAAATTACACCACTATGCCGCAGACCGCCCGCTGTTTGATTTGTATGCGGTCGAAGCCGAAATAGAAAAAGCGCTGGCTCGTCGCGTTGATCTAAAATCGGGTGGCTATTTGATTATTGACCAGACCGAAGCCCTGACCACCATAGATGTGAATACGGGCGGGTTTGTTGGGGTACGTAATTTCGATGACACTATATTCAAAACCAATCTGGAAGCCGCACAAACTATCGCCCGACAACTGCGCTTGCGCAATTTAGGCGGCATTATCATTGTTGATTTTATCGACATGGATAATCGCGACCATCAGCAAGAAGTGTTTCTGGAATTCAAAAAAGCCCTGTCACGCGACTACACCCGCATGACTGTGCATGATTTCTCACCGCTGGGCTTGGTCGAGATGACGCGCAAACGCACGCGCGAAAGTCTGGCGCACATCCTCTGTCAGCCCTGCCCTACTTGTCAGGGTCGTGGCGAAATCAAAACAGCCAAGACCGTGTGTTATCAAATATTACGTGAAATAGTCCGTGAGGCGCGGCAATTCAACGCCAAAGAATTCCGCATACTGGCTTCACAAACAGTGATCGATTTATTTTTGGACGAAGAATCTCAAAATCTGGCGCAGCTGGGTGACTTCATCGCCAAGCCGATTTCATTGCAAGTGGAAACTTGCTACACACAAGAGCAATACGACATTATTCTGATTTAGGTCAGCGTTCGCGGATGAGCCAGGATAGCGCTCATCACGCGTTGCGTTGTGCTGTCACCAGCTTACAAATCCCAATCCAGCAAGTCGTTGGCTGCCACATCTTCAGCAATCTGCGACTCTGGCTGGCTCAGCACTGCCAGCACCTCTCTCAACCAGATAATGTCACGGTAGACATCCAGCCTGAACCCCTGGCGGCTACCTTGCCTGTCGTCGTACAACAACTCGATTAAATAGTCATGGCACTCATGGCTGGGCCATAATGTCACGATTTTTGACAACACGTGCGGCATAGCAAACAAACCCTCGCCTTCCTGCTCAGGATGTGTGATGTCATCCCAGGTAGGTGAGGCAAGATTGAAATCCGCATTAAATGCAACCAGAGCCTCGTCGAATGCTGGCCTGTTTTCTTGCTGCCGGTATATTCCTAACAACATCAGCCAAACCGCAGGACGGCTTCTGGGATGCGTGGCAATATCATCAGTCAATACTTTAATTGCGCGCTCTGGATAACCTAATTCTAGGAACACCTCAGCTTCTTCAGTAACCCGCATCAAGTTAGAAACTGACAAGCTATCTGATGCCATTTTTGCCATATCAGTTTTGCTACCCAGCATTGTCTGTCCAGGCAATTCTCCCAAGAAGAAATCATCATCAGACGCAATACCCATATCATCACCCGCATTAACAACTGTGGATTTAGCCGCATGCGGCTGAGTCATCAAGCCTGGCTCATACGCCGAGGCTACTTGATTAAAATCAGGCAACTGCCGTTGACGTCTGAATAAATAAGCTAGCAAGGCAATCACCAAACCGGAAACAAGTATCCACACCCACATGCTAATCGCAGGCCAGGATGCAGGCTTCGCCACAGGATTCGGCACCTGCGGATGTTGGGCCCGATCAGGTATTGGGTGCGCTTGCGCAGTTTGGCTGCGTATCTGCGCCAACTCCTGCCTCGCTTGCGCCAATTGTTTTTGCGTGGCAACAATATCATCGCGCAAATCGTCCACGGCACTGGCATCCCCGCCAGTATCTATCGACAATTTGCCACGCATACGTTTTAAATCACTCAACTGTTCAGCAGTAAGTTGATGCTGACCCGGCAACCACTGCAAATCCGTGCTCATCCTGAGAGTTGGAGTTGTTATTACGATTTGCTCACTGACTCGGCTTATATGACGTGCAGGTGCTTGAACAGCAGGCTTAATATGCGCCGTATGTGATCTGTTAGCACGGGAAGGTGTTGCAGGTACGTTAACTGCTGAATTCGTAAAGGTTGCCGCGGGTGCTACAGGCCCCTCAACAGGGCTAACCATATCCAATAGCACCATATATTCCCGCTTCACCACGCCGATGCAGCGCGACTCAATCGCAAAGGCCAGCACAGGGTCATTAATTGCATAACTGGTGGTTAATCGCAGAAAAGCGGTATCGTCACGACGTTGCAGCGTTAACTTTGCTTTGGTAATCGATGGAACGCCACTATCATCACGCCCCGGTCCGACCAATACAAAACAGCCACCATCCAATTCGGCAGACATCGCCGAAGTCACCGGTATGACCAGATTTAATGGCTGTCCCAAGGCTGATTTAACTTGCGCAGCACCTAAACCTAGCGCAAATGCTGGTTCTGCACACAACCCTAACAACACCAGCAAACCCAATGACATGACAGGTGAAGCCTGCATTGAGAATTTAACTGGATAATCAATTATTATTTTCATATATCGCCGATCGATCGTTCAATGATTACCAGTCCACGCGCCAGCATAGTCACATTGCCAAGCACTGCGAAAATAGCCATAGCACACCCAGGCCTTGAATTTAAACAGCAGAGACTTCACAAATGCCGACATCATTTAAATGCTGCACGATTGCGTTTATGCTTTGTTGCTGCAATGCCAATGTTGTTTGTTGCGACTTTAATGCTATCGTTCTGGCTTGCAAATTATCCAAGTTTGCATGTACCTGTTTAATATTCTCAATACGGGTTTCCAAAAGTTTTTTATGCTCACGAATACGCATCACAACTGGATCCAGACTACGACGTAACCAGGCATCCACCTCAGTTCTCGCCACGACAAACATGCCCTGCGCTTCTGCTACCAGACTCAAATAGAACTTCCTAACCATGAAGCGTTTTTCCAGCATTAGATTAGCCGGATCGCGCCCGAACTGTTCAACCTGGTGGAGCAAGACTCCAAGTTTTTGCCGGCATATTTCCATATTCAACTGGGGTGGATTGAGTAGCGGGAAGCCATGTTCCTGATGAAAACGCAGATAAGCCGCATCCAACAATTCAACAGTTTTAATTGAATTCGCCTCAACATCATGAAAACGCAAGGCGACTTTCGCAAACATATCTTCCATCCCGCGCACCAGACCAGGCGTGGTCCAACGATCTTCCAATTCTGCACGTCCAGCGACCAGCATCTTCTCCAGCACATCCTCGGACAGCTGAGCGAGCAACACCCGACCTTGTTCCTGAATCACATTACGTGTCACCTTAAAGTTCATCGTCGTAGCATCATAGGCCGATTTTTCTTTAATCAATTTATCACGCAAACCTGTCACAATCTCACGATTTTTCCCTGAAAAACTATTCAGTTGCTCTATATCCTGATTCACGCCATCAACCTGCATTGCCACAGTTTGACGCGACTGATTAGCCATGGCCTGAATTTCGCCACACACCGACTTATATAAAATAGCCTGTCGTGACGGAATAATATCTTCAACCAATAAGCGTTCCAGCGCACCTATCCCCGAACGGGCGATAAGCGCCTGATCACCCCGAATCTTACCCACCAAGGCTTTTTGAGCGGATAAGGCTAACACTTGATTTTCACGTAAATTGAGCTGCTGCGCGGTCTGGGCAATTTGTTTGTTAATGCCTGCTGCGATTTCGTCTTCGGATTTCAGGTCATCCCATAACATATCAACTTTATTCAAAATCGCTACGTGATGACTAGCATGGTGGCGCACGCTATTTTCCCAAATTTCCAAATCAGACCGAGTAACCCCGGTGTCTGTTGCCAACAAAAACAGTACACCATGCGCACTGGGAATGGTGTTCATAGTCAACTCAGGCTCTGCACCCAAGGCATTCAATCCTGGCGTATCCAATATTGCCAAACCGCTTTTCAGCAAAGGATGCGGAAAATTAATCATGGCATAACGCCAGACAGGGATTTCGACCTTGCCATCAGTCGCGCGCAACGCATCCTCGGCATTAAATAACCCCAGTGCTTGAGCCTCTTCAATAGTGACTTGTTTCACATCAGCCAGCGCGCCTAATGCTTTACTCACTTGCGCCGTATCAGATGGATCTAACCGCACCGCACTCCATTCTATCGGTTTGCGTTTTAACAACGAGATCGTATCATCATGCAAACGCGTTTCTATAGGCAACAAGCGTAAATAGGGCTCACTATCTGCGTCATAAAAGAGCTCTGTCGGACACATGGTTGTGCGACCGACATCAGACGGTAACAATCGTTGTTTAAAATCAGAAAAGAACAGGGCGTTGATTAGCTCGGATTTACCACGGGAAAATTCGGCCACAAATGCCAGCATTAATTTATCGCGTTTTAAACTTTCCGCTAAGTCATATAAACGCAAATTTTGTTCGGGCGCATCATCCGTGTACTTTTCCAGCCACTGCCGGTATGACTCCAGCGTTGCCAGTATCGCATCGCGCCGTTGCTGATATTGTGCAACCCCTATATCTAGCCTGTTATCGTTCATGCCCAACCCCAATTTTTTATTATCGCCGTTGTATCTCTAAATTAACTGGCGCGCCAACATCGCCAACCAGGTTAACGGAAAAGCCACCACAAACTGCATCACTAAAAAGAACGCCACCGGCGACAAATCCACATTACCCACCAACGGTATCCAACGGCGGAAAACGCTCAGCACCGGTCGGGTTAACGAATCAAACACCGCCATATATGGCGAATAAGGATTGACCAGTGACAAGACCGCCACGACAAAAACCAAACCCATTAACACATAACACATCAAGGTCAGCAAAGCCACCACGGCAATCAACCCAAACCCCAGCATTACACTGGCGCCCACCAGAGCAAAGGGAAAACCGGACAACCAATTCAATGCCAGGGTTAAAATCAATTGCAACACGATGGCCAACACCAGAGTAGCCATATCCAGGCCAAACAAGCCGGGTATTACCCGCCGCGCGGGTTTCACCGCAAAATCGGTAAACTTGACCACAAACTGCGCAAACGGGTTCTGGAAGGGAACCCGCATCAATTGCATATACACCCGCAGCAATAAAGCAATCAGGAATAGATTTATAATATTTTGCAAAATAAAAGCAAGTGCTTGATTGATCATAGTTTAACACGGCACACAGCCTATGCCTCCCCTAACGTCTTGGCCCGTTGGGCGGCAGCATGCACAGCTGCAACGATCGCCTCGGGCACAGCATGTGCCTGCATGGTTAAAATCGCCTGCTCCGTCGTGCCGCCTTTAGAAGTCACCCGCGCACGCAATTGCGCCACATCTTCGCTGCTATTGGCAGCCAGCTTTGCCGCACCCAAAAAAGTTTCCAGGGTCAGTTGTCGTGCAACGTCAGCAGTCAGACCCAACTGCATACCCGCTTGCTGCATCGCCTCCATAAATAGGAACACATAGGCAGGACCACTGCCAGATACTGCAGTTACTGCATCCATCAGCTGCTCTTCGTCCAGCCAGACCACACTGCCCGCAGCTTCCAGCACCACACTCGCTTGCAGCCGTTGCTGCGCATCAACCGCAGGCGTAGCAAACAGGGCAGTCACACCAGCCCCTACCATCGCGGGCGTATTCGGCATGGCACGGACGACGATGGGATAATTACCCAACCAGCTCGACAAATTTGCAACCCTTATTCCGGCGGCAATCGACACCACCACCTGAGTTGTCAACATAGGCGCCAATTCGGCAGCAACTTCAGGTAGTTGCTGTGGCTTCACCGCCAGCACTATGACATCAACAGCCAGTGTAGCCGCATCCAATTGCGCAACTACGCTCACACCAAACTCATTACGCAGGCGTTGCTGTGCCTGCTCGTTATGTTCGACTACCCGTATATGCCCCGCTGTCATCCCTTCGCGCAACAAACCCGCAATCAGAGCTGTGGCCATGTTACCGCCACCTATAAATGCAACCTGCATGATTATCCTTCTCTTTTCCCAAACAAAGCTGTTCCCACACGGACGATAGTAGCACCTTCAGCAATCGCAGCTTCCAAATCACCAGACATGCCCATCGACAACGTATCCAATTGCAAACCCATACTGTTTAATTCATCAAAACAAGTCCGTACCAAAGCAAATTGCGCCCGCTGTTTACTTTCATCCACTTCTGCCCGTGGAATCGCCATTAAACCGCGCAAATGCAAGTTCGGTAAATCTCGCACAGCGAATGCCAGCGCAGGCACATCAGCAAGAATCACGCCACTTTTTGATTCTTCATTACTCACGTTCACTTGCAAGCAGATATTCAGCGGTGTGTCATGTTTGGCCCGCTCAGCCGACAAGCGTTGCGCAATGACCAATCTATCTACACTATGCACCCAACTAAAATTTGCAGCGATTTGTGCCGTTTTATTTCGCTGTATAGGGCCGATAAAATGCCAGTCTAATGCGACATCCTGCAAAGCCTGAATTTTAGCTACACCTTCTTGTACATAACTCTCACCAAACGCACGCTGCCCAAGAGCCGCCAAGGCTCGCACTGATTCGGCGGGTTGCATTTTACTCACCGCCAACAAACTGATTTCACCCGCTTCACGCCCCGCTTTTTGTGCCGCCAGTGCAATTCTTGCCTGAACTGCTTGCAATGTGCTTTTTACTATGACCATAATACCTAAAATTCAAAATAATGAAGAGGAATATACATTAAATGGAAATATCCGAATTACTCGCTTTTGCAGTTAAAAACAAAGCATCTGACTTACATTTATCAGCGGGTTTACCGCCTATGATACGCGTCCACGGCGATATCAGACGCATCAATTTACCCGACATGAACCATCAAACTGTACACGACATGGTGTACGACATCATGAACGATGGTCAACGCAAAATTTACGAGGAAACCCTGGAGGTCGACTTTTCATTCGAAGTCCCTACCCTGGCACGTTTCCGTGTCAACGCATTCAATCAGAATCGTGGCGCGGGTGCCGTATTTCGTACCATTCCAAGCAAAGTACTCAGCCTGGAAGAACTTGGCGCCCCCAAGATTTTCAAAGACATCGCCGATACCCCCCGCGGCATCGTGCTTGTTACCGGACCGACAGGTTCAGGCAAATCGACTACCTTGGCGGCTATGGTCGACTACGTGAATGAAAATGAATATGGCCATATTCTTACCGTAGAAGATCCTATCGAATTTGTGCACCAAAGTAAAAAATGCGTGATTAACCAGCGCGAAGTAGGCCCGCACACATTGTCATTCTCGAATGCGCTACGTTCCGCATTGCGTGAGGATCCTGACGTGATCCTGGTCGGTGAAATGCGCGATCTGGAAACCATACGCCTGGCGCTCACTGCTGCGGAAACAGGACACCTGGTGTTCGGTACGTTGCACACTAGCTCTGCTGCCAAAACCATAGACCGTATTGTAGACGTATTCCCTGCTGCGGAAAAAGAAATGGTGCGCTCTATGCTTTCCGAATCCATACGCGCAGTTATCTCCCAAACCCTGCTGAAAACCAAGGATGGTACTGGCCGAGTAGCCGCGCATGAAATTATGATAGGTACGCCTGCGATACGCAACTTGATCCGTGAAAACAAGGTTGCACAAATGTACTCATCAATCCAGACCGGCCAGAATGTTGGCATGCAAACACTGGATCAGTGCCTGCAGGACTTGGTCAAGCGCAATATTATTTCTGTCGGCGAAGCACGCTCTCGTGCCGCCAATAAAGACATGTTTTTAGGATAATCCATGGACGCTCTCAAAACTGTACACGACTTGCTCAGATTGATGTTGAGCAAGCGCGCTTCCGACTTATTCCTCACTGCTGGTTTCCCGCCCGCGATCAAGGTCGATGGCAAAATTGCACCCGTATCCAATCAGACCCTGACACCATCGCATACCCGCGAACTTGCGCGCAGCATCATGAACGATAAACAGTGGCATGATTTTGAAGCCACGCATGAGGCCAATTTCGCCATTTCACCAGCAGAAATCGGCCGTTTCCGCGTGAATGCTTTTGTCCAGCAAGGTCGCATAGGTTTGGTATTACGTACCATTACCACCATTATTCCCAAGCTGGAACAACTCAATCTGCCACCTGTACTCAAAGACGTGGCAATGGTTAAACGTGGCTTGGTCATTTTCGTTGGTGGTACCGGTTCAGGCAAATCCACTTCGTTAGCCGCCATGGTAGGTCACCGCAACGAAAATGCGCAAGACCATATCATCACCATCGAAGACCCGGTCGAATATGTACATGAGCACAAAAAATCCATCATCACCCAGCGCGAAGTTGGTATAGATACTGACAGTTGGTTTTCTGCACTAAAAAACACCCTGCGTCAGGCGCCCGATGTTATTCTCATCGGCGAGGTCCGTGACCGTGAAACCATGGAATACGCCATTGCGTTTGCCGAAACCGGTCACCTGTGTTTTACCACGCTACACGCCAACTCAGCCAACCAGGCTCTAGACCGCATTATCAACTTCTTCCCGGATGAACGCCGTCAGCAATTACTCATGGATTTATCGCTCAACCTCAAAGCGTTTGTGTCCCAGCGCCTTATTGCGCGCAAAGGCACAACGGGGCGCATTGCCGCAGTTGAAGTATTGTTAAATTCACCGCTCATTTCAGAATTGATATTCAAGGGCGAAGTCCATGAAATCAAATCGATTATGGCTAAATCGCGTGAAATGGGTATGCAGACTTTTGATCAGTCGCTGTTCGATTTGTATGAGGCGGGGCTAATTACTTATGAAGATGCCTTACGCAACGCGGATTCGCTCAATGACCTGAGACTAAAAATCAAACTCGAAGGTCACGAGTCCAAAGGTCGCGACGTAATGGAAGGCATACAAAGCCTCAATATTGTTTAATACTCAAAGTAACACTAAAAAATCCCGCTAACTTTCAGCGGGATTTTTTATTTACGCGCAGAACCAGCCACTATTTTATATTCGAATAATCGACACTCCAGCGCTCCATTAAATAATGGCGTACGTTTGGTGGCATTCAGTCGTATCAGCTTCGGCAAATTCATATCAGCTGACAAAATATATGCATTCCAGCCCGCGCATTTCTGCTTCAGCCAATTACCCAACTGCGGATAAAATTCCGCCAGTTCAGATTGCTCCCCTATGCGTATTCCATAAGGCGGATTAGTCACGATCACGCCATGATCAGCAGGTGCAGGGACTTCAATCACGTTACCCTGCTTGAGCTGAATAACCCCGGCTAAACCCGCCGCTTCCAGATTCACCTGCGCATCACGCAAGGAGTCGCCAAACATGTCACGCCCAAAAATCGGCTGCAACGTTGCTGGCAATTGCGCATCTATCGCCGCCTGCTTAATCGGCAACCACACTTTAGGATCAAACCGGGTCAGCTTTTCAAAACCAAAATCTCTATGACTACCCGGTGCGATATTCAATGCGACTTGCGCCGCTTCCATCAATATGGTCGCACTCCCGCACATAGGGTCGAAAAACGGTGTGCCAGGTTGCCAGCCAGATAATTTCACCATACCGGCTGCCAGATTCTCATTTAACGGTGCAGCACCCGCTTGTTTACGCAGACCGCGTTTAAATAACGACTGGCCCGAAGTATCCAGATACAAGGTGCACTCTGTTGCCGTCAAAAATACGTGGATACGCACATCAGGCTCACGGATATCGACATTTGGGCGTTCACCTGTCGCATCTCGGAAACGATCGCAAATCGCATCTTTAATACGTAGCGTAGTAAATTCCAGACTTTTCAGCGGTGCTTTTTGTGCCGTCATTTTAACGACGATAGTTTTATCCACGCTGAACATCGTGGGCCAGTCAAACGACAACGCCCCCTGGTAAATATCTTCTTCATCACGATACTCGCCACCACCTACCCGTAGCAGGATGCGACTTGCCAAACGCGAATGCAGGTTGGCGCGATAACATAGCTCATACTCACCCGAGAACGCGACACCGCCATAGGTTGGGGCAATAGCTTGCGCGCCTAATTCCCGCAACTCTTCGCCCAGTAAAGCTTCCAGTCCACGTGGACACGTTGCGAAAAATTGTTCTAGTTTTTTGCTCATGCGAACTCCGGTTTCAATACCACTAAAAATACCACTACAAATAAAATCAATACAGGCAACTCATTAAACCAACGATAAAATACGTGACTACGTCGATTCTCATCTCGCGCGAACACTTGTACCAAGTGTCTGCAATATAAATGGTAAGCGATTAATACCCCCACCAATGCCAATTTAATATGCAACCAAGTCCCTGTGTAGCCATATCCCAGCCACAGCCAAGTACCGAACACTAACGCCAACACACCCAGCGGCGTCATAAATTTATACAGTTTGCGTTCCATCAACTTAAATTGCGCAATAGTTGCCGCATCGTTTACCATGGCATGATTAACAAACAGGCGTGGCAAATAGAACAAGCCCGCAAACCAGCTCGTCACAAAAATGATATGTAATGCCTTAATCCACAACAATTGAAACTCCTATGCTTACAAATTTAGCCGCACATCCTTGGGTGAAAAAGCTCACTCCCAGCCCATTTACACTAATCTTGCTGGCGCTCATCGTCTATTTCTGGTTTAGACCACCGGCCTGGGTCAGTGAAGAACATCGCCCTATTGCCAACTTAAGCGTCACCACCACGGATAGTCGCGTCATAACTTTATCTGATTTACGCGGCAAAGTGGTCATCGTCAGCTTCTGGGCGACCTGGTGCCCATATTGTCGCCACGAAATGCCTGCCATCCAGTCATTTTACCGCGACTGGCATAACAAGGGCGTGGAAATATTAGCGCTCTCTATTGAAGACGATCCCGCACTCGTTGCCGAATTCATGCGTCAGGAGGGCTACAACTTCCCGGCAGCCATTGCTGATGCCACCACACAGCACGCTTTTGGCAAAATCGATAAAGTGCCAGTGTCATTCATTCTTGATAAGAAAGGGGTAATTCGTCACAAAATTGACGGGCAAGTCTACTATGGCAGACTGGAAGATTTAATCACTCCGTTACTGCGGGAATAGCTGCCAGCTGGCTTCGGTAAGCCGCCATCTCGCGCTTATAGTATAAATAATCCATTTCCAGCGCGGGATAACCCAGCCGCGTCACCACTGCCGATATTTGTCCGCGATGATGCGTTTGATGACCCATCATGTGCGTTAACACATCACGCACCCACATGGTCTCATGCTCACCTTTGCTGGTTAAATAGCTCAACTCGCTTTCAAAAAAAGCATCATCGCAGCCCTCTAACCAAAGTTGCAGATCACGTAAATTCGCCTGTGTTTTTTCTATCAACTGGTTCCAGTCAGGGCAAGTAATTTGACTGAAATCCACCTTGCTGGATTCTCCACGCAAACGCGCGAACCACAATTTATTCACCAGCAAAAGATGATCTACTGTGTGATGTATGCTGTGAAAAAATAACCCCATCTCTTGCAACCGCACCACTGCATCAAGACGCCCTAATGTAGCAAACATCCTGTCGTTCGCCCACAACTGGTAATCCACCTGCACGACAAAATAACTTTTCCAGGCATATTGCTCAGTCATGTTTTATTCGCCTTATCCAAGCGTTGCTGCAATTTCGCAAAATCCAAATCACCTATGGTCTGCTCAACGATATGACCCTCTGTGTCGATCACAAACGCAGTTGGCGTTAACTTCACTTCACCAAACGCACGCGCAATATCGCCTTGCGTATCCATCACCACGGGGAATGGCAAACGCTGTTCAGTGACAAACTGTTGAACATGATCAGCAGGGTCATAGCTCATCGCGACAGCTACGACTTCCAGACCTTTGCTGTGGTAGCGCTGATACACGTCCACTAACTGCGGCATTTCCTTGATGCAGCCGGGACAACTTGTCGCCCAAAAGTTCACGACCACCGTTTTACCACGCAATTGCGCCAAGTCTATAGTTTGTCCGGACAGTGTCGTCATCGTCAACGCAGGCGCACTGGCTTTTTGCGTCAATCCCACATAAACCAACGCTGCCAGCACCACGCCCAGCACAGCGTAAATCACCAACTTATGATATTGTTTACTACCCATTTAGCAGCCTCTCAGGAATACATCATGTCTAGAATTATCGGTTTTCTCATGGCCAGCCTCATTAGTGCCCCATTGTTTGCTGCGAATTTAGACAACATCACCGATACACAGGCGAATAGTGGCTTAAAACAGGCATTAGAACAAGGTGCGATTAGAGCCGTTAGTCAACTTGGACGCACAGATGGTTTCATGGATAACCCGCAAATTAAAATTCCACTCCCGCCCGCCATGCAACAAGTCGAAGGCATCATGCGCACTTTAGGTCAAGGACGTGCTTTTGATGAGCTTGACCTCGCCATCAACCGTGCTGCCGAAGCCTCGGTTCCTGCAGCTAAAACCCTGCTGGTCAGCGCAGTGCGGAAAATGTCATTAACCGATGCGAAAAACATCCTCATGGGCGGCGATACCGCCAGTACCGAATACTTTCGCAAGAATTCAGAAACCCAGTTACAGCAGACTTTTCTGCCTATCGTGACCCGTTATACACAAAAGTTAGGTCTGGCCCGGCAATATAACCAGCTGGCCGGACAAGCCGCACAATTTGGCCTAGTCAAACAACAAGATGCCAGTATAGAACGCTATGTCACGCAAAAAACGCTAGATGGTTTATATCTCACCATCGCCAATGAAGAAAAGGCGCTGCGTGCTAATCCTATCCAGTACACTGCAGGCATGGCAAGCAAATATGGCAGCAGCATCCTTAAAACCGTATTTGGTGCATTACAATAATGGCGCACGTATTATTCATCCTCACTGCCGCTGAGCAACTACCCTTGCTTGACGGCAGTCATATTCCCACGGGATTCTGGGCACAGGAATTTGTCCCTGCTCATCACTTGTTTCTCGAGCACGGACATCAAGTCAGTATCGCCACGCCTAAAGGCAAACCCGCTGCGCTCGACGAAAACTGCTTCGCACCCGAATTCCACCACCATGATTCAGGCCGCATCGCGAACTTGCGTGAGCAGTTAGACGAAATAGACGGCTGGCGCACTCCCCTGTCCTTAGAACGCCTGGCACTCACCGGGAGCAAATACGATGCAGTGTTTTTCCCCGGCGGTCATGGCCCCATGGTAGATTTAATCGATTCTGCAGCAGCAGGCACACTGGTCAAGCGCACATTGGCTAACAACGGCCTGATAGGTGCAATCTGCCACGGCCCCGCCGGTTTAATCCCCGCGCAACATGACGGCAAATGGCTATTGGCTGGCTACCAGCTCACCTGTTTTAGCCCGGAAGAAGAACAGCTTGCAGGACTCGCCACCCAACTCCCCGAATTACTCGCCGATCACATCGCCCTCCTGGGCGGCAAATTGAGCTTCGCCAGTGCCGGACAGGAACACGTGGTTATTGACCGCCAGCTTTACACGGGACAAAACCCCGCATCAGTTGACAAACTCGCCTACCACATGGCGCGCAAACTCAAAAAGATGGGTGCACTGGATAAAGATGCTTGCGTGACGCCCTGTGATTGACCTGGTGACGTCACTCACCCGCCTTAATATAGTGCAGGCCTCGATTTTATTGCACCAAATACGAGGTGCCACATCACGGCAGTGATATGACACAAACAAAACACATAAAAAACAAATAGATAAATAATAACAAAACTGGCACGCTCTTTGCGGTTATCTAACCATAGACAAAAGCAAAGAGTAGATCATGGATGAAATTACATCACCAACGCCTGCTACGTTAATATTTGATGAGATGTACACCAGCGCAGGTGCTGCTCGTCATCACTACCAAGATATTGCTCGTCAATTATTCAGCCTACCGCTTGACGCACTGGCGCAAAAACAGCGCGAAGCCGAAATGCTGTTTCGCCGCTTGGGTATCACTTTTGCCGTCTATGGTGAAGCAGCAGGTGCAGAACGCCTGATTCCGTTTGATATTGTGCCCAGAGTATTTGGCTCAAAAGAGTGGGCGCGATTAGAACTGGGTTTAAAACAGCGCGTTACCGCATTGAATGCATTTCTGCACGATATCTATCATGAACAGAACATCATCAAGGCCGGTATTATTCCTGCACATCAAGTACTTGCCAACAAGCTATATTGTAAAGAAATGCAAGGTGTAGATTTGCCCAATCAGGTTTATGCCCACATTGCAGGCATCGACTTGGTACGCGTCAGTGAAAACGATTTTTATGTCCTCGAAGACAATCTGCGCACGCCATCTGGCGTGTCTTACATGCTGGAAAACCGTCGAACCATGATGCGTTTATTTCCCGATTTGTTTGCCGCCCACGCAGTTGCGCCGGTTGAACATTATCCGCAAATGCTGCTCGACAGTTTACGTGAAGCGGCTTCGCCCTATGTCAGCGATCCGGTCATTGTGGTTATGACGCCGGGTGCTTATAACAGTGCATATTTTGAGCATGCATTTCTTGCCAGCCAAATGGGCGTGGAACTGGTAGAAGGCAAAGACTTATTTGTGCATGACGATAAAGTTTATATGCACACTACCGAAGGACCTCAACAAGTGCATGTCATCTACCGTCGCGTTGATGATGATTTTCTGGACCCTACCGTCTTTAATCCTAATTCCACACTGGGTGTGCCCGGCTTGATGAAGGCTTACCGACTAGGCAATGTGGCGCTCGCCAATGCCGTGGGTACGGGCGTTGCCGACGACAAATCAACCTATCTCTACGTACCCGCAATGATAGAGTTTTACCTGGGTGAGAAACCCATACTTTCCAACGTCCCTACCTGGCAGCTAGAAAAAGAAGATGACTTGCGCTATGTATTGGCACATTTACCCGAATTGGTAGTGAAGGAAGTGCAAGGCTCTGGCGGTTATGGCATGTTGGTGGGGCCAACCAGCACGCCGCAAGAAATCGCCGCCTATCGCCTACGTATTTTGGCAGAACCCGCCAACTTCATCGCGCAACCCACGCTGGCACTCTCTACCTGCCCAACCCTGGTAGATGCCGGTATCGCACCGCGCCATGTGGATTTACGTCCGTTCGTCCTGTCTGGCAAAGAAATACGTTTAGCCCCTGGCGGCCTGACTCGGGTAGCACTTGCTGAAGGTTCATTAATCGTCAACTCATCACAGGGTGGCGGCACTAAAGACACTTGGGTACTGGAGGATTAACATGTTATCACGCACAGCCGATCACTTATTCTGGATGGCGCGCTATATTGAGCGCGCTGAAAACACCGCACGGGTGTTGGATATTACCCACAAAACGTCACTGCTCCCAGATGACACCGAAGGTGCTGAAACTCACCTGTGGTATGCGCCACTCAATATCTCGGGTTGTGCCGAAATTTATTTGGCCAAGCATAAACTGGTCGAAGCCGAGAGTGTTAATCGTTTTATCGCACTGGACCCAGACAATCCTGCCAGCATCTATACCAGCCTGATGCTGGCGCGTGAAAACGCCCGTTCCGTGCGCGGCGCCATTACCTCAGAAATGTGGGAAAGCATCAATGCCACCTGGTTAGAAATGAACCGCATGATGCCGACCATAGGACAAGACTGCCCTACCTGTTTCTTTGACTGGGTGAAAGAACGCTCGCACTTATTTAGGGGCGTTACCCTCGGCACTATGCTCAAGGATGATGCACTGAACTTTATTCGACTTGGTACATTTCTGGAACGAGCTGATAACACCGCTCGAATACTGGATGTGAAATATCATATTCTATTACCTCGCATACAAGATGTGGGCGGCGCAGCCGATTACTATCAATGGGGCGCACTACTCAGATCGGTCAGTGCGTTCGAAGCTTACCGCAAAGTTTATCGGGATGTGATTACCCCTCAACGCGTGGCGGAGTTGCTCATCCTGCGTGCAGATATGCCACGCTCACTGCATGCCTGCTTAAACGAAGTCGAAACCACATTAGATATTATCAATGGCATCAGCGGCAGAGAGTCACGCCGTCAGGCAGGAGAACTGCATGCTGCCCTGCATTTTGCCCGCATTGAGGATATTACGCAGCAAGGGCTACATGAATACCTGACAGAATTTCTGGAAAAAATCGACTTACTCGGACAAGAAATCCGCGCAGGTTATTTGGCCAGACGCGAAGAATTCGCGCCATTGCCCATGCAAAAAATGCTGATGCAAGTACAATAATCATGTATTTAACCCCTATATGAAACCCAAAATGACTTATTGTGTAGCGCTCAAACTCAATGCCGGCCTGGTATTCGCCTCCGATTCACGTACCAATGCAGGTGTAGACCAGATCGCCAGTTTCAAAAAGATGCGGACTTTTGTAAGTGAGGGCAACCGCTCCATCGTCATCCTGAGTTCAGGCAATTTGTCCATCACCCAAAGCGCCGTGAATTTACTGGAGCAGCGTGGTCGACATCCCGAACTGGAAAACATCTGGAATGCTGAATCCATGTTCGATGTTGCCATGCTACTCGGCGAGTGCATGCGCGAAGTACGTGAGCGTGATGGAGCCTTTCTATTGCAAAGCAATGTTGATATTGGGGCCAATTTTATTTTGGGCGGTCAAATTCTGGGAGAAGCGCCGCGCCTGTTTTTAGTCTATGCCGAAGGTAATTTCATCGAAGCAACTGAAGCCACGCCATTTTTCCAGATTGGCGAAACCAAATATGGCAAGCCTATTATTGATCGCGTCATTCATGCCGAAACTTCACTAATGGAAGCCATTAAGTGCGTACTGGTCTCATTTGATTCGACCATGCGCAGCAACATCTCAGTCGGTATGCCTATTGATTTAGCATGTTACACCGCTGACAGCTTATGCCTGGATCGCCAATACAACATTACTCAGGGCGATGCCTATTTTGCCAATATCAGTCAGCGCTGGAGCGAAGGCTTGCGTGGCGTATTTGCCTCGCTACCTGATCCGGAGTGGGGTTGCCCAATTTCCAAACCACTATTTCCATCATGACCATACGTGCCGCGTTACATCACCAAACCCATTACAAGTTTGACCGCCCTGTCGTATTGTCACCCCATGAAATACGGCTGAGGCCAGCGGCACATAGTCGTACACCCATTACCGCGTATTCACTGAATATCGAACCCAGGCAGCATTTTATTCACTGGCAACAGGATGCCTATGGCAATTTTGTCGCCCGCGTCAGCTTCCCTGAACCCACTCGAGAATTGAAAGTAACAGTCGATTTAATCGCTGACCTGACGATTATCAATCCATTCGATTTTTTTACCGAACCGTGGGCAGAGCATTTCCCATTTCAATACACCGACACTCTCAATACTGAACTGGCGCCTTTCTTATTAAAAGAACCCTGCGGTAAACAATTTGATACCTGGCTGGAACAATTCCGCGCGACCTTGCCCGCCGAGATCAACACCAACAATTTTTTAGTCGCTATTAATCAGGCCGTACAACACAGCGTATCTTATTTGATTCGCATGGAGCCTGGCGTACAAAGCCCCGAAGATACACTTAATTTGGGCTCCGGCTCTTGCCGTGACAGCGCCTGGTTACTGGTGCAAGCCTTGCGTCATCTGGGTATCGCTGCACGTTTTGTTTCCGGTTATCTGATTCAACTCACCGCCGATGAAGTACCACTGGAAGGTCCCGCAGGCACGGCTGTTGATTTCACCGATTTACACGCCTGGTGCGAAGCCTATATACCCGGTGCGGGCTGGGTCGGACTCGACGCGACATCGGGCTTGCTGACAGGCGAAGGCCATATACCGCTGGCAGCAACCGCCATGCCTGGCTCCGCAGCACCCGTCAGCGGCATGACCAGTTGCTGCGAATCCGAGCTGGACGTCGTCATGACGGTCACTCGTGTATTCGAGGATCCCCGTGTCACCAAACCTTATACCGAACAGCAGTGGGAAGCGATACAAACGCTGGGACGGCAAATCGATACCGACCTGCAAACCCATGACGTACGCTTAACCCAGGGCGGCGAGCCAACTTTTGTGTCAATAGATGACATGGAAAGCGCGCAGTGGAATATCGCCGCCCTCGGTGAACATAAACTTAGCCTCGCCCAGAGCCTGATGCAACGCCTGCACCAGCGCTTTGCCGCAGGTGGCGTGCAACATTTTGGGCAAGGAAAATGGTATCCAGGCGAACCCTTACCGCGCTGGGCGCTGACGACGTTTTGGCGTACTGATGGCGTACCTGTCTGGCAAGATGATGCTCTGGTCGCGCATGAACCACGAAAAATCAGTGCGTTACAGCTGTTTGCATTTGCCAAGCAACTTTGTCAGCAATTAGGCTTGAGTCATAAATATCTCATCCCTGCTTATGAAGACCCCTGGCTGGCATTGGATACTGAAAGCCGCTTGCCACCCAATGTCGATCCGCACACAGCCGACCTCACCAAGCCCGATGAGCGCAGCCGTCTGGCACAACACTTACGCGCAGGCATCAGCACTATCGTTGGCTATGTATTACCGATCAAAGCCAAAGACACCGCCAAGTCCGGCTGGAAATCCAGCCGCTGGCCGCTGCGCCATATGCGCCTGCACTTGCTGCCTGGCGACTCACCCATGGGCTATCGCTTACCACTCGGCAGCCTGCCCTGGGTATCCCCCAAACAGCGCGACATCACCCCGGATATAGATCCATACGCACCGCGTACCGCGCTGGACAAAACCACACCCACGGCAAAACTGGTGATTACACCCGCACCTGAAATACGGCAGCAAATTCTCACCGAGGTCATCCATACCGCATTAACCATACAAATCCGTGACGGCATGTTGTATATATTCATGCCACCCATGACTAAACTGGAAGACTATCTGTCCATCGTCACCGCTGTAGAACAGAGCGCTAAAAAACGCAACCTGCCTGTCCGTCTTGAAGGCTATTTACCGCCGCGTGACCCCCGCCTGCAATCACTCTCGGTCACGCCGGATCCCGGCGTTATCGAAGTCAATATCCACCCATCGACCAACTGGGATAGCCTGGTTGCCAACACTCAGGCACTCTATGAAGATGCGCGGCTGACCCGCCTGGGTACAGAAAAATTCATGCTTGACGGTCGCCACACCGGCACGGGCGGTGGCAATCACATCACCCTGGGTGGTGCAACAGCAGCTGATAGCCCGTTCCTGCGCCGCCCCGATGTATTGCAAAGCCTGATTACCTACTGGCAGCATCACCCTGCACTGTCCTATTTATTTTCAGGCCAGTTTCTCGGCCCTACCAGCCAGGCACCTCGGGTCGACGAAGCCCGTGATGACAATTTGTATGAGCTGGAAATCGCATTTGAACAACTAAGTACCTTTCTACCCGCGGGGGTCGAGAGCGAACAGCCTTGGCTAGTCGATAGATTGCTGCGCAACCTGTTAGTCGATTTAACCGGGAATACCCACCGTTCTGAATTTTGCATAGATAAACTCTATTCGCCCGACTCCGCTACGGGCAGGCTGGGCATAGTGGAATTGCGTGCATTTGAAATGCCACCACATTACCGCATGAGTCTGGTGCAGTCGTTATTGATACGTGCATTGGTTGCCAAATTCTGGCGCACCCCTTATCAGGGCAAACTGGTTTATTGGGATACCAGCCTGCATGACAAATTCATGTTGCCGCACTTTATCGCCCACGATATCGCGGAAGTATGCCGGGACCTGCGCGAGTCTGACTATAATTTCGACGATACGTGGTTGGCACCTTTCCTGGAATTCCGTTTTCCTCGCTATGGCGAGTTGCAAGTCGCCAACCTGCATTTGGAGCTGCGACTAGCCATCGAACCTTGGCACGTGCTGGGGGAAGAAATGGGTGGCGGCGGGACAGCACGTTATGTGGATTCATCAGTCGAGCGCGTACAAATCAAAGTCAGCGGCATGACCGATAACCGCCATCAGGTTACCTGCAATGGTCGCCTGGTGCCGCTACATGCAACAGGCATCCCGGGTGAGTTTGTCGCAGCTGTCCGTTACAAAGCCTGGGCGCCGCACTCGGCATTACATCCCACTATCGGCACCCATGTACCGCTGGTATTCGATGTGGTGGATAGCTGGAATCAACGCGCGATTGGTGGTTGCACCTATCACATCAGTCACCCGGGCGGGCGCAGTTACGACACTTTTCCCGTTAATGCCAATGAAGCCGAAGCGCGCCGCCGCAGCCGTTTCTGGGATCATGGCCACACACCGGGCAAGGTCAGCGTACAAACCGAACAACTGAATCCCCGCTTTCCTATGACGCTGGATTTGCGTCGTCAACCCCAATAACCTGACCATGATTAATTCGACCCAATTCCCCCGATTTGGCGACAAACAGAATTCGCCGTTTTTTGAAGAGTACTTGCAGCGCGTATTAGCCGAGCGCGATCGTAGCGGACTAAGCGAAATGATAGGCGGTATAGAAGCGTTGATGATTACCGTAGAGCCGGGCAATTCCATCGAGTACATTACTGAATTATCGTTAATGACGCCATACCACTACCTCGTCACTCTGGACAGCCCCAAGCACTTGACGCATGTGCTGCGCATCGACATGAACTCGCCGGATATCTTGTTGCGCGAGGTCAAAGATCCTGATTACAGCGACATATTCCGTAGCCTCAATGACATTTACCCCATAGGCGCACGCCGCCACCATAGTCGTTATCTGGGTGAAATATTACTGACCACCAACCGCCACGAGGTCGTCGCCCAGCAGCAGGCACGCGAATTTCGCTTTTTCCCCATAGGACAGCTCGCCGAACTGGATCTGCCCGTCAATGTCAGCATCTCCAAACCCTCCCCCTACACCCAAAATGTGGTGGGTTATATGGAGCGGCCAGCCGATGGCATACGCGTTTATCAACAGGGTGAATGTGTCATACTCAGTGCAGTGCAAGCCGCCTACGAACGCGGCAAGGAAATGCAGGAACGATTAAAAATTGATGATTTAATTTCACCCATCGACCACCTCGCCACGCGGGTTTACAGCCAGAATCGGGAAGCCGCACTGCTGGAATACCTCGCGCTGTCGAGTTATTACTATTGGGGCAGTTATGATATTAAAGATCAGAACTCATCCACCAACGTCACCAAAAACACACGCTTGCATCCCGAATCCATGAGTCCTGCCAAAGTGTTTACCGCCAATAATTTACCCTATTGCGTGAACCACTTGGACAAACTCCCCAGTCCCACGGAAACCTTTGTACGTAATTATGGGCCGCGCCTGCACCACATAGCGCTCACGGTCAAAGACGGTCAGCGCAACGGCAAGGAAAACATCGACTATGTGGTTGATGCCATTGCTGCACAGGGCAAGGGATTTTTGCTCGACACCGTCGGCTCACGCGAAGAAGGTTTAAAACAGATATTTTCCTCCGCCTCGGAATTCTCTTCGCTGATTATCGAGTATGTACAACGCTTTGGTGATTTCCAGGGATTTTTTGCGAAAGATAACGTCGCACAACTCACCTTTGCAGCAGGACTGGAAGAAGGCGTACAAACGCAGATTTAACCAGTCCTATGAAGTGGTTATAAATCACGCCAGTTGCTGTTAAAATAGCGCTTTGGTAATCACCACTTGCGCTCATGAATAGCCCACGTTTACGCGAAATTCCTTATAACTATACGTCGTTTTCTGACCGCGAGATTGTCATTCGCCTGTTGGGCAATGCTGCCTGGGAAATCCTCAACCAACTTCGTGATGAGCGGCGCACTGGGCGCTCAGCGCGCATGTTGTTTGAAGTATTAGGTGATATCTGGGTAGTGTCGCGCAATCCGTATTTGCAGGACGACTTGCTCGCCAATCCAAAACGCTTGCTAGCACTTACTCAAGCATTGAATCACCGACTCAATGAAATCGAATCACGCAAACAGGACAATGCCCTGGTTGAACCTGTCATTGCTGCCGCACGACAAGCCATCATCGATTTTGAAGCTGAATTTACCCATACCAAACAATTGCGCCTGGATGTAGTCAAGAAACTCGCACGTCACACCCGCCGCGACAATATTCAATTTGATGGTTTGGCGCGAGTTTCCCACGTCACAGATGCAACCGACTGGCGTGTGGAATACCCCTTTGTCGTACTCAACCCCGACACCGAAGCCGAAATTGCCCACCTGGTCAAAGGCTGCATCGAGCTTGGACTCACCATCATCCCGCGTGGAGGTGGTACCGGCTACACCGGTGGCGCGATTCCGCTGGACAAAAATACGGCGATTATCAACACCGAAAAGCTGGAAAGTATATCGACCATAGAAACGCTACGCTTACCCGAGGCTGATCGTGATTACGCGACCATCCATTGTGGCGCGGGTGTGGTAACTCGCCGCGTGATGGAAGCCGCAGATGCAGCAGGATTAGTGTTTGCAGTAGATCCAACCTCCGCTGATGCATCGTGCATAGGTGGCAACGTCGCGATGAATGCGGGCGGTAAAAAGGCCGTGTTATGGGGCACTGCTCTCGATAATTTAGTCTCATGGCGCATGGTTACGCCTGATGCAGAGTGGCTGGAAGTCACCCGTATCGGACATAATTTTGGCAAGATACACGAGGCAGCATTAGCCCGTTTTGAGCTGCGCCGTTATGCAATAGATGGCACAACGCCCGTAGGTGAGCCTGAAATACTGGCCATCCCTGGCCAGCACTTCCGTAAAGTTGGCCTGGGCAAAGATGTCACCGATAAATTCCTGGCAGGCTTGCCTGGTATACAGAAAGAAGGCTGCGACGGCATCATTACCTCCGCACGCTTTATCTTGCACCGGCTGCCTGCGTATACTCGCACCGTGTGCCTGGAGTTTTTTGGACAAGTGCGTGATGCCGTACCTGCCATTATTGAAATAAAAGATTATCTGGATGCACATCCAGACGCCATCCTCGCAGGCTTGGAGCACTTGGACGCGCGCTATCTTAAAGCCGTAGGTTACGCCACCAAAGCCAATCGCACCCACAGACCCAACATGGTGCTGATAGCTGACGTGGTTTCCGATAACGAAACAGCGTGTGGCGCGGCGGCTGCACATATCGTACAACTTGCCAATGCGCGTGGTGGTGAAGGTTTTATCGCCGTCAGTGCAGAAGCACGGAAGAAATTCTGGCTCGATCGCGCGCGCACTGCAGCTATCGCCGCACACACCAACGCGTTCAAAATCAATGAAGATGTGGTTATACCGCTACCCCGCTTGGCAGATTATTCTGATGGTATAGAGCGCATCAACATTGAGCTCTCCACAAAAAACAAATTAGCCCTAGTCGATAGCCTGATCGAATTCTTCCAGGGTGATCTGCCGCTGTTTAGCGATGACGATACCGTCGCAGATCCGGAAATGACTGAACAACGTCGTCAACGCGTGCTGACGTTACTCAACAAGACCCACGCACGCTGGGACTGGATGCTGAACAATCTGGATGCCATGCCATCAAGCGCTGAGCTGGGCATGGCAACCACAGAAATGATAGCTGCCAACAGCCACGCCAGCCTGTTTGATGCGTTGCAGGATCACACTATACGGATTAGCTGGAAACGTGAAATCAGGCGTGAATTGCAGCAGATTTTTGTCGGCCGCGAGTATCAGCTCATACTCGACAAGTGTGACGAAATTCATCAGGATATCCGCAAAAGTCGCGTATTTGTTGCGCTGCACATGCATGCTGGGGATGGTAACGTCCACACCAACCTGCCTGTCAACTCTGATGATTATGCCATGCTCCAGACTGCCAATGCTGCCGTAGCGCGCATTATGCGGCTGGCACAAGACTTGGGGGGTGTAATTTCTGGTGAGCATGGCATCGGCCTCACCAAGATGGAATATTTAGAACCTGCCGCGATAGAAAGTTTTGTGCGTTACAAGAACAAGGTCGATCCGCTAGGACACTTTAACAAAGGCAAACTCATGCCTGGCGCAGATTTGCGTAACGCTTATACGCCGAGCTTCTCATTGCTGGAAACCGAATCACTGATCATGGAAAAATCCGAAATTGGCGAAATTGCCGATTCGATCAAAGATTGTATGCGCTGCGGAAAATGCAAACCCGTTTGCAACACACATATTCCGCGAGCCAATTTACTGTATTCACCACGCAATAAAATACTTGCCACTTCATTGTTAATCGAAGCTTTCCTGTATGAAGAGCAAACACGGCGCGGTGTATCCATCAAGCATTTTGACGAGTTCAGCGACGTTGCCGACCATTGCACGGTGTGCCACAAATGTGCCAATCCATGCCCTGTCGATATTGATTACGGTAACGTTTCCATTGCCATGCGCAATTTCCTGCGCAAGCAAGGCAAAAAGAAACTCAATCTGGGCACGACCGCCAGCATGTTCTTCCTCAATGCGACTGACCCTGCGACCATTAAAATGACACGCAAGGTGATGATAGAGTGGGGCTACAAAGCGCAGCGTATAGGCTACCAGGTTGGCAAAAAAATCGGCCTTATCAAAGCGCAAACTGCTCACCCGCCAAGCACTTTGGGAACGGCACCGATTAAAGCGCAAGTCATACACTTCATCAACAAACCGATGCCGAGTGGACTACCTAAGAAAACCAGCCGTGCATTATTAGGGCTGGAAGATGCAAAAATCGTCCCCGTAATACGCAATCCGGCTAAAGTTACCGAAGATAGTGATGCGGTATTCTATTTCCCCGGCTGCGGTTCGGAGCGTCTATTTTCGCAAGTGGGTCTGGCAACACAAGCCATGCTCTATGAGCTCGGTACGCAAACTGTATTGCCACCGGGTTACTTATGTTGCGGCTATCCACAAACATCTAGCGGACAAGCCGATAAGGGCGATGCGATTACCACTGAGAACCGGGTGCTATTTCATCGTGTAGCGAACACGTTAAATTACCTCGATATTAAAACTGTCATCGTGTCCTGCGGCACATGCATGGATCAATTGCTTAAATATCAGTTTGAAAAAATATTCCCCGGTTGCCGCTTGCTCGACATCCATGAGTACTTGATGGAAAAAGGGGTAAAGCTTGACGGTGTTTCGGGTACGCAATACATGTACCATGATCCCTGCCACACGCCGATGAAGACACATCAACCGATGAAAGTGGTCAATCAGCTAATGGGCTCGCCAGTTGTGTTATCTGACCGTTGCTGTGGTGAATCCGGCACATTAGCGGTGACACGTCCTGACATATCGACACAGGTACGCTTCCGTAAAGAGGAAGAAATCCGTAAAGTGAGTATGCAACTTCGTGCCGAATCAGACGCCACAGCCCCTGTCAAGATTCTGACTTCATGCCCTTCATGCTTACAGGGACTGTCTCGTTATGACAACGATGCAGACACAACTGCGGATTACATCGTGGTAGAAATGGCGAAGAAGATTCTAGGTGAAAACTGGATGGAAGACTATATCGAACACGCGAATCATGGTGGGATAGAGCGAGTATTGTTATAAACCTGACAACAACATTAACAAAAGCGATGTACGACATGCACGATTTTGTTAATGTTCAAATATATCCTTCTTGCTCTAATTTCAAAATAACCATCTGCATCGCCTGAGTCACATTGAGCATACTCGTATCGATAAGTAATTCAGCCTGCTCGGGTGCTTCATATGCATCGCTCACCTGCACAGGCTTTATTTTCTTAGCCAGACGCGCCGCACATACACTAGCAGGTGCCGTGAGCGCTATTTCAAAATAACCCCCTTCGTTTTGCACAGTGTTACGCATGCTACGCCTCACAGCAGCAGTTGGGATATCAATTGCACAAATGACTATGCCACGATGTTTGACAATTTCGTGTGCCAGCATAGCTATTGCGTCTACGTTATCAACGACACCAGGATGTCGATTGAGCAAATCACTATCCAGCAGACTCACTTTACGCTGCCCTAATGCACCCAAGGCTTGGCCTAAAGCACTTGCCAGCGTGGTTTTCCCGACCCCAGCAACACCCTTCATCACAATCGCAAACCCACTTGATTTACGCGGCGGATAGGCCACTCGCATTTCTGCCAATACTTCGGGAAATGTATACCAATCGGGAATAGTGAGATTGGCGTATAAACGGCGCTTTACTTCTTCAGCGGTCAACACCAGTTTATATGAATCCTTAGGTGCTTCTTCCAATGGTAAATATTGCGCACGCTCTTCCACATAGACCATACGCGGATAGGGAATTAACTTTACACCAATATCAGCAATATGCTGCCCAACCACATGGAAAGCGTTGCCTTCAAGTAAATCTCGACCACGACGATTTGCACCTTGCGCGCCAGCCTCACCTCCTACAACCAGGTGTGAACAACCGTAGTTACGACTGATAATTGCGCGATGCAATATTTCACGTACACCACCACGTCGCATATAGTTTGGAGACAAGCTCATCACCGCCGTTAATTTACACATGCGCGGCATGAGCGCTTGATAACTACGTATAGTAGGGAAATAACCTGGGTTAGAACTCTGCTCTCCACCCGTAAGTGGTTGTATTAACAATCCCGCCTGATTCTGTACCGCAGCGCGTATCATGAACTCCAGGGCAGCCCGATGTATGGGCTGTACAGTCTGATAAGCGACAACACGCCCCCACCCACGTTCAACAAAATAATGCCGCAGTTGTTCAGGAGTATGATAATCCCCAATAAAATCGTACCGATTTATCTTCGTGACCCCCACTACACTGCCACCAACGTACCAAACTGGTTGAGCATTAAAATCCAAACTAGCTCCCAGCATTTGCGATTCCAATTCTAAGTTCGCTTTGAAAATCTCATCTACGGTTAAAACCGCTAATAACTCATCATACTCATCCCTAAGCGCAACCGATGCGCCTAACTGCAGCGACTGCGCAAGTCTTAATGGAATCGATAAGGTAAGCGGATACATCCAGGCTAAACCTGTAGGAAGCCGCATATGCATTAAAACGCTAAGGTAACTTGCCTCTCCTAAATAACCTGTCAGCGGCGTGTATGCCCCCGACAGTAACAACATCAAATCACTTTGCTGATAGGCATTTAGGCGAATACTAGGCAAGCGAGGAGCAAGCCGATGCAACTCATTGACATCGGCATCACTTGCCAACAAATTAATAAGCGATTCTGAGCCATAAGGACTTAACAATTCAGGCATGCTCACCTCAATCTCGACTGGAGGACACTGATTTGGCGTTAAGATACTGCACTAATTGCTGTACGAGAATATTCACATTCTGTCGACCTGTATCAATAATGATATCAGCCACTTCTCGATACAAGGGATCACGTTGCGCATGTAGTTCACGTAACCGCGCTTTAGGATCTTCAGTTTGCAATAATGGTCGATTTCTATCATGACGGGTACGTTGAAACAACTCATCGACTGTCCCACGCAAATAAATGACCGTGCCGCGTTGCTTGAGTAAAGCACGCGTGGCTGGAGTCAATACGGCACCACCACCTGTCGCCAAAATAATATCATTCAACTGGGTTAAATCAGCGATCACTTGCTCCTCACGCTTGCGAAATCCAGCCTCACCCTCCACCTCAAAAATCATCGGGATAGTGACGCCGGTACGCTTTACTATCTCATGATCCGCATCATAAAACTGCCTGCGCAAATGCTTGGATAGCAACTTGCCAACGGTGGTCTTCCCTGACCCCATCAGTCCAACTAGATAGATATTCTTAGTATTCATTCTTGTAATTGTAACGCAAGGACGGAGCCAGGCAATAAAAAAGGCGGGGATCAACCCGCCTTTTTTAAATGCCGCGTTTATTATTTGAAACTTAAATCTTCTTTAACAATGCGCGGTGTCAAGAACACTAGCAATTCCGTCTTGGTAATGTTTTTACTATTATTCTTAAATAAATTACCTAACAATGGCAGATCACCAAAGAACGGGACTTTATTTATAGTGCTATTAGTATTATCTTCGTAAATACCGCCTATCACTGCAGTTTCACCATTATTGATACGTATCTGTGTTTTCACACGTTTGGTTTCAATAGGAAAAGCCTGAATACCTGCGCCCAGATCGAAAGGTGTACCTGGTGCATCCTTTTGCACCTCCACCGTTAAAATAATAGAATCATTATTCAATATTTGTGGATTAACCAGCAAGCAAAGGAAAGCATCTTTAAAAGTAACAGTTGCCGGGGAGTTTGCAGTAGCTGGCGTAACACTAGGTATTTGCACACCTTGTAATATCACCGCTGGTTTTTGATTGGCAGTGATAATCCGTGGACTAGAAATAATCTTACCTAGACCATCTGACTCTAGTGCTGACAATTCGAGACTTAATAATGCGCCGCCACCCAAATTGAAGAGTGACAAACCTAATGTTCCTGCTGTTAAACCAGAATTAACAACCGCTGGCAAATTAACGTTGGTGCTGGCAGGAACACCCACCTGATTAGATACAGTAGGTGCAGTTGTACCTGTAGTACCTACGCTACCACCATAACCAATGCGGTTACCAGCTAATGCACCTTGTTGCACACCAAACTTAACACCCAACGACTTGCTGAAAGTATCACTTGCCACCACTACACGAGCCTCTATCATCACTTGACGCGCTGGAATATCAATCAATTTTATCATCTCAGCAACTTCAGTTTGCTTGCTTGCAATATCATTGACTATCAGTGTATTGGTTTGCGCTTCTGAAGTTGCACTACCACGCGTTGATAACACACGGTTGGGATTAGCTATTGCAGTCGCCGCAACAGGTACTGCAGTAGCAAGAACCTTGTCGGCTTTCACACCCTGAGCTTGAGCTGAGCAGTTAACATCTTCACCGGTATCACCAGGTAATGGCGGCTGTCCTAATAAAAAACGTGCGGCTTGATCTGCTTTTTTATAATTTAATTGGTATTGACGAATAACTAACGGCTCCAGGCTTTCCAAGTTTTGTTTAGACTCTAACTCTGCCTTTTCTTTCGCCAACAATTCATCTTTAGGTGCAACCCAGATTACATTACCGTTTTCACGCTTATCCAACCCCTTGCTCTGTAAAATAATATCCAGGGCTTGGTCCCATGGAACATCTTTTAAACGTAAAGTCAGGTTGCCTGTCACAGTGTCGCTAGTAATTATGTTCTTGCCGGTGAAATCAGCAATCACTTGAAGTACAGAGCGCACCTCCACATTTTGGAAATTCAGTGATAATTTTTCGCCTGTATATTTAGGTTTGCCACCCACGGCTTTGGAAGTATCTTCCGTTTTAGCTCGAACTTCAATAATCAACTGATTATCTGCCTGATAAGCCGAGTACTCGTAGTCAGCTTTAGGCTCTATGGTCATTTTAACGTTACCACCGCGACTTTCGGTTTCCACAAATAACACTGGTGTGCCAAAATCAGCGACATCCAAACGGCGCTGCAATGCACGAGCCATATCGGTGTTCATAAAGTCAATCGCTAACTTCTTACCTTGTTTACGTATATCTATACCCGTTGAACTATCTGACAAAGTCGTAATTACGCGAGCTTCACCACCAGTGCCACGACGGAAATCTATATCTTTAATACTATGCTTACTCACGCTGGCACCGGCTTCTGCAAAACGTGGCGTAACATTCGTTGTAGATTGAGTATCAGACTCCTGGACAGTAATAAACAATGCATTACCATCAATTCTGGTTTCATATTGCGCAGGTTTAGTTAAATTCAGCACCAATCGTGTGCGTTCACCTGCCTGCACTACATTCACGGTTTTAACCACGCCTTGATTAACATTTACAGTATTTTTGCCTAATCCATTTGCCGTGCCTATCAAATCAAGTGCAATACGAGGTGGATTATTTATCGCGAAACCAGCTGGAGAATTTTGTAAGTTTTGTTTTAAACCAATTTTCAACAAAACCTTACCCCCCTCAAGTGCAGAATAATCTAAGCTCTCTATACTATTTGTTTCAGCCTGAGCTTGTTGGACACTGAACATCATGACACACATCATGATGACACTCATCAAAAAGCGTTGGCTAATTTGTGCTATGGTAGTTTTCATTTTTTGAGTCCTTATTGTTCTTGCTGCAATGTCAACGAACTATCGCGCTCAGCCCAGTCACCTGCACTGTCTTGCACCGTTTCTTTTAATTTAACTTCAGTATCGCTGACTGCCAATACCTTACCAAAATTCTGTCCCAGGTGATCACCAACCCGAACCCGATATATGGTGTTCTCTGGCGTTTTAATTACGGCATATATTTGATTCTTCCGCTTCAGCAAGCCAACCATTTTTAAGCTTTCTAACGAAAAAGCCTCTAATGGTTCTTTAGGCCGGTTCATATCTGGCTGAAATGCGCCACCGCTCGCACTAGGCTTCAACTTACGGGGTTTGAATGGATCTGACAAATCGAAAGCATTATAGATGAAGGCTTTATATGGCGCCATTTCTGGCAAAGGCTCGACTTTACCACGCAGATCTTTGCCTGAGTCTTGTACAAACTGCTTCAAATCGTCATTTTCACCGCCACTACAGCCCGCCAGGCTAAATACGATCAATGCGGTTGCAATTTTTTTCATTTCTTATCGCCCCCTTTTTTGCTTTTACTTTGGGCAGCCAGTTCATCTTCGTCCAAATAACGATAAGTTTTAATGACAGCATTCATGGATAAATTTCCATCTTTATCACCAGAGATATCCAAATCATGCAAAGTAACTATACGCGACAACTGAGATATGTCGCTGGCAAATGCGCCAAAATCATGATATGCCCCCGACACTTTAATATTGATCGGCAATTCCGCATAAAATTCTTTTGGTGTCTCGACCCCTGGTTTAAAAAACTCAAACTGCAAACCGCGTCCTAAACCAGCTTGATTAATATCACTTAACAAAGCATCCATTTGCGATTTGTTAGGTAGTTGTTTTAGCAGCGCACCAAAGGAATGATCGATATCGGTGAGTTGTTGTTTATAAATATCCAAATTAACCGCTTGGCGCTTTTTGTTCATAAAGCTATCACGCAGCGTCATTTCTTCTTGCTTACCCGTATCAATTTGCGCGAGCTCGCCACTCCAAACAAACCAGTAGCCAACAAACATAATGACAACAAAAGCAACTGCCAGCACAATCAACTTCATTGACATAGGTGCATTAGCCAAGTCTTTCATACTGAGGTTATTTAAATCACTGAAATTCATGACTTACCCCCATTTCCATTTTTTTCTGATACTGCACCAGGCTGCACAAGATTAACTGTCAGGGCAAATTCGTTGGCACGCAAACCCTGCACGGTTGCCGATTTAATTTCAATCAACTGCGAACCATCCAACCAAGGCGAAGCGTCTAAATTACGCATCAAAGTGGAGACGCGCGCACTAGACTGTGCATAACCGGCTAAATTAATTGTATTATCTGATTGTTTAATTGATTTCAAATAAACGCCATCAGGTAAATCTCGCACCAACTCATCCAGCAAATGCACTGAGCTGGCACGATTCGTCTGCAACTCTTCTACCACTTGCTTACGTGAAAGCAACGCTTTAGTTTGCTCTTTCAACTCTTTAATAGCGGCAATATCTTTATCTAATTTAGTAATTTCGGCCTTAAGGTATTCGTTACGTTCGCGCTGATTGCTAATGCGACCGTCTAACACCATGTATACCAAAATAATTGCTACGACTGCAATTACGCCAACGGCACCAAGCAACACGCTAAAGTGCCGCAAGCGTGCAGCACGCTGCATCTCGCGATAGGGAAGTAAGTTAATACGTATCATGCTGGATCGAACCTCCGCATTGCCAGGCCACATGCAACCATTAATGCAGGTGCATCCACTGCCAATTTAGCTGATGGAACGCGAGAAGATAATGTCATTCCAACGAAAGGATTGGCAATTAATGTACTTGCTTCAGTACGATTTGCCACCGCTTCGTCCAAACCTGGCATGACTGCGGCCCCGCCTGCAAGAACAATATGATCCATTTTCGTATAGGAAGTAGATGAAAAGAATAATTGCAGTGCCCGGCTGATTTCCAAAGCCATAGTTTCAGTAAAGGGTTGCAACACTTCCAGCGCATAATTTTCTGGCAAGCCGCCTTTACGCTTGGCTTTTTCGGCTTCTTCAAATGACATACCAAAACGTCGTTGTATTTCTTGAGTGAGTTGCATACCGCCAAAACTCTGTTCTCGTGCGTACACCATCACATTATTCACAAATACCAATATATGCATCGTCGTTGCACCGATATCAATCAGCGCAACAGTTTGTCCTTTACCTGCATCAGGCAGAACTTGCAACATGCCTTCATAAGCAGTTTGACTTGCATTGAATTCGGCATCCATCACCAGTACTTTCAATCCAGATGCCTGTGCTACAGCCACGCGGTCCTCCACCTTTTCCTTGCGACTCGCGACTATCAGCACATCCACATCTTCAACGGAGTTGGCGGCGGGGCCTAACACCTGAAAATCCAAATTAACCTCGTCCAAAGCAAAAGGAATAGCTTGATTAGCTTCTGCTTCAACCTGAATCTCCATATCCATCTCGGATAAATTCTTAGGCAGTGAGATTTTTTTGGTAATCACCGAAGATGCCGGCAAGGCTAGTGCGACATGCTTAGTTCGCGTACCCATCGCAGCCCAAGCACGTTTCATTGCTTCAACTACCTCGTCCACCTTAGCGATATTCCCTTCCACTACAGCGTCTCTGGATATAGGCTCGATGACATAGCGATCAATGATGTATCGACCATTACCTGCATCGCTCAACTCGACTAATTTAACTGCTGACGAACTAATGTCAGCACCAATCAGTGGGGGCGATTTGATTTTAAGAAAGTCGAACTGCAAAATAAATCCCTTTTTTATTTAGTGGTTAGGAAACAAATCAACAATTCACGTTAAAGACTATCAGTAACATTATAAAGTGTAAACTATTTTTTAATTTCGCTTACGATTCTCACCCGAACCCAAGATGATTTTAATCATCCCGACGGTTTCGCATCTATAATGCAAAGTGGATGTCTTCACTACTGGAATGAGTTATGTTCAAATCTTATTGGCGTTATGTTTTAGCTATTTTTATTAGTTTTGTTGTACTTGCTGGCGCATTAGTTGCGCTGGCAATGTTATTAATTTACCCCAAATTACCAAGTTTAGATAGCCTTACTAATTACCAGCCCAAAATCCCTATGCGCGTCTATACCGCTGATGGCGCACTGATTGCAGAATTTGGTGCCGAACACCGCGCTGTTGTTACCTTAGACAGAACACCTAAAGTGTTACAGCATGCCATACTCGCAGCTGAAGATGATCGCTTTTACCAACATGGCGGTGTAGATACCATGGGGGTACTCCGTGCCGCCATCAGCAACCTAACATCAGGAGGGGCTAAAGAGGGTGCGTCAACGATTACCATGCAAGTTGCACGAAATTTTTTCCTTTCCAGTGAAAAAACATTAACCCGCAAACTTAACGAAGCCTTGCTTGCTATTAAAATCGAACACTCACTCAGCAAAGATGAGATTTTAACGCTCTATATTAACCAAATTTATCTGGGTCAACGAGCTTATGGTTTTGGCGCAGCCGCAAGAACCTATTTTGGCAAACCCATAGAGCAAATTACGCTTGCAGAAGCCGCCATGTTAGCCGGCCTGCCTAAAGCCCCATCACGTTATAATCCAGTTGTGAATTTCCCTCGGGCGCAAACCCGCCAACATTATGTTTTACGACGCATGCTCGATTTGCACTACATCACCAATGATGAATATACGGCCGCCATTAATCAGAAATTAGTCATTCGCAATGTCAAGGAATCGGCTGACGGCGAAGTCAGCGCCGACTACGTAGCCGAAATGATCAGATTGGCAATGTACGATCGTTACCAAGATGATATCTATACTAACGGACTCAGGGTTTATACCACCCTTCGTAAAGCAGATCAGGACGCCGCAAATAATGCGCTATGGAAAGGCGTAGAAGAATATGACACGCGCCATGGATACAGAGGAATCGAAGGTGACATCACCTTACCCAGCGATCAGCAAAATCTGGCCAACGATCTGGATAATGCAATGCAGGATATTGCAACCATACATGACCTCATTCCCGCCGTGGTACTAGCAAGCAATTCGAAATCCGTTCGCATCTATATCAAAGATGTAGGCACGACTGAAATAACCGGTTCGGGATTAAAATTTGCTCAACGCTTATTGACTGGCACAAATAAATCAGCCCTGCATCCTGGCGCACTCATAAGAGTACAGCAAGTGGAAAAGAGCCACTTGTGGCGCATCACCCAACTCCCCCAGATTGAAGCTGCTTTCGTATCATTAGATCCACATACTGGCGCGATTCGCGCACTAGTGGGTGGCGTTGACTACAACCGCAACAAATTTAACCATGTCACCCAAGCCTGGCGCCAACCAGGCTCAACCATTAAACCATTCATCTACTCAGCTGCACTGGAAAAGGGCTTTACAGCCGCCACCCTGGTTGAGGATGCGCCGATAACCATCAGCGCGGATGAAACTGGCGGTGTATTATGGGAGCCAAAAAACTACGAAGGTAATTATTCAGGCATAGTTAGTGTCAGGCAAGCGCTAACAAAATCACTGAATTTACCGACCATACGCATTTTACAAACTATCACACCACATTATGCGCAAGATTATCTAACCCGTTTTGGTTTTGACGCCAGCCGCCAACCGCCCTACCTGACATTAGCGTTAGGTGCGGGCACAGTAACGCCATTACAACTTGCAGCAGGCTATGCGGTGTTTGCCAATGCTGGACAGACAGTTAAGCCTTACATCATTGATCACATCACGGATACTAATGGCAAAATCATCCTGCAAACTAGGCCAGAGGCGGCGAAACCCGCAATAGACCCACGCAATGCATTCATCATCACCAGCCTCATGCAAGATGTTGTGAAACGTGGCACGGCAGCACGAGTTACGCAATTAGGCCGCAGCGATTTAGCAGGAAAAACAGGTACGACTAACGATCAAGTCGACGCCTGGTTCGCAGGTTTCCAACCTAATTTAGTTGCAGTAGCGTGGATAGGATTCGATCAGCCACGTACCTTAGGTCGTGGTGAAACAGGCGCGCAGGCAGCATTGCCCATCTGGATGAAATACATGAGCACGGCACTCAAGGGCGTGCCACAAGCACAAACATCACCACCAGATGGCGTTGTCAGAGTTCAGATTAATCCGCTGACAGGCTTGCCTACGGGGGATGGCGAAACGGGGACACCCGAGTATTTTTATCAGGAATCGGTGCCTATGGCAAAAACTCAAGCTGACCCGACTAACGCTGACACGCAAACTACAGATACCCCACCAAATAACAATATGGACGCACCGCTATTATAAATTATGCATATTGATTTAATCAGAAATCAGGTTGCGCAATTAGCTGCCCAACTTATCCATGATCATGGCATAAAAGATTTTGCATTGGCAAAACGCAAAGCTGCTAAACAGCTGGGCATTGCCGATGCACATCATTTGCCCAGCAATCCAGAAATAACACTGGCGCTACAGAACTACCTTGCATTATTTCATGCAGACAATCACCCTGCCATACTCGCAGAATTCACTGCCTTAGCCATCGACACCATGCAAATGCTGCGCGCATTCAACCCCTATATTACGGGCGCTGTATTAAATGGCACAGCAACTGAAAACAGTGATATACAAATAGAACTATTCACCGACAACGAAAAAGAAGTCGAACTCTATTTACTCAACAATCATATTCAATTCAAACAGGACCAACGACAAATTAAGCACAAGGGCAATAACAAGCAAATACCTTGCTTTATAATCAGCGCCGACATCTGCGACATTTACATCAGCGTTCATTCGCCCAGCCAAATCCGCAATACACCGCGCGACACGCCCAAAGAAGCCCTCAAACGCGCATCACTCAGCTATTTTCTTAACCTTCAGGATTTCAACCACGAAGCCACATCCAGCGCGAAATAGGTCAAAATCCCATCAGCCCCAGCACGTTTGAAGGCAATAAGCGACTCAAGTACACATTTCTTTTCATCCAGCCAACCATTTTGAGCTGCAGCTTTGAGCATGGCATATTCGCCACTGACTTGATAAACAAAGGTTGGTGCGCCAAAACTATCCTTCACGCGACGCACGATATCGAGATACGGCATACCTGGCTTGATCATCACCATGTCCGCTCCCTCCTGCAGATCCATTGCAACTTCACGCAATGCTTCATCACTATTGGCCGGATCCATTTGATAAGTTTCTTTGCTGCTCAGCCCTAGATTACCTGCAGACCCAACCGCATCTCGGAACGGCCCATAGAAACTCGATGCATATTTAGCTGAATACGCCAAGATTCGCGTATGAATAAAACCCCGCTCATCCAAACCTTGCCGTATTGCTGCCACTCTGCCATCCATCATGTCTGAAGGTGCAACCACATCAACACCCGCGGCCGCATGAATTTGAGCCTGACGCACCAGCACCGCAACCGTTTCATCATTCATCACATAACCATGCTCATCTATCAATCCATCTTGACCATGGCTGGTGTATGGATCCAAAGCAATATCAGTAATGATGCCTAACTGGGGATAAGCTTGCTTCAATGCGCGCACAACCCGCGGAACCAAGCCATCCGGATTATAAGCCTCTGCAGCATCCAATGATTTCGAATCAGCATCGATGACGGGGAAAATAGCCAGCGCCGGAATACCCAACGTCACGCAGCGCGCTGCAATAGGCATTAAATTGTCCAGGCTCACACGCGTCACTCCCGGCATCGAAGCCACAGACTCGGTGCGCGCTTCGCCCTCCAACACAAATACCGGATAAATCAAATCGTTAACCGTCAACGTATGTTCTTGCATCATGCGTCGTGAAAAGTCATCGTGACGCATGCGCCGCATACGAGTCTGAGGAAAGGCATAATTTTTCATTTAATAAACACTCACAGTTGAACTTTTAATCAAACGTTTACTCTATCTCAGTAGATGGTAGTTATTACCGTCTCCCGCTTCTCCTCCCTGAGCGGGTATCCCAGCGCTAGTTGGGATATTTTTAACCTCGGTTATACTCCCCTTTAACCGAGGTTTTTTTCTACTCACCTACAGCAGATCGCCCCGCTTCGTCAAACCAGCGCGCAGCAACTTGCTCAACTTCTTCCGTCCCTGTCTTTTTCAAGCTTGAAAATAATTGTGCGGTGTAATTAGGCGCCATTTCCGCCAATGCTTGCGTCACTTGTCGCAGCACTGCCATAGAATCGCTACGATTTAACTTGTCGGACTTAGTCAACAAGCAATGCACAGGTTTACCGGTAGGCAAAAACCATTGCAACATATTCAAATCCAACTCGGTAAGAGGATGACGCGAGTCCATAATCAATATTAGCCCACAAAGTTGCTCACGTTTCGCAAGATACTCGCCCAGTAATTCCCGCCAATGATCTTTTACCGCACCTGGCACCTTCGCATAGCCATAACCGGGCAAATCCACTAAAAAACGTTGCCCTCCTAATGCAAAATAGTTAATATGCTGCGTTCGACCAGGCGTTTTGCTCACAAAAGCTAAGCGTGTTCGATTGGCTAATGTATTGATTGCACTAGACTTACCCGCATTAGAACGGCCAGCAAAAGCAATCTCAGCTGCACTCTCGATAGGCAGGTCACGCAAATGATTAACGGTAGTATAAAACACCGCAGGTTGGAAAAAGTTCATAAATTTGTACCGAAATACGCACCCAATTCATTTTCGGGCTAGCGTGAAAAATAAAACAAGGATAAAATAATTATTTTACTATCTTACCAGTATGAGGGCTTCACGATGAAAAATACTATGGCGTTCGCAGCATTTGCTGCTTTAACCGCATTTTCAACTGCTCACGCGGAAGATACTGTAGCAAAAGGCGACCCCGCAAAAGCGCAACAGTTAGCCACTACAGTATGTGCGGCATGTCATGGAGCAGATGGTAACAGCACCTCACCTACCTACCCAAAATTGGCAGGTCAGCATGCGGAGTATATCACTAAGCAATTAACCAATTTTAAATCGGGCGATCGCAAAAACCCTATCATGTTCGGCATTGTCACCAGCAACAACCTGACACCTGAAAACATGAAAGACTTAGGCGCATACTTCGCTAGCCAAACTGAAAAGCCAGGCATGGCAAAAGACAAGGAATTAGTTGAAGCTGGCGCAAAGATTTTCAAAGGCGGTAATGCTGCCAGTGGCGTACCAGCTTGTGCTGCATGCCATGGTCCTACAGGTGCAGGCATTCCTGTACAATTCCCACGCCTGGCTAGCCAGCACAAAGATTACATCTACACCCAACTCAACAATTTCCGTTTAGGCGACCGCGCGAATGATGGTGGTAAGATGATGCGTACTATTGCCGCAAAAATGACTGACCAAGAAATGAAAGCAGTTGCAGAATATATTTCTGGCTTACATTAATTAACTCATACGTCGGAACCTGACGACGTTTAAGCAGTCTTTAAAGGGGTGGCTATAGTCACCCCTTTATTTTTCAGGCCACCTATCTCGTATTACCTATGAACAAACAATCTGCCACTTTCTCTCGTTCAGTTTATGAGCTACTAAGCTCTATGCGTTTCGCTATTAGCCTGCTCACGATATTAGCAATCGCATCTATCATAGGCACAGTATTAAAGCAGAATGAGCCCTATGCCAATTACATTATCGAATTTGGCCAATATTGGTTCACTGCATTTCAATGGTTAGGGTTATACGACGTTTACCGCACGCACTGGTTTGTGACCATTCTTGCCGTACTCGTGTTATCTACTAGCACCTGTATTTATCGCAATCTGCCGATGATGATACGAGAAATGCGCAGCTATCGCGAAAATGCGACCGAGCAATCATTACGTCATTTTCAGCATGTCGCAGAATTCCCAGTAAATAACATAGCCCCAGAACAACTGACTACCTACCTCGATAACCAAGGTTATCACTACAAACAAAAACAAGATGGCGATCATCTCCTTATTGCCGCCAAACGTGGCAGCGCTAATCGTCTCGGGTATATTTTCACCCATAGTGCTATCGTCCTGATTTGCATTGGTGGATTAATCGATAGCAATATTCCACTCAAGATTGAACAAACTTTCGGCTGGAAAAAGATAGAAACTCGCGACCTTGCCGAAAGCCAAGTCCCAGCAATTAGTCGCTTATCAGCCAACAATTTGTCATTCCGTGGCAATGTCACCATACCCGAAGGTTCCAGTGCAGATGTGGTATTCCTTAACATCGCAGATGGTTATATGGTGCAGGAACTACCGTTCAAAATCGGTCTGAATAAATTCCATATTGAGCATTACACCACAGGCCAGCCTAAAATGTTTGCCAGTGATATTACTATCATCGACAAAAAAACAAATCGGTCAATATTAACTCACACCGTTACCGTCAATCATCCATTGATATATGATGGCGTTGCCATATTCCAGGCCAGCTTTGGCGATGGCGGTACACATTTGAATCTGGATGGCTGGAATCTGTTTGATCACAATGGTGAGCCGTTCCCTGTTACCGGTTCCATACATGACAACTCTAAATTGGCAACTGATGACACCCAATACACCATAGAATTCTCCGACTTCCGCCCGTTTAATATTGAAAACCTGGGTGATAGCAAAAAAACCATGCATGACACCCGCGCAGTAATGGGTGGCAACGCCGTGGCGGATAAAAAAGACCTGCACAACGTCGGCCCGAGCTTCCAATACAAATTGCGTAGTGCAGATGGACAAGCCAAAGAATACAGCAACTACATGTTGCCTATGCTGCTCGACAAGCGCTGGTATTTATTGTCAGGCATGCGTGATGAGCCTAATCAGGCGTTCCAATATATCCGCTTTCCGCTTGATCCGGAGCGCACATTATCAGGCTTTATGCGCTTACGCGGCGCAATGCTGGATAAAACACGTCACCCCGAAATCGCACAACGTTTTGTTGCCAGTGCCATTCCTGATGCACCTGCCGACGTTAAAAACAAATTAACCGACAGCGCGACTAAGGTATTAGATATATTTGCCCAAGGCGGTTATAAATCCTTGTCCGAATTTATCGAAGCAAAAATCCCGCTAGCTGATCGCGATAATGCGGCACAAACTTATCTTAAAATCCTGGAATTAGCGACTTATCAAGCCTACGTGCTTACCCAAGCGCAGGCACACCAGCCTGCGCCCAAGATGGACGACGAAACAGGCTGGTTCATTCGCGACAGCTTAAACAGCATCAGCGATATTTTCTTTTACGGTGCACCTGTTTATTTGCAACTTGCGAACTACGATGAAGTCCAAGCAACGGGTTTACAGTTAACGCGCTCGCCGGGCAAGAATATTGTGTTCGGCGGCTCTGCATTATTAGTCTTGGGCGTATTTTCCATGTTTTACATACGTGAACGCAGACTATGGCTGTTGATCAAACAGAATAGCGTATTATTCGCCATGTCCAGCAACCGCAAAACGCTGGATTTCAATAATGAATTTGCAAGACACGAGCAAGATATTGCTGACATTGTAAAAGGAAAATAAATGCAACTTACACAGACCATGCCTCGCCCGTCGCTGTTAAAACAGCTCAGCCCTATTGACTGGCTATTTTCACTCGCATTATGGACAGGCGCCGCGTACGCATTCAGCCTGTATGGCAACAACATGGACGTCTACGAAAAGGGCTTCCTGTTTGGCGCAGCAGCCGTGTTTTCGGTGTTAGGCTGGCTATGGAAGCCAATACGCACATTACTTGTTATCATTGCGGCGTTAAGTTTGTTTGGCATCTATGACTACCACGCCGACCTTGCGCGAGCAAATCAAGCGTTCTTCTTAAAATACATACTCGCCAGCCAGTCTGCCATTATGTGGATGAGCGTATTATTTGTGCTGGCCACACTGACTTACTGGATCAGCCTCGCATCCCGTTCTGACTTTGTTGCAAAAGTAGGAACCGCACTCACCTGGAGCGCGCTGACTATGGGTTTAGTCGGATTGCTTGTGCGCTGGTATGAATCTTATTTGATCAGCCCTGATGTCGGTCACATCCCTATATCGAACCTGTATGAAGTGTTCATACTATTCTCCGTCATCACCGCATTACTGTATTTACATTACGAAAATCGTTATCAAAATCGGCAAATGGGCGCATTTGTTTTGCCTGTCATCAGTGCAGCAGTTGGGTTTTTGTTGTGGTATACCTTTGACCGCCAGGCACAAAATATTCAACCGTTAGTACCTGCATTACAATCCTACTGGATGAAAATACATGTACCCGCCAATTTCATCGGTTATGGTTCATTCTCCCTCGCTGCCATGATAGGTGTTGCCTATTTGTTAGCATCCAAAGGTATTTTGGCAAGCCGCTTGCCTAAACTGGAAATACTCGACGATGTCATGTACAAAGCCATCGCCGTCGGTTTTGGATTTTTTACCATCGCCACCATACTTGGCGCACTGTGGGCCGCTGAAGCGTGGGGTGGTTACTGGTCATGGGATCCCAAAGAAACCTGGGCGCTTATCGTTTGGTTGAATTATGCAGCCTGGTTGCATATACGCCTGGTAAAAGGCTTACGTGGACCTATGCTGGCATGGTGGGCTGTCATCGGGCTATTTGTTACCGTATTTGCCTTCCTTGGCGTCAACATGTTCTTATCCGGTCTGCACTCTTACGGCACGCTATAAAAAACAGCCAATAAAAAAGACCGCCATGGCGGTCTTTTTTATAACTACCAGCTATAACTTATTACCAGTTAGCAAACACATGCTCTGCTTTTTCTAATGTCGCAGATATCTCTGCATCGCCATGGGCAGCCGAGACAAAACCAGCCTCGAATGCTGACGGCGCAAAATACACACCCGCATCCAACATCCCGTGGAAGAACCGATTAAACGCAGCCACATCGCATTCCATGACCTGCGCATAATTCTGCGGCACTTGCGCACGGAAATACAAACCAAACATACCACCCACATGTTGTGCAGAGAACGCCACACCATGTTTAGCCGCCACCGCAGTTAGACCATGCACAAATTTCCCTGTAACTTCGCCCAAACGCTGGTGAAAACCTGGCGCCTGTATCAACTTCAGCGTTGCCAATCCTGCTGCGACTGCCACAGGATTGCCAGATAACGTTCCAGCCTGGTAAACCGCACCCAGCGGAGCCAAATGCGCCATGATGTCTCCACGCCCGCCGAAAGCACCAACAGGCATACCGCCGCCTATCACCTTACCAAAAGTCGACAAATCTGGCGTGATACCATACAAAGCTTGCGCACCGCCTAATGCCACACGAAAACCCGTCATCACTTCATCAAAAATCAACACAGCACCATATTGCGTACACACATCACGCATGGTTTGCAAAAACTCAGGCTGCGGTACGATCAAATTCATATTACCTACGACTGGCTCAACGATCACCGCTGCAATTTGATCACCATATTGTTTAAAGCAATCGATCAATTGTTGCGGCTGGTTATAGTCCAATACCAGAGTATGCGCAGCTAATTCTGGCGGCACGCCGGCAGAACTAGGCTGACCAAAAGTTAAAGCGCCAGAACCTGCTTTAACCAACAATGAATCACTGTGCCCATGATAGCAACCTTCGAATTTGATAATCTTGGAACGCCCAGTAAAACCACGTGCCAGGCGTATGGCACTCATAGTCGCCTCAGTGCCTGAACTGGTCAGTCGTACCATATCCATGCTTGGTATCAAAGTGGTGAGCAAATCAGCCATTTCGACTTCACGCGCCGTCGGCGCGCCGAAACTCAGTCCTTTTGCAGCCGCTTCGCACACCGCTTTCACCACATCTGGGTGAGTATGCCCTACTATCATGGGGCCCCACGAACCTACATAATCAATAAACTCACGCCCATCAGCATCCCACACACGGGCTCCTGATGCACGCTCAAAAAAGCACGGCGTACCGCCCACAGAGCGGAAAGCACGAACAGGAGAATTCACTCCGCCAGGAATATGGCGTTGCGCACGTTCAAATAAGTCTTGGTTAATCGTCATCATTTAATCTTCAGTTTCTGCTAAAAATAAATCGGCAAATTGCCGCGCCGTTGCTGCTACATCTTCGCTTTCAAATAATGCGTTAATCACTGCGATTGCATCCGCCCCCGCATCAATTAAGCTACCTGCATTATCTAAAGTAATCCCGCCTATTGCAACAATAGGTATATGGATTTGATGCGTTGCCTGCTGCAATAAAGCCATCTCGGCTAAAGCTGCATCAGGCTTGGTCGAAGAACGGAAGAAGCTGCCAAACGCAACATAATCCGCGCCAGCCGTCTGCGCCTTTACCGCTAATTCTATTGATTGATAACATGACACACCGATAATTTTGTCAGCGCCCAGAATTAGCCGCGCTTCACGTATCGCACCGTCATCTCGTCCTATGTGCACACCATCCGCGCCTACCAAATCCGCCAAACGCAAACTGTCATTAATAATCAGAGGGACACTAAATTGACGGCATAAAGACAATAACTCACTTGCTTGTTCATGTTGCCGCGCAATATCACCACTTTTATCCCGGTATTGCACCACACTCGCCCCACCCTGCAACACCGCAGCAATGTCCAGCAATAATTCAGCGGTATTATCAGTCTCGCGGGTAATCGCATACAACCCAGAAATCATTGCTTGTCTCCGTCCCGCGCCCAGAATAAACGATCAGGAATAAACTGCCCCATGCCAGGCCTGAATCCAGCACGTAGCGCTTCGTAAGTAAATGCCTGCGCTTCCCGCACCGCATCGGCAATCGACATGTTATGAGCCAAAGCTGCCGCAATCGCCGAAGCCAGTGTACAACCTGAACCATGATAACTACCAGGCAAACGCGCCCAAGCATCAGTACTTAACACGCCAGTGGTGTCATACAAGGTGTTCATTACTTGTACCGTCCCCTCATGCGTACCTGTAATCAATACGTATTCACAACCGGTAGCCAATAAATGTTGCGCGCATACATCCAACGCATCGTTGTCATTTACCAACTCGTCTTGCACTAAGCTACGAGCCTCTACGCTATTAGGTGTAATTATCGTCGTTTGCGGTATCAGCATATCCATCATCGCCGCACGCATGTCATCATTCGACAATTCATCACCACGTCCTGATGCCAACACAGGGTCTAAAACCAGCGGGACATCCGGATAATCAGCCACTATCGCAGCAATCGCGGCGATTGCCTCCAAACTGCCTAACATGCCAATTTTAAACGCTGCTACAGGCATATCTTCGAGTACGCAACGAGCTTGATCAGCGATCCATTCAGCGTCCAAGGGAAAATAATCCTCCACGCCAACCGTATCTTGCACCGTAATCGCCGTTAACACCGATAGTGCATGACATCCCATACTAGTGATGGTCAGAATGTCAGCCTGAATTCCAGCGCCACCAGTAGGGTCAGATGCCGCAAAAGTCAGTACAATAGGTGGAGGAGATTGATTCATATAAAAAACCGTGCCATTAAAATGCGTATCTGGATTAGAATACCTATTTTAACTGAAAAGCGACAAGATAATGGCATCAGCTTACAATTGCTACATGTGCGTAGTTTGCGGTTATATTTATGACGAAGCTAAAGGCTGTCCTGACGACGGCATCGCTGCTGGCACGAGATGGGAAGACGTTCCAATTAACTGGACCTGCCCAGAATGCGGTGCACGTAAAGACGATTTTGAAATGGTAACCATATAATACATTTACAATAAATACTTGCAAGCCACTCAAAATAAGATTAAAAATACACGTGCATGTACAAAATGTTTAGCACACTAAAATAATAGCGGGGGTAACGTGGCAGACACCAATGATTTAAATGGCATTAAAGTAATGGTGATTGATGATAGCAACACCATACGCAGAAGTGCCGAGATATTCCTCAAGCAAGCAGGATGCGAAATCATCCTCGCTGAGGATGGTTTTGACGCACTTGCTAAAATCACAGATCGCCAACCTGACATTATTTTTGTGGATGTCATGATGCCACGCCTAGATGGCTATCAAACATGCTCGCTCATCAAGAAAAATAGTCGATTCAAATCAACGCCAGTCATCATGCTATCAAGTAAAGATGGCTTGTTTGACAAGGCCAGAGGGCGTATCGTTGGTTCAAATGAGTACCTCACCAAGCCATTTACAAAAGACAGCCTGCTCAGTACCGTTCAGCGCTATGTACCCAGCCCAAACTTAACCCCTACTTAATTCAAGGAACATCATGGCAGTCCACAAAGTTCTTATTGTCGATGACTCACCTACAGAACGCTTCTTTCTAGCTGATTTACTAAGCAAACAAGGTTATCAAATCAACCTTGCTGAAAACGGTGAAGAAGCACTGGAGAAGGTCAAACAAATCATGCCGGATTTAATCTTAATGGATGTGGTCATGCCTGGCATGAACGGTTTCCAGACTACGCGAGCAATTTCACGCGACGAGGAACTCAAACACATCCCCATCATCCTGTGCACAACCAAAGATCAGGAAACTGACAAAATTTGGGGCCTACGACAGGGTGCCATTGAATACATGATCAAACCTATAGATGGTGCCGCCCTGCTACAAAAAATTCGTGCACTTTAAAACATAATAAAGAAACGACCATGTCCAAACGCGTCAGCCTTAAACAATTCCAACAAGATCTGAGCGATCGGTTACAAATCGCGACGAGCCAATCAAGCGCGAACAGTCGACTAGCGGTGCGAATAGCCGATCAAAACTGGCTGGTCAATCTTTCCCATATTAGTGAAGTAATTACACCTTCTGCGCTTGCAACAGTGCCGCTGACACAGGCTTGGTTTTTAGGCGTGACTAATATACGGGGGAAACTTTTTAGCGTGGTAGATCTGGCAAATTTCAACGGGTCAAGTGCAACGACACGGAACACTGAGAACAGACTGTTAATTGTCCACCCACAATTCACTTCAAATAGCGCCTTATTAGTTGAGCAAGCACTGGGGCTACGTAATATCGACAAAATGCAATTGCAATCCAACACCAACCTGCCAACCTGGGCGACACAAACGCACCTGGATGACGAGGGGGAAATCTGGCACAGCCTGGATGTCGAAGCCTTGGTAACCAGCAACGACTTTCTCACTGTAAGCCTGTAAATCAAAATCAGTTTAATTCACATACAACAATTTTATAATTAATTTAGCACCGGAGACGCAAAATGGCTTTTAAACTTCCAAGTTTCAACCCAAAAAACGAACCTAAGAAATCTGGAAGGGCCAACTCGGGTGCTGAAAATACCACACTAATCATGAGTGGCATCAAAAAGATGTCCGATAGCTCAGCTTTTGAGACACCATTAATAGGTCATCTTCCTGTAGAAAAACAATACATCCTTTCGATGGTTTCAGGTTTAGGTTTTTTGGTATTAACCGGCGTATTGCTCACATACAGCGGCATACAAGCCGGAAATAAAACAGAATACATTACCAAAGCTACCGAGATGCAAATGCTATCCCAGCGTATCGCAAAAGGTGCCCAACAATCAGTAGCGGGCAATAAAGAAGCGTTTGCACAACTTAGTGCCAGTGAAAAACAATTCATCACTAACTTTACAGCCATTTCCAAAGGCAGCATCTCCCTGCCGGTTTCCCCTAAATCAACACAACCACTAGTTACCGAACTTAAAAACTACTGGACACCTGTAGAGGCTCAAATTAATCAGATTCTGAGCCAAGAAAAACCGCTTGTTGAACTCCGCGCCAACGTTGATACCATTAATAAAACAGCAAATGACTTATTAGAAATATCTGAACAACTCGTTGGACGGATGACCGATGCCAATCTCGGTCAACGCGAAAGTACGCTAGCCAGTGAAATGGTCATGCTGACCCAGCGCATGGCTAAAAATGCCAACGCGCTCGTATCATCCGAATCCATCGATCAGGACGTTGCGTTCCAGCTTGGTAAAGACGCAACCTCATTCCAGGAAGCGCTTAAATCGTTGCGTGATGGTAGTGAGCGTTTTCACATTGCCGCACTGCACGACACTGACGCGCACAACAAACTGATGGAACTGACTGCAGCATTCAAGCCTTTCGAAGCTGCAACCACAAGCATATTGAGCAACATGCAACCGCTGGTAGAAACCAAGCAAGCGAATATGGCCATTTTCACCGCCAGTGATGACCTACTAAAAAGCACCCAAAAATTAGCCCAGGCTTATGCAAAGTTAGGCACCACCAGCAATACGTTTGCAATACTGTCAGGTATTCTGGCTTTGGCAAGCTTGATCCTGTTCGGTATTGTTAACGTTAATGAATCGAAACGTCGGGTAGGGCAAAGTGAAGCTGAAAACAAACGTAACCAGGAAGCTATTCTGCGTTTACTAAATGAATTGGGCGACCTGGCTGATGGCGACTTAACCACCAACGCTACCGTAACTGAGGATATTACCGGCGCTATTGCTGACTCAATTAACTTTACTATCGACGAATTGCGCGGACTGGTATCAGGGATTAACCGAGCGACTGAAAAAGTAACTACCACCACATTACAGGCACAAACCATTTCTGAAGAACTCCTTGCTGCGGCACAACGCCAAGCACAGGAGATCGAAGAAACTTCCGCTGCTATTTTGGGTATTTCGCAATCAATTAATGATGTTTCTGCCAGTGCGACACAATCAGCACAGGTGGCAACACAATCGCTGGAAGCCGCTGAAAAAGGTACCAAAGCTGTAGAAAATTCGATTAGCGGCATGAACAGTATTCGTGAAAACATCCAAGAAACCTCCAAACGTATTAAACGTTTGGGTGAATCTTCACAGGAAATTGGTGAAATCGTTGAACTGATTTCAGACATTACCGAACAAACCAACGTGCTCGCGCTTAATGCTGCAATTCAGGCCGCCGCCGCAGGTGAGGCAGGACGAGGCTTCTCTGTGGTTGCCGAAGAGGTGCAACGATTGGCTGAACGCTCTGGCCAGGCGACCAAACAAATTGCCGCTATTGTTAAAACCATTCAGTCAGATACACAAGATGCAGTTTCCGCGATGGAAACCAGTACCCAAGGGGTAGTAGAAGGAGCTAAACTGTCCGATGCGGCAGGTCAGGCACTTAGTGAAATTGGTCAAGTTTCGCGAAATCTTGCTAGCCTGATTGAGAACATTTCAGCGGCAACTGACAGCCAAACGCTGGCGGCAAACAAAGTCACAAAGGCGATGCAAGATATTCAACAAATTACCGAGCAAACTACAGCGGGCACACAACAAACCGCTTCGTCAATTGGTGAACTGACATCGCTGGCAACTGATTTGAAAAAATCCATTTCTGGTTTCAAACTAGCATAATCTCTGCACTCAGCCTCGGTCTAACCGAGGCGAATATAAATGATGAATAAATAGCAGACTAAATTAGGATAAATCATGAGTTCAACACCAGAATATGATATCGGACCACTTAGCTGGGTCAAAGAAGAAATAGACCGTTCGATAGAACAGATCAATACCGTTGTTGATCAATTTGATATTGCAACTGATGATCCTGCCAAACTGCGCCAGGCAAATACATTTTTGCACCAGATAACGGGCGCAATTGAAATGATAGGCTTGCAAGGTGTCACCTTAGTTTGTCAGGAAACTGAAAAATTCGTCCACGCACTCGAGCAGAACACCATTAGCATCACGGCAGATTCACTCGCATTGTTAAAAAACACAACCGCACAGATAGAACAATACCTAGATGACTTGCTGAAGGGCAAACCTAATCACGAACTACAACTATTTCCTAGTTATCAAGCAATTAGGTTAGCACAAAATATTCAAAACTCCTCGGAAACCGATTTATTCTTCCCCGATATGGGCGGCCGAGCACCACGTTCAAATACAAAATCAGAATTATCTGATGCAGAATTTATCCAGCTGATCAAAAAATCAAGAGCCAGTTTTCAGCGTGGCTTACTAGGTTTTTTACGCCAACATGAAGCCGATCAAGGTTTGTTACTCATGCGTGAAGCTGTTAGTAATATAGAAAATTACATTAGCGTACCAAGTAGTCGCACTTTTTGGTGGGGTGCAGGCGCTTTTGTCGACTGCTTAATCAATCATGCAATTGAACCCAGCTTTGCAGTTAAGCAACTGTGTGGCCGTATCGATTTACAGATGCGCCGTCATATAGAAGGTTCACATAAAACAGCCGAGAGATTACTACGTGACCTGCTATATTTCGTTGCGCAGAGTAGCGATGTCAATGAACATGTTGCCGCAGTAAAAAACACATTTAACCTAACTGCGCTGATTCCACAAAACAAGCAAACAATGGATGAAATTGATGCATTGCGTCCATTATTAAAGCAAATCCTCAATCACATCAATAATGCAAAAGAAGCATGGCTTAAACTCATTTCGGGTCATGCCGATAGCATTACTCAGTTCCAGTCGATTATTAATGACTTGAAAGCACCGGTATCAGTCCTGAACAATACTCCCATAATCAAACTGATTGATGAAATTGGCAACATTGCCAATGATTATCATCAATTACCACAGGAACGTCATGAAGCCATAGGTTTAGAAGTGGCTACTACGTTATTACTGCTACAAAATAATTTAGCACACTACGAAAATATTAGCGGTGAACTTGTTCAGCAAGCAGAGGTACAAAGTCAGCGCTTACGTGCAACCGCTTATGCAGAAACCGATTTGGCTGATATAGCCGATGTTCCTCTGCTAGACGAATACTCGCGTCAAGCACAAGAAAAGCTACTCATGGCGCAAGTTGCGCAAGAAATACAAATCAATATCCAGAAAATAGAAGAAACACTAGACACATTTTTCCGTGACAATTTCCATGACCGCCAGCCACTGGCCGATCTAACACGCCCAATTACTGAGATTCAGGGCGCTCTCAGCATGATGCAATTGGGCAATGCCAATATCGTATTGGAACACACACACCAACTCATCAAGCAGCTCAGTGATCCTAACGTTCCTATTGATGAAACCAGTTTCACTACCATCGCTGATGCAATTAGCAGTATCGGTTTATACGTTGATGCCCAGCGCTACCAACGTCAGGATGCTGAAGCCGTTTTGCAACCCATTATGAAACAGCTGGGTTTGATCGATGACATCAATACAGATGAAATAGACGAGCGCGTCGAGGACGACCTGAATTCCCTTAAATCTGATTTACAGCTACAGCTGACGGAATGGCATCAACACCCTGAACAGGAAGACACAAAAAAAAAATTAGTTGAAACGCTGCGTGAAATTAGCCAAGACGCAGAGTTAGTAGGCGATTACCAATTAAAACAACAATCAGCCGATGCTTTAAAACAACTAGAAAATGGGACAAATGACACGCTGCTGGATGAACTATCCCAACAGTTAAGTTTATCTAGCCCTATCGCTGTTGCAGAGGCTCATTCCGCTGAAAATGCCACAGATGAAATAGATGCCGAACTGCTATCCATCTTTCTGGAAGAAGCTACTGAAGTATTAGCGACCATCCAAGATGAAATAGCCACACTGACTCAACAACCCCACAATATTGAATCGCTAAGCACTTGTCGCCGCAGCTTTCACACCCTCAAAGGTAGTGGACGCATGGTGGGCCTCATGGATCTTGGCGAAACAGCTTGGGCCTTCGAGCAGTTACTCAACCTGTGGCTGCAGGATGACAAAAGTGCGACCCCGGCTTTACTGGATATGCTCAATCGCGCACATCAGCTATTTGCCGAGTGGGTCGACAAACTACAGTCCCACAGCCCATTCACCCTTGATTATCATAGCTTAGCGATTGAAGCCGATAACCTGCGTATACACCAGGATGCAGATCAGGTCACCCCAAGCACCAGTGCAGCCATTACATCTCAAATAGGCGACGCTGAAAATGAAAAACTGGCTACCGAATCATCTACTGAACCTGTCATCACCGATGCACCTGTTCGGCAAACAGCCATCGACATCATTAGTGCCATGCCTGACGATATCAATGAAGCGTTAGCTGCAAGCAATGCGCCTACAGAAGTAGATGATCGCATCGCCATTGGTACCAATCTGATCTCGCCGATGTTACTCGACATATTTTTACGCGAGGCCGACCAGCATTACCACACACTGCAAACAGAATTTGTTCATCTGCAACAGCTCCCGCACTTACCTGTTAGTTATGAGTTTATGCGAGCTGCACACACCCTTGCAGGTATAGCAGGATTAACTGGATTCAACACCCTTAGTGAGTTGGCGCACGCGCTAGAACTCTGGCTTAATCGTTTACAAGGTTTACCTGCATCCTTACCACCACAAGATCGAATAACAGAAGATGCAATTGCCAAAATTGCATACATGTTGCGTTGCATACGCAAACACGAATTACCACCAGCAGCATCTGAGCTTATTAGCCAACTTAATCAAGCACAAACCCAACTGACTGAATCTGTCACTACCATTGCCAAAATCACCAATGCTGAGGAGTTTGACAAAAATCTCGAAAACACCCCTGTTGAGGCGGTAGAAGCAGTAGAAGCGGTAGAAGCAGTAGAAGCAGTAGAAGCAGTAGAAGCAGTAGAAGCAGTAGAAGCAGTAGAAGCAGTAGAAGCAGTAGAAGCAGTAGAAGCAGTAGAAGCAGTAGAAGCAGTAGAAGCAGTAGAAG
>JBBQPT010000020.1:0-52359 GCA_038217005.1 Burkholderiales bacterium
CGAACAGAGCCGTGAAACGAGACTGCGCCAATGATAGTGTGGATTACCCATGTGAAAGTAGGTCATCGTCAGACTCCCCATCCTAAAAACCCCCTCCGAGTAATCGTTGGGGGTTTTTTATTGCCCGGAATTTTGAATATAGTTTGAATTAACTAGACTGTATTATTTATAGTTTTACTTGAAAAACTTTAGGTGAGTTCTATAGTGTATGTTGTCTGTCCGACTAATAATCTGCGTATGACTTCGCCTGCGAGCATCAAACCAAAAAGTGGAGGCATGTAACTAATAGTCCCATTAACTGCACGTGCGCGCCCTGGGCCATCTACGGCGACAGGTGGGAGGGGAGCTGATGGTTGTTCGTCGGAGTATACTGCCAGTATGCCTTTTCTAATGCCTAGCTTGTGCAGGCGTTTGCGCATAATGCGTGCCAAGGGGCACATTTCAGTTTTGCTGATGTCAGCGAGTTTTATTTTCGCCGGGTCTAGTCTGTTGCCCGCACCCATGCTGGATGCAACATTCAGGCCGCGCTGCAAGCTGGTGGCTACCAGTGCAACTTTGCAATTGAGTGAATCTATGCAATCAATGACGTAATCGGCGTCCTCAGGCACATAGTCCAGCATATTCTCAGTGGTTAGAAAAACTTGATGCGTGGTTAATTGGCAATCTGGATTAATGCTCATGATGCGCTCGCGCATGATGTCAATTTTAGCCAATCCAACGGTAGATAATAATGCGGGTAATTGCCGGTTGATGTTGCTGGGAGCAACATGATCGTGATCAATCAGGGTGAGCTTACCGATACCTGCGCGCGCCAGGGCTTCGGCGCAATATGAACCTACGCCACCCAGACCTGCAACAAATACGTGCTTGTTTGCTAATGATGCTATGCCTGATGCACCAATGAGTATTTCGGTACGTTCAAATTGTGGTGGGATTATCATTTTGAGCTCGTTAAGAATAGACCTAGTAAATCATTGAGGAAGCGCTGTCCATGTAGCGTAGGGGTAACATGTACATGATCGCGGGTTATCAGGCCTTGATTTTCAGCCAGATCTAGCTGTTTTTGTATGACTGTGATTGGCAACCCTGTGCGTTCACTGAATAAACTAAAATCGAAACCATCAGTTAAACGTAACGCGTTCATCATGAACTCAAATGAGCGCTCCGCTATTGGAATCTCGTGCTCGGTTTGCACTGGGTTGCCTGATAGCGCATGTTCCATATACTCACGCGGTGATTTGTGACGCATCTGACGTAACATGCGGTTATGAAATGATAGTTTGCTATGTGCGCCTGCACCGATACCCAGATAATCACCAAATTGCCAATAATTGAGATTGTGCTTGGCTTTGCGCTGTGGTTGTGCAAAGGCTGAAGTTTCGTAGTGCTGATAATTTGCTTCTGCAAGTGTGGCTTCTATCATGACTTGCATATCCGCCGATAAATCATCGTCAGGCAGGCTTGGTGGATGATGATGAAACGGCGTGTTAGGCTCTAGCGTGAGGTGATAACATGATAAATGGGGTGGGGCATAACTGAGTGCGGTATTAAGATCTTGCTGGGCTTGCTCCATGGTTTGATTGGGCAGCGCATACATCAAATCCAAATTGAAATTATCAAAATTATCTTTGGCTATGCCGATAGCATTGTGTGCATCACGATCATTATGTATGCGCCCCAGCGCAGATAAATGCGACGGATTAAAACTTTGTATACCTAATGAGAGTCGATTAATACCTGCAGATTTGAATTCCCGAAATTTATTAGCCTCGACCGTACCTGGATTGGCTTCCAGTGTGACCTCGGCAAAGAAATCCAGCTTTAATAAGCTGCGCACCATGGTCAGAATGTTATCTATACCCTCGCCGGAAAACAGGCTGGGAGTGCCGCCACCAAAAAAAATGCTGTGAATATTCCGTCCCCAGATGAGCGGTAATGCGCTTTCCAGGTCGCGGGTTAGTGCTTCGATATAACGTTGCTCAGGTATCGCATCGCGTGCAGTGTGTGAATTAAAGTCGCAATACGGGCATTTCTTCACGCACCAGGGGATATGTATATAAAGCGATAGCGGTGGTAGCGCTGTTAAGTTGTGCTGCAAAGGCATTAGCTTGGTGTTCCAAGTTGGGTGACGAGTTGGTTTAACGCCTGTCCACGATGGCTTAGGGCATTTTTTTCTGCAGGGCTTAATTCTGCTGCGGTCTTGTTGAGGCTGGGGATGAAGAAATGCGGGTCATAACCAAAGCCATCGCCGCCACGAGGCGTGTCAATAATCTCGCCCAACCAGCGGCCTTCAGCAATCAGCGGTTGCGGATCTTGTGCATGGCGCAAATAAACCATGACACAGTAATAATAGGCTGCTCGTTGTGGATTGCCAGCTAATGCGGCAACCAGTGTGGCGTTGTTGCGCAGATCGGATTTTGGCTCACCTGCATATCGTGCGGAATGTACGCCTGGCTCTCCACCCAGCGCAGTTACACAAATTCCAGAGTCATCAGCCAGTGCTGGCAGTCCGGTGAGTTTGGAAGCATGGCGGGCCTTTGCGATGCAATTTTCGATAAAGCTTGGATGGGGCTCATCTGTCTCAGGTACTTGGAAATTAGACTGCGGTTGCACATCATAGCCCAGTGGTGCAAGTAAGCGATTGATTTCGCGTAGTTTGCCTGCATTATTGCTGGCAATGACGATGGTTGATGCCATCAGCTTGCTAGCGCCGCACGTTGCAATGCCACAATTTGCAGTATGCCGTGTTCAGCCAAGTCCAGCATCGCATTAAGTTCTGCACGATTATATGCGGCACCTTCGGCGGTGCCTTGGACTTCTATCATGCCGCCTGCACCCGTCATTACAACATTCATGTCGGTATCGCAAGTGGCGTCTTCTGCATAATCCAAGTCGAGCACAGCCTCACCCTGGTATATGCCTACGGAAATCGCAGCGACGAAGTCACGGATGGGATTGGCCGTTAACGCGCCTTTTTGCAGTAACGTGCTGATGGCGTCGTGCGCAGCCACAAACGCGCCTGAGATAGATGCGGTACGCGTGCCGCCATCAGCTTGTATTACATCGCAATCAATATGCAGGGTTCGTTCGCCTAACGCATTTAAATCTATCGCTGCTCGCAGTGAACGTCCGATTAAGCGCTGTATTTCTTGTGTGCGTCCAGACTGTTTGCCGCGGGCAGCTTCCCTGTCCATGCGGGTGCTGGTAGAGCGCGGCAACATGCCATATTCGGCAGTCAGCCAGCCTTGATTTTTACCTTTTAAAAATCCGGGTACTTTATCTTCGATGCTGGCAGTGCAGATTACATGGGTATCACCGCAGCGTATCAGTACAGAACCTTCTGCGTGTTTGGTGTAATGACGGGTGATTTGAATGTCACGCAGCTGGTTGGTTAATCGCTGGCTAGGGCGCATAGCTTATCCTTATGGGTTGTTCTCGGAGAATTTCTTGATGGTGTTTTGTATTTCCGCAATGGCGCGTTCAACCTCATCTTCCGCTAAATCAGCAGATGTAGGGGAGAAGTCATCCATTTTAGTTGTGAACGTGTTGATTGGCATCGCTACGGTGGATACTGACTGACTATCATTAGTGTCGTGGGATTCCCAGGTCATGGCGATAACGGACAGGTTGTCACCATGGCGACCTGCACGTAATTCGGCGTGATCCATGAGGAACTCTATCGCCCGAGCGAGCGGGAAGGTCCGTAGTGTCGTTGCGATTTGTTCAGTGGTTAGCATGCCCCACAAGCCGTCGGTACACATTAAAATTGAATCCTGTTCTGCCAGTGGCATAGGTCGGGAAATTTCAATTTCAGGGACCAGGTAACCACCTAGGCAGTTGTAGACTTTGTTGCGATCAGGGTGGGTTTTCATCTCATCTTCGGTGATCAGGCCGTCATCACACAGCTGCTGAACAGTGGAGTGATCATGCGTGCGAGCTACCAGACCATTGTCGCTAAACAGGTATAAGCGTGAGTCACCAACGTGTGCCCACCACACGGTATCATCCTGTATCACGCAGGCAACACAGGTGGTGTGTGGCGCTTCTGGCAGATTTTCTTTACGGGTGTAGTCGTTAATTGCGTCGTGTGCGCGCTGAATAGCTCCATGCAAGAAACTGGCTGGGTCGCGTAACTTTGGTCTGGTGTGTTTCTGAAAGGTTTCTGCTAATACTTTGACCGTGATTTGCGCGGCAATCTCACCATGTAAATGTCCGCCCATGCCATCTGCTACTACCATGAGTAATGCGTCGCGGCTGTAAGAATACGCAATGCGATCCTGATTGTAGCGGCGTCCGCCTTGCCGACTTGCTTGATAGATAGAAAAGCGCATGAAGATTCTCGACTTGGAAAATTAAAAAATATCTTTGTATAACGTGTTGCGTAGGTTTTCTAACATGGTTGGTGGCTTAACGACCAAATCCTTGGTTTCCATAATGGCTTTTTGCAGTGAAAACACACTTTGCGGTCTGGCCAAATGATCTAATTGCAAACATTCATCGACAATGGCAAGCATTTCAGGTGAATACTTTCCTTGCCAGGCTTTGGTTGCAGGAATTAACTTGTCATTGAGTAATCGTGTGTCGGCAGCCGCAGGTGGCCCACCCGCCAGACAGGCATGCATCGTTGCGCCTATGCTATATATATCAGTCCAGGGTCCCATTTGCGTTGGATCGGTATATTGCTCAGGTGCGGCAAAGCCTGGTGTGTACATCGTCATCATTTTGGGCTGTTCTTTGGTCAGCGTCTGCCGTGCAGCCCCAAAATCAATCAGTACCGGCGAGCCATCCATGCGGATGTAGATGTTGGACGGCTTGATGTCCAGGTGCAGCAATTTTTGGGTGTGAACTTCACGTAAACCATTCAGCAACTCGGCGAAAACTCTGCGGATAAAGCTTTCCCGAATGTCGCCTCGATGCGAGCGGATAAATTCTTGTAAGGTTTTTCCACGCTCATAGCGCATCACCATATAAACGGTATCATTCGCACGGAAGAAATTTTCCACGCGTACGACATTCGGGTGCAAGATGCGCGCCAGCGAGCGACCTTCTTCAAAAAAGAAGCGCATGCCATAGCGGAAAGTTTGCAGATTTTCTTCGGCAATCGGCACGACTAAATCGTTTTCGCCGCGCTTAACCAGGCTGCCAGGTAAATATTCTTTAATCGCAACCGCCTGATCATTGGCATCATAAGCCAAATATACTAAGCTAAAGCCCCCACCGCCAATTTTACGGACGATGCGGTAGTCCATCAGCTGGTAACCGTTAGGCAAGGCATTGTTTGGTTGCGAGGACATGGATGGGCTAGGTGTGATCAAGCTTGGCTAAAACGTAATTTTCGGGATTATCCGACATAAAGTAAAGGAAGTTTTGTGATTAATAGCATGACAGGATACGCCACGGCGACATTAAATCAAAATGGGCAAGCGCTATGCCTGGATTTGCGTTGTGTTAATTCGCGATATCTGGAGTGGCATTTCCGCGCGGGTGACGAATTCCGTGCCCTGGAGTCAGCTTTTCGTGAGCGTGCACAACAGCAAATCACGCGTGGCAAATTGGAGTGTCGCATTAGCCTGAGTGCGGCAACCAGCACGGGTAGTGATGCGCAGTTGAATATAGTGGCATTGCAACAACTGGCGGATCTGGCGCAACAAATTTCTGTGCAATTTACCCAGCTCGCGCCACTCAGCGTCGCTGAAGTCTTGCGCTGGCCTGGTGTGTTGGGGGTTGCATCCACCTGGGCTGATTTGCCTGCCGCGTGTACCGACTTGTTCAATCAAGCCTTAGCCGCCTTGCAGCTGAGTCGGCAAGCCGAGGGCGAAAAGCTTGCCGCACATATTGTCGAGCGCCTGGATGCCATGCAAGCGCAGATTGTACAGATACAGCCCCATTTACCCGCCATCATGAGTGCCTATCAGCTCAAAATTAAACAGCGCTACACGGAATTGGTAGGCAATACCGAAGATGAACGCATTGCCCAGGAAGTGGCGCTGTTTGCGCAAAAAATAGACGTTGATGAAGAGTTGTCGCGTTTGCAGATGCATATTCTGGCAGTGCGAGACATGCTTAGAAAAGGCGGGGTGGTAGGCAAACGCCTGGACTTTATGATGCAGGAACTCAATCGTGAAGCTAACACGCTGGGCTCAAAATCAGTCAGCGTAGAAACCACGCAAGTGGCGATGGAGTTGAAAGTGTTGATAGAGCAAATGCGCGAACAGATACAGAATATTGAGTAGCATGCCCGGCTGAGTCATCGATGCGGATATTTAGCTGAATATCCGCATTGTTGAGTGCAGTCAGCTACGGTTTATTTTTCCAGCAGTGTGGTGACGATGGGGTTGTAGCCCAGAGATTCGTAATGGGCAAGACTGGGGTAAGCGCCGGAATTGACGACTGCCGGATTTTTCTCGCTAAGTCCTATCATGTCTGATGGTTTCAAGCCTGCGCCGCGTACAGAATTGCCGCAGAACTCAATACGCACTCCTTTTTGTGCCAGCTCCACCCAGTTGTCAACTATGCCTTGATGATCCAGATAGTTTTTCTTCGCAAATGTGGATATGCCCGGGCCTTCAATGATCACTACCAGCTGGGTGCCTGGGTGCGTCATAATGCGCGCAGCAACCGTTGCGCCAAATCCTGCGCTGGCGGGGCTTTCTGCTTTCAGATCCATTACAATTTTGAGCTTGGAAAACTGTTCGGTATGGCGGTCGATTGCGGTGCCCCCGGGCGCAAATCCATCATCGTCACCGGCAATTGCCGGCAATGCTGCTAATGAAGTCATGGCTAATGCCAACGTTAATACTAGTTTTTTAATTGCAAAATTCATAATCCACTCTTTTCATTTAAATAGCCCAAGTAGAAGACCTCGGTGCATATAGTTAGGTTCCGCCGTTCTGTCATGTTCACGGAATTATTTCAGACGTGGCTACGGATTTTTATAATGCCTAAATTGCGGTATGATTCGACGCTAAATTGCATCAGTTACTGCGTGATGGGTTTAATCGTGTTGTGCGCGGGTTCTGATGGTATCTAGCGCGTTGATGCGTTCCCAGATAGCGAGTTTTTGTTCATTTGTGTAAAACAACCATTGATCTACTTCGGGCTGAGTGCGTCCGCAGCCTTTGCAAATGAGATCCCCCAGGCTGCATGAGCAATACCCTATGCAGGGAGAATCAGGGGTGCTGGTCGAATTGGGCATGATAAAAGGAAAATAATATGAATGGAAATTTGTTTATTCTAACCGCTCCATCGGGGGCAGGCAAAACCAGTTTGGTGCGCGCGTTGCTTGAACAAGATACCCAGGTGCGTTTGTCGATTTCATACACGACCCGTGCGCCACGTCCGGGGGAAGAGCATGGGCGTGATTACCATTTTGTGAGCATGGCTGAATTTATGGATATGCACGCAAATGGCGTTTTTTTGGAAAGCGCGGAAGTTTATGGCAATCGTTATGGCACGTCCGAACAATGGATACGCAATGCGCTCACCACGGGACAGGATATTTTGCTGGAAATTGATTGGCAGGGAGCGGAACAGGTTCGCCGATTATTTCCTGCTGCGGTGGGTATCTTCATCGTGCCGCCATCGTTAGCCGTGTTGCAACAACGCCTGCAGGGGCGCGGACAGGATAGCGCGGAAGTCGTCGCGCGGCGCCTGGCGGCGGCGCGTGAGGATATAAGCCATGTAGGTGAGTTCGACTATGTTATCATTAACGATGATTTTGGTGCCGCACTGGACGATTTGCAGGCGGTATTACGGGCTTGTCGCCTGCGTGTTGTTGACCAGCGTGCGCGACATGCAGATTTATTTACATCATTAAATTAGGAATCAAAATGGCACGTATTTCCGTAGAAGATTGTATGACCCATATTACCAATCGTTTTGAATTGACTTTGGCGGCAACCTATCGCGCGCGTCAATTGGCAAATGGCCATACCCCTAAAATTGAAGCCGGTCGGGATAAGCCTACTGTGCTGGCATTGAAAGAAATTGCAGCGGGTGAAGTGGGTCGTGAAATTCTTAATCGCGGTCGTGCCTAACTAAATACTGCATCACCATGCCTGAACTCGAGGAAATCAGCCAGCAATTAAGCTATTTAAAAGCTGAGGATGCCGCACAAGTACAGGCAGCATTTGAATATAGCCGGGTAGCGCATGAAGGGCAGTTCCGTAAAAGCGGAGAAGCTTACATTAGTCATCCGGTTGCCGTAGCGGCCATCCTGGCGCAATGGCATCTGGATGCACAAGCATTGATGGCGGCCTTATTGCATGATGTGGTCGAAGACACGCCAACCACCAAAGAAGAAATCGCGGCTTTATTCGGCAAACCGGTTGCCGAGTTAGTCGACGGTGTTTCCAAATTAGATAAAATCGAGTTCCAGACTGCCGTCCACGCCCAAGCGGAGAATTTCCGCAAAATGCTGTTGGCGATGGCGCGAGATGTGCGCGTCATTCTGATTAAGCTGGCGGACCGATTGCATAACATGCGTACGCTGGATGCAATGCAGCCGGAGAAGCGACGACGCATTGCACAAGAAACTGCGGATATCTACGCGCCTATTGCCAATCGGCTTGGGCTCAATAGTCTGTATCAAGAATTAGATGATTTGAGTTTTTACCATCTTTACCCTAATCGCTATCGGGTGCTGGCTCAGGCAGTGAAAGCCGCGCGTGGCAATCGGCGGGAGGTAGTAGAAAGGGTACGCGAAGCCATCGGACATAAACTGGCTGAAGGTAAGGTCGACGCGCTGGTCACCGGGCGGGAAAAGCACCTGTTCAGTATCTACAAGAAAATGCAGGAAAAATCGCTCGCGTTTTCGGAGGTGTTTGATATTTATGGCTTCCGTGTGCTGGTCAACGATATCCCCTCGTGCTATCTCGCGCTGGGCTGTTTGCATGGCTTGTATAAGCCCATCCCTGGCAAATTCAAGGATTACATTGCTATCCCCAAAGCCAATGGTTACCAGTCGCTGCACACCACGCTGTTTGGCCCATTTGGTACGCCGATAGAGATACAGATACGTACCCATGACATGCACAAGCTCGCCGAGGCTGGCGTGGCGTCACATTGGCTGTACAAAACCAACGATGCCAGCATCAACGACGTGCAGCAAAAAACGCATCAATGGCTGCAATCGTTACTGGAAATACAAGAGGGCGGTGGGGATTCGGCTGAATTCCTGGAACATATTAAAGTCGACCTGTTCCCTGATGAAGTCTATGTGTTTACGCCCAAAGGCAAAATTCTCTCCTTGCCGCGCGGCGCGACGGCGGTAGATTTTGCCTATGCTGTGCATACCGATGTCGGCAATCATTGCACCGCAGTCAAGGTCAACGGTGAGCTGATGCCCATGCGTACTTTATTGCGTAATGGTGATCAGGTCGAGGTGGTAACTTCACCGAATGCACGACCTAACCCTGCCTGGGTTAATTTTGTCGTATCAGGCAAGGCGCGTGCACATATCCGCCATTATTTGCGCACCATGCATGCTGAAGAGTCAGTGGTGCTGGGTGAGCGTCTGCTCAATCAGGCATTCCGTGCGCTGGGTGCAGATCCGACGCAGATACGCCCTAGTTGCTGGGACAGAGTGCATAAAGAAACAGGCAAAACCCGTGATGAAGTGCTGACTGATATTGGTCTGGGCAAACGCTTAAATATTGTGGTTGCGCGGCAATTGATGATGCAAGAGCAGAATCTGCCTAACCCGCGCCAACATGGCGCAATCGCGATACGTGGTTCCGAAGGGGTGGCAGTGCAGCTGGCCAAATGTTGCAGTCCTCTCCCGGGGGATCCAATTATCGCATTTGTTAAATCCGATCAAGGTCTGGTCATCCATACCCATGATTGCAGCGCGATCAAACATTATCGCGACGATCCGGATAAATGGCTGGATGTGGAGTGGGAACCTGACTTGCACAAAATGTTTGATGTGAATATCAAACTCATCGTGCTGAATCAGCGCGGCGTACTCGCCAAACTCGCTGCGGCGATTGCTGATGAAGGCTCTAACATTGATAACGTATCGATGGAAGAGGAAGACGGCAGTCAATACACTACTATCCATTTTACCCTGCAAGTGGAACAACGCATGCACCTTGCCCGAATTATGCGTGCATTGCGCCGTTTGCCTGAGGTCGTGCGCATCATGCGGGTCAAAAATCGCAATAAAGACAGTCGCGCTGCAACACAATAACTTCTGCTTCAATCTGCTTGAGTCTGCCCCTATTAAACTGATTTGCAACTTGATGTGTCGCCCCATGTCCTAGTGTCAAGACTAGGTGGTGCGCGCATGGCCTCCATTCCCCCAATAACAAAGCTTGGCTGTACCCGTAATGTAAGGATGGTCGCTAGATGACTACACAGAAAACTGCAGCGCAGCTTCCCGATGGAAAACCTGCTGCTGATAAGGCGCCAGACATTGCATCGGCCTCCGTGCCCGAGACGCTGGCTGCGTTAGCAGTGAAAGCCGAAGCGGGTTTGACGCGTGCCGAGGTGGAAGCGCGGCGCAAGGAGCACGGCTACAATGAAGTGATCGCGGAAAAAAGCCATCCTGTGCGCAAATTCCTCGGCAAATTCTGGGGTATATCGGCGTGGATGCTGGAGCTGATCATGGTGCTGTCGGCAGTGCTCGGCAAATTCGCTGATCTGGCTGTGGTAGGCGCGCTGCTGGTCATCCCCGCGCGCGAACTGCTGCCCGGTGACATCATCCGCCTGCGCGCTGGCGATATCATTCCCGCCGACGTCAAGCTGCTTAGTGGTACATTGAGTATTGACCAGTCTGCACTCACTGGCGAATCGAAAGACGCCAACAAAGCGTCCGGAGAAGTGCTTTCGTCGGGGGCCGTGGTGCGTCGCGGCGAAGGTAACGGCGTGGTCATTCTGACTGGCGCTAATACCTTTTTCGGCCGCACTACTGAGCTGGTGCAGAATGCTCACCCCAAACTGCATATCGAAGCTGTTGTCTCCAACGTGGTGCGCTGGCTGTTTGTCATCGTCGGCGCATTGCTGGGGCTCGTCATTGTCCTGTCGCTGTCGCTGTTGTGGGCAGGCTGGGTGCACTTCGGTCTGGCGACGAATGACAGTGCGCTTTACACTTTCAGCTTTCTGACACTGCTCTACATGGCGGCGTTTTCCATCGTGTCGGCACGCGAGCGGCGCTGGTTCTGGATGACCATGCCCAGCAAGACCCTCATCGCTGCGTTGACAGCCGATGTGTTAACAGGCACTGTGCTCACCTTCGTGGGTTTGCTGGGACTGATGCCCTTGCCATGGTGGCAAACGCTGGCGATATTCGTTTACGCGATGGTGTCGTGTTTAGTTATTAACGATATTTTGAAAGTGATACTGATCAAGTGGCGCGTGCCCATGGCGATTGCGGTGGCGCGCCCATGATTAAATCACAACATATTAGGAAAGTTGTTTAAATGAACTGGATCGCTGGATTACGTCAATTGGGTGTACCGTCAGCATTGGCTGCGGCATTGCTATTCGGCGCAGGTACGCCCCTGGCGAAATGGCTGCTGGGTACGATGGATCCGTGGTTATTGGCGGGATTGCTGTACTTGGGATCCGGGCTAGGCTTGACGCTGTATCGCCATCTGAGCCATGCACCTGCCGTGCATTTGCCGCGCCAGGAATTACCCTGGTTTGCCGGGGCGATAGTGATGGGCGGGATGATCGCACCCGTGCTGCTGATGACCGGGCTGACCAATATGGCGGCATCGGGCGTTTCGCTGCTATTGAATGCCGAGAGCGTGTTTACCGCATTGCTGGCGTGGTTTGTGTTTAAAGAGAATTTTGACCGGCGCATTGCGCTGGGTATGCTGGCGATCGTCGCCGGTGCGCTGGTGCTGAGCTGGCCTGCGGAAACCGGTGTTGTCCAGCTCTGGCCTATGCTGGCGGTGCTGGGCGCGTGCCTGGCCTGGGGTATCGACAATAATCTGACGCGCAAGGTGTCATTGACCGACGCAAGCTGGATCGCATCGGTGAAGGGGCTGGTGTCAGGCAGCGTGAACCTGATGCTGGCTGTCTGGCTGGGTGCTGAATGGCCGTCGTTGCCACATCTGGCAGGGTCTATGGTGGTTGGTTTGTTTGCCTATGGCGTCAGCCTGACGCTGTTTGTGGTGGGGTTGCGGCATCTGGGGACTGCGCGCACGGGCGCCTATTTTTCGATCGCCCCATTTTTTGGCGCTGTACTGGCTATTATGATGGGTGATCCGGTTACGCTGCCGTTGATTATTGCCGGATTGTTGATGGCACTGGGGGTCTGGCTGCACCTGACGGAACACCATGAGCACGGACATGTGCACGAAGTGATGGAGCACAGTCACGAGCATAGCCATGATGAACACCATCAGCATCAGCATGATTATCCGCTGGCGCCTGGTAGCAAGCATAGTCATCCGCACCAGCATGAGCCTTTAACGCATACCCATAGACATTTTCCAGATGCCCATCATCAGCATCGTCATTGATGATGGTTAAAGCTGATGTCATCGCATTGAAAGCCGGTCTGGGTAAAATATTTAACCGACGATGGGAAAGCGGATAGGCGTTATATGGAGATTGATACGCACCAAATCTGAATTGTGCTGTCAATAGTAGTGGGTGATATGGGCAGGATATTTCAGTAATAAGCAGGAGAGTTTAATATGATGATTTATATCGGTTATGTGGCAACTTTTGTCATATCTTTGATACTGATGTACTGGTTTTTCAAGTGGTTGAATAAAGATTGAAAAGATGGTGTGATGGCCGTGCGGTTCTGCAGTGCATGTGTAGCTTGCATTGCAAATAGTGAGTTTTTCGTAGTACTCATATTAGATAAGGCGTATTTGATGGGGCTGAGTCTGGGGCATTTTCCTGGGTTCAGCCGCGTCTGATAGGTTGGTCTGGTATCGATACCTTTTTTAGCCAGCTACTACCTGACAGCTGGTTTAATCCCTACACAGGAGTTGTTTATGCAGTTATCGTTTTCGTCGCGTGTTGTTGGCGCGTTATTGTTTGGTGTGCTACTGGAAACCAGTGCTGTAGCCGCCCCTTTCCCAGCCATCCCCGATGCACCCGATGTAGATGCCCGCAATTACGTGTTGGTAGACCCCGCATCAGGACAAATATTGGCTGCACGCGAGGCCGAGCAGAAAGTGCCGCCTGCCAGTCTGACCAAGCTGATGACCGCGTATCTGACTTTACAGTCGCTGGCGCAGGGCAGGTTAAAACTTGACCAGCCGGTGCCAGTCAGCGTCGCTGCCTGGAAGGCTGGTGGCTCAACCATGTTCCTGCAACCTGACCTGACCGCAACAGTAGAGCAAATGATACAGGGTATGGTGGTCGTGTCCGGCAACGACGCCGCCGTAGCACTGGCAGAAGCTATTGCCGGTAACGTGGATAGTTTCGTGCAGATGATGAATATGACTGCCGCCCAGCTGGGTATGACTCATAGCCATTTTGATAATGTAGACGGTCTGCCTACGCCGACGCATTTGGTCAGTGCCCATGACATTGCTATCCTGACCGAAGACATTATTCGTCAGTATCCACAGCATCTGCATTATTTCGGCGAAAAATCATTCACTTATAACAAGGTTACGCAGGCGAACTGGAATCCGCTGGTATTCACTGATGCTACGGTGACCGGGATGAAAACCGGCCATACTGATGAGGCGGGATATTGTCTGGATGCCACAGCGACCCGTAAAGGCCGCCATCTGATTGCAGTAGTGCTCGGTTCTAGCTCGCGGACTGGCAGTGCCAAGGCTGCCGAGGCGCTGCTCAATTACGGTTACAACTTTTTCGAGACGCAACGTGCCTATGGCGCCGGCCAGGTAATCAGTAGCGTGCGGAATAACCAGGCAAGTCCGGCCCAGATCAGCATCGGCAGTCTGAGTGATGTCTGGGTTACAGTGCCCAACGGTCGTTATGCACAACTCAAGTCCAGCGTGAGTCTGCTCCAGCGCATGCCATTGCCGCTGAAACGCGGCCAGCGCGTGGGTTCGCTTATTTTGAGCGTGGATGGCAAAGAGATCGCCCGCGTACCGCTGGTGTCGCTACAGGCTGTTGAAAAAGCAGGCTGGTTTGGTCATATGTGGAACGTGATCCGCGCCATGTTCTGAAGCAAAGCGGGTTGTTGTAACTGCACCGGCACCACCACAGCCGGTGCCTGGTCAGAATAGCAGGCTAAATCAAAACAGTATGATAATGACAGAGCCAGCCATAATAAGCATGCCGCCCAGTGCGATAGCCCAGCTCAGCTTTTCCCCGAGAAAGATGATGCCCAATACAATCGCCAGCGCAACGCTGAGTTTGTCTATCGGCGCAACTTTCGACACTGGTCCCAGTTGCAGGGCGCGGTAGTAGCATAACCACGAAAGACCTGTAGCGACCCCCGATAGCACCAGGAATATCCAGCTGCGCGCCGATATCAGATCGAGTTTCTGCCATTCGTCGCGTAATGCCACGATGCTGGCAATGATCGCGAGTATGACGATGGTTCTAATTAACGTGGCCAGGTTTGAATTCAAGCCGGTCACACCGATTTTGCCAAAAATCGCGGTAAGCGCTGCAAAAAATGCAGATCCCAGGGCGTAAATTACCCAGCTTTCTCGAAACATATCGTGCCCTTTAATAGTAAATTGTTCGTAACCACGCCGTGGTCAGGCTTGCATTTTAGCTGAGATTGCTTGGTATCGTGCATTCAGTAAAGAAGTTTGCGGAGGCCGTGCTGGTCCCGGGACAAGATGCTGGCTTTAGTGTCAGATTATATCTGTGCTTTTGGGACAAATGTACTATACTAAGTCGGCATTGAGCGTTGTATAGCGAAAATATGACTGCGCATGGTGGAGGCGAATAATGAATAAAAAATATCGCATACTGATAGTAGAAGACCATACCCTGATGCGTGCAGGTTTGCGTGCATTGCTGTCACAGGATCCGGATTTTGACATAGTCGGCGAGGCGGACAATGGCCGCGACGCAATTCAAGCGGTGGGTGCGCTGTCACCACATCTGGTTCTGACTGACCTGACCATGCCGGGCATGAACGGCATGGAAGCCATCCGCGACATCAAGCGGCGTTATCCTGAAACGCGAGTGCTGGTACTAACCCTGCACAGAGCCGACGAATACATTCACGACAGTCTGCGCGCTGGCGCGGACGGCTATATGCTCAAAGATGCCACCCAGGATGAGTTGCGCGTTGCGATCCGCAGTGTCCTTAACGGTAAAACCTATCTGAGTCCCGACATATCGGCAAAAGTGATATATGCCTACTTGGGCACCGGGCATGTTGCAACGGGTACGAGCCCGTGGGACACCCTCACGCATCGGGAGCGGGAAGTGCTGAAACTGGTGGCCGAAGGTAATCCGAATAAATACATTGCCAATTATTACTGCCTGAGTGTCAAGACGGTGGAAAAGCACCGTTCCAATTTGATGAAAAAACTCGATTTGCACAATGCTTCCATGCTGACCGCCTATGCGATCGAAAAAGGGCTGCTGGCCAGTTAACAGCAAATTACTGCTGAATATGTCATGATGAATCGGCTGTTTATCTGGAGAAAATGGGAAAATTTCTGTAGTTAACGTGAGATGGAGGGGAGAACGTAATGCATATAGAAACTGTTGAGGAGATTCAGCGAGTTTGTTTACTTGTGCCTGAAAAAATGACCAGGGATGCCACTGGCGCAGTAATCTGTGTTATCGCCTGTGAGCAAGCAGGGGGTAAAGAGGGATGTGCTTCACAGAACGAATTGCATAAACTGTCGGCGCAACTGCTGACCATACAAGAGCGGGAGCGACAGCGCATTGCCAATGATCTGCATGATGGACTAGGGCAGTCGTTGGTATTGATCAAACGGACACTTGAAGATGTAACTCATTTATTGAGTGAGAATGCGCTCAACGACGCAGAAGCGGCACTGCAGCGGTTGAAGTCTATGGTTCAGGAGGCGAGCGGCGAGGTGCGCCGCGTTGCCATGAATCTGCGCCCTTCGATGCTGGATGATCTTGGTATACTTGCTACCCTGTCATGGTTCTTCCGTGAGTTTGAAAGCACTTGCCGCAGTATAAAAATCGAAAAGCATATTCTGCTGGACGAGCATATTATTCCCGCGCCTCTCAAGCTAACGATCTTTCGTATTTTGCAGGAAGCTGTCTGCAACATCGTCAAGCATGCCAAAGCTGATCGTATTCAGGTGAGCCTCTTGCAGGTCGGTGACTTGTTGCATCTGACAATCGAGGATAACGGACAGGGCTTCGATCAGACCATACAGGATAATTATTGCCCTCTCGAAAAAAGTCTGGGGCTGGTGAGCATGAACGAACGTGCGAAATTTTCCGGCGGCACTTACCGGATCGAGTCAGTGCTCGGTCAGGGCACGCGGATATCCGTTTCCTGGCCATGTGCCTGATTCGTTCAAGCCAGCCTACCGTTCTCCCAGCCATGACGCCAGTAGCCGTTGCGCCCGGCTTGCTTGATTTTATACATCGCCATGTCTGCGCGGTTTAGCAGTTCATCGGCTTCATCGCCATCGTCAGGAAAAATGCTGATGCCTATACTGGCTGTGAGCTGTAAGCTGTTGCCCTCGACAGATACAGGTGTTGAATAACTCTCGAGGAATTTCTTGGCGACATTGATGGCAGCATCGGCATGGGCAATGGCAGGGAGGATGACAGTAAACTCATCGCCACCTAATCTGGCGAGAGTGTCCCCATCACGCAGACAGCCTTTCATGCGCGCGCAGACAGCCATGAGTAAGGCATCGCCGAACTTGTGCCCTAGTGTGTCGTTGACTACTTTGAAGTGGTCGAGATCGATAAACATCACTGCCAGTTGATGTCGGTCGCGCCGCGCCTGCGATATGGAAAGATGGAGGCGATCGAGAAACAGGCGCCGATTAGGTAGTCCGGTAAGACCGTCGTAGTAAGCCAGATAATGCAGTCGTTCCAGTGTGTGCTCCTGAGTATGCGCATCCGAAAAAATGCCTACATAGTGCGTCACGCATTGTTTGCTATTTTTGACCGCGCTGATGCTCAGCCACTCTGGGTAAATTTCACCGCTCTTGCGCCTGTTCCAGACTTCACCTTGCCATTGCCCATGTTTGTCCAGAGTAGCCCACATTTCCTGGTAGAAGTTTTCGTCATGACGACCTGAATGAAGGATGGTCGGGCTTTTGCCTATGGCTTCGTGTGCGCTGTATCCGGTTGATTTTTCAAATGCAAGATTGACCGAGAGTATTGTATGCTGCGCATCAGTAACCATGATGCCCTCCGCAGCACTCTCGATGACGCGAGCAGCCAGGCTGGATGCTTGTTCGGCTTGCTTAACGGCACTCAGATCAGTCAGTAGTGTGCGGCACACGCGGCCGTTTCCTGCCGCAACGCCGCCTTCCAGACGTATGTCGAATAACATCCCGCCGGGGATTTTTAGCGTCAATTCAATGCTGATTTTGGTGCTGTCACGAAATGCCTGATGCAGCTGGTCTAGAAATTGTGGCTTTTCGTTTTCGGTCAGCCAATCGGTAAATGGCTGGCCGAGTAGCTGTGCGCGTTCGCTGCCCAGCATGGTGGCACTGGTCTGGTTGCTTTCCAGGATAAATCCCTGATCGTCCAGGATGAGATAGCCGATGGGAGCCGTATCGTAGAGGTCGGTATAGCGTGATCGCGTCTCTTCCAGCAAGTGCTGCGTTTCTCGCAGCTCAAGTTTGCATGCCTCGACTTCAGACGGGTGGGGTAGGTTGCGAACACCCATTGTTGGCTCGTCCGACAGTTGTATTTTTTTGTAAGTGATCATGTTAGGCCCGAATACGACGCATCAGGATAACGCTGAGGGTATGACTTTAACGCAGAATAATGGTCGTATGAAATCAGCAAAAGACTGAATATCGCCTGAGGAAATGCTGTAGTAATGGCTAAGGTTGTCGTTGCGTCAGAGATGAGCTGGTCACGCTGTTTTCGCTGCAAAAAATACAGTTTAGTAAGTACAAACTAATACAGTCATCCACCCAGAGAAAGTTAACGCTCATGGGCTTAGGATAAGTCATGTCCAATACCAACGCTAATCGTGGAACAACATGAGACGAACAGAACTTAATCGCGCATCGCATAGCACAGAACTGCCCGTCTCCGTGCAGGGTTTTACGTTGTTGGAGTTATTGGTGGTCATGGTGATTATCGGATTGCTTGCCGGCTATGTGGGGCCGAAGTATTTTGCGCAGATCGGCAAGTCGGAAATTAAGGTGGCTCGGGCGCAAATTGATGCACTGGACAAATCGCTGGATCAGTTTCGCCTGGATGCCGGGCATTATCCGACTATGGAGGAAGGGCTGGAATCGCTAGTTACGCGCCCGGCAAATGAACCCAGATGGGATGGGCCGTATTTGAAAAAGGGCGTGCCACTGGATCCATGGGGTAACCCCTATGTGTACAAAATCCCGGGCGAACACAGCGAATATGACCTGATTTCTTATGGCAAGGATGGGCAGCCAGGTGGCGAGGGCGAGGCGGCAGACGTTACTAACTGGTGATGTAGCGTTAACGATTACATCGTATAGATCGCAATTATTGAGTGGGAGGGGCGATGCATTATGAAGTTAAAGCATTGCGCGGCAGCCAGGGGCTGACCGCTATCGCGCTGGATGCGGTTGATGCCAGTGACGCTACTGCTCAGGCTGTAGCGCAGGGCTATACGGTTATTGCAATCAAGGCGAAGCAGTCCTGGTCTGTCCGGCATAAGCCGCGCAAGACGAATTTCCCGCTGGTGCTGTTCAGTCAGGAATTGCTGACGCTGCTGGACGCCGGACTGGCGCTGGTTGAAGCGCTGGAAACGCTGGCTGAAAAAGAACAGCGGCCTGAAGTAAAAAAGACGCTAAGCCAGATCGTCGCCAGACTCTACGAAGGCCATCCCTTGTCTTATGCTTTGCAGCAGTCCGAGGCGAACTTTCCTCCACTGTATGTAGCGGCAGTGCATGCCAGCGAGACCACCGGTGCGTTACCAGAGGCACTGGCGCGCTACGTTACCTATCAAACGCAGATGGACGGTGTCAGGCGGCAGGTCGTCAGTGCTTCGATCTACCCAGTTTTGCTGGCGAGCGTTGGCGGGCTGGTGATGATGTTTCTGATGCTCTATGTTGTGCCGCGCTTCAGCCATATCTATGCCGATATCGGCGGCGATTTGCCGTTTATGTCGCGGATGTTGATGGGCTGGGGGCAGTTCATCAGCGAACATGGCGAGGGACTGCTGGTCGGTATAGTGCTGTTGCTCGTGTCGCTGTTTTACCTGTTCACCCGGCCATTTTTCAGGCAGTGGCTGACGCTGACTTTATGGCGTCTGCCCACCATCGGTGCACGTTTGCACCTCTACCAGCTGGCGCGGTTTTACCGTTCGCTGGGAATGCTGTTACGCGGCGGTATGCCTGTCATCACCGCATTGCAGATGGTTTCCGGCTTGCTGCAACTGTCGTTGCGCGATCAGCTGGCGCTGGCCACAGCGAATATTCGTGAAGGCCAGTCCATCTCGCAGTCCATGGAACAGAACGGCCTTACCACGCCGGTGGCGCTGCGCATGCTGCGCGTGGGCGAGCGCACTGGGAAAATGGGCGAGATGATGGAGCGCATCGCCGGTTTTTATGAAGAAGAAACAGCACGCTGGGTGGAGCATTTCACCAAGTTGTTCGAACCTTTGCTGATGGTGTTTATCGGGCTGCTGATTGGCGGCATCGTCGTGTTGATGTATTTCCCCATCTTCGAACTTGCCGGGAGCATACAATGAATCTCGCCGCAACGGTCGCCTCGACGCCACCTATGGTTTTCACCCCTGAGCAGGTGCACACGGCACGGGCCACCGCGCTGTCTGTGCAGCGGCGCATGGTTGATGTGCTGGAGGAACAGTCGGGGCTGGATGCCGGATCCTTCATGCAGGTGCTGGCGGATACCCTGCACTATACGCTGTTGGGTATGGACGACTTGCACCGGTTGACGCCCGCCTTCGATGTGTTGTCCTTCACTGAGGCACTCGACCGCGAATGCATCATGCTGCGGGATAGTGACGGCAGCCTGATTCTGGTCATGAGTGATCCTTTCAATGTTGGCCTGCAGGGCTGGGCGGAACAGCGCATTGTTTTATCCTTTGACTGGGGACTTGCGTACCGTGCTGACGTGGCGGCTTATTTGACGCGTCATGAGGACACTTTGCATGCCATGGATAGCGTGCTGGTGGAAGAAAATGCGACCTCAGCCGACGTCGGTGGGGATGAGCTCTCGTTCAAGACCATCAGCGAAGATACCAGCCCAGTCGTAAAACTGGTGGACTCGACAGTGTACGACGCGCTGAAAATTGCTGCCAGCGACATCCATCTGGAAACCGGTCCTGCGGGTCTGGGCATCAAGTATCGCATCGACGGTGTGCTTACTACCGTGGGCTCGGTAGCCGGGCTGGATCTGGCGGAGCAGGTGATTTCCCGTATCAAGGTGATGTCAGAACTCGACATTGCCGAGCGCCGTGTGCCTCAGGACGGTCGTTTCAAAGTGACGATGCGCGGACACGTTGTGGATTTTCGCGTATCCATCATGCCCAGCATTTTCGGCGAAGATGCCGTATTGCGCATACTCGATAAGCAAACCTTGACTGACCAGCTTAAAGGCTTGCGTCTCAGTTATCTGGGTTTTGATGATGCTGCCATCGCTGTGCTGCGCCGTCTTTCCAGCGCGCCCTACGGCATGTTGCTGGTGACCGGCCCGACCGGCAGCGGCAAGACCACGACGCTGTATGCAGCAATCTCGGAAATCAATAACGGCCAGGACAAGATTATCACCATCGAAGACCCGGTCGAGTACCAGCTGCCGGGCGTGCTGCAAATTCCGGTGAACGAGAAGAAGGGCCTCACCTTCGCGCGCGGCTTGCGCTCTATTCTGCGCCACGATCCGGACAAGATCATGGTGGGGGAGATCCGCGATCCGGAAACTGCGCAGATCGCCGTGCAGTCGGCGCTGACCGGTCATCTGGTGTTCACCACGGTGCATGCCAACAACGTGTTCGACGTGCTCGGGCGTTTCATGCACATGGGCGTTGATCCCTACAGTTTTGTTTCCGCTCTTAATGGCATCATGGCGCAGCGGTTGGTGCGTGTGAATTGTCCTCATTGCGCGACAGAACAGGCGCCAGATGCGCAGCTGCTCGCCGATTCCGGCATCAAGCCAGACGAGGCGGTGGGTATGAAATTCCGGGGCGGTCTGGGTTGCGGGCAATGCCGCGGTACTGGCTTCAAGGGACGCCGCGCGATAGGCGAGATACTTGTGCTTAACGATCAGCTCCGCGAGCTGATCATCGCCCGCGAACCGATTCGACTCATCCGCGAGGCCGCACGGCTCAACGGTACGCGCTTTCTGCGCGAACTCGCAGTCGAGATGGTGGCGCGGGGCGAGACGACATTACAGGAGATCAACCGTGTTACCTTTGTGGCGTGATGAATTGCGTGTCGTGCTGGCGCCTGCACAGGTGGTGCTGGTACGACTGGTGTGGGCATTGACGAGACGCGGTCCGGCACAGCAGGTGGCGGCAAAAACTGTTGTGGACTGCGTTCCGGCACAGTCGATGGCGAGGCGTCATGATGCGGCTATCAAAGCGCTGGCTGACGAGTTGCCACGCATAGTGGTACGCAAGACTGTGGCAAAAGTGATCCTCTCCAACCATTTTATGCATTACACCATGATGCCCTGGAGTGAGACGCTGAGTGATGCTGATGAGGAGGCTGCATACGCACGGCACTGTTTCCGGCAGCTATATGGCGCAGTTGCCGAGCGCTGGGAATTGCGTCTGAGTCCCGGCCGTGTTGGTTTGCCGCAGCTGGTCAGCGCCGTGGACATGCGGTTGCTGGCAGCATTGCGTGCTGTGTGTGAAAACAATGGCGTGGTGCTGACATCGATACAGCCGCGTCTGATGGCTGCATATAATAATTGCCGTCCCGCCTTGCACAAGCGCAGCGCCTGGTTTGTGCTGTATGAGCCAGGCAGCTTGTGCCTCGCCTTGCTGCAGCATGGACGCTGGGTCAGTGTGCGCACGCTGCGTATTGGTGACGACTGGCGCGAGACTTTGCCGCAGGTGTTGGAACGGGAGGTTTATCAGGCTGAGTCAGATGCTGAGACCCAGAGTGTTTATTTGTGGGCACCTGAACTCGGCAAGGATGCCTTACCGGAAAGTGGTCAGTGGAAAATTCATCACTTGCATCCGCAGGTACTCGCTTCCCTGATGCCTGAATACGAGGGGCGCTATGCCATGGCGTTGAGCGGGTGATCATGATGTCTAAACTCCACCTCGATTATCAGCGCAGCATTAAACCTTTCCCTTGGGTGGGTTTGCTGCTGTTCGTGCTTGCGCTGGCGGCACTGATTGCGACAGGCATGTATTACCGTGACTTGAACGCGCAGGCTGTACGCTGGGAGTTCAGGGCGGAGCAGATAGACCATGCCATGCAGCGACAGCCAGTGAGCGGGCGGATTAGTGAGCGTAAAGCGGGTGATCTGGCGCTGGAGGTAAAGCGGGCTAACGAGGTGCTGTATAAGCTGGGCATACCTTGGGGCCGTCTGTTTCAAACGCTGGAGTCGGCAGACAATAAGAATGTGACCTTGCTGATGCTGGAGCCTGACACCGGAAAACAGCTGGTTAAAATCAGTGGCGAAGCCAAAAATATGGCAGCGATGCTGGATTACATCAAGCAGCTCGAAAATCGAGATGTATTGGGTACCGTCTATCTGCAAAGTCACCATGTGCAGTTGCAGGATGCGGAAAAGCCGGTGCGCTTCGTGTTGCTGGCCGTTTGGCGGGATCAGTCATGAGGCGCCTGCTTAACTGGCTGCGGCAGCCAGTCGCCATTCACTCAGGCGTTGCCTTTTCGCAGCCATTCTGGCGTCGTGCGCTGTGGACAGCACAGCGCTGGCTACGGCACGTAGGCTGGCCGGGTGTGCTGGCTATCGGCATGCTGGCAATCAGCCCGGCATTCTATTTTTCCGCCATTCGGCCCGAACAGGCACGGCTGGAACAGGCGCGTCATCATATTGTCCGTCTGCACAAACAACTTGTGCTGAATGGAAAATCGCCTCAGGGCACGGTGCTCAGCCAGGAAGACCAGCTTGCCGTGTTTTACCGGAAATTTCCTCAGGAGCAGTGTTCGCCACAGTGGCTGGAAAAACTGCTGGCATTAGCAGTGAATCGCGGACTCAGCCTGAATGATGGGGAATACAAAGTCACTCGTGACAAGGTCGGAAAATTGGTGCGTTATCAGATGATATTGCCGGTAAAAGGCGAATATCCGCAGATACGCAAATTTCTGGCTGATTTGCCGGGTGCATTACCTGCCGTTGCTCTGGAGAATGTACAGTTCGAGCGTCCGAAAATTGCCGACTCGAGCGTGGAAGCCAAGCTCAGGCTGGTGCTGTATCTGGAGCGGGCATCGTGAAGCCAGCTGGGTGGCTGCGCTGGGGCAAGTGGGCTTTTATCGGCTTGTCAGTGTTGGCTATCGTCATAACCGCTGTTAACGGTGATGGCGGGGGGCCAGCGAAAACATCGCGAGTACAGACCGCACATGCGCAGCAGGCCGCTGCCATTCGCTCGCAACGTACTGCACAAATTGTAGTGGATACGCATAGGGTCGAGCTCGAGCGCTTTGGGCAGGCTGCGTTGCAGCCACAAGAAGAAACAGATGTCGGCAATGTATTCGGGGCTACTTCCTGGTACGTCCCACCGCCACCGCCGCCTCCGGTTAAACCGCCGCCACCGCCGCCACCGACAGCACCAGCCATGCCTTTCACTTATCTCGGGCTGTACGATGCTGATCGGGGCAAGGTCATCATGCTGGTCAAGGGTGACCGGGTCTATACCGTTGCCGTGGGTGACGTGATCGAAAACACTTATCGCATCGACCGCATGGAGCATGGCATGGTGGAAATGACCTACCTGCCGCTGAATATCAAGCAGTCAATCAGCACCGGCGATCCGTCATGAATATTACCGCCAAGGAGAATTGGACATGCACAGCCTAAATTTTTTGTTCAAGCGTAACGTCCGGCTAGTCCTGCTAACTGCGGTACTGCTTGCCGGTTGTGCTGGACAACGCTTACATGACGAGGGGATCATCCTGCTGGATCAGGGGCATAGCGAGGAAGGTTTGGCAAAACTAGCCGCAGCCAGCAAGGCTGATCCTGGTAATTTTTCCTACCGAACTTCGCTGATGCGTAACCGCGAGTTGATCGTCAACCGGATGCTGGCGAACGCGAGTAGCGAACGCGATCTGGAGCATTTTGATGCTGCGCAGGCTATTTACGAACATATCCTGCGCATCGACCCGGACAGCGGTAGTGCCAAGGCCGGTCTTAAAGCATTGGATATGGATCGGCGCCACGTTGCTATTCTCGCAGTAGCTACCGATCTCTACAAAAAGGGTGATCTGGACGGCGCTCAGGCGGCACTCAAGCCGGTGTTGATGGAGAACCCCAGGAATGGCAATGCGCTGCTGCTGCAGCGTCAAATTGAAGAACGGGCGGCACAAGGGATGCTGGCCGAGCCGATTTTGCAGGGAAAATTCAGAAAGCCGGTGACTTTGCAGTTCCGCGACGCCAACATCAAAATGGTGTTCGAAGCGCTGTCGCGTACCAGCGGTATCAATATATTGCTCGACAAGGATGTGAAGCCTGATCTCAAGACTTCGATTTTCGTTAATAACGTCTCGGTGGAAGATGCGATTGACCTGATTTTGATGCAAAGCCAGCTGGAAAAAAAGATCATTAGCGACAACACTGTATTTATTTACCCGAATACGCCTGCCAAGCTCAAGGACTACCAGGATCTCAAAATCAGGAGCTTTCATCTCACCAATGCCGATCCGAAAGAAGTGTTGACGATGCTCAAAACATTGCTCAAAACCAAGGATATTTTCGTCAATGAAAAAACCAATTCCATTGTGATGCGGGACACGCCGGAAGCTATCCGCCTGGCGGAAAGAATGATCGCCGATCAGGATATAGCCGAGCCAGAGGTCATGCTGGAAGTGGAAGTGCTGGAAGTGAGCCGTACCCGACTCTCAGAGCTTGGTATTAACTTTCCCTCCCAGCTGACACTCACAGCTCAGGGGGCGGCCAGTGGGGGCCCGACACTTGATGAGTTACGGCATCTTAATTCTACCAATATCCTGACCAGTCCGGCGCTGGCCGCGACGATCAATCTGATGCTGCAGGATGGCAATACCAATCTGCTCGCCAGTCCGCGCATCCGCGTGCGCAACCACGAGAAAGCCAAAATCATGATCGGCGATCGCGTGCCCGTTATCACCAACGCGGTGACGCCGCTTTCGACCGGCACGCCAGTAGTGACCGGTAATGTCCAGTATCTGGATGTGGGTATGAAGCTGGAGGTCGAACCCGATATTCACCTCGACAATGATGTTTCCATCAAGATTAATTTGGATGTGAGTTCCATCGTCAAGCAGATCAACAACCCGATATCCGGAACACAGGCATATCAGATCGGCACACGTAATGCTTCTACAGTATTGCGTCTCAAAGATGGAGAAACTCAGATCCTGGCTGGCCTGATCAGTGATGAAGATCGAAAATCCGCCAGCAAGGTGCCCGGCCTTGGAGAGTTGCCACTGCTGGGACGGTTGTTCTCCACTCATGGAGATAATGCCAGCAAGTCGGAGATCGTACTTTCCATTACACCGCGTATCGTCGGCAGAAGCTTCCATCCTGACGCGCGTAGGCTGGAATACTGGTCCGGCACGGAGTCTACGTTGCGCAGTAACGCTTTTGACATGAAGTCGCTCGGCACTGTTGGTTTTGCCAGCACTGCCAAGCCCGAGACGCTGGCAGTGACCGGTCGCCCATCGACAGGCACAACGCCATCTGCTGCCGCTACAACTGCTACGGACGCTGCGTCTCAGCCGGTAGCACTGTCCTGGTCAGGCCCTAACCAGGCCAAGGTGGGAGACAAGATCAGCCTGACACTCAATGCTTCTGCGCCGCTGGGCGCAAAAAGTCTGGGCTTTCAGGTCGGTTATGATCCCACGGTGCTGAAAGCGGTGGATGTGACAGAGGGGGATGCAATGAAGCAGGCTAATGCGCAATCCAACCTCATCAAAACCATTAACCAGAAGAGCGGCGTAATACTGGTAGGGCTGTCTGGTACGGGTACAGGCGCAGCCAGCGGCAGCAACGTCGTCACGCTGGTATTTGAAGTGATTGGCGCGTCACCGGCGTCGCAGATATCGGTGCGCAATGTTAGCGCGGCTGCGGCGGGCGGCGGCGCACTGGCGTTAGCTGCTCCCGAGCCTTACGCGCTCACGGTGTCGCAATGATCAAGCGCATTCCTTGCGGCTTCACGCTGATCGAGCTGGTGGTCACGGTGGCCATCGTCGGTTTGCTGGCCAGCGTAGTGTTGCCCATGACAGAGCTGGTCGTGCAGCGTAACAAGGAGCAGGATCTGCATCTGGCATTACGCCAAATCCGCAGCGCGCTGGATGATTACAAACAGGCCGTGGATGACGGGCGGGTGAAACACTCATTGCTGCAATCCGGTTATCCGCCATCGCTCAAGGTGCTGGTGGAGGGGGTGCCCGATGAAACCGACCCAGACAAGAAAAAAATAATTTATTTCCTGCGGCGCATACCGCGCGACCCGATGATTGACGATCCGACTAAAACTGATGATGAAACCTGGGGCAAAAGAAGCTATGCCAGCAGTGCCGACTCACCTCAGGAAGGTGACGATGTGTTTGATGTGTACCCGCTGTCGTCGGCTGTCGGTTTGAATGGCATTAGTTACAGTAACTGGTGAGGAGCGCTGACGACCATGTTTCGATACATTAAAGTCCGCGGATTTACCCTGATTGAACTGCTGGTGGTGATGGCAATCATCGCGCTGCTGTTGAGTCTGGCCGTGCCGCGTTACTTTCATAGTATTGAAATATCCAAAGAAACCGTGCTGCACCAGAACCTGTCTTTGACCCGGGATGCGCTGGACAAGTATTACGGTGACAATGGTAAATATCCCGATACGCTCGATTTGCTGGTCAGCAAGAAGTATTTGCGCAGCCTGCCGCTCGACCCCATTACCAGCAGCAACACGACATGGATTATCGTGCCTCCCGATATGCCGGACAAGGGCGGCGTGTATGACCTGAAGAGCGGGGCGCCGGGCAAGGCAATGGATGGTTCGGAATACAAGGATTGGTGAGGCGGAAATGAGTCTGACGGGCAAACTTGCGACAAGCACGAAAAACCATCTGCGAATGCCGCTTGCTGCCGCAGGGTTTACCTATATCGCTCTGTTGATTTACATCGCCATCATGGGTGCAGTACTTGCTTCGGTAGGAATGGTCTGGCACACAGCGATGCAGCGAGACAAGGAACAGGAGTTGCTGTTTGTCGGTGACCAGTTTCGTCGCGCTATCGATCAGTATTCCAGACATGCACAGCTCGCTTCCGTACGCTTTCCCTCCAGTCTGGAAGATTTGCTGCAAGACCCGCGTTACCCGGATACGCGGCGTTATTTGCGCAAGATATATATCGATCCGATTACCGGCAGTTCGGAATGGGGATTGGTGAAGGGGCCGAACGGAGAAATATTCGGGGTCTACAGTTTGTCGGAAGATGAACCGATCAAGAAGCACAATTTCTCTGTTGCTGACGTTAGTTTCGAAGATAAAGTGAAATATGCCGACTGGGTATTTATGAGTACGTCTGTGCGTTATGGCGCAAACATATTGCGGCAGCCATGATGTTTTTGTGCAAATCTGGAATGTTCATAGTTGAGGCGAATAATGAATAAAACATATCGCATACTGATAGTAGAAGACCATACGCTGATGCGTGCAGGCTTGTGCGCATTGCTGTCACAGGATCCGGATTTTGACATAGTCGGCGAGGCAGACAATGGTCGTGACGCAATTCAAGCGGTGGGCGCGCTGTCGCCGCATCTGGTGCTGACCGACCTGACCATGCCGGGCATGAACGGCATGGAAGCCATACGCGACATCAAACGGCGCTACCCGGAAACAAAGATACTGGTACTGACCCTGCACAATGCCGAAGAATACATCCACGAAAGTCTGCGCGCGGGTGCTGACGGTTATATGCTCAAAGATGCCACGCAGGATGAATTGCGCATAGCGATCCGCAGCGTCCTTAACGGTAAAACCTATCTGAGTCCCGACATATCGGCAAAAGTGATATACGCTTACCTGGGTACTGGGCATGTTGCAACCGGTACGAGCCCGTGGGACACACTGACGCATCGGGAGCGGGAAGTGCTGAAGCTGGTGGCAGAAGGCCACCCGAACAAATACATTGCCAATTATTACTGCCTGAGCATCAAAACGGTGGAAAAACACCGCTCCAACCTGATGAAAAAACTCGACTTGCACAATGCTTCTATGCTGACCGCTTATGCGATCGAAAAAGGGCTACTGGCAGGTTAGTCGTGCCTAACACCCTAGTTGCCCCACCATCTCTACAGGGTTCAGTGTATTGCGATTTGTGGTTACCTTGCTAAGGTTAAGCATGTATTAGGACGTCATTTCAATGCGGGGTTTGCAATGAAAACGATGAGGTATGTACTGATAATGTTTCTGCTTGAAGCTGGTTTAGTTCAGCTGGCTACAGCGAGTGTTTACACCTATACCGCTGCTGATGGTTCAGTGAGCCTGAGCAATGTGCCTGCGGATAGTAATCGCTATACAGTACTTATTGCCGATCAGAAAAATGATGCGGCTGTTCTGTCAGCAGTCACTGCTCAGCGGCCGCTGCCAACGCTTGTTAACAAAGCTCAGTATAACCAGATCGTTGACACCGCTGCCCATACCTATGGTTTGGATAGCGCGCTGCTGCACGCTGTGATTTCGGTAGAGTCGCACTACAACTCACAAGCGCTGTCCCGCAAAGGTGCAGCCGGTCTGATGCAGCTCATGCCGAATACGGCCAGACGTTATGGCGTAGCGGATGCTTTCGATCCTGTACAGAATATCAACGGCGGGGCGCGATATCTGCGTGATTTGTTGAAGCTGTTTAACAGCGATGTGAGCTTGGCGCTCGCTGCCTATAATGCCGGCGAGAATACGGTGGTCAGGTATGGTAATCGCATACCGCCGTATCGCGAGACGATGGATTATGTACCCAAGGTGCTTGGTTTTTATCGCAAATACCAGGTTGAGTTGTGAAGGCATGGTTCTGTATTTTTGATTTGCCGGGAGCGTTCTACAGGATTCCCCTCCCCTTAAAGTAAAGTTCGGGCGGTAGGAAAATGCAGACTTTGCCGCGCTGTGCAAAGTGGATTTGTAGCTAATAATTGCACTAATGATTAGTTTTACATAGGTTCCTGGCTCGGTGTTTTGAGCTTGTGATTGCGTTTTATATTGATGCTTTTGGTTGCGGTGCAAGTTGCGCCGACTGACCGGAATGGAGGCCATCATGCTTAGGATACTACCCTGTTATCGCGGATTAGCCGCGCTTCTATTTCTGGCCTTGGCATGGCCTGCCGCGGGCTCGTCATTCCGGGTTCAATGCCCGGCGACCACCAACCTGCACCCCAAAGTTCAGGTGCTTGATGCCAGTGGCAACCCGGTCGCTGATCCACTTCACCCCGGTTTCATCAAATGCCAGGAAGTCGCGGGTGGCGATGGGTTCGCTACCATGGGTGACGGTCACCAGATCTACCTGTTCGGGTTCGGTGCGCTTTCCGGCTTGCCGTCTATCGAGAGCGGCTTGCCTGGTACAGAGCCGGCCGCAGTTTTCAACAATCCAGCCAACCCGAATGCCGCCAAGGTGGAGCCTGCCGACATCATGAATGTCGGCGTGCTTTCATCCAATGCCCCGGCGCCGATGATGGCGATCGATGAAGATGATGAGTTCTTTTTGACTCTGAGCAATGTCGGCATGATCATGCGTCCCGATCTGTTCGAACAGCATACGATACACTTTCATGGTTATCCGAACGCGTCATCGTTTTTTGATGGCGTACCGGATGCCTCGGTGGCGATCAATATCGCTGGTAGTTTCACTTACTACTACACCGCACCGGATGCCGGCACCTATTTTTTCCATTGTCACATTACCCCGCCTGAACATCTGCAAATGGGTATGGTAGGCCAGCTCTATGTGCGTCCACGGCAGAATCGGGTGCCAGTTGGACAGGATCTGGGTGTGGCGTTGAAAACGGCGAATATGCGAAATCCGGGGGCAAACGGGGTGAGTTGCTCGGATATTCTGTGTACTGGGCAAACACCATTGCCTGCCAGCGCAAATGCGGGCACTGGCAGCAGCGGTGTGGCGCAGCCAGCCGGTGGTGCCAAGTATGCCTATAACGACGGTGATGGCTCGACTCGCTACGATGTTGAGTATCCAATTCAGATGATGGGTTTCGACCCGAATTTTCACTATGTCGGCATGACCTTCAATCCGGAGGCATTCGTCGACATGAAGGACAAATACTTCATGCTGAGCGGGCGTAGTTATCCGGATACGATTAATCCAAAAACGATTTCCACTATGGGGGCAGATGGCGTCTCGCGGCCATCGCAACCGCAACCTACCCTGATCAATATTCCGCATGGCGGGCGCGCCTTGCTGCGCATTTCCGACCTGAATGTAACGGAAATGCATACCTTGGCCACGGTGGGCATACCCATGCTGGTGATCGCAGACAATGCTCGTTTGTTGCGTGATATGGCCGGCAACAACATGTACTACACCACGAACTCAATCACTCTGGGTGGTGGAGAGTCCACGGACGTGATCCTTGATGCGGCTAACGTTCCCGCAGGGACTTACTTCCTTTACACGACGAATCTTGATCATCTGTCCAATGATGCCGAGAATTTCGGCGGCATGATGACAGAAATTGTTGTTAACTGATAGGGAGAACAGTGATGAACCAACTGACAACCAACAGTCACGGCGCAATAGTCCGGCTGTTCTTCTGCACACTGATAACGATGACCTTGTTGTGCATGACCGCAGCTCATGCTGCCGTCCCTGGCATAACCGGGCCGACTTTCAACCTGACCGCGAGTGCTGACTATGTCAGCCAGCCGGACGGCAGCATGATTTATTCATGGGGGTATGGCTGCACCACTGCACCCGCTGGGTTCCTTCCTGCGCTGGCAACTGGCTCGCAAGGCCCTGCCGCTAATTGCCCGCTGATGCAGCTGCCCGGACCGACAATGATTGTCAGGGAAGGCGATACGGTAACGGTGAATCTAACCAACAGCTTGCCGCCCGCTGCAGGAAATGCGTCGATTGTGTTTCCCGGCTTCAAGGTCACTGCCAGTCCGGTGGTTACCACTGCAACTGGTCCCAAGGGCGGTTTGCTGGCGACGGAAGCACCCAATGGTGGCGTGGTGAGCTACACGTTTATCGCCGATAAGCCAGGTACTTATGCTTATTACAGCGGCACCCAACCAGCGTTGCAGATCGAGATGGGGCTGTTTGGCGCAATAGTGGTGTTGCCAAGCACAGCGCCTGCCGGTTGCGTTGCAGGTTCCTATTCGCTGGCCGCATCGGCCTACGACCATGCGGCCACCTGTTATAACCGCGAATACCTGTTCCAGTTCAGCGAGATTGATTCGCGCATCCACGATCAGGCGCTGGCACAAGTTATGGCCTGCCCTGTTGCAACAGCCACCGCACCTTGCCCGCAGATCAACGTGACAATGGAGCCCTATCGTCCGAATTTCTATCTTATCAACGGGCGCTCCATGCCGGATGATATGGATACCGCCTATTCCGCCAACCTTCCGCATCAGCCCTACAACGGTAATCCGCATATGCATCCAGGTGAGCGGCTACTGATGCGGGTCATCGGTCAGGGGCGCTGGCAGCATCCGTTCCACTTTCACGGCAACCATGCACGTGTGCTGGCGCGTGACGGCAATCTGATGTTGGCTAAGAGTGATCCAACCAAGCTTGCCGGGCCACTGTTGTTCACCATTCCGACTGTATCGGGACAGTCTGTAGACGCGATTTTCACTTGGACTGGCAAGGGCCTCAACTGGGACGTATATAACCATAAAGCAGGGGATGGATCGATTTGCACCCCAGATACCAATGGCTATTACACGGCTGCCAGCGGTGCACCACTTACAGCCCCAAATTATGGCGAATGGTGCGTTGACCATGGCAAACCAATACCCGTTACGCCGCCCGATCCACAGATTATGGCCAATGGTCAGTGGTATGCCGGGACGCCATATATGGGAATACAGACATCGAATTCGGGTTTCAATTCGACACCGTTGCCTCCTGGCACGCTTAATCAGAATAGCCCGACAGCGGAAGCAGGATATGCATATATGTGGCACTCCCACAATGAGCGGGAAATCACGACCAACGATGTATTTCCTGGCGGGATGATGATGATGCTGCTCATTGACCCTAACAGCTGGTTTATCGACGAAAGCTTATAAATAACGCAACAACGGCAAGGAGAAGAAGTCATGAAAATCAATTATTCCAAAATGATTGTGCGGACCGTTGTTTCCATTTCGTTGCTGCTGGCGGCGAGTGCGCCGTTCGCCGCTACGACCACGACAGTCAATCTGACAGCGCAGCGCATGAGTACTGCCCTGCCGGATGGTACGATCGTGCCGATGTGGGGTTACTGCACTACCGGGTCGTGTACAGCAAGCTGGGCGCCGGGGCCAACCATCACCGTGCCCTACGATGCTACCGGTACGAACTTGCAGATAAATCTGAAAAACATGCTGCCTATACCGACTTCGCTGGTGATACTGGGGCAATACGGTGGCGGTATGGGTACTGTTACCCGCATGGCTAGCCCTGCTCATCCAGCTCAGGCATACACGACTTTCCCTAGCAATGGGGCTGCTAGTACGCCGTTTACCCCTCCGGCACAACTGGATCGGGTGCGTTCGTTTGCCACTGAAGTGCCAGCGGGCGCTACGGCGGCAACTACGCTGACCTGGAATAATCTGAAGCCCGGAACCTATATTTACGAGACCGGAACATTGCCTTCGCTGCAGGCGCCGATGGGCTTGTATGGCGTGATCGTCGTGACTAAGGCGCCAGTAGCCGCCGCCGGCACTACGGCTTTTGCTTCCGGTAACGCCTATCCCACCTCATCTGCTGGCGTGTCTTACGATGCAGATGCTGCGCTGCTGTTCAGTGAAATCGATCCGGTGCAGAATAAAGCTGTCGATGCAGCGGCGATGGATAATGCAGATATCAGTAAACGTTTCAATGATCCGACTTGTAGCCCGAATGCCAAGTGCTATCCAGCCGCGGTCAATTTTACGCCTGTCTACTTCCTGATTAACGGCCAGCCATTCGATAAAACCCAGCCATTAAAATCGACCTTTCCGGTTGCAGCAACGCCAGCAGCCGCCAGCGGCAATGTGTTGCTGCGCCTGCTTAACGCTGGTCTGCGCACACATATACCTTCAGTAGTCGGTCTCAGCATGTCGCTGGTGGCGGAAGACGGTAATCTGGCGCCAGGAAATCCGAAGGTGCAGAGTGAAGTGCTGCTCACCGCGGGCAAGACCTACGATGTATTAGTCAAGCCGCAGCAGGTAGCGCCGGTACCCACCACCGGCCCGGCCTTTGCGCCTGCCACTTTTGCAATCTTTGACCGGCAACTGAGCCTGACCACCGCCAATCAGGCGGACGGTGGCATGCAGGGCATACTTCAGGTCGCGGGTGGTACGCTGCAGGCTGCGGTGACACCGTTGGCAGTGGCGGATACGTTCGCGGTGCCATTGAACGCTGCAATAAACGGTAATGTAAGGTTAAATGATATCGCTGTGATGCGGGCAGCAGTGGTGGCAGGAAATGATCCAGCCAAAGGCTCGCTGGTTTTTAATGCCGACGGTAGCTTTGTCTATACACCAGTTGCCGGCTTCATCGGCACCGATACGTTTACCTATAACGGTAACGACGGCACAACCAATACCGCGACTGTGACCATTAATGTCGCCAGCGGGGGGATCAAAGGCCCGCCAGTCGCCAATGCGGATAGTTACAACAGCAATATTGCCACACTGTTCAAGAGTGCGCGGCCTGGCGTGCTGGCCAATGACACCGACCCTAGCGGTTATCCCTTGACAGCGGTCTTGGCGAGCATAGGAAACTGTGCTGCAGTGACGCTCAATGCGGATGGTTCATTTAACGCAAAGCCGACCAGCGGCGCGTCGAGTTGTGCATTTACTTACCAGGCAAAGAATTCCCAGGGCACATTGAGCGCCTCGGCTGGAAATGTGACTGTGAATTTCCCAGCAGCCAGCGGCATTGCATTGGCGGTGCTTGATGCTGCGACCAAGGCAGCGATTACCGATTATCGCTGGACGATACAGGAAGACCTGACCTTCAAGGTTGATCCGACAGGCACGCCATCGCCTAGTGCGCGCACGCTCGGCACCAGCTTCCATAAGAGCCACATGCCCGTCATCGCTACCGGCTGCGTCGGCACTATCAGTTGCGGCGCGGGCCAGTCGGCTGCAGTGCCGCCGCAATCGCCCACTCAGGTCGGCGACGTCGGGCTTAATCCGAACAAGCATTACTACATTTCCATTCTTCCCGGAGATGCAGGTGCGCCCGTGGTCAGCGGCGATCCTGGTCATATGATGGGTGGCGTCGAGGTCAGCCCCACCGACATTACCGGCAAAAAAACGGTGACGACCATGCTGCAAGCCACGCCGCTTGTGCCTGCGCAGCTGAGCATTTATATCTACGAGGACAACGCGCCTGTCAACGGACAGGACGACCTGAATGAAAACGGCTTGGGCGGTTTTAACATTATCCTGATGGATGCGGTTGGCCGTTCTGGCGACGTTGCAGGTCAGCAGACTTATGACGCGTTTAACATGCCGCTGACCAACGCGTTGCTGGGTCAGACCGGGTGCCCTAATGACCAGAACAAGACCAGTAGCGCAAGCACCGGCAACAATCTGGTAGGCATCGTTTATACCTGTCCGAATGCGCCTCCAGGCTATACCGGCGATCCGGCGAAATACGCGCTGGCCGGCCATGCGCTGATCAAGAACCTGACCCCCGCACGCTATGATGTGATTGCGCATCCCGGCGCAGAACGTGCAGCAACGGGCGAAGTGTGGTGGCAGACTGAAACGCTGGAAGGTACGCCCGCCCAGGATGCATTTACTGGAATCAAGGAACCGGTGTACTTCCAGGAATTCGGCCCGCCCGGATTCCACACCACCATCGGCTTCGTCAATCCACAGCATGTCACGCAATACGCGGTTGCCAATCACCTGCTCGGCACACACAAGATTACCGGCAAGGTCACCAATCAGCACATGTCGCGGCCTTCAGACGTAACCTTGTGGGATTCCGGCTCATATGATCTGCTGAGTTCGACCACCTGTCAGGTTGCCCTTAATTCGCAAGGCGGCACTGGTGCCGCGATCGCGATCGCGCAATGCGACAAGGATGGTAATTTCGTCCTGCAAAAAGTGCCTGCGGGATCCTACCAGTTGACGGTATGGGATCAATGGCTAGACCAGATCATCCAGACTGAAGCTGTGACTGTTGGCACCACTGATGTGGCGATGGGTAATATCCCCGTGCTGAGCTGGTTTACCCAGCACGACCAGAACATTTTCATGGATGTGAATAAGAATGGTATCTACGATGCTGGTGAAACAGGGATTGCCAACGTGCTGATGACGAATCGCTATCGTGATGGTGGCATATCCAATCAGACTTTGACGGACAGTAGCGGCAACGGTCTGCTGGCTGAGCTGTTCCCGTTGTTCAACTGGTATGTTTCCGAGGCCGATACCACGCGCTTCAAACAGACCGGTGTCAACGTCATCGTTGATGCAGGCGGTCCGGTGGATACGACCGGCGCAGGTGCTGGGTTGTGGAGCTCGCGGTATCAGGCAACACCGGCAAATCCTACCGGCTGTGACCCCACTGCCGGTGCGCTACCAAAGCTTGGCGCACCATGTACTGCGGCCAATACCACTAGTGTAGTCTATCTGCCCGGTGCGTATGCTTATGGTAATCAAGGTTTTATCAGTGAGCGCAACACCATTAACTGGGGCAGAGTGCCTTATGTTAAAAACGAAAACGGCGGCATCCAGGGTATCGTGGTGTATTCCAGCACGCGCCCATTCGACGACCAGCGCCTCAATGTGCAGACATTGTGGGAGCCGCTGGTGCCACGCGTGACGGTAAATCTGTATCGCAAGGAAAAGCTTGCTGACGGTACCGATACGCTGACGTTGGTGGACACGGCGTTGACGTCAAGCTGGGACGACTGGGTCAACGCGGTCGATGCCACTGGCAAACAGATAAACATGCAATGCCCCGGCCAACGTCCTGACGATCCGTTCTTGCTGTATACGCTGGCTGCGCAAAACCCTGGTGGTGCGCCCGACCAGTTCCGTTGCTATGACGGCTTCCACAACTGGAACCAGGTACAGGCAGCACCTTACGATGGCAGATACCAGTTCCCGAGTGCTGCCTACATCGCCGCTCACCCATTGAGCACAACGCAACAAACGACTGGACAAACGCTGGTCAGCCTGCCTCCGGGCGATTATGTAGTGGAGGCGGTGACGCCACTGGGCTACGAAGTTGTCAAGGAAGAGGACAAGAATATCCTCATCGGCGATGCCTTTGTCGCTCCGGCAGTACAGCAGTTCGGTGCGTTGGGCAGCATCTTCATCCTGCCTGATCAGGCAACGCTGAATAATGCCAATCCCAACAACCCAAGTGTCGGCGGTGTGCAGAGCAATCCGACCACCAATCTTGGTGTTCTGGGTGCTTTGGCTACGGCGCCTGAGTGTGTCGGTAATTTGCACCGCGTGCCGGATTACCTCAGTCTGTTCCCTCAAGCACAGCAAGTTGCACCGTTCGCCGGCATGGACCGTCCGTTGTGCGATCGCAAGCTGGTGAAGATTAACGACCAGCTGCAGGCAACCGCGAACTTCTTCGTGTTTACCGAGGTGCCTCTGGCCGGTAGCGGTACAGGTATCATTCTTGACGATGCTTCATCGGAATTCAATGCGGCTGCACCGGATTTCGGCGAAAAGGCTTCAGTACCGTTTGTGCCGGTGTCTATCAAGGATTTCATGGGTCGCGAGATGAGTCGCGTCTATTCCGATCAGTGGGGTGCCTACAATGTTATGACGCCTTCAAGCTGGTTGGTGAATCCACCTACGCCATCAGGCTATGGCCCTAACATGTTGATCACTTGCATGAACGACCCCGGTCCGATTCCTGATCCTGCGAATCCGACCAAGATGATTACTGATCCACAGTACAACGCCGCTTATAGCAATTTCTGCTACACCCTGCCATTCATGCCGGGGCGGACCACTTATCTGGATACACCGGTGTTGCCGATCGCTGCGTTCGCTGCTGGCTATAATCCAGCCGACTGTGCTTACCCTGGTGGTACGGCAACCAATCCTGGAACGCCGGCTATCCGCAGAGTAGACAGTAGTGCCGGATTCGGGCCTTATCTGCCTGCTGCTGGTGGAACGCTGACAATCACTGCGCTCGGCGATCAGCAAGTGCCTAACCCTGGTTACGCTGGCCCGTTTGCGACCAGCGGCCCCGCCAGCCTGAGGACATTGACGCGTCATTATGGCTTTGGCTCAACCAAGGGCACGGTTAAGATTGGTAATATTCCACTGCCTGCCGCCAATGTTTCATGGAGTGATGGCACCATTACTGCCACGGTACCCACTGGCACCCCATCGGGAGAGCTCACTATCACTACTGCCAACGGCAAGGCTTCGGTCGATACTGTTTCAGTGACGATAGGCGGCACTGCGCCTACGCGGGTGCAAGGTGCCAACGGGCAGACCATACAGGCAGCGATCGATGCCGCCAAGCCAGGCGATCTGATCATGGTCGATGCGGGCACCTACAATGAGCTGCTGATCATGTGGAAACCTGTGCGTCTGCAAGGCGTGGGTGCGGCTTCGGTCATCATCAATGCTGCGAAGTATCCCACCACGAAGCTTGAGACCTGGCGTCCTCGCATCAACGACTTGTTCGCCATAGATGTGACGACCGGTAACCAAACTGGCACCTCTCAGGTTGATCCATTGCCTGGTCAGGAAATTACTGGTGGCGTCGTACTGCTTGAACCATCTGTGCTGGGTACCGAGGAAGGCGCGGGCATTACCGTGCTGGGCAAAAATCTGCCGGGACAGCAGTGCAATTTGAATGGCGGCGCTACCAGCACGCTGGGTCATCGTGTGCGTGAAAGCAACTTCAACTGTGCAGCATCGCGCATTGACGGCCTGAGTGTCACCGGTGGTGATGCGGGTGGCGGTATCTATGTCAACGGTTGGGCGCACGGACTGGAAATTTCCAATAACCGTGTCTATGGCAACGCCGGTGCATTCAACGGCGGTGTGCGGATTGGTGTGCCTTATCTGGAAAATCCGGCCTTCCCTGGTCTGACCGAGAACGCAAATGGTGGCGTGACAGGTACGCCTAGACGCAACAGCGATGGATTGGTTGGCTGGGGCTTCGATAATGACGTGAAAATACACCATAACGCCATTACCAAGAACGGCGTGGTTGAAGGCCCTGCTGGCGGTGGCGGTGCAGGTGGCGGTGTGTCGATATGTACCGGCACGGATGGCTACAGCGTCGATCACAACTGGGTCTGCGGCAACTTCAGCAGCTCCGATGGTGGTGGTATCGGCCACATCGGTTTCAGTCAAGGCGGCACTATTGCCAATAACAGCATACTGTTCAACCAGAGCTTCCAGCAGACGACTTCGACGCATGGTGGGGGTATTGCCGTTATCGGCGAACCTCCTCTGTTCGGCGCAACCGTGTCGCCGGGGACGGGCAATCTGACCATAGACTCCAACTTGATCCGTGGCAACTTTGCCGAAGCTGGTCATGGTGGTGGTATCCGGTTGCAGCAAGTCAATGGTGCCGATATTCAGTATTCGGCTAGTAAAGAGTTGTGGCACAAGGTGGTGGTGACCAACAACATGATAGATAACAACGTGGCTGGTTGGGCGGGTGGCGGTATTGCACTTGCCGACACGGTGAACAGTTCGGTTACCAACAACACAGTGACATCCAATGACAGTGCGGGTATTGCTGGGGTGCTGCTGGCAGGAAGTGGTGAAACGGCAAGTTCTACCGGTACGGGCAAACCCAATCCAGCGGGGATCAGTTCGGATCCGACCAGTGCACAGCTCATCGCTGTACGTAGTTCCGTGCCCAAAATATCGAGCCCTACGTTGACCGATAACATACTCTGGAAGAACCGCTCTTTCTTCTACAGTGTGGTAAGCGGTGTCTCGACGCTATGTGCATCCAACAATGCGACGGCTACGGGTTGTGTCCAGTTGCCTGCTCAGAGCACAACTGGTCAGTGTGTAACGGGTGCTGCGTACTGGGATCTTGGTGTTCTCGGCGATGCGCTTGCGAATCAACCTGGATATACACCTGCGGTAACGCTGAACGCCATTCAGCCACCAACGCAGGCTCAGTCTGGCAATAATGCCGCGACACGGAGGGTAACCGTTGTGATCCCGGCGGCTAATCTGTCGGTGAATGCCTCAGTGACAATTGCCGGCTTTACGGGCACTAGCTCTGGCCTCTACAACGGTGTTCATGTCGTGCTCAGTGTGACGACGACGTCGACGACTACCACATTCACCTATCGTCCGACCAACAACGGCGTGACCAACACGGCGTTCACAGCCTTGGGCAAAGCCAGCGTATCGGCAGCGTTGCCTGCAGTGCAAGGGCTGGTTCTGGCACCAACTTACTCGGTGATCACTGCCGGTTATGCCGGGAACAACAACAGTAATAGCGATCCGAAACTGGCTGACTATTATTGCAATGGTTCGCGGGTAGTGCCTGAGTTCCTTGGTGTGCTTAATCCTCCTAGCGTGAAGAACCTGCAGGTGGCTGCGACAGTGGATGAAGGTAATAACTACGTCAACATGCGCTACGGTCCTTTGTATCTGGGTAAACCGACCGATAGCACCGGTGCGACATATGTACCGTTCGGTGACTACCATATCAATTCCGGATCATCGGCTGTTGATACAGGAACCACAGTTATCGGTGTGACGCGTGATTTTGACGGCGACATTCGGCCACAAGGTTCGGCATATGACATCGGTGCCGACGAGCTCAGCGGTGGTACTGCTGCGCAGGGGGCGGTAACATTCTCTTCGGCAACGCTTGGTACGCTGTCGACAGTCTTCGGGCAGCGGGTGCTGAGTTTCGGCAACCTGAGCGGTAACCAGTCGAGTATCGTAACGCTGAGGAATTCCGGTGCGGGGCCAGTGACGTTCGGGACGGCTGTTGTGGCTAACAGCTTGGGTACGGCGTTCAGCAAGGGTGTTGATACCTGCGCGGCTACGACCGTTGCAGCTGGAAGTGCCTGTACCATTACGATCAACTTCAATGCTCCGTCTGGCTTCAGCCTGCGTTCAGGAACATTGACCGTACCAGACAACGGTGCAGGAAGTCCGCAGACGTTAAATCTGACTGGGCTATGAGTGGTGATGACAAAGTTGCAACTCCACGCGGCTTGCGGGATAACCCGCAAGCCGCGTGGAGTGTCAGTCAGCAATGAGTTTTATTGGGGGTGAAATGAACAAGCAACCCGAAAAAAAATGGATACGGCATGTCTTGGCATGTACCAGAGCGATGGTGCTACTCACCGGTGTGTTTGTGTACTCTTCTGAGGGGAGTGCCGAGGTGAATGTTGCGCAGCCATCACCAGTGGATGCGTCCGCCTTAAAACGGTCGGCTGGCAACGATCCGTCAGTGGATTCCAGAAACTGGAGCGCCAGTCAAAACCTGTATTACAAGCGTAACTGGGGCGTCGAGGTGATCGGTGTGCACCCAGTGTCATCGGGTTACATGCTGGAATTTCGCTATCGCATCGTCGACCCAGTCAAGGCCAAGTCACTCAATGATATGGAGAGTAAAGCCTACATAATCGACGAGGTATCGGGTACACGCCTTGCTGTGCCGGCTATGGAAAATGTCGGAGAGTTGCGTACTGGCGACAGCCCCAAGGCTGATCGTACCTATTTCATGATTTTTGGTAATCCGGGTCGACTGGTTAAACCTGGTGGCCGCGTTAGTGTGGTGATCGGCAATTTTCGTGTTGAAGGTCTGGTTGTTAATTGAGGCCTGAAATTTAGTTTTGCGATGATTTTTCGGAGGTAACCAAAATGATGAAACGAACCGTGATTTTTTCCAGCCTTGTGTGTTCTCTATCTGTGTCGCTGGCGCTGGCTGCCGGCCCAAACAAGCAATCCGCAGATGGGTCGACGGCAAGCACAGCCGGACTGACAGCCGAGCAGGTTGTCGAACGTAATATTAGCGCACGGGGAGGACTCGATGCATGGCATCGCATCCATTCCATGTCCATGACGGGTCAGCTTGATGCAGGACGGGAACGGAAAGATGGTGGTGTGATTGGTGCACTGAATTCCCCGATGGTGCAGGCGGAGAAGAAGGCCGATCTGCGCAGTCTGGTTATGAAAAACGGTGAGTTAGGCTCTGGGAAAGTTATACGCCTGCCGTTTCAGATGGAGCTGAAACGGCCGCTCAAATCACGTATTGAAGTCAAGTTCCAAGGTGATACGGCCGTACAGGTGTTTGATGGTACGCAAGGCTGGAAATTACGCCCCTTCCTCGGTCGTCATGAAGTTGAATCATTTACGCCAACGGAGGCAAAAATCGCTTCCCAGCAGCAGGCGCTGGACGGGCCGCTAATTGACTATGCTACCAAGGGTACACAGGTGGCGCTCGAAGGCGCTGAACAAGTGAATGGTCGCAAAACCTATAAATTGAAACTGGCGCTGAAGAATGGCGAGACGCGACATCTGTGGATTGATGCGCAGACTTTCCTCGATACCAAGATCGACGGCACTCCTCGCCGTTTTGATGGGAAATTGCGTCCGGTAGTGACCTATTTCCATGACTACCGGGCAGTTGATGGCGTGAAAGTGCCGTATGTATTGGAAACGCGCGTCGAGGGTGTGAACAGTTCGGAAAAAATCAGTATTGAACGCGTTGTCCTGAACCCGCCGTTGGGGGATAGTCTGTTTACCAAACCCATTTAACGATACCGCCGATAATAATATTGGGAGAAATGTTATGAGGACCTTCGTACACACGTTTGCTGGTTTGTTGACATTCGTTGTAACCGGCATGAGTGCGCCGCTGGTATCCGGCGCGCTGGCTGACAATAGTGTCGGCTCAATCACCGAACACCATCATATGATGGATATGATGCCGGTGATGCCTGGAACCAGGACATCTACGGCGCAATACACCGTACCGCAGGTCAAGCTGGTACGGGATGACGGCAAAGTTGTCTCCCTGCCGCAGGAGCTGAACGACGGTCGCCCGGTGATACTCGATTTTATTTATACTTCCTGCACGGAGATTTGTCCCGTGACCAGCCATACCTTCGCGCAGTTGCAGGAAGCGCTTGGCAATGACCGGGACAAGGTGCATCTGGTTTCGGTCTCGATTGACCCGGAACAGGATACGCCTGCGGTGCTGAGGGAATATGCCAGAAAATACGGCGCCGGCCCGGAATGGAATCACTATACCGGCACCATGGCGGCGAGCATTGCAACTCAGAAAGCTTTCGATGTTTACCGCGGTGACAAGATGAATCACACACCGGTTACTTTGTTGCGAGCCGCGCCGGGTAAACCTTGGGTGCGCATCGACGGATTTGCGTCCGCAGATGAGCTGCTAAGCAAGTATCGGGAACTGGTCGCCGTCCGGTAATGCCGGATGTCCGGCAGCGCCTGCAGGCGGCTTGAGTGTGACTGACCATGAAGCAGCTCGTTTTCATACTGCTGATAGTGCTTGCCCCGTACGCGTGGGCGCAAGCCGATGCGCTGACGGCTGGCGAACTGGTTTATCGCCAGGGGGTGCTGCCATCGGGTCAGCCTGTGCACGGCGAACGTGAGTTCGGAGTGCAGGTGCAGGGCGCAGAAGCGGCTTGCATGAATTGCCACCGGCGTAGCGGGCTGGGGACGCTGGAGGGGCAGATCGTCATCCCGCCCATCACTAGTAAGTACCTGTTTCGGGCGAATGGCAGCCGTCGTATCGAGGATATGGATTTTCGTTTCGGTACGGGTATCAATTCCCGTCGTGAACCTTACACTGAAGATACACTGGCGCGGGCTATCCGCGATGGTGTGGGCAGGGAAGGGCAGAAACTCAATCCCCTGATGCCGCATTTCCAGCTCGACGATGCCACCATGGCCTCGCTCATCACCTATCTTAAGACGTTATCAATAGGATCGGTGCCCGGTGTGAGTGATGACATGCTGCATTTTGCGACCATCATCACCCCCGATGCCGATCCGGTCAAACGTCAGGGTATGCTGGATGTGCTCGAACATTTCTTTGCCGACAAAAACGAATTCATCCGTGGCGGCAGGCGGCCATTGCAATCTGCATTGCCGGTCAGATACCGCGTTACGCGCAGATGGCAGCTCCATGTCTGGCAATTGACAGGCCCGCCGAATACCTGGGAGCAGCAGTTACACCAACGCATGCTTGCAGAGCCTGTGTTTGCGGTGATTTCTGGGCTGGGAGGAAAAGCCTGGGCGCCGGTACACCGGTTTTGTGAAGATGAAGCTATTCCCTGCCTGTTTCCCAATGTTGATCTGCCAGTAGTGGCGGAAACGGACTTCTACCCGATTTATTTCACCAAGGGCGTGTTGCTGGAAGCTCAGTTAATGTCCCGCGTGCTGCAGGGCAGCCGGATACGCCTTGGGCTGAAACGGGTTGTGCAGATTTATCGCGAAGGCGATGTGGGCGAAGAGGCTGCCATGACGCTCGATAGTGAGCTAAGGCGGACAGGGTTGAAGTCTGTGAATCGCGTGCTGAAGGCCGGTGCGGACAAGCGAGCACTGGCCGCAATGTTGAAGCACACTGATGCTGGTGATGTGATTATTCTCTGGTTGCGCAAGGAGGATGTGAGTGCGCTGCCTGACCATGCAGTCAACAACCGTACGGTATATGTATCGGGGCTTATGGGCGGGTTGGAGAATGCCCCCATGCCTGCAGCTTGGCGCAGTGTCGCACGGATGACTTACCCGTTTGATCTGCCGGAATTGCGCAAGGCACGGATGAACTTTCCGCTGGGCTGGTTCAAAATCCGTAATATTCCTGTGGTGGCAGAACGCACTCAGGCAGACACTTATCTGGCATGCGGTATCCTGGCGGAAACCTTGACCGCGATGCAGGACAGTTTCGTGCGCGACTACTTGGTGGAGCGTATCGAAAGCATGTTGAGTTATAGAACCGTCACCGGTCACTACCCAAGGCTGGGACTTGCGCCAGGCCAACGCTTTGCTTCCAAGGGTGGATATATCGTCCATTTTGCGGATTCGGAAGGTACGCGTCTGATTGCTGATAGCGACTGGATCGTGCCTTGACGTTACTGCCATGGGAACGCAATCCGGCAATTGATGCCTAATGAGTACCATCCCTGAATTACCTGATGTTGAAGTTAGAGAGTTCTAGTTGAGAGCGTGGGGTGGTTAATGTGGTGGTCAGAGTAATAAACGGCACCACGCCTTGAAGTAAGGAGAAATATCATGAATATCGTCGATTTTATGATACACCTGCAAGCCGAGCTCCCTCCGAATGAGCGTGCTCAGCTGGAGTCTGAAATTTCTGACATGGACGGCGTGATGTCCGCACATTTCAACTCGCGTTATCCTCATATGATGGAAGTTGCCTACAATCCTGATGTTGTTAGCTCGGGTGGCGTGTTCGGGCATGTCAGTCAGCACGGTATTGTGGCGGAAAAAGTCGGTTTGTAAGTTATTCAGGATAGCTGCGCTATTAATCAGAAGTCCTTGGCCCAAGGGATTCATCGTCTGCAGGGCGAGTCACGGTATGCAGGCTTGTCAGGTTCTTTCCCCCTGGATTATTAGCAATTGCCCTTATGGTATGTACATGAAGGCGTTGCAATAATGTGATTAGTGAGAAAACCTATTTTGTGGAGGTGCATGATGAAAACGCTGACCAGTATACTTCTGTTTTGCCTGACATTGCTTCCTGTGCTCGTGCATGCTGATGTGCAAAAATTTGATGATTTGGACATTAACTACAATGTAGTAACTGTAGATACGCTTTCCCCGCAAATAGCAAAAGCCTATGGTATTTCCCGCAGCAAAAATCGTTTGTTGCTCACGGTTGTGGCAAGTCGAACGGAAGCGCAACATCTTCCCCAGACTATTGGGGTGGATGTCAGTGCCTATGCCGTAAATCTGGCCGGGCAGTTGCGACAAATTAAAATGCGCAACATCAATGAGGGTAAAGCTATTTACTCCATTGGTGATTTTGGCTATGAGTCACCAGATCGGCTGCAGTTTACGCTTAATATTGCTGAGCCTGGTGTAGACAAACCCTACAAGATCGAATTTCAGCGTGATTTCTGATGCTGTGGTGATGTCGATGCGTCGGCATTAGCAGTGTGAGATAATTTGCTTTTTTGTTATTCCGGAAAAGGTTAGGTCATGACCAAGCAAATTATCAACACGGCCGATGCGCCAGCAGCAATCGGGACTTATTCGCAGGCCGTCAAGGTTGGCGATACTGTCTATTTGTCCGGGCAGATTGGGCTTAACCCTGTCAGCATGCAGTTGGCGGACGGTATCGTGGCGCAAATCCATCAGGTGTTTCAGAATTTGCAGGCGGTAGCTATTGCTTCCGGCGGCAGCTTGGCTGATGTGGTTAAGCTCAATGTGTTTTTGACTGATTTGGGCCATTTTGCCAAGGTTAACGAAATCATGGCTCAGTATTTTACTGCGCCATATCCTGCGCGCGCCGCAGTCGGTGTGGCGGCTTTGCCACGCAATGCAGAAGTTGAGGCGGATGGGGTGATGGTGCTGGGTTAATTCAGCATGGCGACTGCCACTCTTGATATGACCGCTGCGTTGCCAGTGGCTTTTGCCAAGTTAGGCCTGACGACGTATGCAGATTTGCTGCTGCATTTGCCGCTGCGTTATGAGGATGAAACCCGGATTACGCCTATTGCCAATGTGCTGCATGGGGAATTGGCGCACGTGCAAGGTGTGGTCACGCATTGTGAAGTTCAATATAAACCGCGTAAACAGCTGGTCGCTCGCATACAAGATGCGGGTGGCGAGCTGAGTTTGCGGTTTTTGCATTTTTACGGCAGTCAGACTAAACAATTCGCTATTGGCAATATCATCCGGGCGGTAGGCGAGGCGCGTGGCGGTTTTTTTGGGCTGGAAATGGTGCATCCGCGTTGCCGTGTAGTCAGCGCAGATACGGGATTGCCTGAAAGTTTGACGCCAATTTACCCTGCGGCCGCGGGTGTCTCGCAAACTTTGCTGCGTAAGCAAATTGGACTGGTGTTGGCGCAAGCAGATTTGACCGATACCTTACCCGATGCCATACGAGCGCAATTCCAGTTGCAGGGATTTGCTGAGAGTGTGCGGACTTTACATCATCCTCCTCCCGACGTCGCATTGAGCGCGTTAATCGATAAAACTCATTCCGCCTGGCGCCGGATTAAATTCGACGAGCTGTTAGCACAACAACTTTCACTGCGAGTAGCACGGCAGACGCGACGAGCATTGGGCGCACCTGTTATCAGTAATGCCTCTGCTTTGCCTGGTCAACTGTTGGCTGATTTGCCTTTTGCCTTGACGCATGCCCAGCAGCGGGTATGGCACGAAATCCGTGGTGACATGGGTGCGGCTTACCCCATGCAACGTTTGCTGCAAGGTGATGTAGGTAGCGGTAAGACGGTGGTAGCGGCATTGGCTGCGGCGCAGGCGATAGGCGGTGGTTATCAGACGGCATTTATGGCGCCGACAGAAATATTGGCTGAGCAGCATTATTACAAATTGCAGTCATGGTTTGCGCCGCTGGGTGTGCAGGTAGCCTGGTTGACGGGAAGTTTAAGTAAGAAAGCCAAACAAGTGGCAATGGATAAATTGGCGACTGGCGAGGCGATGTTGGCGGCAGGCACGCATGCGCTGTTTCAGGAACAGGTGCAGTTTAACAAGCTGGGGTTGGCGGTGATTGATGAACAGCATCGTTTTGGTGTGGCGCAACGTTTGGCGCTGCGACAAAAAGGTGTGCAGCCGCATCAGCTCATGATGAGTGCGACACCGATACCACGCACCTTGTCGATGAGTTATTACGCGGATCTGGATGTTTCGGTGATAGATGAGTTGCCGCCTGGACGTACGCCTATCGTCACTAAGCTGGTCAGTGATGCGCGGCGCGAGGAGCTGGTTGACTGGGTGCGTGATAAGTGCGGTCAGGGTGGGCAGGTATATTGGGTATGCCCGTTAATTGAAGAGTCGGACAAGCTGCAATTACAAACGGCGATGGACACTCATGCAGCATTATCAGCGGCGTTGCCTGAGGTGGGTGTGGGGTTGGTGCATGGGCGCATGAATAGCCGTGATAAAGCGGCGGTGATGGCGCAATTTTCGGCAGGTGAGTTGGGTTTGCTGGTGGCGACGACGGTGATTGAGGTGGGTGTAGATGTGCCCAATGCGTCGCTGATGGTGATAGAGCATGCTGAACGTATGGGGTTGGCGCAGTTGCATCAGTTGCGCGGGCGGGTCGGGCGTGGCGCCGCGAAAAGTGCATGTGTGTTGTTATACCAGCAGCCGTTATCGCAATTGGCACGGGCGCGGCTAAAAGTAATATTTGAAAGCGCGGACGGATTTTATATCGCCAGTGAGGATTTGGCTTTGCGTGGCCCTGGCGAGTTTCTGGGTGCTCGGCAATCGGGGGCGCCAATGCTACGGTTTGCTGATTTGGCGATGGATGCTGATTTGCTGGTGCAAGCACAGCATGCGGCTGGTGATATTTTGTTGCACTATCCTGAGGTTGTGCAAGCGCATGTGTTGCGTTGGCTGGGGGCGGCGCAGGAGTTTGTGAAAGCTTGAGTACAGCGCTACGGTAATTAAAATCGCATGTTACAATCTTAAAAATCTAATATAAAAAAGGGGGTAGTCATAATGAAGCAATGGTTGGCGGTGTTTGGTTTGTTTCTGGTAGTGATGTCAGCACAGGCTGCAGATACGATATTTATCGGTTTTCTTGATTACAATCGCAGTCCGATACAGGCGGTACAGGACGCGCGCGGATTTACTTCTTATTTGAGCCGGGTGTTGGGCGCACCGGTGAAAATTGACGTGTCCCGCAATTATGACAAGCTCATGGTCGAAGCCAAGCAGAAGCGTTTTGGTTTGGTGTTCGGGCCGGCAACCTTTGTGATGGATGCTTATGCAAATGCGGGTTACGAGCCTATTGTGCGCGTGCCTGGGCAGCTGGCTGCGACTTTTGTTGCGCCGTCGTCTTCTGGGATAGCATTTCCTGAAGATATGAAGGGTAAGCGCATAGGTTTTACCGATAAAAAATCCATGGTAACGCTGTTGGCCATGGCGAAATTGCGCGATTTGAAGATTAACCCGGCTACATATTTCAAGAGTGTCACTTACTATAGTGATATTGATGGGCTTTATACCGCCTTTAAGTACCACTTAATTGATATTGGTGTACCAAATGCGGGTGTTTATGAAATGTGGAATAACGGTGGTGCGATAGATTTTAATATGATCGTACAGAGTGAGGGTGGCCCACATTTAACCTTCGCGGTGCGTGGAGATTATTCAGCAGAGCTGAAACAGAAAATTTCACAAGCACTGCTCAATGCGGATAAGGATCAGTTTGCGATGCAAAGTTTCCGCGGTGCGGGCATTCCTAAATTTGAACCTGTAGATATGGCGCAATATAAAACGATGATGAGTTATATCAAACAATGATGTAATGGCGAATTCTGTTTGGCATCAACATCTTTTGGGCGCGCCTGGCTGGCTGCGGCCTTGGTTGGTTGATCAGGGTTCGTTGACGCAGCGGATCGTCGCGCGTTGCAGTGATTTTTCAGTACGGGATGTGTCATTACGGCGTGCTTATGCACGCGGTGATGAATTTGCATTGGTGGGCAGACGGCAGCATAGCCTGTTGCGAGATGTGTCGTTGTGTTGTGCTGAGGTGCCATTGGTCTTTGCGCACAGCGTATTGCCTTATGCAAGTCTGACGGGGACTTGGGCACGGTTGCGCTATTTGGGGAATCGTCCATTAGGTGCGGCTTTGTTCGTTAACCCGCAAGTGTATCGGGAGCCATTGCGGTTTCGGCGATTGGACTTTCGTCATCCGCTCTATTTGGCAGCAGTAGCGCGCTTGACTCACCCTCCTGACACTTTGTGGGCGCGGCGCTCGGTTTTTGTGCTGGCATCAAAACGTATTTTGGTGACTGAAGTGTTTTTACCTGCGATTAAATACCTATGACTATAGTTGAGCGTCTTGAGCAATATGAAAAACTGATGCGTCTGGATAAGCCTATCGGGATTTTGCTGTTGCTGTGGCCAACACTATGGGGGCTATGGTTTGCATCAAATGGGCATTTATCCTGGTGGGTCGTGTGGATATTTGTACTGGGTACTGTGCTCATGCGTTCAGCGGGATGCGTGATCAATGATTATGCTGACCGTGACATTGATCCTCATGTAGCCCGCACCCAGAATCGCCCCCTGGCGGCGCGGCGCATATCGAGCAAAGAGGCGTTGTTACTGGCGGCGGGTTTGGCAGTATTGGCTTTTTTGTTAATTCTGCCGCTCAATCGGTTGGTGATATGGTTGTCGATTCCGGCAGTCGTGTTGGCGGCCAGCTACCCCTATACCAAGCGATTTTTGGCGATTCCTCAGGCTTATCTGGGTGTGGCTTTCGGCTTCGGAATTCCTATGGCATATGCTGCGATGCAGGGCACAGTTCCTGTTCAAGCTTGGTTGTTGCTGCTAGCTAACGTTTTCTGGGCAGCAGCGTATGATACAGAATATGCAATGGTGGACCGAGCTGACGACTTGAAAATAGGTATTAAAACCTCGGCGATTACGTTTGGGCGGTTTGATGTGCTGGCGGTGATGTTGTCGTACTTGGCCGCACTCAGTTTGCTCGCATTCGTAGGCTGGCAGTATCATCGTGGGATGGCTTATTTTACCGGGCTAATCATCGCGGTAGCTATTGCAGGTTATCATTATTATTTGATACGCGAGCGCGACCCTGTGCAGTGTTTTAAGGCGTTTTTACACAATAACTGGCTAGGCGCCGCTGTGTTTGTGGGCTTATTAATGGATTATAGGTGATGCGGTGATACTTTCTCGAACTAGCCAGTATGCGGTGCAGGCGATGATCTATATGGCGACACAGTCGCCAAATGCGCCGGTGTTGAATAAAGATATAGCTGAGCGCTTAAATGTGCCGGCACCTTATCTGGCAAAAATTTTGCAGGCAATGAGCAAGGGCGGATTGCTGTCCTCTTTTCGTGGACGTTTGGGTGGGTTTTGTCTGCGCGAGCCGGCTGCGCAAATTTCACTAATGCGATTGTTGCAGCTGACTGAAGGCGCTGATTTTACCCAAAGCTGCTTGCTTGGATTGAAGCGGTGTAGCGATGAAACTGCCTGTCCAGTACATGCGCGGTGGTTGCCAATTAAAGAAAAAGTGATAGAAATGCTAAATCAGATGACATTGGCGGATTTGGCTGTTGCCGTCCAGACCGGTCGCTATCGATTGGCAGATATGCCGTTGGCGGCGATGGCGCAGGTATAAATGCATTGGCTGTTGCTACTATTGGCTTTAACTGGGTGCGGACCAGCCACGCCAACGATGGTACCGCTCAAACATACTGTTGCCGAAGATATAACAGGTGCACAGTATGCGCAAAATTTCAATTTGACCGATTCTGCTGGGCGGAGACGAACGCTGGCTGATTTTCACGGAAAAGTGGTGGCAGTGTTCTTTGGTTACACCCATTGTCCGGACGTTTGTCCAACTACGCTGTATGATTTTTCTCAGGCAATGACGCTACTGGGTAAAGATGCAAATAAAGTTCAGGTGTTATTTGTTACTCTGGATCCCGAGCGAGATACCCCTCAAAAGCTGGCGCAATTTGTACCCGCATTTAATCCGGCTTTTTTGGGCTTGTATGCTGATCCCGCGCAAACCGCGCAAATAGCGAAAGACTACCAGGTTTATTATCGCAAGCAACCTGTTGATAGATCGGGAAATTACTCTATAGATCATAGCGCGTTTACCTATGTTTATGATGTTGATGGGCGTGTGCGGTTGCGTATGCCATATGGGGAAGCACCTGCGGATATTGCAAACGATATACGTCAATTAATAGGATAAAATTATCCTTAATAATTGGGCGCTTATAAAATAAATGGAACTATTTTGGGAAATGATAAGCATAAAGGCTTGCGTGCGGCATATTGCCGCAGGTAAAATGCCAAGGTTAGTATATTCTTTTTTATAGATACAGCGGCGTAGGAGACTCCCATGGCGGCTACAGAAATAAGTAGTTTAGAGCAGTACAATTTTGATATAGTTAAGAAATTCTCAATCATGGCCGTAGTTTGGGGCTTGATCGGGATGTCGGTCGGCGTGTACATCGCGTCTGAATTGGCGTGGCCTTTCTTGAATTTCGATATCCCTTACATTACTTTTGGTCGTTTACGCCCAGTGCATACCAGTGCGGTAATTTTTGGTTTTGGTGGTAGTGCATTATTTGCTACTTCGTATTATGTGGTGCAGCGTACCTGTCAAGCGCGTTTAATTAGTGATGGCATGGCAACCTTTACGTTCTGGGGTTGGCAAGCCGCTATTATGTTGGGTGGTATCAGCTATATGTTAGGTTTCAGCCAGGCGCGCGAATATGCCGAGATGGAATGGCCTATCGATATTCTGGTTGAAGTGGTGTGGGTAACTTATCTTGCGCTGTTTGTGGGCACGATTATGCGCCGTAAACAACCACATATCTATGTCGCTAACTGGTTCTTCCTTGCATTTATTCTGGCTACTGCTTTATTGCATACCTTCAATAACTTGGCTGTGCCTGTAAGTTTGTTCTCAATGAAATCTTACAGTTTGTTCTCTGGCACTCAAGATGCGATGACGCAATGGTGGTACGGCCACAATGCTGTGGGCTTCTTCTTGACTGCAGCGTTTTTGGGAATGATGTATTACTTCGTTCCTAAGCAGGCAGGTCGTCCAATATTCTCATACCGCTTGTCGATTATTCACTTCTGGGCGTTGGGTTTCTTGTACATGTGGGTTGGTGCGCATCACCTGCACTGGACCGCACTTCCAGACTGGACTTCAACACTGGCAGCAACTTTCTCTATCATGCTGTTGTTGCCTTCATGGGGCGGTATGATTAACGGGATTATGACATTGTCTGGTGCGTGGGATAAATTGCGTACCGATCCTATTATGCGTTTCTTGATTGTGGCTTTATCGTTCTACGGTATG
>JBBQPT010000021.1:0-51112 GCA_038217005.1 Burkholderiales bacterium
TGGTATCGTTGCTCCATGGTAAGCTGCTTGTAGCGTTTCATCCGTGTTCCTTTTACTTGGTAGTTTGAGCGACGCGGATGCTACTCCAGCTTGCCTCTCAAATCCTATAAAAGTTGCACTTCGTTTTTGAATCTGCGTATTTTTTGATTGGGCTCTCGTTGTTCGAGGGCGTTACCAACTGGCGCGTGCCGTGTGTGGTGACCCGGTTGCGTGCGCAAAAAAATGGGGCAGTTCAGCCAGACGCCAGTTTTACGCCCGTTAACACGCCATTCCGTCTCAGTTTTGAGGCTGAGCGTGTTTGGCGTTTTGTCGTTGCTATCGTGTTGTTTATTACCTCAGTATTGTTCTATGAGCAATTGTGGTTTTTCCCCTGGTTTATGGGGTTCGCGATTTTTGGCGCGGGTGCGAGTGGCATTTGCCCTATGTTTATGGCAATTAAATGGCTGGGATTTAAATGACGTCTCCCGAGCATACTCCCGACCAGAATGCCATCCCCAGCGACTTGCCGTTAAAAATTACGGGTATTGTGTTCTGGGGGATGGTGCTGGTGGGCTTGCTGATAGCCTTTTTGATGTTGGCCAGCAAAGAGCGTGAGATTGCCGCGCAAAATTCGCACTATGCGGCTCTTGTCGGTAGCGTACTTGCAGCGCATATCAATGAAGCCCACAAGCAGTATCCGTTGACCCCTCCGAATTATCAGCAAAGTTTGCAGCAGACGTTTACCATGCTGCACCCCAGCGTGCATTTCTCCGCTATCACGCTCACGCAACCTGACGGGGTGCTACGTGTAGGTGAGGCGCATCCAACGGAAGCCGGAATTAGCCTGCTATTGTCGGTGCATACATCGGGTGCCGCACCACTACGCTTAACGGTGTACTTCCCCAGTGTCAAGAATACGGAGGTCATGTACCGTAAACAGATATTAATCTCCGTTGGTCTGGTGACCATGCTGTTTGGATTGGTATTGCAGCGTATCTTGCAGCGTTTGTTGTCACAGCCATTTAAGAGCATGGTGTCTCGTGCGCAGCAGTTCGCGCAAGGTGATACAGGAGTTCGGTTTGATACGTCACGCAGTGACGAGTTTGGTTTTCTGGCTAAGTTTATTAATCAGGCGCTTGATTCTATCGTGTTGCAACAAACCGAGTTGCGTGCAGCGCTAGCACGAACGCAGGAATCGGAAGAGGCGTTGGCTCACGAAAAAGAGCGTGCCGAGGTCACTCTGCAATCTATTGCGGACGCGGTGATTACCACCAATGTGGCGGGTGAGGTGCAGTATCTCAATCCGGTCGCGGAGCGTCTGACCGGTTGGTCTAATGCTGATGCACAGGGTTTGCCGGTGGAATCTGTTATTCAGTTGGTAGATGAAGTCACGCAGGCGAGCATTCCGAATCCTATTCACGAATGCCTGAAAATTGATGGGGTGGTTACTATGAGTGATCATGCCGCATTGGCGCAACATCATGGGCAACTGCTTTCTATCGATGTGACAGCGGCTCCCATGCGTAACGATAGGGGCGAGTTCATTGGTGCGGTGATGGTGTGTCAGGATGTGAACAATGCGCGTAAGCTGGCGTTACAGCTTACCTATCAAGCCAGCCATGATCCGCTGACTGGATTGTATAACCGCCTCAAGTTCGAAGAAAATTTGTTGCATATGCTGGCGACTACAGAAGCATCAGATCAGCACGCGCTGCTCTATATCGATCTGGACCAGTTCAAGATTGTAAATGATACCTGCGGGCATATGGCGGGTGATGAGTTGCTGCGCCAACTGACCCGGGAACTGAAACATAACATACGGCAAAGTGATACGCTGGCACGCCTGGGGGGCGATGAGTTCGGTGTGTTGTTGCGCAACTGTAGTCTGGCGCGCGCGCAGGCCGTGGCGGATAAAATTCGGCAGAGCGTAAAAGAATTTCGTTTCGCGTGGCACGACAAGACTTTTGAAATCGGTGCCAGTATCGGCCTGGTCAGTATTACGCAGGATAACCTGAATGCCGCAAACATTATGAGCACGGCTGATCTGGCGTGCTATACGGCAAAAGATGGCGGTCGCAATCGTGTGCATGTGTTCCAGCCGGCCGATATTGAGCTCATGCAGCGTCAGGGCGAAATGAGCTGGACTACCACGATTACTGAAGCGTTGGAAAAAAATCGGTTTGTACTTTATGCGCAACCTATTATTAGCTTGTCTGAAATAGAGTCCGCTAATCTTCACTGGGAAGTGTTGGTCAGAATTAAGGATGCGACGGGTCAAATTATCCCGCCTAACGCGTTTATTCCCGCTGCTGAGCGTTATAACAAAATGAGCAGTATCGATCGCTGGGTGGTGTTGAACGTATTCAAAGCTATCGCTAGCGGACAACATTTTGTCGTACCTGCAGGTGGCGAGCGTGTAGTCGCGATTAATCTGTCTGGCGAATCGCTGGGTGATGACGAGATGCTCGACTATATTTGCACGAGTGCCCAACAATGCGGCGTGTCGTTGCACGAGATATGTTTTGAAATTACCGAAACCGTGGCGATCAGTAATTTAAGCAAGGCCACGCATTTTATCCGTGAGCTCAAAGCTCGCGGATGCCGCTTTTCACTGGATGATTTCGGCAGCGGATTAAGCTCGTTCGGCTACCTGAAAAACCTCGCTGTGGATTACATTAAAATCGATGGCAGCTTTGTTAAGGATATGGAGGTTGATCCTATCGATTGCGCCATGGTGACCGCGATTAACCAAATTGGTCATGTCATGCAAATTAAAACGATTGCGGAATGGGTCGAAGATGAAGCCACGTTCAACGCCCTCAAGCGCCTGGGTGTCAATTATGCGCAGGGCTATCACACCGGCAAGCCGGCGCTGTTTTGGGAAATCACGCCCGCTGCAGATTAAGCAGGCAAGCGCTCACCGTGCTTTGCTGATTCGTCCAACTGCGGTTTCTGGGTTAAAATCCTGCTATGCATACACCTTCCGGAATACTCTACGTGGTCGCCACGCCTATAGGCAATTTGGGTGATATTACCCAACGCGCACTTGATGTGCTTAAAACGGTGGACTTGGTGGCGGCTGAGGATACCCGGCATAGTGGGCAGTTGCTGTCGCGGCTGGGGATATCCGTTAAATTTGTTGCGCTGCATGAACATAACGAGCAGCACGCTACACCGCGGTTAATTGAAGATATGCTGGCGGGCAAGTCGGTTGCGCTGATTACCGATGCAGGCACGCCTGCGATTAGTGATCCCGGCACATTGCTGGTGGCTGCCGCCCATGCCGCAGGCGTGCGCGTGGTGCCTGTGCCCGGTGCAAGTGCGGTGGTGTGTGCATTATCGGCCGCGGGTATTGTTGCGCCGAACTGGTTGTTCTATGGTTTTTTACCTGCTAAAGCCAGCCATCGGCGTGCAGCGTTGGAGCAGCTGTCGGCATTGCCCTATGTGCTGATATTTTATGAAGCACCGCATCGAATTATGGAATGCGTCGAAGATTTAGCCGCGACTTTGGGTAGCGACAGGCGCATTACCTTTGGACGCGAGCTGACCAAGCTGTTTGAAAACATCCATAGCCTGCCGTTGGCGGAAGCGAGTGCCTGGCTGGCAGCCGATGCGAATCGGCAAAAGGGTGAGTTTGTGCTTATCGTTGAGGGTGCAAAAGTCGTTGAAGACAGCCCCGAGCAGCAGCATTTGCGCGACACGTTAACGGTGCTGCTGGAAGAACTGCCGCTCAAGCAAGCCGCACACATAGCCGCCAAGCTTACGGGCATCAAAAAGAATACCTGTTATAAACTTGCGCTGACCATGCGCGATGACCCGACTGACGAGGAAAACTAATGCAATCTATCACCATTACCCGTCCTGACGATTGGCATTTACACCTGCGTGACGGCGATACGCTGCGCGCTGTGCTGCCTGACACTGCCCGCCGGTTTGCGCGCGCTATTATCATGCCCAATCTCAAACCGCCGGTACGCACCACCGAAGATGCGCGCGCCTACCGCGATCGCATTCTTGCCGCCGTGCCGGCAGGGATGCAGTTTGAACCGTTGATGACGCTGTACCTGACCAACAACACCGATCCAGCCGAAATTGCACGCGCCAAAGCCAGTGGGCTGGTGCATGCGGTGAAATACTATCCGGCGGGCGCGACGACGAACTCCGATATGGGTTTAAGCGAATTAACCAATGGCTATGCGGTGATAGCCGAGATGGAAAAGCATGGCATGCCGCTGCTTATCCACGGTGAGGTTACCGATCCCGGCGTAGATATTTTTGACCGCGAGGCGGTGTTTATTGAGCGCCATCTGATTCCGCTTACTCGTGCTTTCCCTGCGCTGAAAATCGTACTTGAGCACATCACCACGCAACAAGGTGCGGAATTTGTGACTGATGCCCCTGCCAATATCGCTGCGACCATCACCGCGCATCATTTGCTCTACAACCGCAATGCCATGTTTCAGGGCGGCATACGCCCGCACTATTACTGCCTGCCTATACTCAAGCGCGAACAGCACAGGCTGGCTCTGGTAAAAGCGGCGACCAGCGGCAGTGCGAAATTTTTCCTCGGCACTGACAGTGCACCTCACCCACAAAGCGCAAAAGAATCCGCCTGTGGTTGCGCGGGTATGTACACCGCCCACGCTGCCATTGAGCTTTATACCCAGGTTTTTGAAACCGCCAATGCGCTGGATAAACTCGAAGCTTTCGCCAGCTTCAATGGCGCAGATTTTTATGGCTTGCCACGGAACACTGACAGCATGACTTTGGTCAAAGAAAGCTGGGTCGCACCGGCGCAGATAGATATTGGCAATGACCGGCTGATTCCGCTAGGCGCTAATGAGGGTGTTATCTGGCGTCTAGCCTAGTCTGCATCGGGAGGGTTGCCATGGCATCCATTACAAAACACGTATTGAGTCAGCAATTTGTCACCGAACCGCTGAAACCACGCCCGCCCGATTGTCACAAGGAAATGTTGGGCGAAGTCGGCATCATCGGCGGCGCCAGTACCATGGCGGGCGCGGCCTTGCTGGCAGGGCGTGCAGCGCTGAAATGTGGTGCAGGCAAAGTGTATCTTGCGCTGCTGGCTGAGCATGCTCCCTGCGCCGACCTGCAACAGCCCGAACTCATGCTGCTTGCGCCAGCAAAACTGTTTGAACTCCATCATCTGTCGACCCTGGTGATGGGGCCTGGCCTCGGGCAAAGTGACGCGGCGTTGTGCTGGTTGCAATATGCATTGGCAAGTCAGCTGCCGCTCGTGCTGGATGCAGATGCGCTAAATTTAATCGCGGCACGTGCTGATCTGGCGCAGCAGTTGCAACAGCGTACTCCCGCCAGCATACTCACCCCGCATCCGGGTGAAGCCAGCAGATTGCTGGATTGCAACATAGATGCGATACAGCAAGACAGGGTGAGTGCCGCCTTGGCGCTGGCCAAACGCTACCACAGTATCGTTGTGCTCAAAGGTGCGGGCAGTGTTTGCGCGCTACCAGATCAAAGCTGGTTCATTAATCCGACTGGCAATCCTGGCTTAAGCAGTTCTGGCATGGGCGATGTTCTGTCTGGCATGATAGGCGCGTTCATCGCCCAGCAGCTCAATCCACAGCAGGCAACCTTGCTGGCGGTCTATTTGCATGGTGCAGCCGCAGATGATTTAGTGCAGCGCGGAGTAGGGCCGATAGGTCTGACCGCCTCGGAAATTATTGATGCCGCACGGCAAGTGTTAAATCGCTGGATATATGGCGTTGCAAACTAACCCCTCTTTTTGATGCGCATACGGCCAGCGCCGGGTTGCCGTTTTTCCATTGTCGCCAATTTGTAACGCGGTTTTCATCGTTACGTCACGTAGTTTGTTTAATGTTACGTTCCATAGACAACTGATGGAGCGTACCATGTTAGATCAACAAATTAGCAGCCAGCCCCGCGCACGCAACACTCTGGTAGTGTCATTGGCGCGTGACAAGCATGAAATCCGCGAAGCGCAGGCACTGCGTTACAAAGTATTTGCCGAGGAAATGGGCGCACAGTTGATGTCCGCACACAGCGGCCTGGATGAAGACGAATTCGACAGCGTGTGCGATCACCTCATCGTGCGCGATACCCATACCGGCAAGGTGATAGGCACTTACCGCATCCTGCCCCCAGACCGTGCAGCGCGCATCGGTGGCTATTATTCAGAGCAGGAATTCGACTTTACCCGCCTGGTGCACCTGCGTGCTGGCATGGTGGAAATTGGCCGTTCCTGCGTGCATCCCGATTATCGCGGCGGCGCAGTGATTACCCTGCTGTGGTCAGGTTTGGCAGACTATTTGCGCCAGCATGATTATGATTACCTCATCGGCTGCGCCAGCGTCGGCATGAGTGACGGCGGACACACTGCCGCCAGCCTGTACCAGAAGCTCGCTGCGGAAGTATTAAGCCCCGTTGAGTGGCGCGTATTCCCGCGTACGCCATTGCCGCTGGAGCGTCTGCAAAGCGATTTGAAAGTCACCACGCCACCCCTGATCAAAGGCTATTTGCGCGTGGGCGCCTACATCTGTGGCGAACCTGCCTGGGATGCGGATTTCAATTGTGCTGATTTCATGATGTTGCTGTCGATCAAGCAAATGAATGAACTGTACGCCAAGCATTTTATGAATAAAGGCTGATATCAAGTAAAATTGGCGGATGAGTTTACGCATACTTTTCACCGCTTATGTTTTACGCCCGTTGCGTGCGCTGGCATTAATTGCGCTGATCGTAACGGGCTTGATTATCCTGGCGACGCTATTTCCCCTGTTGTCCATGCGCTCGCGCGAACAAGTGATGCAGCGCTGGTCGCAAGCCTTGCTCTACATAGTTGGCATACGTTTACGCGTAATCGGTGACCTGCCGCGCGGTGCGGCTTTGGTTGTGGCCAACCATGTTTCATGGGCTGATCCGTTTGTCCTGATCGCGTGCTCTCCCGTGCATTTTGTCGCCAAGGCGGAAATTCGTAGCTGGCCGGTTTTCGGTTGGCTCGCAGCGCAAGCCGGCACCATATTCATCCAGCGCGAGCGTGCGCGTGACTTGCATAAAGTCACTAAAAGCTTTGCTGGTGCATTGCGAGCTGGAAGCGCAGTCGGCATGTTCCCCGAATCTACCACCACGAATGGCAAACAATTGCTGCCGTTTAAACCTGCGTTATTCCATGTGGCGATAGAAGCTAACGTGGCCTGTCAGCCTGTCGCATTGCGCTATGAACATGACGCCGCAGTGTGGATAGACAACATGGGATTTTTATCATCCATATGGCGCATCATGGCAGTCCCGCAGATACCCGTCGTTGCCACCTATTGCGTGCCAGTGGTGCCAAACAGCCAGATGCACCGTCGTGATTTGGCAGTGGCCAGCGAAGCAGCGATTGCCGACGTATTGCACCTGTCAGCCCCGCGTATAGACGAGATTTAACCGCTGCTGAATGCTGTACCACCTTGCGATTGAGGCCTTACATATCACGATTACGGTAGTGATATGTCAAATGTAAGGCCTGACCCTTGATTTTTTGACTTTTTCACGTCGTATCATCGGCTGGGCAATGGCACCGACCATGCCTGCAGAATTGGTATGTCGTGCATTACGCATGTCCATCGCTTCACGCCAACCTGCACCAGGCTTGATCATCCATTCAGACCGAGGCAGCCAATATGCGAGCGGTGAATATCAGGCGTTACTACAACAACATGGTTTGATTTGCTGCATGAGCCGAAAAGGTAATTGCTGGGATAATGCGGTCATGGAGCGCTTCTTCCTGAATCTGAAGATGGAGCGCGTTTGGCAACGGGATTATGCCAATCAGATGGAGGCCACCAAAGACATCGTGGACTATATCGTTGGCTTTTATAACTGCCAGCGGCTACATTCCACGTTGGGCTACGCATCACCGATTAACTATGAACATGAAATGGCAGCAAAACAACCTAGTGGGGTGTCTGAAATTTGTTGACCACTACAGCTTGCTATTCAAGACGGTATCTGGCCCTGTCGTTGTGTTAGTAGGATGCGTTAGAAATCCCCCAAGAGGCATAACCTAATGAGGGAGGTGATCTGTAGTGCTTAACGAACGAACTTTATTGTTTTGATAATACTGATCTATACGGCCCATCTGGGATTGCATTTGGCCCTAGCACGAAAACTTGTTGATTGGCCTGCTGAGTCAATGGCATATAGTTTGGTGCGGCACGGATTAATGCAGCATTTATCGCTGCAGTAATCAGCATTGCAATTGGAGAGCCTGAGTTGTTATTTTGAGGCTGGTATTGCATAACCTTACTCTCTTTCCAAATTTCAACACCATCTTTGCTTACTAAACGGTAATCAAATGCTACAGTAACCGTAGTGGTAAGAAAAAGGTATTGAGCATCCCATCTATTGATAGTTACATAGAGCACTGCATCAGCACCAAACAATTTGGCTAATACAGGAGTAGATTCCTGGCGAATCCGCTCTCCCTCATAATAACCTTCTTGCTCTAGTACATACTTAGTCGTATTTACTGGGAATACATAATACCCTTTCTCTGCGAGAGGTATTGGTAACGCTGCCAGTACATAATTAGGCGCATCAACATCAAGCGATTTATTAATAACTGGGACAACCAGAATTGAACGCGGGGCTGCCGCTTTAAATGCACTCATATCCATTTTGGCAGGTTGTGCAACACATCCTGTCAGAACAATAACCGTAATTAAAATTAAAAAAACCATTCTCATTTTGATGCCTCCCCCCGTGCTAATTGGCGGCGAGTCAGATTCTGAATCATTGCTGTCATCAGCGCCCTACTTTCTGGCCAAGCATCCCTCTCTTTAGAATACATGACGACTGCCTTTTCTGAGGAGCCTGCTTGGAGATACAGCGTACCCAATTCAGCATAAAGTCCAGGCGCAACTTTTTGCTTGGATTTTTCCATTTCAGCAATGAGATTCTCTAATTTCAAGCGCATCGCTTCCATTTTTGTCGGATCCTTGTATCCGGCATAGAGTGCTTGATCATACCCACCCCATTGATACATGGAAGGAGGGGCACAACCGCTAAGAGTTACTAAAAGTGGCAATAGTAATAAAAGTCGCACTACAACCCCCTCATTTCACTATGAAGGTGCGATTTACACCATCACCGATATAAAATTTCTCATCAAAAACAATTCGATCTCCTAATGCTAAACTTAGCACGTGTGTTCCAGAAAGAATACGTAAAGCAGCAGAGCCTTCGAAATAGTTTTCAACAGCGCCCATATCGAGACCATCCAAGATAACTCTGGCAGTATGTAGCTTACTATCACTCGTCTTAAATGAAATTTGTGGCCGTATGTCAGAGATGCTTTGCTTCTCTGTTGGCATTTGGGTGCACCCCTCTATTGCAAGCACCCCAATAAAAAAACTTGATAAAACAAGAAGCATTACGATTTTCTTCATTATTTAACTCCCTCGTAACGTATTAACAATTGTTCTGGCTTATATCCAGCGAGAGACCCAGATATGACAGAAGCGACAGACCCCTCATTGAGTTCATTATCGCCAAATAAAGCATCAATTCGTATTTGTGCTATTGCTTGGCCAGGTAAGGTTATCATTGCTCCTGTTTGAGGTGATTTCAACTGCTCTCCTTGTGTTTGAACAGAAAACCGCATTCCAGACTTTATTCCTTGACTCTTACCACCACCAATAAAAACTTTGTTTCCATCTACTTTCAAAATATAACTCTGCCAAGGACGTGAACTCATTTCAACAGTTAGCCGATTGACTGCTTCGGCAACAGCTTGCCGAATTGCTGCATCATTCAACGTACCATCGTAGCTAGCTTGTGAACCAAATCCAAAAGTGGACGCTGTTTCTGTCGATGCCTCACCTGCGCCAGAAGTGGCAAAAAACACATGACCAGTGCTTACATCAACGACTCGCACATCAACCTTAGCAAAAGCCACTTGGCGTTTGCTTGAAGATGCGAAACCTGTTTCACCAATTGTTTTGCGGCCGAATTCAGTGAGTGACCCGATAATAAGAGCGTCAACCCCAATAAGATTGAGTTTGGTATCGGCAAGACGGCTCTCTGACTGGATGCGACCAATATCAGGCCGCTCAAAGACTAAATAAGCACCCGATTCAGTAAGCGCCTTACTCATTAGATCCGTCACCTGTTTGCCAAGAGGGTCATCATGCTGATCACGTAATAGTGATTGACCATAATTGGTCTCGTTGGTGATACGGCCAAGTGCTATCTTTCTTTTTAAGGTGGGTGTGGCAGGAACTTGCAAAGCCATAGCCTGCTGAGTTATTTTTTGCGTCGCTAGAGGTTGTGGTGCCTCTTTTTGTGCAACACGTGACGTCTGTACGGCACATCCATACAGACTAACTAAAACAGCCAAAATCATTGGTTTGTTTACATGACGAATTATCCGCATGGCAAGCCTTTCAGACATATAGAAATCCTTTTCAAGGTCATTTTTTAATGATTAAGCTTATAGTACTAACTACATGGCACTTGGCAGTTTCAATGCCCAAGTACAGCAGGGTTAAGTATAGCATCCCAATGATTTCCGCGGTCTGGTGTTGAGAAAACCCTCTGGGGTCAGATACCGTCTTGAATTGTAAAGCATGACCCCAAGCCCTGCGGTTATTAATGGGGTATTCCCCCTCGACTATACTCGTAAGCTCGGAGGCGAGTCGGCACGTGGTCAATTGTCCGCCAAGCCCGCAGCCTTTCAATATTCCAGTCGATCCACCAGTGAATAGGCTATTTCTAGCCTCATTTGCAGCGCTAGCATCCCTGTTAATGCCAGCGCTTAACCCCCGCCATGCCCGCACATTCCACTTGAAACACCTGCCTATCTTCCAGTCTGAGTGCGGTGAGTTGACCGCCCCAGAGGCAACCTGTGTCCAGCGCGATATTGTCGCTTTCGATTTGTAAACCCAGGGCTGACCAGTGACCGAATACGATGGGCGTGCCTGCACTTTGCCGATCGGGGGCGTGGAACCATGGGTAATAGCCGGCTGGTGCAGAATCCAGTCCCGCCTTGGCGGTAAAGTCCATCTCGCCTGTGGCGGAGCAGAACCGCAGCCGTGTCATGCCGTTGGTGATGACGCGTAATCTGGCTGTGCCCTTTAAATCGTCGCGCCATTGTGTCGGATGGTTGCCGTACATATCGCTTAGATAGACCAGGTGGTCGTCACCGCGTAGCGCCTTTTCCACTTCTGCGGCTAACTTTAGCGCTTGTGCTATGGTCCATTGCGGCAACAGTCCGGCGTGAACCAGAAAGTAGCCGGATGTGTGTATCGCCAGTGGTAAATGGCGCAGCCAGGACAATAATTCATCTTTATCCGGCGCGGTCAAAATCGGCTGTAAGGTATCGCCTTTGTGCTGCTTTTCGTAGCCGGCAGCCACCGCCAGTAAATGCAGGTCATGATTGCCCAGCACCGCGCTGACCTGGTTATCCCGTGCCCAGCGCAGTACCGCGAGCGAGTCGGTGCCGCGGTTAACTAAATCGCCCAGTAATATTATGCGGTCTTGTGCGGGGTCGTATGCGATACGCTCCAGCATTTGCTGCAATGCGGTAAAACATCCCTGTAAATCGCCGATGACATAGGTGCTCATGTTAAAATATCCATCTACATTCGTTCCAGAAAATCCATGCTCTCTCATCTTAACGCCCCACAACGCGAAGCGGTTAAATATCTCGACGGTCCCTTGCTGGTGCTGGCGGGTGCAGGTTCGGGCAAGACGCGAGTGATCACGCAAAAAATATCATACCTTATCGACGAATGCGGTTATGCGCCAAATCATATCGCAGCGATCACCTTTACCAACAAAGCCGCGCGGGAGATGCAAGACCGGGTTGACAAGCTCAGGCCAGGCAAGCCTGCAAAAGGGCTGACGGTGTGTACGTTTCACGCGCTCGGTGTGCAGATTATGCGCCAGGAAGCCCATCGGCTGGCTTACAAACCGCAATTTTCCATCCTCGATTCTGCTGATGCCATGCAGATTATCAATGAGATATTAAAAACCACGGACAAGCAGGAAATTCGTCGCGCACAGTGGCGTATCTCGTCGTGGAAAAACGGTCTGATCACGCCCGATGTTGCGCTGGCAACGGCGGAATCTGACCTCGATGCGACCTACGCGAAAATCTACCAGCGCTATCAGGATACGCTCAAAGCCTATCAGGCACTGGATTTCGATGACCTGATACGTCTGCCTGCGGAGTTATTTGCCAGCGATATGGAGATGCTGGAAAAATGGCGCAAGAAATTACGTTATTTGCTCATCGACGAATATCAGGACACTAACGCCTGCCAGTATCAAATCGTCAAACAGCTGTGTGGTGTATCGGGCGCATTCACCGCAGTGGGCGACGATGATCAGGCCATCTACGGCTGGCGCGGGGCAGACGTGAAGAATCTGCATCAGCTGCATGAAGATTATCCCCGCCTAAAAGTCATCCAGCTCACGCAAAATTATCGCTCTACGCTGCGTATTTTACGCGCTGCCAACAGCGTCATAGGCAATAACGACCGGCTGTATGACAAACAACTGTGGAGCGAACATGGTAATGGTGATCCCGTTCATGTGATGGCGTGTAAAGACGAAACCGAAGAAGCGCAAAATGTGGTGATGCGTATGCTGGCACATAAATTCGAGCACCGCACCCGTTATGGTGACTACGCCATCCTTTATCGCGGCAACCATCAGGCGCGCGTGTTTGAACAAATGCTGCGCAATGAAAAAGCGCCTTATGTGATGTCGGGCGGGCAATCGTTTTTTGAAAAGTCCGAAATCAAGGATCTGATCTCCTACATGCGGTTGCTGACCAACAGCGACGACGATCCTGCTTTTATTCGCGCTGCCACCACACCCAAGCGCGGCATCGGTCCCACCACGCTGGAAAAGCTGGGTGAATACGCAGGACAACGTAAAATCAGTTTGTTTGAAGCTGCGTTTGAAGCTGGCTTTGTCAGCCGTGTGACGGAACGCCAGCTTGAGCCATTGCTCACTTTTTGCCAGTACATCAATGCGCTGGAAGCGCGTGTGCGCAATACGCCGGTGAGTGAGATCATGGCGGATTTGCTCAAAGCCATAGATTACGAAGTCTATATTTTCGACAGCGACGAAACTCGCGCGGCGCAAAATAAATGGAATAACGTCCAGGAATTCGTTGGCTGGCTAGGCAAAAAAGGCGAGGCGGATGGCAAAAATGTCATCGAGCTTACGCAAACTATAGCCCTGATCACGTTACTGGAAAACCGCAGCGAAGATGAAATCGATGCCGTCAGGTTATCCACCATCCACGCCGCCAAAGGGCTGGAATTTGGTCACGTATTTCTGGTCGGCGCAGAAGAAGATATCCTGCCACACCGCGAATCAGTGGAAAATGGCACGCTGGAAGAAGAGCGGCGCCTGATGTATGTTGCCATCACCCGCGCCCAACGTTCGCTCACCATCAGCTACTGCAAGCGCCGTAAACGTGCGGGCGAACTGCAAACCTGCGAGCCTTCGCGCTTTATCGGCGAGATATCACAAGAAGACATGCGTCAGTCAGGGCAGGATGCCGATCCGGTAGAGCAGCGCCAACAGGGCAACGACCGCCTGGCGAATATCAAGGCGATGCTGGCGCAGAAGTGAAACCCTATGCTGAGTAGCGCTGCATCAGCTTTGAAAACCAGAGATGCTGTGTTTGTCTGATCTAATTTGAATGGGTATTGATTAACCCGGTTTCGGCAGGCCTTAGCGCATCATTCAGCGCTTCCATCAATTCATTGATTCTGATGGGTTTGGTGAGGCAGCAATAGAATCCAGCTTTCATCCCCTTGTTGATGTCATGGTGCATGGCATTGGCGCTGATCGCAATGACTGGAATATGCATAGTTACTGGATCTGCCCGCAGAATTTGCAGTGCTTCATAGCCATTCATACCGGGTAAGTTGATATCCATCAGAATGATGTCGGGGTGCTGTTCGCGGGCGAGTGCTATGCCGAGGTCACCATCGCTTGCACTTAACATGTTCAGATGTGGGTGGCGTTTGACTATTTGTTCGACCAGCATCAGGTTTGCCTGATTGTCTTCCACATAAAGCAGCGTGCGTGATTGAAGGTTATTCAATTGTTGTGACTCAGGTGCCAGGGGTGTGTCAATTTTGGCAGCGAGTTGTGGGGCCACGTTGCTGGTTAGTTCGATCCAGAATTCGCTACCCACGCCGACCACGCTTTCCACTCCTATGCTGCCTCCCATCAGTTCGACCAGTCGCTTGGATACCACCAGGCCAATACCTGTACCTTCTTCATTGCCATTTTCCTGGCCCAGACGATTAAAAGGCTGAAACAGTTGTGCCATTTTTTCTGCAGACAGACCTGCGCCACTGTCTTTAATGCTGATGCGGAAGTGTGCTGGCGAATTTGCGTTACAACGCACTTCCACCGTTCCTTGTTCGCAGTTGTATTTAACTGCATTGGAAAGCAGATTAATCAGTACCTGTTTCAGTCGGGTGTAGTCAGCATTGACAAACCAGTTGGGATGGCAGTGTGCAAAGCTTATCTGTATGCCGTGTTGTTGCGCCAGTGGTTCTACTAAGGTCTTGCTTTCATGCAGGATTTCATCCAGCGAGACGGGTTCGAGAGATAATAAGACCTTGCCGGATTCTATTGTAGCAAGATCAAGAATTTCATTAATCAGCTCGAGCAGATACCATCCGGCTTTGGTAATCTGCTGTAGTCTTGCTGCCTGGGCAGGCGTTGGTGTGGGCGTGCCTGCTTCCAATAATTGAGCAAAACCCAGCACTGCATTCAGCGGGGTGCGCAGTTCATGACTCATGCTGGACAGAAAGTCGGATTTGGCGAGGTTGGCTTGTTCCGCCGCTAGTTTGGCATTTTCCAGGTGAATTTGTGTTATTTGTAATTTTTCAGCCAGTTTCTGCGCTTCAATGGTGGAGATGACCAAGCGTTCGTTCACTTGCTGCAAAAGCAGCATGTGATCATCAGCAGCGGCCTGTTTGGTTTCAGCCTCCCGAACACTTTCCTCACGCACATGTATCGCGTCTTCACGCAATTGCGTCAAATCTTCTCGTGCAGTGATTAAGTTATCACGGCATTTGGTGGCTATTTCATTGCTGGGGGCAGCACTTTTTTCATGCCGTCGGTCGCTTTTGCGGGCAGTTAAGTGGACATCATTACTATCATTTCTGTTCATTAACTGCTTTCTGAAAGCTGTTCGTTCTGATTATGGCGTAATGGTAGGTCGGCCCGACATAATGCCGGCGTATTCCGACAAGACTTCGCCAATAATGATGCCTTTGTCGGTAATGTCAAACAAGCGTATGTCTTTACTGTGTTCGCTGCCACGTACTTTAACCACTGAGAACACGCGTTTGAACTGACCCGCAATTTCAATATAGCGCTGCACGATAATCGCATCTGCCAGAAACGCGCTGCCAAAGGGGCTGAAGCGCAAGTCAGTATAACGGTCTTCCAGTTCAGAGGTCATCAGCATGGTTACGCCCATGGTGGTTAGTTCGGCCACCATGCGGTACAGCGAGCCACGGAAATCTTCGCTAAATTCGGGTGCCAGTGCCAGCTCGAATCCAGACAAGGAGTCAATCACGACACGCTTTGCTTTCATGCGGGTAATCATTTCGATCAGGTCGTGCAAGGTTTCGTCTATCGACAAATCCAGTGAGCGCGTATCGATTACACCCACATGTCCCGCCTTGACCAGCGCGTGCAACTGATTGCTCAGCAATTGATTCGGGCTCTTCTCGAATGCGGCAATCACGCCAGGCTCGCCTCTGCGCACGCCTTCGGCGAGGAATTCTGTCGCCAGGATAGTCTTCCCAGAACCAGAAGGTCCGACCACCAGCAGCGAATATCCAGCGGGCAAGCCGCCACCCAGCATGTCATCCAGGTCTGGTATGCCCATGGCAACGCGCTGCTCACCAGTAGATACGGGGGAGGGCGTGCCAACGGTGGATCCCTTCTGGATAATGGCGCGCGGAAAAATCTGTATGCCTTTATCGCTGATGCGGAACGTATGCAAACCGGGCACTTGTGCTTGCCCGCGCATTTTGACCACTTGCATTTTGCGCAGCATGGAGTTGCGCTGCATATTCTGTGTCAACCAGAGGATGCCGTCTGCTACGGTAAAGACTGGACTGGACTCGGATTCAGGGGTCAAATACTCACCGATCAAAAAGGTGGTCGCTTGCCAGGTCGTCATTTGCATGCCCAGTTGTTGCACGAACTGCTGTAGCTCGGATACACCATGTTTCATCTGCTTTGCAGACTGCACGACTGAACGGAAGGAATCAACGAATACCAGGCTGGGTGCGTAATCTTTTACTTCTTCAGCTATGCGTGACAATACCCGATCAAAATTCCCTTCCAGCAGATCAGCTGACAGGTTGACGAAGCGGATAGAGTCATTGACTTTATTAATATCAAAAAATGGAAACTGTTGCTGGTAACGCAGCATTTTCAAAACGGGCTCGCCGAGTACTGTAAAGAACAGCGCCCGATTATCCGGATTGGCCTGCGAAAACATGATCTGGTGCGCAAGCGTGGTTTTGCCGCTGCCTGGCGTACCTGCAATAAGGTTAAATGAGAATTCTGGCAGGCCTCCGCCTAACAGGTTGTCCAGACCAGGTACGCCTGTTGCCAGGCGTCTTATGCTTACCTTGTTACTCATTTTTTAATTCCTTGTCAGTCTTATCCGTAATGTCATTAATCCAGGCAGTACGTAAAATACTGGTCATTAACACCTCGCCAATTAAGGTGGCCAGAATGTCAGTAAAAGTTATCAGTAGCAGCGTATTGGCCTCTCTGGCTTGGATAGGCGTTTGTTGCTGTAAGCTGGTTTTTAGTTCTGCGAATCGTTGGTCAGGCTGTGTTAATGACGGGTTAGCTAAAAGCCAGGGAAACGTTGACTGAGTAAGGAATACGCTGCGTGAGTACAGTGAATTGAAACCAGCTTCGCCGACGATAGAAATGATCTGGGTCGCCATGTGCTCCCATAGATCAATCGCGGCATCCACAATCCTCTCGGTATCCTGCGCCGTGAGGCTATTAATTTTCTGGTGCCGTAACAATTCACTGGTCTGCATAGATTTCAATAATCAGTGAAGTTAAGGGTGTTGGTGCAAACGACCGCTCTTTGAATCGGGGTGCAATGCTGCGTTATATAGTGCAGGAACATGATCGCAGTCGATGGAAAATTGGGGTTGTGCATATTTGTTTTCATAGTTATTCAGCCTGTATCTTGACGTTAACATGCGCCTCCAGCATTACTAGTGCAGGATACACGTTTTGTTACATCAGCGCATTACTAAACAGGACGTGCAATATCCGAATTTCAAGCCGCCGCTCATCCCTGATGATATTGACTATCCTCCCCCTGACAATCTATCAACCGGCGATAACGCAGCGATATTTACTTCGACCCTGTGTTCCTGGCGGTCATCGACCAGTGGAATCATGTTGCCTGCGCGTTTAACGCCATCCACGATCACCTCTGGTTTGGACTGATCCGCTCCGCAATTGACGGTAATGTGATATGAGGTTTCGCGATAGCGATAGTGAATTTTGTAGGATTTCCACGCCAATGGCACGCACGGCACAATGCGCAACTGGTCTACTTCCAGTTGCAGACCGAGCAGGGTCTCCACTGTCAGTCGATACATCCAGCCGGCCGCCCCAGTGTACCAAGTCCAGCCACCGCGGCTGGTGTGTGGCGGCGCACCATAGATATCTGCACACATTACATAGGGCTCGACCTTATAACGTTCGATCTGCTCAGGTGTGCTGCCATGATGGACCGGATTGAGCATGGCAAATAATTCCCAGGCGCGGTCACGTTCACCCATCATCGCAAATGCCATCGTGCTCCAGATTGCGGCATGGGTATATTGACCACCATTTTCACGCACGCCAGGTACATAACCCTTGATGTACCCTGGCTCCAGGTCAGACTTGTCGAACGGCGGGTCGAGTAGCTGGATGATCTGTGCATCACTACGCACCAGTCGATGATCCACTGCCGTCATGGCCTGACGGGCGCGGATACGATCACCGCCGCCAGAAATTATCGCCCAGCTTTGGCTGATGGAGTCGATCTGACATTCGTCGTTGCTGGATGAGCCTAACGGTGTGCCATCATCAAAATAGGCGCGTCGATACCAGGCGCCATCCCAGGCATTTGCCTCAATATTGTTACGCAGCTGTGTAGCCTGTGTTTTGCAAATTTCGGCAAAGGCCGCATCATCTCGGCCATTAGCCAAGCCTGCAAACAGTTGCAGGTTTTCATACAGGAACCACGCCAGCCAGACACTTTCACCTTTCCCTTCGTGACCGACCAAGTTCATGCCGTCGTTCCAGTCGCCGCAGCCCATGAGTGGCAGTTCATGTTCACCAAAACGCAAGCCATGCTTGATCGCGCGTACACAGTGCTCATACAGACTCGCTGTTTGTGATGAGTGCTGTGGCTGGTCGTAATAAGCCTCTTCTCCGGTGGTCAGCTCTCGCCCCTCAAGAAAGTGTAAGGCTTCGTCAAGGATGCCCGTGTCACCCGTCGTCATTACATAACGGCAGGTGGCATAGGGCAACCACAGATAGTCATCGGAAAAATTAGTGCGTACGCCTTGTCCGCCAGGCGGGTGCCACCAGTGTTGCACATCTCCCAGGGAGAACTGGCGCTCGGCACAGCGTATCAGCTGCTCGCGAGCCAGCCACGGCGTGGTGTGTATCAGTGCCATGGTGTCCTGTAATTGGTCACGGAAGCCATAGGCGCCACCAGACTGATAATAGCCACTCCGCCCCCACAGCCTGCAAGACAGGGTCTGGTAAATCAACCAACCGTTAGTCAATACATCCAGCGCAGGGTCTGGCGTTTCTACCTGCACTGCACCCAAAGTGCGATTCCAGTGCTCCCACACCGTTTCCAGTGCCTGTCGCGCACGTGCCGGACCAGCAAAACGCTGGATAAAGTGCTGCGCTTCATCCGTGTCGTGAGCCGCACCAAAGACGAATACAATCTCACGTTCCTGGCCTTCAGCCAGTTCGATTCGGCTTTGTATCGCGGCACACGGATCCAGACTTGCCCCGGTCTGCCCTGACAGGCGCTTGCGTCGCATTGCGGCAGGGCTGACCAGCGAGCCATTGCGACCGATGAATTCGGTACGATTCCCGGTCACTGTACGTTCATGCTCACTGACTTGGGCAAACACGACCCGATTGGCACATTCGCGGCTATAGGCATTATGGGCGAACAGCGCGCCAGTATTGGGGTCGGTTTCGGTAACGATGTGCATCAGATTGCTGTGACGCCATTCACCCATTACCAGTTCCCAATACCCAGTTAACGATAATCTGCGAGTATGTTTATTCAGGTTACGCAACTTTATTACCACAAATTTCACCGGTGCATCCATGGCGACATAAGTGTACATTTCCGAGGAAATGCCAGCTTCTATATGTTCGAACACGCTGTAGCCAAAGCCGTGCCGACATACATAGCCGGTTAGGCCGCGAGCGGGCAGCGGTGTAGGTGACCAGAATTTTCCTGTTGCTTCATCCCGAATATAGAACGCCTCGCCGCTAGTGTCACTGAGCGGATCATTGTGCCACGGCGTCAGTCGAAATTCATGTGCGTTTTCCACCCAGGTATAAGCACCACCGCTCTCACTGACCACCGTGCCGATGTACGGGCTGGCAATGACATTGACCCACGGTGCGGGCGTGTTCTGACCTGGTTCCAGTGTGATCACATATTCGCGGCCGTCTGGGGTAAAGCCACCCAGGCCGTTACAGAATATCCGTTCGCGTGACGACAGTGGGTTAATGGGTTCAGCTATTGGCAACATGACGGGCTCGAAACGATCAGATACCCGCTCTGTTGACACGCGCCGTTCGGCTTGCTCGACCAGAATTTCCGCAGTGTCGGTAAAAATGATGCGGGCAATGGTCTGAAACAGGACGCGGTCTTCTTCAGACAGATCTTCCGCGCGGCGCACAAAGATCCCGCCAGGTTTGTCTACCATGTGCGCTTCTGGCCCCGTATTGATCAGCCCCATAATCTGATCCTGCAGCACGGCGCGATACCCGGAAAAGTCTTCGTTTACTATCACCAGATCCGAAATCAGACCCTTCATGCGCCAATAGGCATGCGCCTGCAGCACCTGCTTAACTATATCGATACGATTCAGGTCAGCTATGCGTAGCAGCACGATAGGCAGGTCGCCTGAAATCGCAAAGCGCCACAGGCCAGACTGTCTCAGCCGATTACGGGCAATGACGGTGGGTGCGGCGCGACGTAAAGCATTGCCATAGATGACTGAGCTGGCCAGGCGTCCATAGATTTGCGCATCGGCTTCACCTATATTGAGATGACGCAGCACCTCCTGACTTTGGAACCATGACATTTCAAAGGCGCGTTCAACAAAGTGTCGGTCACGGTATTTTTCCAGCATAGCCAGAGCCGCCTCGCGTGTATCTGCGACACCCGAGATGATCTGTACACTGGCTGACTCGTCGGGCAGCAAAGTAACCGTGCGACGGATGGCTACTATCGGATCAAGCACTGAACCATCGGTATTGGATAACCGCTGTGATGAATGTGACAGGGTATTGCTGCGATCAAGTACCAACGGATTGGCAGGTGTGCGCCCGCGCCCGATGAATTTGGCGCGGTCAGTCTCATACGAGGCTGCATTGGCATCCACCCCAGGTGCTGCCAGCAGGTGGAACATCCATGGCACCTGCTCATCGGGTGTGCGGCGTCGCCGTGTGCACAAAATGGCTTGCTGATCATGGAGGATTTCGGTTTGTACGAACAGGTTGCTGAATGAGCGATGGGCCAGATCGGCATTTAATGCTGCCAGCACCACCTCCGCATAGCTCGTGACTTCGATACGGCGGGTGCGGGGTGATTGGTTGGTGAGGGTGACACGGCGGATCATGACATCGTCTTCCGGTGAAACGCTGACCTCAGTATGGGCTTCGATTGCATGATCACGACGGCGGTATTCAGCACGACCTTGCACAAAGATCGCTTCGTAGTGGTCAGCTTTCTGCAGTGTCGGTTGGTAGGTGGCTGACCAATAATTTCCGGTGTCACGGTCACGTAAATAAATAAACGTGCCCCAGCAATCGGAAGTCGCGTCCTCACGCCAACGCGTCACTGCCAGATCACGCCAGCGGCTATAGCCACCGCCTGCATGCGTCACCATGACGTGGTAGCTGCCGTTAGACAACAGGTGAACCTCGGGTATGACGGTATTCGGATTGGTGAACACGCGCATGACCCCAGCGGCTTCGGCGGTAGGTGTGCGCGCAGCCGAGCTCACTTCTGCTGCATGCGGTTGCAGGGTGGCGCTCTTTTTCGGTATGCGCTCCTGTAACAGCAACTCGGTTGCCTGCACGTGTGGTGCGGACATGAACCGACGTTGCATCGGCTGATTAAGCAAAACATGGGCAAAAGACAGCAGGCTCATGCCTTGATGATGCGCCATGAAAGAGCGCACGATCACGTGGCTTTTGCCTCGGGGTACGCGTGACGGGGTGTAATCGATAGCTTCATAAAATCCATAAGTGCTGAGGAAGCCATGGTCTGCAAGCGTCTGCAAGTTACGGCAGGCAGCGCTTGGCATCACCATCAGTGCCAGCGCGCTGGCATAGGGTGCTATCACCAGGTCGTCACCCAGTCCGCGCTTGAAGCCCAGTCCGGGTACGCCGAATGCCCGATATTGATAGACCTGGCTGGCATCGGTAGCGTTGTAACAAGACTCGGATATTCCCCATGGTACCGCGCGTTGCCTGCCATATTCAATCTGGCGTAATACGGCAGCTTTGCAGGTCTGATCCAGCAGCGTGTTCTCATAACTGGGCATGATCAGCTGTGGCATGAGATATTCGAACATGGAGCCACTCCATGAAATCAGACTCACGGCACCGCCATAACTGGTCAACAAGCGACCTAGTGCAAACCAGTGTTTTTGCGTTACCTGCCCCTCTGCGATAAGCAGGAAACTGGCCAGTCTGGCTTCCGAAGCCAGCAGGTCGTAGCAGGATGGATCACGGCGGCGTTCACCCACGTCGTAACCGATGGACAGCAACCCACTCGACGTATCATATAGAAATTCGAAATCCATTATCGCCAATTTGCGGCAACGATCAATCAGGTTGTCGATGGTTGCGATTTGCTTCGTTGCGATGATGGAATTATCTGACTGGTCTGCTGCCAGTTCTGCCAGTGTTGGCATGTGGCTGGTATGCCATGGTTCGGGCATGAGCGTTGCAAGGCTGTCATGCAGTGCCTGGCATTGCTGTTCGAATGCCTGCGCCCAGTAATAGGGTTCGTTATCAATATCTGCAGCCAGCCACACGGCGACCTCCGTGCTTTCTGGCAGTATCTTTTCCAGCAGCATGGCTATGCCTGCGGGCGTTTGTGGCAGCTGATTGGCAGTATGTAGCATGTCTTGCAGCAATCGGATTTTTTGTGTTAAATGTTCGGCAGGCGAGGGCGCTACGTGCTCGGCCAGTACCTGTAACGTATCCTGCAACCCCTTTAGCGCATTGGGTGACAGCACTGGCTGGCTTTTTAGTTCGGCTAACCCAGCTTGTATGGTAAGCAGCGCGCCAGCCAGATTGCCGCTGTCTACCGAAGACACATATTGTGGATGCAAAATTTGCAGGCTGCGGGTGTCGTACCAGTTGTAAAAATGGCCACGGTAACGTTCCAGTTTCTCCATCGTGGTCAAAGTGTTTTCGACCAATTGCAGGCATGCACTGGTAGTAATGTAGCCGAAATCATGGGCGGCCAGATCAGCCAGCAGCGCCATGCCGATATTGGTGGGGGAGGTGCGGGTGGCGATGAGTGGTGCTGGATGGGCCTGAAAATTATCGGGCGGTAGCCAGTTGTCCTGAGAGCCGACGAAATCAGCGAAATAGCGCCAGGTGCGACGGGCTGATCCGCGCAAGAACGTACGCTGCGCCAGACTCAGGTGAGGCGTGCTGGACGGTAATGGTTTGCTCATCCAGTAGGCCACGGCAGGCGATATCAGCCACAACAACAAGACAGGCGCACTCGCAAACCATGCCGTAAATTGACTTGCTCCCAGCAGCCACAACCCAGCCAAAGCCAGACTCAGTGCTATGGACAGCACTGGTGCGATCCACATCTCGGCAAAAAAATTGATCAAGGTACGGCGCCTGTTGCGAACGGCATAGCTGGGTAGTTGCCACAGCAATAATTCGCGGTGGGTAAACAGCATGCGCACGCCTGAACGCATAATCGCATCCAGACAAATCAGTGTGTCATAAGGAAGCAGGACTAAGGTCAGTGTTGCATGGGTGAGAGGATGCGTTGCAGATTTTCCAGTCAGGAACAAGTGCGACAGCCAGTCCCGCTGTGCGGGCTTGCGGATAAGCTCGATGAAAGTAGACAGCAAACTCGGCAGGAACAGTATGCCCATGACCAATAGCGTCCAATGCCATGCAATATCCGGGCTGTATAGCCAGCCGCCCGCCAGGAGGCCAAGCAAAGCGGGGGATATCAGGCTGCGTCGCAGGTTATCGAAAATTTTCCAGCGGGACAGTTTCGATAGCGGATTTGGCAGCCATTTAGTCTTCAGCCCGGAGGGCGTCGGTACGCGGGGTAGTAACCAGGCGGCAATTTGCCAGTCGCCACGTATCCAGCGATGGCGTCGACTCGCCTCAATGGCGTAGCTGGCTGGATGTTCTTCTATCAGATCAACATCCGTCACCAGTGCGGAGCGTGCATATCCGCTTTCCAGTAAATCATGACTAAGTATGAGGTTCTCTGGAAAGCGACCATCGACCGCTTGGCGAAAGGCATCTACATCATAAATACCCTTGCCGATGAATGAGCCTTCTGCAAAAATATCCTGATACACATCTGAAACCTCGCGCGTATAAGGGTCTATGCCTGATTCACCTGCGAATAATTTGGTAAAGCGTGACTGGCTCGCACTGGTCAGGCTGATCGAAGCGCGTGGTTGCAGGATCGCGTAACCAGCGACGATACGGTTCTGGTGAGCATCATAGACCGGACGATTAAGCGGGTGGGCAATATTGCCTACCAGCATGCGTGCCGCATCACGGGGAAGTTGTGTATCAGTATCCAGCGTGATGATGTACTTGATAGTGGCAAAAATCGACTGGTCGCCGACAATTACCGAAAATGCAGTTTGTGCGCCGCCACGCAGTAAAGCGTTGAACTGTTCCAGTTTGCCGCGTTTGCGCTCATAGCCCATCCATAACTGTTCAACTGGATTCCACAACCGAGGGCGATGAAACAGATAGAAGATATTGGGACGGTCATCCTGGTAAGTCTCGTTCAGTACCCTGATCGCTGCACGGGCGTAGTCGAGTAATGCTTTATCATCAGGGATCGTCGCCTCATGTGCATCACGAAAGTCGGTCAGCAAAGCAAAATAGAGATTGGCGTCGCGATTGCCCAGATAGCGTATTTCCAGTGCTTCGAGCAAGTCGTCGATCTCTTGCGACTTGCTGAGCAAGGTAGGGACGATGACCATGGTGCGATGACTGTCAGGTATCCCGTGCGAAAAATCCAGCCGTGGTAACGCCCGCGGCGATAATGTCAGGGTAACCAGCCAGTTTACCAGCGCGACCACCAGCGCTGAGATAGCGATGCTGCCAGTAATGGCAAAATACCCATAGCGCCAGTCATGCGCGGACAGTTCGCCGAAATGGGTAAGCATGAAAGCTGTTGCCAATCCCGTGAATAACACAATAGGCATGAGGTACAGCGACAACCGAAAATGCCGGCTTATTGGACTGATGCGAGATTTCCACGATATATGGCAGCCGATAGTATGTTCCAGCCTTTTTCGCCCATCATCAATCAGGTAGTATCCGACATGCGCACTGCGATGGCTGGAACCCAGGCGCGTTATCGCAGTTTGCGCAAGCGTGATGGCCTCGCGTGCTACGGCTGATTCAGTGTGCGAGCTGCTTTTTGCTAGATATTCAATGGCGTGGCGGTAACGGTCGCGGGTAGCAAAATCTTGTTTGTTGTACATCCCTGCCGGGTCTTCACATAATATGTGTTCAACAACACTGAGCTGTTCAACAAAATCTCGCCAGTCCTTAGCGCCAATGAAGCGTAAGCTACCTATGCTGTTGGCAATGGATATCTGGTCGGTTGCGGCGATCCTGCCGGCGGTCTCGGATAGCTGTGATGCGGTCACTCCCTGCTCAAGTAGCTGTTGTTCAACCCAGGTTTGAACGAACGCCATCACGGGTCCCTGAGCCTGGAGCCTGGAATAAAACTCTTCCACAAAAGAGGCCGTCAGCGACACATCAGCATTGACAAATTCTGCCAGTAAGCGGATGAGCTGCTTTGGTTCTTTCTCAGCCGTTGCAAGCATGCGTTCTGCCCAGACGATGGCTGCATCACGTTCTTCTCGCCGTTGCGCGATGCGCAAACCTACTCGGCGTAGATTCTCCAGTAGAGCCAACCGCAGCATGATAGGGAAGGCCCACAACTCCCCCAGCTTTAATGGCGTTATGGTCTGATAAGCACCAATAAATTGGGTGATATTGTCGCTATCAATGCGGCCATCCCTGTGTGAAATCAACTCCAGCGCCAAATCATAGACACGAGGAAAACCAGATGATGAACCCTCGCCCAGGCGCGGCAGTTGCCGACTGTAGCCACGTGGCAGATGTCGGCGCGCAAGCGTGATTTGTTGTTCGATCAGGTAGAAATTGTCTAGCAGCCAGGTCTCCGCTGGCATTAGTCGCTGCCCCTGAGTCGCCGCAGCAGTGACGACGTCATACGCCAGCAGAAGAATTCGCTCATTGTCGGCCAGTCGTGGCAACAGTTTATCTATTCCGCGTTGCGGGTCTATCCGGTGTTGCTCCGCCAGGAATACCGCGTGCCGCTTCAATTGTTCAATGCTGAACAGTTCCGAGCTGAGCAAAGCCGTATCCCGGTCGTTATGCAGGGAGTTGCGTGTGCTTAGTGAAAAACCAAATTCCTTGATGATGCTCTCCTCATGATTTTGATAGGCGGTATGAATTTAAGGCGATTCGCCAGCGTCATTCCTAGCCTAATTTATATGCTGTCCCCGGCAGGTAGGGTGAGCGCACGGTATGGTTGTCACGTTAATGTTCGATATTCGCAGGGCGAAAAAACCATGCGTAATATCGGAAGTATTCAGCCGTTAAGCACCCAGATTCAAGGCATTTAAGTGTAAGTTGGGGTTTTTGACACGTCTGTACGTTAACGTACAAACATAATGATAGTTCAGGGCGGCGAGTCATCGCTCATGCCGGTCATGGTAAGCCTGTCGAAAGTCAGCCTACGCTATAGCTCGTGTTTGCCGTGCCCAGTAATGTAGCGAAAGCTGCCGCATCAACTGGCGGGTTGAAATAAAAACCTTGCCCTTCTTCACAGCATTCGGCCTGCAGAATAGCCAATTGCTTTTGCGTCTCTACGCCCTCTGCACTGACCTTGAAATTCAGGTTGTTACCCAGACCGATGATGGCGCTGACAATAAGTGCACCATCGTTACCATTGATCATGTCACGCACAAACGACTGATCTATTTTCAGGGTGTCGATAGGAAATTGGCGCAGGTAACTCAGGCTGGAATAACCCGTGCCAAAATCGTCAATCGCAATTTTAACGCCCATCTCTTTTAATGCCTGCAGAGTTGTCATGGTTGATTTGACATCCTGAACCAATGCACTTTCGGTCAGTTCTATTTCCAGATATTGTGGATCCAGACCGGTTGCTGCAAGTATGTGATGAATGTTATCGATCAGGCTTTCGTGACCGAACTCTACAGCGGAGATATTGACCGATACAGGAATGGGGCGCAGTCCAGCATGCTGCCAGTCCCTGGCTTGTTGGCAAGCTGTTTTCAGCGTCCATAACCCTATGGGTATGATGAATCCGGAATCTTCCGCTATTTTTATGAACTGTTGAGGCAGCAACATCCCGCGGACCGGATGCTGCCAGCGGATTAATGCTTCTGCACCGGTAATCACGCCAGTTTTAAAATTCACTTTTGGCTGGAAATGCAGGATAAATTCCTGACGGGATAATGCCTGACGTAAGCTGTTTTCCACTGATAGCCGCTCAACCACTTTGGCATTCATGTCCTGCTTGAAAAACTGGTAGTTGTTGCGCCCTTTGTCTTTGGCATGATACATGGCGGCATCGGCATTCTTGAGTAAGGTTTCAGCGTCTTTACCATCCCCAGGAAAGATGCTGATGCCGATACTCATGGTCACATTAAGATTATGTTGATCGATATTATACTGTTCCGATAATGCTGCAAGTATTTTAGACGCGCTATATCCCGCTGCGGAAGGATGGTCAACATCGGCAAGTAGCACGATGAATTCATCGCCACCCTGTCGACTGACTGTATCTGAGCTGCGTACACATGCTGTCAAGCGTTGAGCGACCGACTGCAGCAGCTTGTCACCTGTTAAATGCCCCAGCGAATCGTTGATATTCTTGAAGTGATCCAGATCGATGAATAGCACCGCCAATTGTTTGTGGCTGCGATGTGCTTGTGCAATAGCCTGGGTAAGCCGGTCATTTAATAATGGGCGGTTGGGTAGGTCGGTGAGGAAGTCGTGCTGAGCCAGGCGTGACATTTTGAGCGCCATCGATCGCGCTGCGCTGATGTCGCGGAACACGATTACCGCGCCAGTTACACGTCCACTGCGGTCGCGGATGGGTGCGGCAGAGTCTTCGATAGAAGTCTCAACTCCGTCACGCCGTATCAGCACACTGTCGATGTCGATACCGACGGTTTTGTTTTGCTGTACAGCCATGTCCATGGGATTAGGCAAAGGTTCGCGAGTAACGCCATCGATGAGTCGAAACACCTCGGTGAATGGCTGACCTACGGCCTGAATCTGCGACCAGCCAGTCATGCGTTCGGCTACCATATTCAGGTAAGTGATATTGCCAGTGACGTCCGTACTGATAACGGCGTCACCAATGGAATTAAGCGTAACCTGAGCGCGCTCTTTCTCAAGGAAAAGTTCATCTTCTACCAGTTGGCGCGCGATCACGTTGCTGATTGCACGCGACAGCAAATGAGCGCCTATGAGTCCGGTTAGCAGATAATCCTGCGCGCCACACTGGATTGCTGATTTTGCAATTTCTTCATGTTCCTGATCGCTCAGAATCAGGATGGGCGCCTGATTATCGCTGGCATAAAGCTTATTAAAAGTCTCTATGCCCTGACTGTCAGACAGGAACATATTGAGCAAGACCGCTTTGGTTTTTCCCTTGCTTAGCCGTTCCAGTCCGTCATGAAGACTCGCAACCCACTCTACAATGAACGGGCCATCCCTGGCGTCAACAAGCGCAGCACGGATAAACGCTGCCGCACCAGGATCGCTCTCGATAATCAGTACACATTCGTCCTGCTTGTCCATACTTACTTAGCCTTTGAGATTAGAAGTGGGGTTTTTCAAGTCGATTTAATAATCATAAAAAGTTTATGCGGCGCACACCGTCACCCTGATATTGGTTGGTGTGGGTATGGCATTTAAGCAAATGGCGACCTTTGTATTTAAGGTCGATGGGTTAATTACGTTACAAACTCAGTACTTACACTTATTAATTTATCGAGATGTTGATGCTTGGTCTGTGCGTTGGCACACAGAAAGTGCATATTTCAGCTTCACTATCCATAAAATGCGGAAATCAAACTGAGGTCTGGCTGGTACTCTGCCTATCACGTCATTTTCATTAGAAATATCTGTACTATGTTCGTCAGCGCACAGAACTGCTGAGCAATTCACCTTACGCTTGTCACAGCGTTGTTCTGATGAAGCAGTCTCAGGTCACGGCCCGCGGGTGCGTTGTCCGATAATTGCCTTGTCACGACTTAATGCCCATATTGGGGTACGCAAATCCCTATCCATTTTAATAAGAGGCTACACTATGAAATATTCCATGCTACTTGTTGCACTGATAACCGCATTCGGATTGAGTGCTTGTGACAAACAACCAACCGTAGTTAATGTGCCAGTAACGGCAGTTCCAGTACCAGGTCCAGCTGGACCGCAGGGTGCGACAGGTGATACTGGTACGCAGGGCCGGACTGGGGCGCAAGGCTACGAAGGTGCTCAGGGCGACACCGGTAAAACTGGTTCACAAGGGTATCAAGGCAATCAGGGTGAAACTGGTGACACTGGTAAAACTGGTGCTGGCACGGTGGTTATTGTCCCCGTACCTGCTGAGCAAAAGTAACGGCTATTACCGAGATTACGGTCTGCATGTACAGGCCGTAATTTGGGATAGCACGTAGCACTTGGAAGTAATTTAGGTGATAGGTGCGCTAGCGCACAGAGCTTTTTTGAAAAAAAGCAGATTATTCACCCGATGATTGATGACGATTGTTTCTGGATGGAAGCTGCGGTGCAGCAAGTCTCTGCTGCGATAACACAGCCTTACTGTTCTTTACCAGTCGTCTATTTTGTTACTACACAAATGGTCATAGCACTATGACTGCATTTTTTATATTTAAAGGAAAGCTATATGTCACCTACTTTACGTAATCTCGTCGCAATTTCATGCATATTAATGGCTGGTTCAGCAGCCGCTGAAGAATTAGACACCCGCTTCTATATCAGTCCAACCGTGAATTATACGGTTACTGATAAAGACTGGGGTACGGATGATGGCTATGGTGTGGGCATAGGTCTTGGCAAACCAGTTTCAGACAGCTGGAACTTGGAATTAAATGCTACTTATGCTACCCAAGGTTTCAAGAGTGCTAACACAAGAGGCCGAGTTCAGAATACTGCTGTGATGGCAGATGCATTGTATTTCTTCAACCGCAACCCTAGCTTCTCGCCCTATGCGATTATGGGTGCGGGTGATGTTCAAACACGTTATACCGGCGTTTCAGAAAACAATCTGGCTGCTAACGTTGGCCTAGGTTTCATGAGCTGGATGAATGACATCGCTTTGCGCGCTGATGTGCGTTATCGTTATATCGACGGCATTGCTGGCGGCGCCAACAACTTCAGCCCGAAAGACTGGATTGCATCCGTAGGGTTGGTTATCCCATTGGGCGCTAAACCAGTTGCACCGGCGCCAGAACCGGCACCAGCACCTTATGTTGCGCCGGCACCGGCACCAGTAGCGGCTCCAGAGCCTGCACCAGCGCCAGTAGCACAGCCGGAAATCGCTCGTCCAGTAGCGCATACTAAAGTCATTTTTGATGGAACGAATTTTGATTTTGACAAGGCTACTTTGCGCCCTACTGGTAAAGCAAAGCTCGACGATAACGTGAGAAGTTTGACTCAGTATCCAGATATCGATGTTGAGATCACTGGCCACACAGATAGCGTTGGTAGCGACAAATATAATCAGAAGCTGTCTGAAGAGCGTGCGATGACAGTTAAGCGTTATATGGAGTCAAAAGGTATTGCTGCTAGCCGTATGACCACCAAAGGTTATGGTGAAACCAAGCCTATCGCCAGCAACAAGACTAAAGCAGGTCGCGCAGAAAACCGTCGCGTAGAAATTGAAATAATGAACTAATTGCAATAGTCTCGGAGATATCCAGGTGTAGCACCTGATGTGCTGACAGAAACGTCATAGTTAGGCGCTTGGGTATTTAACGGGAAATTGGAAGGCGGTGCTTGTTATAAAGCACCGCCTTTTTTGTGCCACAACACGTCTTTCCTTCATGTGGGTTGATTCAAATTATCGGTAGACGCTGTGCTGAGGCCAGGGCGGCAATTTTGCTTGCCAGCTCCGGATTTACTTCTAAACTGATTGCAAGTTTCGCTGCAGCTTCTGCTTCGGTATATTGTTGTGCCAGATAGCGTTCCATCGCTTCCAACAGCGCTTTTTGACCCTGTTCCTGGCGTTGTTGCAAACGATAGGCCTGAACCCGCTTGGGCAGGTTCAGTGTGACATCTGCCAGACGCGCGAATAAATCACCGACGACGACCATGCTCAGGAATATCACAACCAGCAAGGTCAATGACAATTCGATACGGTATGGCGGATAGACCAGTACCGCATAACCAGGGTCGAACTTGCCTGCCAGCGTGAATCCTACTGCCAGTCCAAATATCAGCAATGTCCAGATCAGCGCACGCATTACTTTCGTCCCAGACGGCTGGCTTGCAGCGCAGTAATGCTTTCAGCCAGGGTGGGGAGCTGGATGCTGATTGAGCTGCTGATGAGTGTATCAATCTGTTTGCCAGCTTTGGCGGTGCGGTTGTCGTGTTCGTTAAAGTAATGCTGTAGCCAGATTTTTGCCGTGATCAGATCGGTCTTGTAACTGGTTTCATCATGGGCCAATAAGGCGATGCGGGCGGTGAGTAACCGCAACTTTAAATTTTGCCGTAAAAAATAGCTTTGTTCTGGTGCAAGTAGTGCGCTATCAGGCGTATCCAGGCGGCGTATTTGTACCAGGCCTTTGATCTCCTGCCACATTTCCTGACCAAAGCGATGTGCTGCATCAACAGGTGTGAGCTTGGGTGGTGTGGCGGGTTTAACCGGGATTTCATGATCGCTTGCCAATGGCAGGTTGTCGATGTTCGCAATCAGGCTGTCCAGCGTTAAGGTAATGCCGACGGTATCGACCAGTGGCAAGGATTGCAAGCGCTGGATGTCCGCACTGAGCGCACGCCGCAGATTGGTAAATTGGGGTTTGTTGATACGTTGTAGCTGGGTGTCGGCATTTTGTAGCGCAATAATAGCGGCTTTGACATTGCCTGCCAGCTGCAATTGCTGATTGGCAGAGAGCACAACCTGCTCAATATCCGCCAGCGTAGCTTCGTCACGACTCTTCGACATATCGCGGTACAGCGCTTCCAGGGCTAACTGCTGATTTTGTGAATCGGCTAATTTGGCTTGTATTTCACCCAGTCGTATCGCTATGTCGCGACTGTTTTCGGCAGTCTGCTGGCTCAAGGTGCGGCTGGTTTGTGCAGCATCATTGGCCGCGGTGAGGCGCTGGCTGACTTCGGTGCGCATGGTGTTCAATTCCACGCGTGTCTGCCACCATTGCCATCCTGCTAATGCCAATGCCAGCAGCGCGATGGCGAGCGCGGGATCGAAATAATCACCGATTTTGTCGAGTAAATCAGGCTTGTCGTTGATGTCAGCCATGATGTTCCGCAAACCATGTGCTCATGCCTGCGATCAGGCCTTCATCACCCGATTCGGTGAGTATGGCGTATTCCAGCCCTAACTCTTTTGCGACTTCCAGGATGCGTTCATGCGGAACAAATACCGGGGTGGTTTTCAGCCATTGCCGGCCTAATTTGCCGAGTATGTCATAAAGATTGCGCAAGCCTTCGGAGCTGGTAATGGTGACTGCGTTGATTTCATTGCGCGACCATTGCCGCATTAAATTGCCTGCGTTGACATCGGGGCGGCTGCGACGATAGCATTCTGCGTACTCTATCAGTGCGCCGCGCTCGGCCAAGGTGTCACCCAGTAACTCGCGTCCGCCATCGCCACGAAAGATGACAATGCGCTTGCCTGCCACGTCCTGCAGCTCAGGCATTTCCAATAAATTTTCACTATCAAAGCGCGCAGTCGGTGCGATGATTTTTTCTACGCCAAAGTGTTTGAGCTCACGACTGCTGCCGCGGCCGATAGCAGCGATTTGCAAGGTTGCAGGAAGCGTGCGACGTGATTTGATCAGGTTCATCGCCTTGTTGACTGCATTCGGGCTGATGAAGATTGCCATATCTACTGCGTCGAGGCGGTCGATCAGGTCGTACAGTGGCGCTAAATCAGCCGTATCCAGAATTTCCAGCACCGGGAAGATGACAGGTTTGCCATTCGCCGCTTTGATTTGCTCAGCGAGTTCTGCCGCCTGTTGCGCGGGGCGCGTAACGAGTATGCCTTTGTTGTTTAAATCGATGGTCATAGTGACAACTCCGCGAGTATTTTATCCGCGCCCTGCGCGATGAGTTGTTCGGCCAGTGCTGCGCCCAATGTTTCTGCCTGATCACGCGCGCCGGTGACATTGCCGCTGATAATACGGCTGCCATCGACTTCTGCGACAAAGCCGCGTAACTGAATTTGACCGTCAATTATTTCCGCATAGCCGCCCAGTGGTACCTGGCAACTGCCGCCCAGGGTACGGCTCATGCCGCGTTCGGCACGCACACAATCTGCGGTGTCAGCATCGTTTAAGGGTGCGAGTAAGGCGATTAAATCTGTGCGGCTTTCCAGACATTCTATGCCCAGCGCACCCTGACCGACTGCAGGCAGGCTTTGTTCAGCGGGTAATTCGGCACGGATACGCTCGCCCAAGCCTAAGCGTTTTAATCCTGCCGCAGCGAGGATAATGGCGTCGTACTGGCCTTCATCCAGTTTGCGTAGCCGGGTCTGCACATTGCCACGCAACGGTTCGATGATTAAATGCGGGAAGCGTGCACGCAGCTGACTTTCACGGCGCAAGCTGGAAGTGCCTACACGTGCGCCATGTGGCAGTGCATCCAGCGTGTCAAACTGGTTGGACACCAGCGCATCGCGCGGGTCTTCGCGCTGACCGATAGCCGCCAGGGTAAATCCCTCGGGCAAGTTCATTGGCACGTCTTTCATGGAATGCACGGCGATGTCGGCACGCCCTTCATACATTGCGGTTTCCAGTTCTTTTACAAACAGTCCTTTGCCACCGATTTTGCTCAATGACACATCCAGAATTTGATCGCCTTGCGTGGTCATGCCTAAAATGCTCACAACCATTTGCGGGTACAGTTCACTTAAACGTGCGGCGATATGTCTGGCCTGCCACATGGCTAAGGCACTCTCACGTGATGCAATGACTAGTGTCGGGGGGAGTTTTGGACTATTTAACAAAATATAACCTGTTGGTAGAATCGGTAATCAAGTACTTATTTTAACTCAAATAAGCACGTCACCATCAAACCCCGAGGCCAGCTCATGAAAAAAACACTTACTTATCTGCTGATATGTTTGGCTTTGTATGTTAATGCGGCAATTGCCAAGACCGATATCATCGCCTTTGCCAGCGATTTACAAAAAGACGGACGCATCGCTGCGCAGAAGCATGTTCCCATCCTTATTATCTTCACTAGTCGTGATTGCCATTATTGCGAAACAGTGATGAATAGCTTTCTCCTGCCTATGCAACGTAACCCGGAATATACGCGGAAGGTCATGATGCGCCGTGTGGAAATCAGCAATGACAGCAAGTTAATTGGCTTCGATGGTGCAGTGACGACGCAAAAAGCTTACGCTGCCAGCCAAAAGGCTCGTTTCACTCCTACGGTAGTGGTTTATACCCCAAGTGGCGTGCCTGCCGCTGACGCCTTGGTTGGGCTGGGTCCCGAGGAATATTACGGCAGCTATCTGGATGGTCTGATAGATGCGGGGGTAGCGAAAACCAGTGCGCATTAAGCCGCTGGTTTGAGTCGGTGCGAACTGCGCCAGATTTCATGCCTCACCCTGCCTGAAGTGCTTCACCACCCCATACTGACGACGGCTGACAGGTAGTGCCTCATCGCTGTCTTTCAGTAAAACGAACCAGCCGCTGTGTTCACCGTCATCCTGATCTTTGAGGACAAAACCGGCAATGGCCGAGCGAGCAATGAGCGTGTTGCGGTGGATGCGTACAAAGTAATCGGGAAACGCCTGTTCCAGACTGGTGAGGCTTTCTTCTATGAGATAGGTATGTTTGGCGGTGCGGGCAGCGACGTATTTTTGCTCGGAACGTAAACAGATCACGTCATCAATAGGCACGAGCAATACTCGCCCACGTTCGGTGGCGCTGAGGTATTGTCGTTGTGAGGTGGTTTTGGCTGGGGTGGTCGTCACCACTTTGCGCAGCGCCGCCAATAATCGTTCTGCACGCACGGGTTTGAGCAGGTAATCGCGGGCATTAAGTTCAAATGCTTGCAGTGCATGGGCATCATACGCAGTGGTGAATATCACCGCGACGGGATGTTCGCGTTGTGCCAGATGATGCGCCAGTGCCATGCCATCCATGCCGGGCATGTTGATGTCCAGCAATACCACATCAACTTGAGTTTGCGTCAGTAACTGCAAGGCCCGTACGCCATTTTCCGCCTCGCCGACTATGGTTAGCGGTAACTGCTCTGCGCAGTCGGTTAACACGTCGCGCAAGCGATTACGGGCTGGGGCTTCGTCGTCAACAATAAGGATGCGTAACGGCTGGGTCATGAGGTTTGATAGGGGATGGTAATGTGTATCTGATAATAATCTTGCTGTACCTGCGTGTGCAAGCTGGCTTCCACATCGTAATGCAGCATGAGCCGGCTTTTGATATTGCCTAGTGCCATTTTGTTGCCGGAATGATGGTCGCCCGTTTTTTGGTAGGGATTGCGGATGATGATATGTATTTGATTCGCATTGCGGTAGATATTCACGTTGACTTCACCTGGCTCTATAGCAGGTTCGATACCGTGATAAACCGCATTTTCCAGCAACGGCTGCAACACCAGTGGCGGCAACAATGCGTTGCTTGGCGCTTTATCGATATGCCATACCACGCGCAGTCGGTCACCCAGGCGTAAGCCTTCCAGTTCCAGATACTGGCGGCTGATTTCCACTTCACGCTTTAAGGTGCTGAGTTGGCGGTTATCTGCCATGACCACGCGAAATAAATCGGCCAGATTTTCCAATGCGCGCTCGGCACGGCGCGGTTCGCTGCGCATCAAGCTGAGTACGGCATTCAAACTGTTAAACAAAAAATGCGGGCGTATGCGTGCTTGCAAAGCCTGTAAGCGCGCCTCGGTGAGCGCGGGTGACAGTGCGCGGCCACGCAGCTGAAAGTATTTCAATATGCCTGCGCTGATGCCCAGCACATTTAGCGTGTCCCGCCAGATCATGGCGATGTGGCTATCCATCAATACATGGCTCAAACCGCTCATCACCAATGCGGATGTCACCAAGGCGATGGTCACGCTGGCGATTACGCCTTGGGGGTATGACCAGCGTCGTAACAGCTTGCCCGTCAGGCACAGCGCCGCCAACGTAAGCAGTAGTGATGGTTGCGCCACTAAGGAATAACCGACAAATAAACGCAGCATTTCGGATAATTGTGGGGTTTGTAACCATGCAGTTATCCACACTAAAGCCTCGACTCCGAGTAAAATACGCATCATGATGCCCAGATTGCAAAAATCGGGTAAACGGTCAGGATAGTCGGTGGTGCTAGGCTTAGTCATCGTGCGCTTATTCTCTTCATCTCAACGTTATATTATCAGGTTATTGTCATGTCTAATTCTGTTACGCCGCAACTCTGGTCTGGTCGCTTTACTGAGCCTGTTTCAGAGCGAGTCAAGCGCTATACCGCTTCCATCAGCTTTGATTATCGTTTAGCTGAATTTGATATACAAGGCTCGCTTGCTCACGCCCACATGCTCGCACATCAGGCCATTATCAGCCAGCAGGATTTGGCCGATATACAACGCGGCATGGGCGAAATACTCGCTGACATACAGGCTGGTCAGTTTGAGTGGTTGCTCGATTTAGAGGACGTTCACCTCAATATTGAAAAAGCGCTGACTGCCAGAGTGGGTGATGCAGGTAAGCGCTTACACACTGGGCGTTCACGTAACGACCAGGTTGCGACTGATATTCGCTTGTATTTACGACACAACATAGATGGCATTTTGCAGCTCATCCGCGCTGCTCAGACTGCGTTGCTCGATCTGGCGGAAACGCACGCCGATACAGTGATGCCGGGCTTCACCCATTTGCAAGTTGCACAGCCAGTTTCATTCGGCCACCACTTGCTGGCGTATTTTGAAATGCTCAAGCGCGATGCTGAACGCCTGACTGATTGCCGCCGTCGGGTTAACCGCTTGCCGCTGGGTGCGGCTGCACTGGCAGGAACGAGCTATCCGATAGATCGTGAAATGGTTGCGCGTGAACTGGGTTTTGACGGTGTGTGCGAAAATTCGCTGGATGCGGTTTCCGACCGCGATTTCGCCATTGAATTCACCGCCTGCGCCAGTCTCATCATGACGCATTTTTCGCGCATGTCCGAAGAGCTGATTTTGTGGATGAATCCACGCTTCGGTTTTATTGATCTGGCTGACCGTTTCTGCACAGGTTCGTCCATCATGCCGCAAAAGAAAAATCCTGATGTGCCTGAACTGATACGCGGTAAGACCGGTCGCATCAACGGTCATCTGGTCGGTTTGTTAACCTTGATGAAAGGCCAGCCACTGGCGTATAACAAGGATAATCAGGAAGACAAAGAACCGCTGTTCGATACCGTTGATACCTTGATTGATACGCTCGCCATCGTCGCCGAAATGCTGCCTGGCATACGCGTCAAACCAGAAGCTATGCGCAACGCTGCGTTGCAAGGCTATGCCACGGCAACGGATCTGGCAGATTATCTGGTCAAAAAAGGTCTGCCATTCCGTGACGCACACGAAGCCGTCGCGCTGGCGGTGCGCCATGCCGAAACGCAAGGCTGTGATTTGGTTGATTTGCCACTGACCAGCTTGCAGCAGTTTTCCAGTCTGATTGCGGATGATATTTATCAGGTGTTGTCATTGGAAGGCTCAATGAATAGCCGTAATCACATCGGCGGCACCGCGCCTGCTCAAGTGCGTGCGGCTATTGCGCGTGGGCGTGCCGGCCTGTAAGTTTTTTGCAGCAGTTGATGACTGGGTTGGCTGCCTGATTTGGCAAGTCCGCCCGGCGTTGTTTGTAATCATATTGTCATGAAAAAGTAAGTTTGTTGTCAGTATAAGCTGGCATGATGTGTTTTTTGCCCTTTACGGGAGTGATTTTTGAAAACACGTTTTGCCTTCTCTGTCTGTTTGTTGTTCGCCGTACCCGTTAGCGTTTATGCGGCAACTTCCGCTGCCGTAATCAGCACGCCAGTATTAACCACACCCGTATTAACCACTCCAGCATTAACCCTGGCGCAGGCGCAAGCTTTGATGCTCACCCACAGTCGTGATTTGCTTGCGGCGCAACGCAATGTGGAAGCGGCGCAAGCCACTGAGCTTACCGCTGCCGCTCGGCCTAATCCACAAATCTCGCTTAACACCTCCAGTATTAATCCGCATAATTTCGGTGCGGGGGGCTTGTCGGATAAGCGCATGGATACAGTGTTGCGCATAGACCAGGTTATCGAGCGCGGCGATAAGCGTGATTTGCGCATGAAGACAGCGCAACAGTTATCTATTGCCAGCACTGCAGATTTGGCTGATATTCAGCGCCAACAACTCCTCGCCTTATATAACGCATACTACGATGTTGCCTACGCGCAGGAAAAAATCAGGCTGACGGCCGAGGCGGCGGATTTGGCGCAACTCGGACAGAAAAAAGCCGAATTGCGCTTGTCTGCGGGTGATATTGCCGCATCGGAAGTCGCACGTATTCGCGTCGATACCTTGCGCGCGCAGAATGATGCGGAACAGGCGATTGCCGATGCCAGCAATACGCGTATCGCATTGGCCTATCTGCTGGGTCTGGATGACCGCGCCAGTGGCATCAGCGTGATGGCAGATTGGCCGCAGCCGGCATCAGCACCCGCTCCCGTTGATATGAACGACATCATCAGTCGCAGAGCCGACGTGCGTGCTGCACAAGCGCGGGTCGAAGCTGCGCGACAATACAGGGCGCTGGCGCGTGCACAGCGTACCCGCGACATTTCTGTGGGTTTGCAAGCCGAGCATTATCCGGGGCAAACCGATAACACCATGGGTCTGGGGATCAGCTTTCCTTTGCTGCTGGGCAATAATTATCAGGGGGATATACGCAATGCCGAAGTCGCCCTGAGTGCTGCTGAAGATAATTTGGCCAAGATCCAAGCTCTGGCGTCAGGCGAACTGCAACGCGCACAGGCCATGTTATCCGGCAGTCGGGCACGGTTGCTGCGTTATCAAACTGATTTGCTGCCATCCGCACGTCGCGCCATGAACGCGGCTGAATTTAGTTTTGCCAATGGCGCGATGTCCGTTGTGGATTTGCTCGACGCCCGCCGCACCTGGCGCGCTATCCAGCTTGAAGCGCTCACCGCGCAATCTGATTACGCCCGCGCGCAGCATAGCTGGCAAACACTGACTACACAGAATTAGGAACAGACTATGAAAAAAACCGCACTTATTATTGCCCTGATTGCCGCCGGACTGGTGGGCGCTTACTATGAGTTTGGTGCCGGCACGACCAAGCCCGTACCCAAGCAGGCAGCGGCATCCGCCGTGCCTGCCGATGAATTGCGCTACGCTGCCGGTGCGCCGCAATTATCCGCTATCCATAGTGAAACCTTGCCTCAGTTGCCTGTGCCGCTGGCGGATCCATTGAATGCCAAAGTCACCTATAACGAAGACGTGACCGCACGGATCAGCGCACCGATTAGCGGACGGGTATTGAGCATTAAAACGCAATTGGGTGACGAGGTAAAAGCCGGGCAGGCTTTGTTGTTAATGGATTCGCCTGATATGGGCAATGCCATTGCCGACGCAGAGAAGGCCAACGCCGATGCCAGGCTCAAACAGCTGAGCTTGCATCGTGCGCAAACCCTGTATCAAGGTGAAGCCATTGCGCGCAAAGATTTGGAATCGGCGCAGTCAGATTATGCCGCTGCGACGGCTGAATCACACCGGGCGGCATTGCGGCTGAAGAATCTGGCGCCGCAAGGGGCAGCCAATACTGCCGAAGGTTATGCGCTACGCAGTCCTATCAGCGGCGTGGTGGCGCAACGGCAAGTCAATCCCGGTGAAGAGATTCGCCCCGACCTGGCTGATCCTTTGTTCATAGTCACCAATCCGGCCAAAGTCTGGGTGACGATAGATTTGCCCGAATCGTTGTTGGCCAAGGCGGAACTCGGCCATCCTGTCAGTATCAGCGTGGATGCCTATCCCGACCAGCATTTTGCCGGGCGCATCGAGAAAATCGCGCCTGCGCTTGACCCTGTTACCCGTCGTATTGCCGTGCGTTGCTCGGTGGACAACAGCAAAAACCTGCTCAAACCCGAGATGTACGCCAAAGTGACGTTGTTGGCCGAAGCCGACGAAACCGCGTTCCGTATTCCGAATGGCGCCATAGTCAGCAACGGCTTATACAGCTACGTGTTTGTAGAGATTGCCCCGGGTGTACTGAAAAAACGCCGCATCCCACTCGTTGCCCAGTATCGTGACTACAGCTATGCGAAGCAGGGCTTGACCGCGCAAGATAAAGTTGTCACCGCGGGCGCGCTGTTGCTCAATTCCGAACTCGGCGCGGCCAAATAACGAGACGATAATGTTAGATAAACTGATTACTTTTGCACTACAGCAGCGCGTTTTCATCCTCATCCTCACCTTGGCACTGGTGCTGTTGGGGATTAACGCGCTGGACAATTTGCCGATAGAAGCCTTCCCCGATGTGCAGGATGTGCAAGTGCAAGTGGTGACACAAGCCATAGGCCAGGCGCCCGAAGAGGTTGAACGCACTATTACGTTGCCGATAGAACGGGAAATGAGCGGGGTGGCGCATATTAGCCAATTGCGTTCGGTGTCGATTACCGGCTTGTCCATTGTCACCCTGACCTTTTCGGATCACACCGACGATTATTTCGCGCGCCAACAAGTGCTGGAAAAGCTGCAAAATGTGAGTCTTCCGCCTGGCGTGCAGCCCGGCCTCGCGCCGCTCACGACTGCGGTGGGCGAGATCTATCGCTATGTGGTTGAAGCGCCCGCCGATATGCCTATCTCCGAGATACGCGCCATTCAGGATTGGCAAATCCGTCCGGCCTTGCGCATGGTGCGTGGCGTGGCGGATGTGGTGAGCTTTGGTGGCGTGATCCGTGAATATCAGGTCAACGCCAATCCCTATTTGTTGAAAAAGTTTGGTGTGACGTTGGATCAGGTGGCGAGTGTTTTGAGCGTCAACAGTGCCAACGTCGGCGGTGGTTTGATGCGCCGTGGTGATGAGTCGCTGGTGGTGCGCGGGCAAGGTTTGTTTAACAGTCTGGACGATATTGCCCATGTGGTAGTGATTGCCAAAGACGGCAAAACCGTGCAGGTGGGCGATATCGGCGAAGTCGTTATCGGTTCGCGCCCGCGCTCGGGTGTGGTGGCTTTCAACAATCAGGACAACGTGGTTGAAGGCATCGTGCAGATGGTCAAGGCGCAAAACGCGGCAAAAGTGGTGGCCGATCTCAAGCTCAAAATCGACGAGATTAACGCCAAATTGCCACCCGGTGTGAAGCTACACACGATATACGATCGCACCGAGCTGATTAAACACACCGTGCATACCGTGACCGAAAACCTGATTATGGGCGCGGTGCTGGTGATTACCATATTGATCGTGTTTTTGCGCAACTGGCGGGCGGCGCTCATCGTTGCGGCGATTATCCCGCTGGCGCTGATGTTCGCCTTTGTGCTGATGGATGCACGCGGCGTATCGGCGAATCTGATTTCGCTGGGGGCGGTGGACTTCGGGATTATCATCGACAGCGCGGTGGTGCTGGTGGAGGCGCTGATGGTCAGGCTTGCTGTCGGTGCGTCCAATCCCGCGCACCATACCTTGTCCTGGCGCACCCATGCCCTCAAGCAAACCGCTATCGAACTGGGACATCCGATATTGTTCTCCAAAGCCATTATTATTCTGGCTTTCCTGCCTATCTTTACGTTCCAGCGTGTCGAAGGCAAAATCTTTACGCCGGTTGCATTGACCTTGAGCTTTGCTTTGCTGGGCGCGTTGATATTGACGCTGACATTGATTCCGACATTGCTGTCATTTACGCTGAAAAAACCCGGCATGGAGGAGAAGCATTCCAACTGGATGCATGGCCTGCAAAACCGTTACCGTGGCTTGTTGGTCTGGGCAGCTGGGCGTTACAAGATGATATTGACAGGTTCGGTCGCGCTGCTGGTTGTGGCGTTGGCAGGCGCGCCCATGCTGGGTAGCGAGTTTTTGCCCAAGCTGGACGAGGGCAATATCTGGCTCACTATCAGTTTGCCGCCACAAACGGCGCTGGACAAAACTAAAGAAGTCGAACGCCAGGTGCGCGCGATTTTGCGCAGCTATCCCGAAGTCGGCAACATCATCACCCACGTTGGACGCCCCGATGACGGAACAGATCCCAAAGGGCCGAACAATATGGAGATATTGGCCGACTTGAAGCCGCATGAAACCTGGCGTTTTGCGACCAAGGAAGATTTGATAGCAAGCATGACGGCTAAATTAAAGGCTATCCCAGGCTTGCCGACCAACTTTTCCCAGGTGATACAGGATAACGTCGAAGAGGCGATGTCGGGGGTAAAGGGTGAGATTTCGGTGAAAGTGTTTGGGCCTGATCTGGAAATTCTGCAGGATAAAGCTGACCAGATTGCCTCGATTATCAGCAAAGTACCCGGTGCCACTGACGTAGCTGCGATACAGGTGGGTGGGCAGACCGAGCTCAATATCGTGCTCGATCGCGCTAAAATGGGGCGGCTGGGTATCAATGTCGCCGATGCCAATAGCGTGATTCAGACCTCGCTGGGCGGGCAGGTGGTCAATAATTTTTACGAAGGTGAACGTCGATTTGATGTGACTTTGCGCATGGATAAGGCTTATCGCGAAGCCGTTGACGATGTGGCGAACCTGCAAGTGGCGCTGCCTAATGGCGCGGGTACGATAGCGCTGGGTGATATCGCCCATATCGGGGTGAAGCAGGGTGCGTCGCGTATCAGTCGTGAAGCGGGTGGGCGTAATGTGTCGGTGAAGTCCAATTTGCTAGGGCGTGACCAGGGCAGTTTTGTCGCTGAGGCGCAGCAAAAAGTGAAGGAGCAGGTGACGTTGCCGCCGGGTTATAGCATTACCTGGGGTGGGCAGTTTGAAAATCAACAACGGGCAATGAAGCGGCTTAAAGTCATCGTGCCGATTAGCTTGTTCATGATATTCGCACTGTTATTCTGGGCGTTCAAATCCATGCGTCTGGCAAGTCTGGTATTGATGATGGTGCCGTTTACCCTGATAGGCGGCATCGCAGGCCTGGGCTTGGCAGGCTTGCATTTATCAGTTTCGGCGGCAGTGGGATTTATTGCCGTGGCAGGTATCTCGGTGCAGAACGGGGTTATTATGATGGAGCAAATCATTGATATGTTGCGCAATGGTGCGGATATGCGTACCGCAGTGCTGGAAGGGTCGGTGCAGCGTTTGCGTCCTATCCTGATGACTGCGTTGATGGCGGGCTTGGGCTTGTTGCCTGCGGCACTTTCACATGGCATAGGCTCGGAAACCCAGCGCCCATTTGCCGTGGTTATCGTCGGTGGTATCGTTTCTGCCACTTTGTTTACTTTGTTACTTCTGCCGCTGGTATTCCAGCGAACTGCAACGTACCCCAAACCAAGTGAGGACTAAATGCGCGTATTAATTGTTGAAGATGATGATTTGTTGGCGGCGGGGCTGGTTCGCGCTTTGGATCAAACGGGCTATGCAGTCGATCGCGTCAATAGCGGTGAACGTGCGGATCTGGCGCTGACTGCGGAAACTTATGATTTGGTGGTGCTGGATATTGGCCTGCCTGGTATCGATGGTTTTACCGTGCTAAAACATATGCGTAACCGCGGACAAACTTGCCCCGTACTGATACTGACGGCACGTGATGCCGTCAATGACAGGGTGCGCGGTCTGGATCTGGGTGCGGATGACTACATGATTAAACCATTTGCATTGAGCGAGTTTGAGGCCAGATTGCGCGCCCTGGTCCGGCGTGGTGCACAAAGCAATAGCCCGCAATTAAGCTGTGGCACGCTCATGCTCGACACCTTGTCACATCGGGCATGGTTGGGCGATATGCCGCTGAATCTGACTGCGCGGGAGTGGGGCATACTGGAATATTTACTGATGCGCCAGGGGCAGGTTTTAAGTAAGGAAAAAATATTGCAGGCGGTTTGCAGCTGGGATGAATCCATCAGCCCCAATGCGATCGAGGTGTATATGTCCCGACTGCGCGGCAAGCTCGATCCCGCCGGCGTGTTCATACGCACCATACGCGGCTTTGGCTATTTGCTGGAATCCGAAAACAAGCAGCATGCTAGCGCCTAGCCTTAAAAAATCGCTGTTAACCTGGCTGCTCATCCCGCTGCTGGGTTTGTTGACACTGGCATCGGTGGGTGCGTTTTATGTGGCCAATAAATCAGCGACCGATGCATTCGATAAGGCTTTGCTGGATCCCATACAGGTGCTCAGCCAGCATGTACAGTTACAAAAAGGTATGCCGGTTATCACTTTGTCGCCAGAATCCTTGCATTCATTGTTTACGGATGCTTATGACAGTGTCTATTATCAAATTGCACCGCTAAATGGCAGCCAATACATAGGCACGCTCAATTTGAGTGTGCCGCCCAATGCCAGTTATAAGCCACGGTTTTATTCTGCCACCATAAACGGCAGGGACATCCGCGTGGCGGTGATGCGGCTTAATCTCGATGGCACTGACGATGATGTCATCGTGCAAATCGCGGAAACATTGACCAAGCGCGACCGCAATTTATATGAAACGCTGTTGATCATGATCATGCCCTCCATAGTGATTACCCTGGCGGCTGTCGTATTGGTGGGGTTTGGTATCAGTCGCGGATTGGTGCCGTTGCAAAAACTGCAAAATGAGATCACGCGACGTTCGCTTAATGATCTGCGCGCGGTACCTGAGGCTAATGTGCCGATAGAGGTGCTGCCTGTTGTTCATGCCTTGAATAATTTGTTGGCTAATCTGTCTGCTGCGATAGATGGTCAACAGCGTTTTCTGGCCAACGCAGCCCACCAGTTACGCACACCATTAGCCGGCCTGCAAACACAGGTGGAACTGGCGCTGCGCATGGACATGCCGGCTGATGTGCATGCTATTTTTACCCGGCTGTTAGATGCCACCCAACGCGCCACTCATCTTGCCAACCAGTTACTTACCCTCGCGCGGGTAGAGCCGGGCGCAATGCATCTGGTCAGTATGCAGCGTATCGATTTATCCCAACTCATCGAGCCTTTGATAGGACTAACTTTGGTTCAGGCGCAAGCCAAACACATTGATTTGGGTTTTGAGTTGTCGGAGACCGCGCTGACGGGTGATAGATTGTTGCTGACCGAGCTGGTCACCAACCTCATCGACAACGCCATACGCTACACCCTGGAAAACGGCTATATCACCGTGCGCTGCTATCAAACACCGATGGGTGCGGTGCTGGAAGTTGAAGATAACGGTCTGGGCATTCCCGAGTCATTAAGGCAGCGTGTGCTGGAACGTTTCTATCGCGTTGATGGCAGTCCCGGCAACGGTTGTGGTTTGGGGTTGGCTATCGTTGACGAGATTGCCAAGCTGCATGGCGCGATGTTAGAAATTCTGACACCCGAACTGGGTCGCGGCACCCGGATGGTGGTGCGATTTTCGCCACCCGCTAGTGAGTAGCGGCTCGCTTATTTCAATACGGCTCGCGCCACCACCCAGCAACTGATTTCACTCGCACCCGCCAGTTTTAAACTGTGGGCGAGGCTGTGTAGGGTACTGCCGCTGGTCATGACGTCGTCAACTATGGCTATATGTTTGCTCGCCACTTGCTGCGCGTCGGCAGTAAACGCATTTTTAATATTCGCATGCCTTTCAGTCAGGGGCAGGCCAGTCTGTGGACGGGTATTGCGACTGCGGCTGGCGGCCTGTGTTAACAGTGGAATGGCCAGTTGACGACTGACAGCGGCGGCCAGGAGTTGCGCCTGGTTATAGCCGCGTTCGCGCAGTCGTTGCGGGTGTAGTGGCATGGCTACTAGGGCATCGGGGCGGGAGGTTGCGCTGGCTAGCTCAAGCAAAGGGGCGATGAGCGTGTCGACTAATGCGAATTGGTGCTGGTATTTCAGCGCATGGATGAGCTTGTCTGCTGGAAATTCATAACGGTAGCCCGCTACTGTATGTTGATAGGCCGGCGGGTGGCGTAAACATTGACCGCATATCTCGCCTTGTGCTGTCGGGTAGGCGCAAATGGGGCAGGCAGATACGGTATGTCGAATCAAATCACTGCGGCAGCAGGCACACACGGGGTGGCATCCTGCCAGTGCACCGCATAAATAGCAGTTTTGCGGGAATAGTCGCTGCGCAAAATTTAAGCAGATGTTTAATGTCGCGCTATTCAATATTGACTATCTCATGCAAATCCCACAAAATTAGACCTTTATTGTATCCGAGTACGCTCATGGCAACCAAAATAGTTACAGGAAAAAGTGCGCTATTTGCTGCGCGGCTATTCAATATTGCCAGTATTACAGCGACACTGATTGCGCCGTTGTTGATGATCTGGATCGCGGCGTCGATATTCGCTTACGCCTCTGTTGCGCATCATCCTAACCCACGTGCGGTCTATTACAACCGGATTTCAGGTTATCGTTTTTATGGGGCGACTGGTGCGATGGTGATATTTGGGCAGCCGCTGTATGGTTTGTTTGGCAACTGGCATGGCTTGGTAGCGGCGTGGTTAATCGTCGTTGTCGTGGTGGTGCCGTTGGGTATTTGGGATATTTTTCGCGCCGGGCGTGAAAATTGGGAAGATTTAACTGTAGAGGTAGAGCAATGAACGATATGACACAACCAGTAACCGAATCAGCAAAATGGCGTGTAGCGGATATAGAGGCTATTTTTGCCTTGCCGTTTAACGACCTGATCTTCCGTGCGCAAACTGTGCACCGTGAACACTTTGATGCCAATACCGTGCAGTTGTCGACCTTGATGTCGATTAAAACGGGTGGCTGTTCCGAAGATTGCGGCTATTGCCCACAGGCAGCGCGCTACGACACCGGTGTGGAAAATCAGGGTTTGCTCGATATCGCAACCGTGCTGGAAGCGGCGCGTGCGGCTAAAGCGGCCGGCGCAACACGTTTCTGTATGGGTGCGGCCTGGCGCGGTCCGAAACAGCGCGATCTGGAGCCGGTGCTCGATATGGTGCGTGAAGTCAAAGCCATGGGGCTGGAAGCCTGCGCGACGCTGGGTATGCTCAAGGATGGTCAGGCTGAGCAATTAAAAGACGCGGGGCTGGATTATTACAACCACAATCTCGATACTTCGCCCGAGTTCTACGGTGAAATCATTACGACTCGTGATTACCAGGATAGGCTGGATACGCTGGATCGCGTGCGTGGCGCGGATCTGCATGTGTGCTGCGGCGGTATTGTCGGCATGGGCGAATCGCGTACGCAACGGGCTGGTTTGATTGCGCAATTGGCGAATCTGACGCCACAGCCTGAATCAGTGCCGATTAACATGCTGGTGCAAGTGGAAGGTACGCCGTTGCAAGACACCGAGGCGATGGATCCGCTGGAATTTGTGCGCACCATTGCCGTGGCACGGATCGTTTTATCCAAGAGCTATGTGCGTTTATCGGCCGGTCGTACGCAAATGTCAGAGGCGATACAGGCTTTGTGTTTCCTGGCAGGTGCGAATTCGATATTCTACGGTGAAAAACTGCTGACTACGGGCAATCCGGATGTTGAACGTGACCGTGCGTTGCTCGCCAAACTCGGCATCGTGCCACAAGGCGCAGCCTGTCATTGATAGCTTTTGGGGTCGGGTTTTAACCCGACCTGCCATCACCCACCTCCCGGCATTTTTTCCCCATGACTGCCTTATCCCATCTGACTGAACAAATTAACGACCTGACTGAGCGCGGGCTGTTGCGACGACGGCGTTTGCTGGAAAGCGCACAGGGTGCGCAGGTGGTCGTTGATGGGCAGTCGGTGTTGTCGTTTTGCAGCAATGATTACCTGGGGCTGGCGAACCATCCCGACTTGGCCGCAGCCATCGTTCAGGCTTTGCCTGAAATGGGTGTGGGGGCGGGAGCGTCGCATCTGGTGACGGGGCACCATGCCGCGCATCATGCGTTTGAAACGGCGTTTGCCGAATTCGTTGGTTTGCCTGAGGCGCTGTTGTTCTCCACCGGTTATATGGCGAATCTTGCCGTGGTCACGGCGCTGCTCGGGCGTGACGGCGAGGTGTTCGCGGACAAGCTCAATCACGCTTCGCTGAATGATGCGGCGTTGTTGTCACGGGCAAAATTCAGCCGTTACGCGCATGCTGATTTGCCTGCATTGGAACGCTTGCTCGCTGCCAGTCGCGCGCGCGAAAAAATGGTGGTGGTCGATGCGGTGTTCAGCATGGATGGCGACATGGCCGATTTGCCTGCCCTGCTGGCTTTGTGTGAACGTTATGATGCCTGGTTGCTGGTGGATGACGCACATGGTTTTGGGGTGCTGGGCGCAAACGGGCGCGGTGCATTGTCGCATTTCCAGCTGCATTCCCCGCGCATTATCTATATGGCGACATTGGGTAAAGCCGCAGGGGTGTTTGGCGCCGTAGTCGCGGCGGAAAAAGAGGTGATTACCTGGTTGCTGCAAAAAGCGCGTACTTATATTTACACCACCGCGACACCACCGCTGTTGTCGGCTGCGCTGTTGGCGAGTTTGCGGGTGATTGCACGCGCTGACGATAAACGCGCCCATTTGCAGCAATTGATAGCGCAATTGCGTGCAGGCTTATTGCAGCGTGGCTGGACTTTGTGGGTGAGTGATACCGCGATACAGCCGGTGATAGTTGGTAGTAACCACGCGGCATTGGCATTAAGTGAGCGTTTGCTAACACAGGGTATTTTGGTACCCGCGATACGTCCGCCTACCGTGCCGCACAACACCGCGCGATTACGCATTACTTTATCGGCGGTGCACACGATGGCGGATGTGACACGGCTATTAGACGCGATGGGTGTGGCATGACACCGGTGGCGTTAGTGCACGGCTGGGGCATGCATAGTGGCGTGTGGTCGGCAACGGCGCAGACACTGGGGGCACGGGCAAAGCTGGTGGATATGCCCGGCTATGGCGAGCGTGCGGCGGTTTCGCCTTATGATTTGCCTACCCTGGCGCATGCTATTGCGGCTGATTTGCCGCCTGTGTTTGATCTGGTTGCCTGGTCGCTGGGTGGGCAAGTGGCGATGACGCTGGCGCAACTTTACCCGGAGCGGGTGCGGCGTCTGGTGCTGGTTGGGGTCAACCCCTGTTTTACCCAGCGTGCCGATAATGCCTGTGGCATCGCCGCCGAGGTGTTGACCCAGTTTGGTGCGGATTTGGCAGTACATTATGAAGTGACATTGAAGCGCTTCCTGGCGCTACAGGCGCGGGGTGATGATGACGCGCGGGCGTTGCTGGCACAGTTGCGACAGCTGTTATTTGCGCGCGGGCGACCTGCGGCGGCGGTGTTGCAAGCGGGTCTGGATATATTGCTGCATGCTGATTTGCGCGCGAGCGTGCGCTCACTGTCTGTACCTGTTTTGATTATTCACGGCAGCTTTGACCAGCTTGCCCCGGTGTGCGCGGCAGAGTGGCTGGCGCAGGCTTTGCCTGATGCGCAATTAGCCATTATTACAGGTGCTTCGCACGCACCCTTTTTATCGCATCGCACACAGTTTGACAGTGTGCTGCTGCCTTTTCTGGAATAAGTTATGACGGTAGATAAACAATTGGTGCGCAAGGCGTTTGATAAAGCGGCGGCGACGTATGATGCCAACGCGGTGTTACAGCGCGAGATTGCTGACCGTATGCTGGAACGACTGGATTACATCAAACACCAGCCACGCACGCTGTTGGATGCGGGTACGGGCACGGGCTACGGCGCGCAGCATTTGCGCACGCGTTATCCTGATACTGCAATTATTGCGTTGGATTTGGCCGAGGCCATGCTCAAAATTGCACGACCTCAGACCAGTCTGTGGCAAAAACTGCGCGGCACTACGCCGTTTCATGCGGTGTGTGCTGACATCGACCGGCTGCCCTTGAAAACGTCGAGTGTGGACATGGTGTGGTCCAGTCTGGCGTTGCAGTGGTGCAATGATTTGAATGTGAGTTTTGCCGAGCTGTACCGTGTGTTAGCGCCTGGTGGTCTGCTGATGTTTGCGACCTTTGGACCTGATACCTTGAAGGAATTGCGTGCGGCATTTGCTGAAGTGGATGGCTATACTCACGTGAATGAATTTGTTGATATGCATGATATCGGCGATGTGCTGGTGAGCGCGGGATTTAATACGCCCGTCATGGACATGGAATACATTACCTTAACCTATGCGGATTTGAAAACCATGTTACGCGAGCTTAAAGGCATAGGCGCGCACAATGTCACCGCCGGGCGCAATCCAGGGTTGATGGGGCGCGAGCGCTGGACAGCACTGGAGGCAGCATTCGAGCGCAGGCGTAAAGACGGGCGCTTGCCGGCGACCTATGAAGTGATCTATGGTCATGCGTGGGTTAATCAAAAAACCCGCACGCAGGATGGTTATCAAATCATACAGATGAACATCCAGCGCCGCCGTAGCGAAAAAGGCCTGCTGTGAGTTTTTTTGTCACCGGGACTGATACCGATGTTGGTAAAACGCTGATTGCTTCGGCGCTGCTTCGTGTTTTTGCGGCACGTGGTTTGCGCGTGGTGGGAATGAAGCCTGTCGCGGCAGGGAGCGTGGCGGGTGTTTGGCATGATGTTGCGGAATTGGAGCATGCCGGCAATATCGCTGCACCGCTGGATGCGCGTAACCCTTATCGTTTTCATCCGCCTATCGCGCCACATCTTGCTGCTGCACAGGCGGGGGAGATTATTTCCTTGCTGGTGATAGATGATGCATACAGGCATTTAAGCAGTCTGGCAGAGGTGGTTATCGTTGAAGGTGCAGGTGGTTTTTATGTGCCGCTAAATGAAACAGAGAGTCTGGCAGATGTGGCGCAGCAATTAAATTTGCCTGTCATTCTGGTCGTAGGTATGCGCCTGGGCTGTATTAATCACGCCTTACTAACGGTGGCTGCGATACAAGCGCGTGGCTTGGCCTTGGCGGGCTGGGTAGCGAATTGTGTAAGTGCGGACATGGCGCTGTTGCAAGAAAATATACAAGCTTTGGAGCAGCGTATTGCTGCACCTTTATTGGGCATAATACCCAATACACCACATATCTCGTCTATGCAGGCGGGGCAGTATTTACATGTAGAGAAATTGTGCTTATAGTGCAATAAAAACGCAGATTCAAAAACGAAGTGCAACTTTTATAGGATTTGAGAGGCAAGCTGGAGTAGCATCCGCGTCGCTCAAACTACCAAGTAAAAGGAACACGGATGAAACGCTACAAGCAGCTTACCATGGAGCAACGATACCAG
>JBBQPT010000022.1:0-48637 GCA_038217005.1 Burkholderiales bacterium
GGTCATGTCGGTCATGTCGGTAAAACCAAAGGTGGACGCGCCCCCTTTGATCGAGTGCGCGGTGCGAAATACGGCGTTAAGGTGTTCCGTGTCCGGCGCAGTGACGTCTATATTAAGTAATAAGCGCTCTTTTTCTGCGAGCAATTCCGCGGCTTCGTCAAAAAATACTTCATAGAATTGACTCATGTCTACTGTCATTGTTTTCCCCTGGCATTGATTCAGCGCTGCAACATGGCAACATAATACGCATTGTTTTTGAGCAGAGTGTGGCTTTTGAATAGTTCATGCATTGACTAATTACCGCTGGAAACGGTTCGAAATATGCACGATTTATACAACGCAGTTTTGTATATACGATGATGCAACATTAAAACTAATTGATTAGACTGTGATTACTCACAAACTGACATGGCGAACCAGTCGCCATCACCAACCAGACTGCTTTTACACCTCACGTGCTTGTAAATCAAGTTAAACATCCACCACGATAAAGGGATATTTATAGCAATCCGCGTTTTGTTAAAATTCAGATACTGCTAGTTAATATAATTGAATAGTGACAAATTAGCCAGTTTTACAAAAGACTGTTGCGCGGCTTGTAACGTAGTTTGCTGCTGAGTTAGACTCGTTACGGCTTTGGCATAATCCAAATCCTGCAAAGTTGATAACGTTTGACTGTATTGGACATCACGATCGCTACCATAAGTATCCAGTGAATCCAATTCGTTAAGCTTAGAACCCGTAGATGCACGGGCAGTTAGAACATTATCCAGCGTTGCCGCTATATTAGTGTTTGCCGTTTTCACGCCCACGGTTAAATCATTCACCGTATTTGGTGGGGTAATTGTCGTCACCGCACTTGGATTATCTAACAGGGTAGCAAAATCATTCAATGTTTTAAAAATATCTTGTGCACTGGTCTGAAAAATTGCCTGACCAGACTCACCAATCCCAATTTGACGAGTGTTATCTACTTGCAATTGGCGCTGACCCTGATCACCCACGTAGGTAACTGTTCCAGGAGGCTGCTCAACAAAAGGTGCGGTCGTTGTGTGATAACCAGCAAACAGATACTTACCATTGCCATCAGTCGCATTGGCCAAACCGACCATACTACTTAACTGGGCACGTATCGTTGTGGCCATGGCAGCACGATTGGCATCGCTCATATTAGGATTGCCTGCACTCAGCACCGTAGTCTTCAAGTTTTGCAGCATATCCGTTACGCTGGATAAAGTACTATCCACACTCACCAACGAATCTTTGGCATACATTCGATTGGTTGCAAATTGCGCATTAATCGATTGTGACTGTGTGACAGTCAAGACTCGCGCTGCTGCAATGGCATTTTCAGAAGGCGTAAGAAAACTCTTACCCGAGGCAATTTTTTGCTGCATTGTGTTAACAGAACTTTGCAGGCTACTGATCTGGGTACCGCTTTGCTCATAAATAGTACTAGTGCTGATACGCATGACACACCTCCGTTTATCCGCCTATGGTCAATAGGGTAGAAAATAACTGACTCGCTATTTGCATGACTTTACCTGCTGCCTGATAGGCTTGCTGGTAACGCAGCAAGTTACTTGCCTCTTCATCCAAATTGACACCCGACAATGACTGTTGCGCCTGGGTCAGATTAGACAAGGTTTGCGTTTCCGCATCGCTGGTCACTTTCAACTCATTCGTTTTATTACCTACAGTCGCCACCAATTGCGCAAATGCATCTTGATAATTTGTCGTACCACCTACTAAAGTATTGGTAGTTTGCAAGGCACCCAATAACAAGGCATTACGATTATCCCCTGTTCCACCTGTGTTCGGTCCAACCGTGAAGGTATCAGCATTTGCAGGTGTGCCACTGATCACCATACTCATACCACCAAAACTAATCGTCGCACCAGCCGTATAAGACACTGGCGTACCCGCAGGGTAAATGGTCGGGATTCCGTTGTTTGTTACTGTCACCGCTTGCGTAGCAGGGAAGCCTGTCAATTGACCAGCCGCATAAGTTAAGGTCACCGACGCAGCTAACGGCGAGCCGAGATAACCCGCGTCAACACTGCCGGCGCTTATTTGACCCGATCCGGTATTAGTGGTGGGTGCCGCAGTTACTATGGGTGCAGCGGCCGCAATTAACGACGGATCAGTGATTTTAACAGCAAGCGCTGAAGCACCGTTCACCGTCGGTCTGACTAAAAAACTGTCACCCGTAGCGGGCACACCAGCGGTAGTGAAGTCCACGCCATCTACAGTTTGCGGACTAGTGGTTAATGGCGTCACTACACCATCTGACATCCTCGTCACCTGATAACCCGTACCATTGTACTTAACGGTATAGTCACTAGTCGTCAAAGCCGACACATTACTTATACTCGCAGTCAAAGTGCCAGTACCCGTATTGTTGGTACTCGCTGCCACAGCGGGCGTGCCTACAGCAAAGAAATCCCCGCCAGGATTGCCGTTCAAATCCTGCCCTAATCGGTGCTGGGCATTAAACGTGGTTGCCAAACCGATGGCCACACGCCCCAATGCATTTTTTGCAGGATCAAGTGACTGACTACGAAAATCTAATAAGCCACCCAATGCGCCGCCCGTTAAAGCAGAGCCGCTCAGTATCGCGGTATTGCCATTAGATTTGTAGGCAACCTCAGTTCGACTAGGATCAGTCGGTGAAATAGCAGTGGAGAGTTGATACGTTTGACCACCGACCACAAGCGGCTGCCCATTACCAATAAACACATTATATTGCCCATCATATTGCTTCACGACAGTCGCTTTGACTTGCTTGCTCAAATCCATGACCAATTGATCGCGCTGATCCATTAAATCATTGGGGGGCTGACCTGCTGCCGTTGCACCCTGCGCTAACACTATGGACTGATTAAGCTGTGCAATTTGAGTTGAAAACGAATTGATAGTACCAACACTGCTGGTGATCTGCGTATTGACACCCTGACCCATTTGATCGAGTTGGGCACCCATACTCTGAAAACGCGAAGTTAAGGCATTCGCAGATGACAATGAAGCTTGACGGGATGCCGCAGAAGTGGGATTCGCTGATAAACCCTGCACACCCTTAAAGAAATCCTGCAACGTCGGAGAAATGCCAGACGTTGTGTTTGCCAGCATATTATCAATTTGTGATATTTGCGTGTAATAGCTACTAAAACCACTTTGTGTCGTTTGGGAAGTACGCACTTGCGACGCTTGAAAATCAGAATACATGCGCTGCACGTTATTAACATCTACACCGCTACCTACATATCCAAAACCAAAATTTTGCGCAGGAGCCGCACCTTGAATAACAACCTGGCGGCTATAACCCAAGGTTGAGGCGTTCGCAATATTGTGACCTGTGACGCTAATCCCAATCTGGGCAGCAGCCAAGGCGCTTTGCCCTATGCTTAATATATTAGTAGCCATGATAATTTACTCCTAGACGTTACTTAGGTTAGCGGCATGCATCTTTAAAACTTTAGCATTCATTGCAAGCATGACCCACTAATTATACTAAGGAGGTATTGATAATCCGAGTCAATTTGGCAGCATAGTGTGGATCGGTGGCGTAGCCTGCACGCTGTAAACCCTGGGCAAAACCTACCGCATCTTGCCCACTGGCAATAACTTGCTGATAACGTGGATTACTTTTAAGCAAATGCGCATAATCCCGGAACGAATCAGCATAACTGTCATATGCCCTGAATTTTTCTATGCGGCGTTGCGCGGTACCATCCTTATATTCGGTAGTCACTGCATCCACTGTTTTACCATGCCAACCTGCTGTGGCTTTAATGCCAAACAAATTATGACTGGTCGTCCCGTCGGCATTATTGATTTCTTTACGCCCCCAGCCACTTTCCAACGCGGCCTGCCCAAGCATGAATTTTGCAGGGATGCCCGTAGTTCGACTGGCTTCTTCGGCATGTGCCTGTAAGCGATTTTGAAATGCTTGCACATGTGGCGCCTGCCCATTAGCAGATTTAGGTGCGACATCGGTCAGGGGAGCTGCTTGCACAGGCGCTTGCACTGCCACCGCTGGCGGCATGACAGGAGCTGCAAAATTAGATAACTGTCGCGTCAGTACATCAGCCAGACCCAAACCTTTAGTTGCCATATTTTGGCTCAATTGCTGGTCCAGCATCGAGGTATACAAGCGACTTTGGTCATTATCAAACATTCCGTCTTGCGGGGTTGCCTGGCGCATGCTTTTTAGCATCATGTTCATGAACACAGCTTCAAATTGCTTGGCAACGGCTTTGATTGCCTCAGGCGAGTTATCTTTGGCAGCACGTTTCAGCGCCGCCAACCCTTGTGGATCAGCAGAAAACTTGTCTGTCATATCCGTTGCGTTAATCATGGCGACCTCAAATTATCTCGAGATCAGCACGCAATGCGCCCGCTGATTTCATGGCTTGCAAAATAGCCAGTAAGTCCTGGGGTGTCGTCCCCATTGCGTTCAAAGCTTTCACTACATCCGATAATTGAGCACCGCCTTTTAGCATCATCACCTGACCTGGCTCGCTCTTTATTTCAATATCTGCCGTCTGCGTGACAGTGGTTTTCCCCCTGGAGAAAGGCGCTGGCTGACTTACCTCGGGCGTGCTTTTGATAATAACTGAAAGATTGCCATGAGATACGGCGCAAGGGTCCAGCATGACGGTCTGGCTCATCACCACAGATCCGGTACGTGCGTTCATAATCACTTTCGCGACGCCGGGTGCAGGGGTCACGTTCACAGATTCTAATGCACCGATAAATGCAACACGCTGATTGCTGCCTACCGGCGTGCGTACTTGTATCACCCGCCCATCCAGTGCCGCTGCAGTATCTGAACCAAAACGTTGGTTAATCGCATTAACCAGCAGGCTTGCAGTAGCAAAATCAGCCTGTTTTAATTCCAAATTAATGACGTTATCCTGCCCAAGTGAATTGGGCACTGCCCGTTCTACCGTCGCACCATTCGGAACCAAGCCCACATCCAGATGATTTACCTGCGATTTTGCTCCGCCAACCGCAGCTCCAGCACCACTTACCAGCACGTTACCTTGCGCCATCGCATAAATTTGCCCATCGGCACCTTTAAGCGGTGTCATCAACAACGTCCCGCCACGCAAACTTTTAGCATTACCCATAGATGAAACGGTGATATCAACTGTCTGACCAGGCTGCGAAAAAGCAGGCAAAGATGACGTCACCATGACTGCGGCCACGTTCTTTAATTGCAATGTAGTCCCCGCAGGCAAATTCACCCCCATGCCCCGCAACATACTCGCCACACTTTGCACGGTGAAAGGCGTCTGTGTAGTTTGGTCACCACTACCATCCAGACCTACCACCAAGCCATAGCCCAGCAATTGGTTTTGTCGCACCCCGCCTATGTTCGCCAAATCTTTAACTGACACAGCCTGAGCCATAGTAGCCATCAGACTCAACATCACGATTAGTAGCTGCGATTGCCAAGTTTTCATTTTCAACATCCTATATTTAGAAAGGCAATACACTTAAGAAAAATCGAGTCATCGCCGCCATTACAGCCGCTTTATCAATACGACTATTGGTACGGTATTCAATGCGCGCATCAGCCACCTGGGTGGAAGACACCACATTACCTGCCTGTATCGTATCCGGGCTAACCACACCCGAAAAGCGTATGTACTCGACGCCCTTATCCAATGAAACTTGCTTTTCCCCACTCACAACCAAGTTACCGTTAGATAAAACGTCCACCACAGTTACCGTGATAATAGACGTAAAATTATTGGTTGCAGATAACGCATCAGAGTCAGCATTTTTGCCGGATGTCGACGCACTTATACCTAAACCTTGCAAAGTTTTAAGCGGCAAACCCATGACATTAGGAATGCCGGCGCTAATGCTGCCGGACTTACTCCCAGAACTTGAAGCGGCTTTACCTGCACTGGTTTTTTCTGCAATGGCAATTGTTAGCACATCCCCAACCAGGCGCGCTCTTCTATCTTCAAACAGCGGACGATAACTATTCGCCTGATAGATGGCACCATTACTTGTGCTAACTACGATAGGGGCAATTGGCTTGGCAGTCAGCGGCTGCTGCACAATTGACTCGGGTACGCTACCGCATCCAGCCAGCAAAGTGAGCATTACCGAAAGTGTCAGCCAGATTTTCATGATTAGTCTCAATGTTCGATTACAGTTGCGTGAGTTTTTGCAGCATTTGATCAGAAGTGGTGATGGCCTTGCTGTTAATCTCATAGGCGCGCTGTGTCGCTATCATATTAACCAGCTCTTCTGCCACATTGACGTTAGAGGTTTCAACATAACCTTGATTCAGCAAACCTGCACCATTAGTCCCTGGAGTATTGGTATTGGGACTACCCGAAGCACCGGTTTCAACATACAAATTCTCACCACGACTTTCCAAGCCCGCATTGTTAATGAAGGTTGCCAATTGCAAAGAGCCAACCTGAACTGCTGTCGTCACCCCAGGCTGAGTTACCGATACCGTCCCGTCTTTACCTATGGTTAAGCTTTGTGCATTCGCTGGAATAGTAATTGCTGGCTGGATTACATAGCCACTGGAAGTCACCAGCTGACCTTGATTATCGACTTGCATAGAACCATCCCGCGTGTAAGCGGTGGTTCCATCTGGCAACAAGACCTGGAAAAATCCCGATCCTTGTATAGCCACATCTTTATCATTACTGGTTTGCTGCAAATTGCCTTGCGTAAAAATACGCTCAGTAGCTACTGGGCGTACGCCCGTACCAATTTGCAAACCGGAAGGAAGTTGAGTTTGCTGCGAAGACTGTGCACCTGGCTGGCGCATGGTTTGATATAGCAAATCCTCGAATACGGCACGTGAACGCTTAAAGCCATTCGTGCTGACGTTGGCCAGGTTGTTCGCTATCACATCCATTTGCGTTTGCTGCGCATCCAGACCAGTTCTTGCTATCCATAATGAACGTATCATATCGTTCTCCACATAAGGGATTAAGTTTTAATATCGCCAAAAACTTCTGCAACATCACTCAGCGGATGAATGTACGATTAGCGATATTGTTTTAAAGATTATGCTCCGTTGTCACTTAATTCAAACTGAGGATCTGACCCGCTTTACTGGCGTTGTTCTCAGCATTGGTCAGCAATTTCATTTGCATTTCAAATTGCCTTCCCAGGCTGATCATATCGACCATCGCAGATACCACACTGACATTACTGCCCTCTACAGCGCCATCCACTACGCTAACGTTTGGATCCGCATCAAATGGCTTACCATCCTTACCACGGAAAAAACCATCGTCACCACGCACTAAATTAGCTTCTACCGGATTCACCAATTTAATTCGCCCGAGGATATTTACCGAAGTCGCCGCACCTGCCTTGGGGATAGTTGAAACCGTACCATCCTTGGAAATCGTCACAGTTTCATCAGGTGGAATGCTAATAGGGCCGGATTCTCCCATAATGTTCATCCCGTTCTGCGTTTGTAACAGACCATTTTCATTAATCTTGAAACTGCCATTACGAGTATAGCCTTCAGCCCCCTTACCCATGTCAACAGCGATCCAACCTTTGCCCTGCACCGCCACATCTAAATCGCGTCCCGTCTGTTGAATGGGTCCTGGTGTAAAATCGGTACCCACCGTTGAATCCACTACAAAAGTACGTGTGGGTAAGCCGTCACTCAATACTGGAACCGCACGAAACGAGTCTAATTGTGCACGAAAGCCATTGGTCATGGCGTTGGCAAGATTGTGCGAAACATTGCTCTGTTGCTCTATGACATGCTTCGCACCTGTCATTGCGGTATAAATCAGCCTATCCATGACTTGTCTCCTTCAGCTCGACATTATTAACGCAAGTTCACCAGCGTTTGCATTACCTGATCCATCGTTTTAATCGTCTGTGCATTGGCTTGGTAATTACGCTGTGCGGTAATCATGTTGACCAGCTCTGCTGTTAAATCCACGTTGGAGTCTTCAGTAGCAGAAGATTGCAGCACGCCGAGCGGCCCTGAACCTGGCGAACCAACCAGCGGCGCGCCAGAAGCAGCGGTTTCCGACCACACGTTATTACCTAGCGGCTGCAAGCCATTAGGATTGGCGAAATTAGCCAACACGATCTGCCCTAAAGTGGCAGATTGACCATTGGTATAACGCCCTATTATCATGCCATCGCTACTGGTATTAAAACCATTCAGCTTGCCCGAAGTGTAACCATCCTGTTTCAAAGAGTTCACACTGAATGTAGAGCCAAACTGTGTGGTCCCTGTAAAATCCACACTGATAGTCAATGGTGTGGCTGCTCCTGTAGTCACTGGAACCGCAACAGAAATAGGAGATCCTGAAGTCAACGCACCGGCAGTATCGAAAGCAAGTGTCCCCTGCACTGTAGGTGCGCCTATAGCCACACCATCAGCCGACGCATAGACATTCCATGAATTGGCCGCGGTTTTAACGTAAAAAGTCTGCACGTTATGTGAATTGCCCAGGCTATCAAATACCGATACGGATGTTGCATTGTTATAACTTGTCGGGTCTGCAATATTAAATGGTGTTGTGCCAGGTACCGCATCCCCAGAATTCAGATTCATCACAGCATCGACTTTCGCGGTGATTTTAGGGGCAAGATCTGCTGTATTAATATACACATCAGTCGGGGATCCTGTTGATAACGCACCGTTAGCATTCGCTGTATAGCCAGTCAGGCGCAACCCATTTGAGTTAACTATATAACCCGATTTATCCAGCTGGAACTGACCGTTACGTGAATAACTGACAGTTCCATTATTACTCAGACGGAAAAAGCCACCGCCGTTGATCGCAATATCAAGCGGGTTATTAGACGAGGTGATATTACCCTGGGTAAATTGCTGCGTCACTTGCGACACTTTGGTTCCTATCCCTACTGGCGACGAACCTGCACCGGTTAACGAGCTGGCATAAACATCGGCAAATTGTGCCTGAGATTGCTTAAAGCCAACCGTACCAGAGTTAGCCACGTTATTACCGATAACTTCTAAATTTTTAGAAGCGGCGTTCAATCCGCTCAATCCTTGTTGGAATCCCATTTTATGCCCCTTAGATTAAAGAATTTGACGTATATCAGCCATATTGATCGCACCCAAACCCGGCACAGTCAATTTAACCCCTTGCGCGTTACTGGCAACGCTTGCTACTAGCCCATACGCCAAAGTTTGCGCACTCACCGCTTGCGAACCCTGTAACGCGGTCACTTTAAAACTATATGCACCATCTGCCGCTTTAGCGCCACTATCTGTCGTACCATCCCACTGTAACGGTAACAAACCTGCCTGTTGCGAACCCACATCAAAACTATGGACGGGCTGGCCATTCGCGTCTAACACGGTCACGTTGACGCTGTCCGCATTGCTTGCCAGATCAACACCAAATAGCGCACTACCATTCTTCAAGCTCATGCTTGATCCATCCACCATCACACCATGCCCTATCATGCTCGCAGCTTGTAATGTTTGTGTGGATTGATAACTGGCAATCATGGATTGCAAGGTTGTATTCATTTTTTCGATGCCGGATACAGTAGACAATTGAGCCAATTGGCTAGTCACCTGTGCGTTATCCAGCGGATTAAGCGGATCTTGATTTTTCATCTGTGTCACCAGCAACTTCATAAACTGATCCTGGGCTGCCGCGGCTGTACCTGATGCTGCAGTCTGACTGGGATTCATAGCCGCTAATAAACTGGGGGAAACGTTACTGGTCTGTACTGTACTCATGGTCAACTCCTGGGTTACTGACCGATGGTCAGGGTTTTTTGCAACATGGACTTAGCCGCATTCATGGTATCCACATTAGTTTGATAAGAACGTGAAGCCGAAATCATGTTAACCATCTCCTCCACTACATTCACATTAGGCATGGCGACATAACCCTTTTCATCCGCCAATGGGCTTTTAGGGTCATACATCATCTTGGGTGGCGATTTATCTTCAACCACCTGCGACACTTTCACTCCTGTCGCTTCCGCGCCATTCACCGGCACAGCCGAAAAAACCACTTGCTTGGCTTTATAAACTTGCCCGGTTGAACTGGTTGCGCTATCAGCATTGGCCAAGTTGCTCGCCACCACGTTCAGTCGCTGTGACTGTGCGCTCATGGCCGAACCTGCTACATTAAAAACGCTAAATAATGACATGATGATTACCCCTGTATCGCCGCTAACAGATTTTTGATCTGACCACTTATCATGGTCAAACTTGCCTCATAACGCAGCGCGTTGTCAGTAAATTGATTGCGCTCCACATCCATATCTACCGTATTGCCATCTACACTACCCTGACGTATTGCACGATATTGCAAGGGCACACCGCCAACGACTGCCCCACTACCTGCTGACAAATGCGCCGGATTGGTTGTGCTTAACTCGGCTGCATTCGCGCCTGAAGGCGCTAACGCATGCTGCATGGCTTGCGAAAAATTAAAATCACGCGCCTTATAATTAGGCGTGTCCGCATTGGCAATATTAGAAGCCAATACTTGCTGGCGCTGTTCCCTGAGCCTTAATGCGACTTCCTGAAACTGCATATTGTTATCAAATTTACCTATCATGTTTTTCTCCATGGCACGATGGCACGCATATATTGGATTAATGATAGCGCCTCAGCCAAAATGCAAAGGCTCAAATAAGCCCCTATTCCAAGTGCTATTCTGCGCTTTAGTGATAACGTATCAATTTATGATAGAGCCAGAGAAAAGGGGCACGCTGCAATGAGGTTATTAATAATTCTATGCTTACTTCCAGCACTAAGTTGGGCTGAGCCTGTACAGCAAGACAGCAACAGTATTTTGCGTACGGTCACGCAATTTTTACAGACCCAATCCGTGGGACTACCGGGGAAGATAAAAATCACATTGGGACAAATCGACAGCCGGCTCAATTTAGCGCAATGCGCCAACATGGAAGCATTCATGCCTAATGGCAGCCGTATCTGGGGGAAGACCACCGTCGGAGTGCGCTGCACTGCACCAAGTAACTGGACACTATTCGTCCAAGCTGACGTTAGTGTCACAGGCAGCTATGTAGTCAGTGCCGCCCCATTAGCGCGTGGACAAATATTAGAGAATGAGCAACTCAGCATGGCAATGGGTGATTTAACTAAATTGCCCAACGGCGTGATTACCGACAAGACCCAGGCTGTCGGTAAAACCATGACCATTTCTATCCCCGCAGGGACGCCACTACGCTCCGATGCACTGCGCGTACAAGCCGCCATCCAACAAGGTCAGAATGTACGGTTAGTCACGAGGGGGAAGGGTTTTGAAGTCAGCACGGAAGGACACGCTTTGAATAGTGCAAATGCAGGTCAACCCGTACAAATAAGATTGGCAAATGGACAAGTAGTCACTGGCACAGCCAAACCTGATGGCACAGCAGAAATATCTAATTAATTGAGTTGGAAATCATACAAAACCTGTAGTGGTAGTTTTATTTATTATTTTTGTTAAATTCAGTTAAAGTTTATTAAGATCCTGCCGACAATCCATATGTAGTTCAGAATATCTGAACCTTGATTGAAAGAAGATTATCATGAAAATTACTGACTCTATCAAAAACATAGCAAATGCGTCTGTGGGGAATACAACCACAAACAATACCAAGGGTAGCGAAAAAACTACTGCTGCGCCAAGTAACAACATGGGCGCAAAAGTAACTTTATCGCCACTCTCATCTCAGCTACAAGCACTACAAGTTCAGATTGCAGGCACCAGTGCATTTGATACTAAAAAAGTTGAGGCTATTAAACTCGCTATTGCCGATGGGCAGTTTCAGGTTGACTCAAGCAAAATAGCGAACGAATTAATTACTTCAGTGAGAGATTTATTACAATCTAGAAATGGGTAGATATGAGCACTTTTGGTACGAGATTATTAGCAAATTTAACGGATGAACAGCAAGCCATTACCCAGCTCGTTGAATTAATTCAGCATGAACAAACTACGCTGATTACAGCTGATATCGAAGCCATAGAACCCATTACCAAACAAAAAGCGGGCTTAATTGCCAAGCTGGCAGAGTTAGCCAATAAGCGGCACTTGATTTTAGCAACAGCAAATTGCCAAGCGGACGAAACCGGCATGCAGGCATGGATAGAAAAAAACAATGCGCATGAAGTAAATATGGCGTGGCAGGCACTGATGCAACAAGTTAAATCCGCAAAACTGCTCAACCAAACCAATAGTTTACTAGTCAACACCCATCTAGCCCGAACACAGAACTCACTCAACGTATTGCGTGGCAGCAACAAATCAGGCAGTGTTTACGGCCCTGACGGCCAGACCAGCAGCACCTCTAAAGCGCGCCCTATCGTTAGCGGATAGGACGCTCCAGGCTAACTAAACAACCTCACCCCAAAGATCATGTTCACCACTGTCGGTAATTTCCACCGTCACGAACTCACCCACAACCAAATCTGCACCATCCTCAATCACAACCACACCATCTATCTCAGGTGCATCAGCATAACTGCGACCGATCGCACCTTCAACACTAATTTCATCAATTAACACCGTCATGGTTTGACCAATACGTGCCTCCAGACGGTCGGCGCTGATATCTGCTTGACGCTCCATCAAGCGCGCACGACGCTCATCTTTGACTTCTTCAGGTACGTGATCAGGCAATGCATTGGCGGTCGCGCCTTCGACAGCAGAATAAGTAAAGCATCCTACTCTGTCTAATTCAGCGGCATCGATAAAGTCCATTAGCTGCTGGAAGTCATCCTCAGTTTCGCCAGGGAAACCAGTGATGAACGTACTGCGGATTACCAGCTCAGGACAAATCTCACGCCAGGCGCGAATGCGTGCCAGCGTATTTTCTGCTGCAGCAGGACGCTTCATCGCCTTTAAAATACGCGGACTGGCATGCTGGAACGGGATATCCAGATACGGCAATATCTTGCCTTCTGCCATCAACGGAATGATTTCGTCCACATGTGGGTAAGGATATACGTAGTGTAAACGTACCCATATATCAAGCTCGGACAACGCCGCCGCCAATTCTGTCATGCGGGTACGTATTGGGCGGCCTTGCCAAAAACCAGTTCGATATTTCACGTCCACGCCATATGCGCTGGTGTCTTGCGAAATCACCAGCAACTCTTTCACACCGGCCTCAGCCAAACGCTGCGCTTCTTGCATGACGTCACCAATAGGACGACTCACCAAATCACCACGCATGGATGGAATAATGCAGAACGTGCAACGGTGATTACAGCCTTCAGAAATTTTTAGATAGGCATAATGATCGGGGGTGAGACGAATCCCCTGCGGTGGCACGAGGTCCAAATAAGGATCGTGTGGTTTCGGCAAATGTGCGTGTACCGCAGCCATCACTGCCTCAGTTGCATGCGGACCGGTAACTGCAAGTACACTAGGATGCGCAGCTTTTACCACATCAGCTTTTGCACCTAAACACCCAGTGACAATAACCTTGCCGTTTTCTGCCAACGCTTCACCTATCGCATCCAGCGATTCTTCGACAGCGGCATCAATAAATCCACAAGTATTTACCACGACCAAATCCGCATCATGATAATTCGGTGAAATCAAATAGCCTTCAGCACGTAATTCAGTCAGAATACGCTCTGAATCGGACGACGCTTTAGGGCAACCTAGCGATACAAAACCAACTTTGGGTATGGTATTCATTTAATTCCACTTTCTCATGTACATTATATTTTTTGCGTTTGCTTATATCTGGATTATGTTAATTGTCACTGCGACCAGCTGGCTCAAGGCTGCAGTGGTATTTATTTTCGGTGGTGTGTTGATGACTGTGGTTTACTATCTACTGGATACACCAGGCCGCAAACACCGCCGCATTGCCCGCGAAGCGGAAGAAGACGCGGCGAATAATGATCAGGCGTAGCCTCGCGCCAACCATTCTGTCACCGCAATAGTCGCCACACCCGCCGCTATCAATAACGCCTGCTCTAATGTTGCCGCCAAGCCTACTCGCTTATGCAAGCCAGGGATTAAATCCGCCACAGCAACGTAAATCATACTCGCCGCCGCCAATCCTAAAAATATCGGTATCAGGTTTTGCATGGACTGCAAGGCAAAATACGCCAACAAACCGCCTACCAATGTCGCAGCGCTCGACAACAAATTAAACGCCAAAGCCCGCGATTTAGTATAACCTGAATGCAACAGTATCAAAAAGTCACCGACTTCTTGTGGTATTTCGTGCGCGATAATCGCCAGCGCAGTAACTATACCTAGTTGCACATCCGTCATAAAAGCCGCAGCAATCAACACACCGTCAACAAAATTATGGAATGTATCGCCAACCAGTATCATTAAACCGCTGCGCCCGTGATCATGCCCGGTATGTTGATGCACTACGCCGTGATTCTCACAACTATCATGATGGCAATGCCGCCACAGCACCAGTTTTTCCAGCACAAAAAACCCCAATATCCCTACCAGGACTGTTGTTGTGGTCGCGCGTGCGTCACCTGAAACCTCTATCGCATGCGGCAGTATCTCCAGGAACACCGCGCCTAACAAAGCACCGATGGCATAACTCACTAGGCCGCCAACCCAACTCGGGCGCGCTGCAAAGGCAAACACCGCCGCCGCGATGACACTTAATGCCCCACCAAACAAACTGCTAACTACTATCCAGGAGAGTATCGACATAAAAGCTAAAACTGAAATAAAGCGTGATTATACGGGATAAGCATACATTCTGCCGTCATGCCGCGGGGGTATCCGTAATCCAAATTAAACTTGCCATACGTCCAGTCACCCCGTCACGCCGATATGAGTAAAAACGTTCAGCATCGCTATAAGTGCAGAAATCGCCACCATAAATTTGAGTAATACCTATCTGCTTCAGACGCAATCGTGCCAAGGCATAAATATCTGCCATCCATTTATTCGACCCAGCACCCCGAAAAGCACTTGCCGCAGATGGCATATCCGCGACAAACGCGGTCCTCACCTCGCCACCCACTTCAAACGCATTCGCACTGATTGCCGGGCCCATCCATGCCATGATCTGTTCAGGCGGATGCGCCATAGCTGCGACGGTTTCTTCCAGAACACCAGCCAACAAGCCGCGCCAACCTGCGTGTGATGCCCCGACCACTGACCCATCTTGCGCACAAAACAGCACGGGTAAACAATCTGCCGTCAACACTGCACAAACGACATTGGATTGCGTCGCAATCGCTGCATCCGCCGCAACACGCTCGTTTAAATTATCCGCATACGCAACTGTCGTGCCGTGCACTTGCTGTAACCAACGCGGTTCAGCTGGCAAATCCTCACGTAAAATCCCACGATTTTCCGCCACATCCACCATACTATCGCCGACATGATCACCCAAATTCAATCCTTGATAAACACCGATGCTCACACCTTCAGCGCGCAGCGTCGACAAAGCTTGCACTTGACCAGGCGCGGGCCAATCGGGATAGATATATTTCATAACAACTCAGCACTTTCCAAACAATGCAATAACGCAGCAAAATCAGCAGGTGGATCAACCTGCCACAGCATAGTCTCGCCCGTAACCGGGTGTACCAACCCCAATTGCGCTGCATGTAAAGCCTGACGCGGGAAGTCACGCACACATGGCAATGCACTGCTTTGCCCCCGATGATAAGTGCTGTCACCTACCAGCGGGAAACCTATGGACAGCATATGCACGCGTATCTGATGTGTACGCCCTGTTTCCAATGCACAACGAAGCAGGCTATGTCGAGCAAAGCGCTGCAACACGGCATAACGCGTCACTGCCTCACGACCACCACTTACCACCGCCATTTTGACACGCTGCGTAGGATGTCGACCTATTGGTGCATCGACTACCCCATCATGCTCAACCACGCCATAGGTCACCGCCAAATATTCGCGTTTAACGCTACGTGATTGCAATTGCCGCACCAGGTGGGTCTGCGCAATCAGCGTTTTGGCCACCACCATCAAACCGCTGGTATCCTTATCCAGCCGGTGCACGATACCGGCACGCGGAATATGAGTAATTTCAGGAAAATAAAATAACAGCGCATTAAGCAGCGTCCCCTGCCAATTGCCACTGCCCGGATGCACTACCAGACCCACGGGCTTGTTGAGTACTAAAATACTGTCGTCTTCATAAATGATATCCAACGCAATATCTTCTGCCAACGCTGGCAACTCGGCGGGGTGCGGCTCTGGGTAGACCTGTATTTTTTCGCCACCCCATACTTTATCTTTGACGCCCAACACTCGCCCATTAACCTGAACCAATGATTGTTTAATCCAATCTTGTATCCGGCTACGCGAGTATTCAGGCATCAAAGCTGCCAGTGCGCTATCCAAACGTATACCCCCACTTGAAAAAGGAATTTCCAATTCGATAGCGGTATCCATGTTTAATGTATAATCTGTTAACTGTTTTTCGGAAGATGTCATGAAACGAATTTTACTTGTTTTACTGCTCGTTGGGTTAGCTGGTTGTAGCAGCACCCCAACAACCAACGATGAAACCAAAAATTGGTCTGCGCAAAAGATCTACGCGGAGGCCAAAGATATGCTGAATGCAGGCAGTTACGATAAAGCTATCAAGCTATTCGAAACCCTGGAAGCACGCTATCCTTATGGTCGCTATTCACAACAGGCGCAGCTTGAAGTCGCTTATGCGTATTACAAGGACAATGAGCCTGTGTCTGCTGTCGCCGCATGTGATCGATTTATCAAGCTGCACCCAAATCACCCCAATGTCGATTACGCATACTATTTAAAGGGCCTGGCAAACTTTACTGAAGATCAAAGTTTGTTTGCGCGTGTTGCTGATCAAGATATGACTGAACGCGACCCTCGTTCTGCCAGCAATTCTTACGCGGCATTTCAAGAACTGTCTACTCGTTTCCCCGACAGCAAATATACCCCCGACGCTATTGCACGGATGAAATATTTGGTTGATGCCCTGGCTATGCATGAAGTCCATGTAGCGCAATATTATTACAAACGAGGTGCTTACGTTGCTGCCGCCAACCGCGCACAATATGCGCTCAAGACTTATCCACAGGCACCTGCTAATGAGCTCGGCATTGCTATTATGGTCAGATCTTATGATGCATTAGGCACTAATGATCTACGTGACGATGCGTTACGCGTGTTAAAACTCAACTTCCCTAAGAGCAAATATATTACGGGCAATTTTGACAAAACCAAACCTTGGTGGCGTTTCTGGGAATTATAATTAATGAGCAAATTGGTTTTATTTGACCTGGACAACACCCTGTTAGCAGGTGATTCAGATTACGAATGGGGGCAATTCCTCATCAAACGCGGCATCGTTGATCGTGACCTGTATGAAGCCAAGAACGAACACTTTTACCAACAATATAAGGCTGGCACACTGGATATCCATGAATTTCTGGATTTTCAGCTCCGTCCGCTTGCACTGCACAGCCGAGCCCAATTAGAGGCGTGGCATGCTGATTTTATGCGTGACAAAATCATGCCCATGATGACCATGGCAGCACGCAATCTGGTTACGCAAGCATTGGCTGAAGCAGATTTGGTCGCTATCATCACGGCGACTAACAGCTTTGTCACCGCACCCATCGCTCAAGCGTTTGGCATCCCTCATTTGATAGCAACAGAACCTGAGCAAATCAACGGCGAATTCACGGGAAAAGTTGCAGGCACACCCAGCTTTCGTGAAGGCAAAGTCACCAGATTAAATGATTGGCTGGCTTCTCATGATAAACAACTCAAAGACTTTAACGAAAGTTGGTTTTATAGCGACTCGTTGAATGATTTACCATTGCTGGAATTAGTTAGCCACCCTGTTGCAGTCGATGCCGACCCCACACTGAAAGCCCACGCAAACAAATTAGGCTGGCCTAGTATCAGCCTACGTCATTAAAATCACATGATTAAAAAATTCATCAATCGGGTATTAGGTAAAAAACCGAAACAAAAAACACGCTTACTGCGTATTCCTGTCAGCCAACACAAACTTACCCGCGAACAAATCCTGCCATGCGCGCTTAAGGTTACCGACACACTGCAGCAGGCTGGCTACAGCGCATTCGTCGTTGGTGGCGCGGTGCGCGATTTACTCATCGCCAAAACGCCCAAGGACTTTGACGTCGCCACTAATGCCACCCCGGAACAAGTGCGCGATCTATTCCGCCGCTCACGCATCATTGGCCGACGTTTCCGGCTAGTACACGTCATGTGCGGTAACGACACCATAGAAGTTTCCACTTTCCGCGCCAGTGCAGCAACGGAAGAAGACGATACCAAACAAATCACCGATGACACCGGCCGCATCGTCAGAGACAATGTCTTTGGCGATCAAGAAAGTGATGCGGAACGCCGTGACTTCACCGTCAATGCACTCTATTACGACCCAACTACCGAAGAAATACTTGATTACCGTGGCGGCGTGGCTGACATTAACAACAAAATACTGCGCATCATCGGTGACCCAGCCACCCGCTACCGCGAAGACCCGGTACGCATGATGCGTGCAGCCCGTTTTGCCGCCAAACTGGATTTTCACATTGACGAAACCACACGTGCGCCGATAGCTGAACTCGCTGACCTGCTCAGTAATGTACCACCGTCACGCATGTTTGATGAAATGCTCAAACTGCTGCTCTCAGGTCATGCTTTGCGCGCGGTACACCAACTGCGCGCCGAAGGCTTGCATCATGGCATTTTACCGATGCTGGATACCATACTCGAACAAGAACAAGGCAAACGTTTCATCAATGCTGCACTGCACAATACTGACCTCCGCCTGCAGGCTGGCAAATCGGTTTCTCCGGCATTCTTGTTCGCCAGTTTGTTGTGGCATGAATTACAAATCAATTATCACAAACGCCTCAGCCGAGGCGAGCTTGCCATGCCGGCTTTTAATGAAGCCATGGATGACACGCTAAATCAACAACGTAACCGACTTGCAGTGCCGCGTCGTTTGGATGGCATGATGAAAGAAATCTGGAGCATGCAAGCACGCTTTGAACAACGTTCAGGCAGTCGGCCCTCTCGTTTACTGACCCACCCACGCTTCCGTGCGGGTTATGATTTTTTATTGTTGCGTGCCGAAAGTGGCGAAGTCGCCGCTGAATTGGGTGACTGGTGGACCATATTCCACACAACAGATGAAGACACTCGCGCCAACATGCTGCTCAAAGAACCGGTCAACGCGAACAAACCCAAACGTCGTCGTACTAAAAAACCCGTCCTTGCTGCCGCCCATGAATAAAAATCCAGCCCATGCGTATATCGCACTGGGAAGTAACTTGGCTAACCCTGCGCAGCAGGTTATACGTGCATTTGCTGCGCTAAACGAATTACCCAACAGTCATTTACTAGCGCGCTCATCGCTCTATTTGACTGCGCCTGTAGGCTACGCTGATCAACCTGACTTCATTAACGCTGTCGCGCATATCAGTACCGAACTGACCCCTGCACAACTGCTCAGCGCCGTGCTTGATGTGGAGCATCAGTTTGGGCGCGAACGAACGTTTCAGAATGCACCACGTATTTTGGATTTGGATGTTTTACTTTACGATGACGCACAACAGCATGAAGCTGGCTTGACGCTACCGCATCCACGCATGCATGAACGCGCATTCGTCTTGGTACCACTCGCAGAAATCGCGCCTGACTTAACGATACCTGGACGCGGCCATCTCAGCACCTGGTTACAAGCTGTGCAAAATCAAGATTTACACAAGGTTGCTGATAATTGGCAACCAAGCGAACGATAGGCCGCTATGACTAATTTAATTACCCTACAACAACGTGCCTTACAAGGTGAAAAGCTCGCAGTCCTCACCTGCTATGACGCAAGCTTCGCCAGCCTCCTGGCCAGCGCAGGCATAGATGCAATTTTAGTAGGCGACTCACTTGGCATGGTCATACAGGGGCAACGCTCTACCCTCCCTGTTACCCTCGCCGACATGGTCTACCACACTAAAGCTGTCGCTTTGGGCGCACCTGATACCTTTATTATTGCCGACTTGCCATTTGGCACATACCAGGCCAGTCCGGAGCAAGCACTCATCTCCGCCAGCGCACTCATGGCAGCAGGCGCGCATTGTGTAAAGCTGGAAGGCGGCGCCGTGATGGCCGGCACCATCGCCTTTCTCACTCAGCGCGGCATACCCGTGTGCGGACATTTAGGCTTGCTGCCCCAATCGGTCAACGCCCTGGGTGGCTATAAAGTTCAAGGCAAATCCGACATTGCGGCACAACAGCTCATCGCCGATGCGGAATTGCTCACCGCATCAGGGGCAGCCATGATAGTGCTGGAAGCTATCCCTGCGACACTGGCAGCACAGATCACCGGCAGCATCGCTATCCCGACTATAGGCATAGGCGCTGGCGTTGATTGCAATGGACAAGTACTAGTGCTTTACGACATGTTAGGCATGGGTAAACCGCCACGCTTTAGTCATAATTTTTTACAATCTGCTGGCGGCCTGCATGAGGCAGTTGTTGCCTACGTTGACGCCGTTAAAACCGCCAATTTCCCCACCGAACAACACAGCTTCAAATGAAAATTTTACATACCATTGCCGAGTTGCGTGCTTGGCGTGCGCAACACGACCAAGTCAGCTTCGTTCCCACCATGGGTAATTTGCACGAAGGTCATCTCGCGCTGATCAAACTCGCGCAACAACACGCGCCTACCGTGATTGTCAGCATCTTCGTCAATCCGCTGCAGTTTGGTGCAGGTGAAGATTACACCCGCTACCCACGCACGCTGGAAGCCGATGCCGCCAAACTCAGTGCAATCAACGTAGATGCCGTCTTCGCGCCGAGTGTTGAAGAACTATATCCGCAACCGCAACGCTATCACATCACTCCCCCAGTGCTCGCCAACACCCTATGCGGCGCATATCGCCCCGGGCACTTTGAAGGTGTGGCAACAATAGTGATGAAACTGTTTCAAATTGTGCAGCCTACAATAGCCGTATTTGGGAAAAAAGATTACCAGCAACTCACTATTATCCGCGGCATGGTTGAAGATTTCGCTGTGCCAGTCACGCTCGTTGCAGGTGAGACCATACGCGCCACCGATGGGCTTGCCCTGTCATCACGCAACGGATTCCTCAGTCCAGCCGAGCGCGCACTTGCACCTGCCTTGTATCAGCAACTAACTCACATCCAGCAAGCCTTGCGCAATGGGAAACGGGATTATGCCCAGCTACAACTCGATGCCAGTGAAGCACTTACCAAACAAGGCTGGCAAGTTGATTACATCACCATCTGCGACACCGAACTCAATCTCGCCACTACACTAACCCTGTCATGGGTAGTGTTAGGTGCAGCCCGTTTAGGGAATACACGGCTTATTGATAATGTTATGTTAACGCCCACCGAATAATGACCATTTAAACGCGGCTATACGGGTTGAAATTACCCCAGCAAGACCAATACCCTACTTATTTAATGAGCAGGATACAATGAAGTGATTATCATCCGTCGCATTAATCTGGACTCGCAGCACCAACCTCGCAATAGTTACCAAGTCAATTGATAGCCCACATAGGACGACAACTTGTTTGTCCTGCTGGCATTCGCCAAACCGCATCCAGCCGAAAAGAGCAGATGATTGTGCCCGTCGAAATTATAGTACCCACCGAAGTTGAAGCCAGTACTGGAGCCATCACCAGTGACTTGCTCAGTGCTATGGTAAACCTCCCCGCCCAACGTCAGACGCTCTGAAATATCCTTTTGCAGCTGCCAACCAGCAAACCAATGGTTCCTCATGTTTGCACCGTGACTTATCCAGTAACCGCCGCCACCGTAACTCTGCCATTCACCCCATCTTTTTTGTAGCCAGACAGGCAAAAACACTTGTGCTCCACCGCTACCCAGCCCCTTGCTGGCATCTCCAGTATCAGTAAGGACCAGCGGGAATACCCCTACCATCGGCTGATTTTCGGTCTCGTGCATGAAACGGTACTTAACGCCCAGTTCAACGTCACCCAAACCTGCCTGTCGTGTGCCACCCTCTGGATTATTAAAGGCAAAAGGCACGATAATGTGCAATTGCAAATCGGGGGCCGCACCATAATTAAATTCGAAATGAGGCAATGTGCCACTACCACCCTCTCGAGTGTTTTGCTGTTGCGACGCAATATAAAACTCATGATGTTGATATTCAACTGGCTCAGGATCATCTGTAAGGAACGGCGGGCCTGCTAGTGCCGAATCCGAGGCCACGAGTATTTCGCATGCCGCGAAAAAACATATGTAACGCTTAAGATTAACAGTATTCATTTCAGTATCCTTTATTCAGAGACCCTTTTAATCTCTGACGAATCAAACTTCTCAGACTGCCTATGCATTTCATCTGCAGGATTAACAGCGACTCAAAATTGATGTACCGACTCATTCGTCTCCCCATAGGTGCACCGATGCCGCCCAGCGTTCCGCTCACAAAATCAAAAATTCACTTTCTCCAAACCACCAAGGATTGGAGAAATGCTACACGTGATACGCGATATGCAATCGGATCACGTTCTCTCATTTAATTCCCTCCAATCCTGTGGCTACAGCAGCAAGCAATACAACCAGCCACGGCGGGAACTTCCAGAATACGAGTAGCAAAAAAACAAAAGCTGCAAAACAGAAGTCAGTCGTACTGTGTATTGCGCTTGTCCATACTGGGTCGTAAAAAGCGGCGAGCAACAGTCCCACTACCGCTGCATTAATTCCCAGCATTACCCGTTGCATCGCAGCATAACGGCGCAGAGATTCCCAAAACGGGAGGACACCAACAATCAATAAAAATGACGGCAGGAATATCGCAACAAGCGCAATCCCTGCTCCCACCCAACCGGAAGGCGACTGTGTGGAAACTGCACCAAGATATGCTGCAAACGTAAACAGCGGCCCTGGAACAGCCTGTGCCGCGCCATAGCCAGCAAGAAAAACATCATTAGAGACCCATCCAGCGGGTACAACCTGGGATTGCAGCAATGGCAGCACTACATGCCCACCACCGAAAACCAGTGCACCAGTGCGATAAAAACCATCAAACAGCTTAACCATATAACTAGCTGAACTTGCCGATGCTACAGGAAGTAAAAACAGAAGCAGGAAAAAAACCAGAAGCAGCACCATCCCGGTGGCTCTGCTGGTCGTGGTTTGGATAAGACTATGCGGTAGCGTGGCTGAAGTTCGCAGAAAGACCCAGCCAAAAAGACCGCTGACGAAAATTACACTAACTGATCCAAATGAGGAAGGAACTAACAAGGCTATGATGGCAGCACATACAGTGATAGTTGCGCGAACCTTATCCGGACTGAGGCTCTTCCCCATACCCCAAAGCGCCTGCGCTACCACAGCTACGGCGACAATCTTGAGTCCATGCAGCCAACCGCTTCCGAGCTTGTCCCCGACAAAAGATAACCACAAGCCGAAGAGTACGAGCACAATAGCCGATGGCAGCGTGAAGCCTAACCATGCTGCAATCGCGCCGGGCATACCAGCCCGCGACAATCCAAGCGCTATACCGACCTGGCTGCTGGCGGGTCCAGGTAAAAACTGGCAAAGCGCAACCAGATCAGCATAGGTATGTTCGTCCAGCCACTTTCTCCGTTCTACGAACTCCTGACGGAAATACCCAATATGCGCAATAGGCCCACCGAAAGAAGTAAGCCCCAAGCGAAGAAAGATCAGGAAAATGGCGATAGGCGTATGCCGTTCTTTAGGCATGGTAGATATGCATTAACGATAAAATTAACAATAATTTAAGATACCAAAACACAGGCTGGATATTTAGGGAAGCGCTGATTAAATCAGCGCTTCCTTAGTTCATATCAACCATATTATATAAGCACCAATATCAATATACTGACTTTATACGACAAGTCTGTTATTTACTCCTCAATACTGGATATAAACGATGCTGAATCAGCCAAAAATTATCGCGCTGCGACACGCTCTGGAAAACGCCATTGTCGGTCAGGCTGCGTTACTGGACAGGCTGGTGATCGGCTTGCTGACAGGCGGACATATTCTGCTGGAAGGCTTGCCCGGCCTGGCAAAAACCACTGCAGTCAAGGCACTGAGCAACAGCGTGCACGCCAGTTTTCAGCGCATCCAGTTCACCCCCGACCTGCTCCCCGGCGATTTGACGGGTACTGACATTTACAATCCGCAGGCAGGCAGTTTCTGCTTTATCGAAGGACCGCTGTTCCACGAAATCATTCTCGCCGACGAGATTAACCGCGCACCCGCCAAAGTACAATCGGCCCTGCTTGAAGCCATGCAGGAACACCAGATCACTGTCGGCGGCGTGACCCGTGCTTTGCCGCCACTGTTCATGGTCATGGCCACGCAAAACCCATTGGAACAATCGGGCACCTACCCCTTGCCAGAAGCGCAGCTCGACCGATTTTTGCTGCATGTCGAACTCAGCTACCCCACGGCGGAAGAAGAGCTGCTGATACTGCAACGGGATCGCATGGGGCATGCAGCTGGCGCAACATCCGCGCCTAGTCTGGACGTCCATACCGTGCTTGCGGCACGGGAAGAAGTCAAACAGGTGCATATCAGCAACGAATTGGAACGTTACATCGTAACGCTGGTTGGCGCCACCCGCAACATCGGGCTATGGCTGCCAGCGCTAGCCAACATGATAGAAGTCGGCGCCAGTCCGCGCGCTTCGCTCGCCATTGCCCATGCAGCCAGCGCTCATGCCTATTTGCAGGGCAGAGACTATATCATTCCCGACGATATACTCGCCATTGCTGCGGACTGCCTGCGCCATCGCCTCATCCTGAGTTTTAACGCACGCATGGAAAAACGCTCGCGTAATGGGTTAATTCAGGCTTTGCTGGATGTTGTGCCAGTACCCTGAACACATCGTGAACCTGTCATTGCATAGACTGGCGGCACTGGGGCAACAACTGTTTGCCAAGGCCGCCATGCACCCCATCCCCACTGACATCCATGCATCTTTGCTGGATGAAGCGCAACTCGCCGAGCTTATCCGCCGCACGCGCTCGCTACAGGGCATGCCCTATATCAAGGAAACCCAGCATCGCCACGCGGGTGATCTGCGTTCGGTGTATCTGGGCAGGGGCCTGGATTTCGAGGAAGCACGGCTTTACCAGCCCGGCGACGATGTGCATGACATGGATTGGCGCACCACGGCGCGCACCAATAAACCGCACATCAAGATTTACCGGGAAGAACACCAACCGGCACTGCATGTGGTGATAGACCGCAGTGCCAGCATGCGCTTTGGCACTCGCAGCCAACTAAAAGTGACGCAGGCTGCACGCATCGCGGCGCTGTTGGGATTTGGCGCCGCAGCTGGCAATACCTGCATCGGTGGCAGCATCTGGCAACCCGACGCTTACACCCTGCCGTGTCGCAATGGCGAAACGGGTGCGATGCAACTCATACAGGCAGCAATTGCGCCCTGCCCGCCGTTGACATCCGCCCAGACTAAAACCATGCGCCCATTTACCGATTTGCTCGAACAAATTGATGCGCTATTACCACGCGGTTCCAGAATCGTCCTGATCAGCGATTTCCGCCACCTGCAACCTGCAGATCAAGCCCCGCTGCTGCGTCTTGCCAGCCACCATCAGGTACGGGCGATACAAGTGCTAGACCCGGCTGAAGCGGCACTGCCCAACGTTGGATTAATGCGCTTCCAGGATACCGGTTCCGATCAATTACGCTGGGTCGATACTGCCAGCCATGCGGTGCGTGCCACGTTCCAGCAACAAGCCGAGCTTCAGCAAACCGAACTGATTGCGCTATTCCGCCGTATCGGCATACGTTTACAGCGCTGCATGACCGATGCCGATCCGTTTGACTTGCTGCAGGAAATGGCGCAGTCATGAACGAAGCCACCAGTGGTCTGATCGACATTATCGAACCTGCCGCCCCGGCAGTGGAAGCTGCCAGCCACCCGTGGCTATGGTTGGCGGTGGCATTAGTGCTGGTGGTCATTGCGGCGATTTGGTGGCGGCGTCAGCGCTGCCAGCGTGCTGCGCGCAAATGCCTGCGGCAGTTACGCCTGACCTTGCTGGCGGGTGACATGAGTCAACAAAATGTCGCTTATGTGCTGGCCAGCGAATTAGCACAGGCATTCCAACTCAAACAGCTACAAGCTGATGCTCCGCCCGGCGCATTACCGCCCCTGGCACATGCGGAGTGGGCACACATGATCGCCGCTCTGGACAAGTTACGCTATCAGACAGATACCCACATCGACACCGAAGCATGGGAACGCCTGTTTACCATTGCAGCATCGACTTTGCGCCGGGGCGGACGATGCTGACGCTTGCCCAACCCGCATGGCTGGCACTGTTGCCTGTGCTGGCAGGGCTGACACTGATATTATGGCGACGCGGCATTGCTGATAACGCAGCGACTGGTGCAAGCAACCTGACCCTGGTTCATCCCAACCTCGATGTGCTGCCGCAAGGCCGTGGCGCAACGCCCGCCAATTCTCTGTGGGTGCTCGTGTTAAACCTGCTGGCTCTGAGCTGTCTGACCTTGGCGCTGGCGCAACCGCAATGGCTGGGCGACTGGATACCGGAAACGCCCGAAGGCCGCGAAATCATGCTGCTGGTGGATACCTCCAAGAGCATGAGTATTACCGACTTTGAACTGCATGGCCAACCAGTGGAACGCCTCGCCGTGTTGAAAGACACCGTGACCCGATTTGTGGCTAACCGCCAAGGCGACCGTTTCGGCCTGATCGGGTTTGGCACCATCGCGGGCACGCTGGTACCGCCGACCTTCGATTCCGACCTAGTCAACGCCATGCTCAGGCGCATCCAGGTCGGCATTGCCGGCGAAGATACCGCGCTAGGCGATGCCATCGGCCTCGCTCTCAAACAGCTGCACCAGCAACATCGTTTGCGACCTGTGCTGATATTGTTTACCGATGGCGACAGCACTGCGGGTGACATTACCCCCACTGAAGCCGTAGCCCTCGCCCGTCGCATGGCTGTACCCATTTATACGGTGCAGATAGGCGGCGATCTGTTTGCAGCGGGACGGCCAACCAGCATCAAGACACAAGTTACCGAACCCAGCCTGGCACAAATCGCCGCATTGACCGACGGGCACTATTATCAGGCTGACAATCGCCAGGCTCTGCAACAAGTCATCAACGATATCGGACGACTGGAAAAGACCGTGGCACGGCCTTCACAGCACCGTGTTGTACAGGAATGGTATCTGTTGCCCTTATTGCTTGCTGGTGTGCTACTTAGCCTGACACGCCTGTACCAGATACGCAGGATGGCGGCATGATCAGCCCGGGCGAACTGACCCAACTAGACTGGCGTAACCCGTGGTGGCTGATGCTGGCATTGCAGCCGTGGATTATGTACGGCTTGTTGCGCCTGCGCCGCAACAGAATTTTTCACTATGCCGATGCGCATTTGTTACCCTGGACCTTGCGCGGCAACCCTGGCACCCCGTCAGGTAGGCTGCGCAATCTGGCCAATATATTCGCCTGGCTGCTGCTCGCCTGTGCCGCTGCAGATCCGCGCCTGCCCTTAGTCGCCACACCGGAACACCTGTCAACCATTCCGCACCACGCGATCAATTTAATGATCGTGCTGGATGTGTCGCCCTCCATGCTGGGAGAAGACATTTCGCCACAACGCTTGCAGCGCGCCAAGCTAAAATTGCTCGATTTATTGCCGCGCTTACGCGGTGAACGGATCGGACTCATTGTTTTTTCTGGCGAAGCCGGCCTGTTGATGCCATTAAGCCGCGACGAAGGCGCATTGCAATATTATCTGACACTGGCCGAGCCGAGCCTGTTTGAAATACCCGGCAGCAATGTCGGCGCAGCACTCGATCTGGCACGTCAGAGCCTGCTGGCGCAAAATCCCGGTCAGCACGGCGCAGTGTTATTGCTCACCGATGGCGATAGCAGTGCGTTATCTGCAAAGATGCTGTCAGCAGCGCAAACCGCCACCCGCAAACTGGAACAAGCTGCTCTGCCGCTATATGTGCTCGGCGCCGGCTCGCCAGCGGGTGCATCCATCCCCCTGATCGAAGGTGGCGTACTGCAACATGATGGCACCGCAGTCATCAGTCGGCTGGACGCAGCTTATCTGACCACATTGGCACACATGGGCGGCGGCAAATATGCCGGCGTGCAAGATGGCAGTGGCGACTGGGATGCATTATATGAGCATGGCATACTGACGCTGCCTGGCAACCGGCATGCCACCGACCCAACCCAAGCATGGCAGGAGCTGTATGCATGGTGTTTGTTGCCCGCATGGCTGCTCCTGCTTTACGTACATTTGCCACAGAAGCGCCCCAGTATTCGGCCGGATGTAGCGGGATGGCTGCTGGTCGGCATATTCAGTTATAGCGTGGCAATGCCAACGTCACGGGCAGCAGACAATATGACCGCACACGCCGCCTATACAGCCTATCGCAGCGGCAATTACACCGGGGCACAGGTGCTGTATGGCCGCATGCAAGGTTATGTGGCAGCGATGGGTAGCGGTGCAGCAGCTTACCGACGACACAATTATGCCGAAGCAAGCAGCCAATTTACCGCTGCCATGCTCGCAGCCCGCACCCCGGCGCAACGTGCCGATGCCTTGTACAACCTCGGTAACAGTTATTTCGCCGCCGGTAATTTCCGTACAGCAGCAGATGCCTATCAGGGCGTGCTCAACTTCCGCCCACAAGATGCCAATGCGCTTGCCAACCTGGCACTGACCGCTGGTCGTCTGGCCGCTGCCGAAAAGCGCAATCCCAACAACGCGGGCATAATCGGGCGACGTGGCAATCAGGTCGGGGGTGAACTCAATCAGGAGATCAACAATCGCCCTGTGAGCATGGAACAAGAGAAAGCGCAGTCGGGAGCAGAAGTGGACTTGTCTGGCCAGCAACCTGAAGCCAACCAGGCGCGCCTGCGCAGCCAGATCAGCAACTCGTCAGCCAGCCTGGTCGAATCGGAACAAGCTTATCAGGCCGCTTTAAAAAAACTCGAACTAACGACCGACAAACCCGCCCAGTTGCAAAAAGAATTGCTCAAGCTTGATGCACCCCATAACGGCGCAGAAATCGGGGAGCTGCTGCCATGGTAACGCGGTTAATCATCTCACTATGGCTGGCCATGCTGACGGCTTCCGCCTGGGCACAGCCGCAGTTCAGCGTAACGGTAGACAAACACGATATAGCATTAGGCGAAGCGATTACCGTCACCATACGCGCCCAGGATAACAGCACCCCGTTGGACACGCTCAATCTTGATGCGCTCAAAACCGATTTTGACATCTACACCAGCTCCAGCAGCAAACAAACAGAATTAATCAAAGGCAAAACCACCACCACCGCAACCACAACGTTAATCCTCTACCCCATGCACGGCGGGCAACTGCAACTGCCATCATTCAAGTTAGCCGGCAACGCCAGCCACCCTGTCGCTGTCATGGTGCGCGAATCCGGACCGGATACCCCGCCAGTCCTGTTCAAGCCCACCCTGATCCCGGCACATCCACTCACCCGACAAACAGCCACGCTGAATCTGGACATTTATGACGACGGCAGCTTGCAATGGTCGCCGTCCACATTACCCGCACCGGCTGGAACCTCCATCCGCAAGCTCGCCGAGTCGCAATGGAATACTACGCTCAACGGTGTGGCATTTACGGTGCACCGACTGGCCTGGGCCATCATGCCGTTAAACGCAGGCAGCGTAACGCTGAATTTCCCGATGCTAAATGCCATCAAATTCGGTAACCGCTTACGTTATGCTGCCCCCTCATTGCAATTTAATGCCAGCCCTACGCCACGCTACCTGCCAGTATATGTTCCCATAGGTAAACTCACCGTCACCTCACAACTACCCTCGGGGGAACTGGTGTTGAACCGTCCCGTCAACTGGAACCTGGTCGTGCGCGGCACTGGCATCAGTGCAGAAGGTCTGGCTAAATTGCTGCCGAGCATGGTGGATAGCGCCGCGTTACATTTCTATCCGCCGCAAATACGCCTGGCCGATGAAAACACCAAATCCCCGGAACAAACCCTACTGGTTACATTACCGTTTCAGCCCTTGCGAGCCACCACTATACAATTGCCGGAAATCGGATTGCCTTATTACAACCCGGCCACGGGGGTCGTCGAGTCGGCCTCGCTCAAATCACCCCAACTGATCGTAGTCAATCCGCTCTGGCATGCTGTCGAAAAGCTGATCGTTATCGTCACCCTGTTGGGATTGCTGGTTTGGTTAATGCGTATCAGTTCACGCTGGTATCGGCACAAACGTATCCGTCACGCGTCACTACACAACATCGCAAACGCAACAACACCGCAGCAACTTAGACAGGCTTTACTGAGTTTCGACTGGGGTATGGGGTCACTGCAAGCCGCCACGCTGCGGCTATGGCTGAGCAAAATTGACAATAGCCGTAACAATAACGCCCTGACCCTGCTAGTAGATCAATTGGAAATGGTCTGTTACCGCGATGAAGCAAAGCAATGCGACTGGCAGGCATTGCGACAAACCGCGTGGCAAATTATGCGGGTTAGTAACCCAGTATAAAATCATGGCAGATTTCCCCACCCTTCAAAAATGGTGGGGATGTATAAGTCAGGCCTTAATACTCAAGACTGAGCGTGATAGAACCGTAACCAGGATTTGCGGTTTGCGTTATAAATTCCTTACTGCTGAGATAATGTGCATAGGTAATTTGTCCACCTTGCCACTGCCAAGCCACACCCACAGCAGCATTTCCCACCAGATATTTTTTGTCGACACTATGACTGTTACCAAAAGTATTGCCATCAAGGAATATATCGTGTGCTACCAAACGGGCATCAGTGGATAAGAACGCGAGCAAACCACCTGCAGAAAAACGGCGCTTTGCCACATCTTCAAGCGGCGCATTGCTGTCACCTGCAGAGCGTATCGGTGAAGTACCAAAGTCGTTAGGCAAGCGATTAGCTATGCGTATCTCGAAGCCTGTATTCAAATAGGTTGCGACATTCCCCAAGCTGGCACCATAGTGAGTGATGGCATCGAATTGCGGCCAGGTATTGCTTACCCATATTTTATTCCTGCGCTCAGCAACGACCTGTAAACCCAACTCGTTATGCAGTTGATTGCCCCAGCCATTAAAACGGCGTATGTCGCGCAAGTCGTGTATGAAATCCTGAGTTTGCTTGCCTAATGACGCCGGCCCGACCATACCTATGTTGACCTGTATCGTATCCATTTGTTTAGGATCACGCTCGTTGTAACCCAGCCCCAGATACAACCAGCCTGCATAAGGGCGATCATTGGGAATGACGTCGGCACGCGTTTTGTCCAGCGGGGTATACATCGATTGCCCCAAGGTCACCACCATGTTGCGTGAAACGTATCCAGTCGGGTGTATTCCTTTAATCAGTCGATTCAAGCGCCGTATCGACATAGGCAGGCAGGGATCATTCACATAGTCTTTCAGGTTTGCAGATACCCAGGACAATTTAACACCATTGGTATAACCATCATCCGAGCCGTTGAATAAATCATTTTCAAAATGGACATTGTATATTCCTGGGTGGTGCGACAGTGCTGCAGCATCTGGCTGAGCAGTATCGCAGATGCTGGATGTATCCCCGACAGCCTGGGCAGAGTTAACCATCAGCAATAAATTGCCAGCAAATATGAGAAATTTAAAAGTGTGCTGTGTGAAAGTAAAAGACATGAATGCTTACCATCCTGTAATAAAAAACCTGGCAAGAAGTTGACCCAGGGTAATGAACGCGATACGACTATGCAATTATCTTTTAGCGTGGTGAAATATGCACTGACACTAATAAAGACGCAGTTTGCTAATTATTGCAAAGCATATTGTATGCCAGATGATATTTAATGTGGGTCACCAGAAATCAGCGACCAACATCAAACCACATCCAGCATTTATTCCAAACGCATCTGCGGGAACAACACCACGTCGCGTATGCTTGCGCTGTCAGTCAATAACATGACCAGCCTGTCGATACCAATACCGCACCCACCTGCTGGTGGCATACCATATTCCAGTGCACGAATATAATCAGCATCATAGTGCATAGCTTCTTCATCACCCGCTTCTTTTTGCGCGACCTGTTCCATAAAACGCGCTGCCTGATCTTCGGCATCATTCAACTCAGAAAAGCCATTAGCCAATTCGCGCCCTACCATGAACAACTCAAAGCGCTCGGTAATCTCAGGCTGGCTGTCTGATCGACGCGCCAATGGCGACACCTCAGCAGGATAATCAATGATGAAAGTAGGTTGTATCAGCAACGTCTCGGTGGTTTCTTCAAAGAAACTCAGCTGCAAGCCACCCAGACCATCGGTTGCACGATACTTTCCCTTGTGCGACTCAAACCAGTTAATAAGCCAGTCTCTGTCATTCAACTGCACGTCAGTATATTCAGGGTGATATTTTTGTATTGCCTGGGTAATGGTCAAACGGTCAAATGGCTTGCCTAAATCCACTATCGTGCCGTTATAACTCACCTGTTCACTACCGGTCGCCACACGTGCAGCTTCGCGCAACAGTGACTCGGTAAAGTCCATCAAATAACGATAATCACGATAGGCTTCGTAAAATTCCATCATGGTAAATTCAGGGTTATGCCGTGTCGACAAACCTTCATTACGGAAATTACGGTTGATTTCAAATACCTTTTCCATGCCACCCACAACCAGACGCTTCAAATACAGCTCAGGTGCGATGCGTAAAAACAGCTCCATATCCAGCGCATTGTGGTGCGTCTGGAATGGCTTAGCCGCGGCGCCGCCTGGGATAGGATGCATCATCGGCGTTTCGACTTCGAGGAAGCCATGCTCTATCATGAACTGGCGTATTGCCTGGACAATTTTGGAACGTGTTAAAAACACATTGCGCGAGTCATCATTAGTCATTAAATCGACATAACGCTGGCGATATTTTTGTTCCTGATCAGTTAAACCATGGAATTTCTCTGGTAACGGCCGCAACGATTTGGTCAACAAACGCACGCTCTTCGCTTGCACCGTCAGCTCACCCGTTTTGGTCCTGAACAACGTGCCCGTTGCCGCAACGATGTCGCCTAAATCCCAATGCTTGAACGCACCATGCACATCTTCGCCGACATTATCGTTGCTAATATAAATCTGCAACTGGCCACTCATGTCTTGCAAGGTCGCGAAACTAGCTTTGCCCATCACCCGTTTTAACATCATACGGCCGGCAAATTGCACTTGAACTTGTTCGGCTTCCAAAGCCTCTTTGCTGTGTGCAACATATTGCGTATGAATATCGCCCGCGTAATCTTTACGCTCAAAATCATTCGGGAAGGCCACGCCAGCAGCACGCAGCGCGGTCAATTTAGCGCGACGTTCGGCGATCAGTTGATTTTCGTCTTGTTGTTGTACGATCTCGGTCATGCTTAAACCCCTTGTTTCAAACTGGCTATAATAAATTCGTCCAAATCACCGTCGAGGACTTTTTGAGTATTGGATATCTCCACACCAGTACGCAAATCCTTGATGCGCGACTGATCCAGCACATAAGAGCGGATCTGATGTCCCCAGCCTACATCTGACTTCCCGGCTTCCAGTTTATCCTGTTCGACCTGGCGCTTGCGCAGTTCGGCTTCGTACATACGTGACTTCAACATGGACATAGCTTCGGCGCGGTTTTTATGTTGCGACCTGTCATTTTGGCACTGCACCACGATGCCCGTGGGAATATGCGTAATCCGCACCGCTGAGTCAGTTTTGTTAATATGCTGACCACCCGCACCACTGGCGCGATAGGTATCGATACGCAAATCTGCAGGGTTAATATCAACCTCGATAGAGTCATCGACTTCAGGATAAACAAACACACTGGCAAACGATGTATGACGACCGCCAGACGAGTCAAACGGTGACTTGCGCACCAGGCGATGCACGCCCGTTTCGGTACGCAGAAAACCATAAGCGTATTCGCCATCAACTTTAATACTGGCAGACTTCACCCCTGCCACATCGCCATCGGAAACCTCAAGCACTTCAGGCTTAAATCCTTTGCGCTCGCAATAACGCAGATACTGGCGCAACAGCATCGAAGCCCAGTCGCAAGCTTCAGTCCCACCCGCACCAGACTGGATGTCGATAAAGCAGTTATTTGGATCCATAGGATTAGCGAACATACGGCGGAATTCCATGCCTTCGACTGTCGTCGCAAGCGCTGCGACATCAGTCTCAACAGCTTCCAGTGTTTCGTCGTCATTTTCTTCACGGGCCATGTCGAATAAATCACGCCCGTCGCGCAAACCTTGGGTCAGGCTCTGCAGCGTCAACACGACATTTTCCAGCGATTTTTTCTCGCGGCCTAATTCCTGCGCGCGCTTGGGATCATTCCAGATGGCAGGATCTTCGGCGAGGACATTAACTTCTTCTAAACGATTAGATTTAGTATCGAAGTCAAAGATACCTCCGAAGTTCAACAGTACGGTGCGCAAGCTCGGTGAGCGAGGTGTCAATTTGATTAAGGCGTTCAGCGTCCATGGGTCAACAAAATCTACTTATGAAACCGTAGATTATAACATCCACTTCACTGGTAGAATGCTGGCATCTTGTCCCTGCATACTTAAAACCATGAAAAAAACTGACCTCTACAAAAATCAAGGCATCAAAATCGCCAGCCAAATGAAACTCGCAGGCACGCCTGCCCGCTTTGCCGAGCTGTCAGCTGCCGTCCCTGACCGCCGCGAACAACGCAAACTTGACCAGGCCCAGGGCTTAGTGCCTTTTGCAGTCAAGCTCAACATCGAGTTAGTGGCTCAATTGAATGCCTTGGCAAAAAGTCGCGAAATGAACATTAATGAACTGACTGCGGAATTGTTGCATGCGGCGCTGACGAAATAATATGGCGGTTCAAACGCCACTCATGTTGGCACCGCTACCGCCATACCTGCCTGTCTGCCAGTAGCGCACAGACTATCCCTGTCAAGAAACCCAATAGCGCAGCAATTGATATTCCTGCTCGCCTATCCAGCGTCCCCGTGGCGTCTGATACCAGGCAGCGCATTCCTTGGCTTGCATGCACCATCCTCCGTGAGCGACTGGCGAATCAGAAGCTGATAATTTCCCCAGCTTCGCTCATCAATGCGCTTAATGCCTTCATTGAGCTGCGTGTTACGCCGGGCGGAAATGCGCCCTCCTCCAAACCCAATTTGCGCATGGTTGCACCGCAGACATAGACCTGCATTCCTGCTTCCAGCATCTCATCAAACAGACTACGACAAGGGTGCTCCGCATCCAGCGCTGGATCGACAAGCTGGGTACCCGCTTCCACCAGAAACAGGTCAACATCCTTATTATCCGCCATCAGAGCACCAGCCAGACGCAAAGCTGTCAATGCACGATAGTCCGCAGCATCTGCTGCGGCATGTAAAACAATAAGTGCTTTGGTCATAATAGCTCCCTCATTATTTCGCCGGATTCAACCGGGCGTGGGTTTCTTCACTCCAGATCAGCACAATCAGACCTGAAACGAACATGGCTATACTGACAAACCAGAACCCGCTACTGATGCCATTACTCAGATTAGCGACCAATCCCAGTGCCAATGCACCTATACCATAGCCAAGATCGCGCCAGAACCGATAGATACCTATGGCTGAGCCACGCCAGTTAGGGTGAGCAATATCCGCTACCGCCGCACTCAGATTCGGATACAGCAAAGCCATACCCAACCCTGTCACCGCTGCAGATAATGACCACCACAATGCGGTTTCACCCATCAGCATCATGCCAACGCCAGCGCCACAAATCCACATCCCGGCAATGATAGGCTTATGCCGGCCGATGTGATCGGACAGCTTGCCAGTGAAGAGTTGCGTGCCGCCCCAGACAAAACCATAGACACCGATCACCCAACCAATTTGGGTAAGCTTCAAACCATGTTGATAAAGATAGACTGGATAAAAAACCCAGATCAGCGCATCGACGAATTTCTCTACCAGCCCCGCCTGGCTAATTGCGGCCATACGCTTGTCGCGCCATGACATGAGGGTAAACACTTCCCATGTGGTGGGGTTGTCAGAGATGTTCTGCGGAAAGCGTGCAACTGGGCCAGTGGATAGTCCGGCAGCGTGCCGCCCCCCCTCCTGCTTTGCCCACGGCAGTGTGTCCTTCACCCATATCAGGGTCAGAAAAATCGCCAGTACTATGATACTCAACCCGAAGATAAGCAAACCCTGGCGTGCACCGAATGCTGTTGCCATATAGCCAGTGGCTATACCCGCCAGTGCTACGCCAACATAGCCGGAAAATTCATTCAAACCTATGGTCAAACCGCGTTGATCCGGACGCGTAATATCCAACTTGGAGGTTTGGGTCATTGACCAGGTCAGCCCCTGGTTAATTCCCAACAATACGGTTGCAGCAACGATCCAGTTCCAGTTGGGTGCGTACAAGATCATGAATGGAATCGGCACTGCCGAAAACCAGCCCCATAACAATACCTTTTTACGCCCTACCCGCTCAGACAATCGTCCGGCAACGAAATTAAGCGAACCTTTGACAAAACCAAACGCCACGACAAAAGCCATCAGCAGCATAAATGAGCCTTTAGGTACGCCGAATTCGGACTCGGCCAAGGCAGGGATCACAGTGCGCATCATACCCAGCGTCAGCCCTACCAGCAGAACTTGCAACAACTGATGCACAAACTGAGTCTGGTTCAGCCTGATGCCATATACGTAAGTCATTTTATTCATGCTGCAATATTCGCCGCCACCATGACATCCATATCAGCCGGACGCGGTGGAATTTCACTGGTGAGCGCAGCGACAAACGCAGCCTTGTCGGTAACGCTCAGGCTAGGATTGAAGCGCTTTTCGAAACCGATGGTGGAAGACGGCTTGCCGGAAATCCCCGCGCCGCAGGCGCTGCCAGCCTGATGGCCGGGGAAAATCTCGGTGGTGTCAGGTAAACTCAGCAGTTTGTCGTGCAGCGTATCAAACAGCATGGCTGCCATGACGGCTTCCTGACCCGCCAGATCCGGACGACCAATACTGCCAACAAACAGTGTGTCCCCGGTAATGACAAACCAGGGTTCATCACCGCGACGTTTATCGGTAACCAGCAAACAGATGCTGTCCATGGTGTGTCCTGGAGTATGTAGCACTTGAATCACAACATTGCCAACTTCGATTTTATCCATGTCATGCAAGGGATGGAACGGGAATTTGACCAATGCGCTATCACTTTCATGCAAACAGTATTGCGCACCTGTCATTTCGGCCAGCTTGCGTCCACCAGAATAGTGGTCGGCATGGATGTGCGTATCAATTACATGCGTTATCGTTACTGCTGCTTTTTTCGCTTCTTCAACAAACCAGGCTTCGTCGCCAGCCACTACATCAACCGCAATGGATTTACCTAGCGTGCCGCAGCCTAAAAAGTAGGAAAGAGAAGCTGATGTCGTTGCTAATTGTTTGAAAAACATATTAAAACCTCGGAGTTCAATATAAAAATGTGATGCTGATTCAACCTACCGCCAATGGCAGTCCGCTTAATCGCCACTCAGCCACACCTGTTTCCAGTCGGGATGCATTGATACCTTGCTGACGCAGCATTTCCACGGCATCTTTTGCCATTAAACAAAAAGGCCCTCGACAGTAAGCCACCACCGCCTTGTTTACAGGCAGCTCATTAACCCGTTGTTTCAATTCGGATAAAGGGATAGAGCGCGCAAATGGGAGATGCGCGGCGGCATATTCCGTTTCAGGTCTGACGTCTATGACTACCAACTCGCCAAGCTGTGCCTGAGTCAGCAATTCTGCGCCGCCGATAGGCGACAGTTCGTCTGAGCACGCAATCAAATCCTGCATCGCAGACTGCAGTTCAAGCAAGCGTTCCTCGGCCAGTTCACGCAGCATAACCCACAGGTCAGCGACGCGCGAGTCGGTCAATGTGTAATACATGTTTTTGCCCTCACGACGGCTTGCTACCAGCCGGGCCGCCTTGAGCTCTTTAAGATGTGCACTGGTAAGTTTTACCGATAAATCAGTGTCGTGAGCCAGTTGCTCCACGCACTTTTCACCCTGGCATAGCACCTCTATCAGTTCCAGTCGCTTTGGACTGGATGCCGCCTTACTGATACGGGCAACTTGCTCATATAACAGATTTTTTATTTCGCGGGAGTTATCCATAGAAAACATTCTAACAATCTAAAGAATGTAAGATATATTATTCAGATAGCAAATGTCAAGCTGGGTGCAGATTTACACCCAGCTGTTCAAACAACCAGAATTAATTTCTGATCAAACTTATTACTGGAAAGCAATAAGTCCTATTTAGCCAGACTTGCCAGCAACAACGCCTGTGCTGACACAGGCTGAGCACGACGGGGACGACGTAGATGATAACTGCCTTTATCATCCATTTCCCACGCCTGTATATTATCTTTCAAATAAGGCTTCATTCCTTCCTGCATGACACGTTTTTTTAAACGCGGATCCAGTATCGGGAAAGCAACTTCGATACGGCGGAAGAAATTACGCTCCATCCAGTCTGCGCTGGATAAATAGACGTCTTCCGCACCTTCGTTGAGGAAATAAACGATACGGGTATGTTCCAGGAATCGCCCGATAACAGAACGTACGCGGATATTTTCCGATAAACCTGCGTGACCCGGCTTCAATGCACATGCGCCACGTACAACGAGATCTATTTCCACCCCGGCTTGGGAAGCTTCATACAATGCCAAAATAATTTTAGGCTCTAACAGCGCGTTCATTTTAGCGAATATGCGTGCAGGTTTACCTGCACGCGCGTGATCGGCTTCGCGTTTAATCATCGCCAACACACTACTATGCAGGCTAAAGGGTGACTGCAACAAATGTTGCAAGTGTGTTGCACTGCCCAGTCCTGTAAGTTGTGTAAACACCTCATTCACGTCATTGCACATACCTTCATGGCACGTAAACAGTCCAAAATCCGTATAGAGTCGCGCGGTACGTGCATGATAATTTCCTGTACCCAAATGCACATAGCGTCGCAATACGCCTTGTTCACGACGCACTATCAAAGCCATTTTGGCATGCGTTTTATAACCCACCACGCCATACACCACATGCGCGCCAGCCTGCTCTAATTTGCCAGCCCAATTGATGTTCGCCTCTTCATCAAAACGCGCCATCAGCTCAACCACTACAGTAACTTCCTTGCCGGACTGAGCAGCGCGCATCAGGGCTTCCATCAATTGCGAGTCCGTCCCGGTACGATAAACTGTTTGGCGTATCGCCAGCACATTAGGATCGGCTGCCGCCTGCGTGACAAAATCTATCACCGGCTGAAAGCTCTGAAATGGATGATGCAAAAACACGTCGCCTTTGCGTATTGCGCTGAAAATGTCGTCGGTTTTAGCCAGCGCCGCTGGCACCCCAGGCACAAAAGGTGAAAATTTCAACTCAGGTCTATCGACTTGATCAGGAATTTGCATCAGCCGTACTAAATTGACCAAGCCATTCACCTGGTATAAATCTTCATGCTTGAGGCTAAATTGATGCAACAGGAAGTTGATCATCCCCTCGGAACAGCTATCCGCCACTTCCAGGCGTACTGCATCACCAAAGTTACGTTGCGATAATTCGCCTTTGAGCGCATCACGCAGATTTTTAATTTCTTCTTCATCAACAAACAGCTCGGAATTACGTGTCACCCGGAACTGGTAACAGCCTTCTACCGTCATCCCTGCAAATAGCTCGTTCACATGGGCGTGCAGTACCGACGACAAGAACACAAAACCATACTCACAACCTGCGACGTCTTCCGGCATGCGTATAACCCGTGGCAATGAACGCGGTGCCTGTACCACGGCAGCACCTGAACTACGCCCAAAGGCATCGCGCCCTGAAAGCTCAACGGCAAAATTTAGACTCTTATTCAGTACACGGGGAAATGGATGTGATGGATCTAAACCTATAGGCGTTAATACCGGCATAAGTTCACGGAAAAAATATGACTGTACCCAGGCAGCTTGCGCTTCATTCCAGTGATTGCGTCGCAAAAACCGTATACCTTGCTCGGCTAATTGCGGCAATATATCGCTATTAAGCACTTCATATTGCCTATCCACCAAGGCTCGAATTCTAGGTTCCGCACTCTGCAGCGTTTGCCTGGCGGTCATCCCATCGGGTGAAGTGTGATGCGGATCCACCCCCGCCCGCTCTTTCAAACCTGCCACACGCACTTCAAAAAATTCATCCATATTACTGCTGACAATACAAATAAATTTCAGTCGCTCCAGCAATGGCATGGTGGCATCTTGCGCCTGGGCTAAGACCCGCTCATTGAAGCCCAGTAAACTTAACTCACGATTAAGGAAATGATCGGTAGGAAGTGCGCTCATATGTTATAAACTAACAGTAAATAAAATTGATGATATGACAACATTGTGACAATACCATGACGAATGAAATCGAACTGAAATTAAGTATCCCACCCGCAGACACCTCACGCTTCTTGGCGCATCCACTACTGCAATCAAGCAGTATCAAGCAGCGACTACGCTTAATCAGCGTCTATTATGACACACCTGCGCTGACGCTCATGCACCAACGCGCGGCACTGCGTGTACGCATGGCGGGAACGCGCTGGATACAAACAATAAAAATCGGCGGACAGGCCATCAATGGCTTGCACAGCCGTCCCGAATGGGAAGTCGAACTCGCAGACCAGCAACCTCAACCCAGCCTATTCACCGAACCGCTGGTTACACGACTGCTGACCGCCGATCTCACACAACAACTCACGCCCATCTTCCAAACCGATTTCTGGCGTGATACTTGGTTAATTGACTTTCACGGTGCAAAAATTGAAGTCGCGCTTGATCAGGGAAAAGTCATTAGCCTGGCACAGGACGCACCTATCTGCGAAGTGGAATTAGAACTCAAACAAGGGAACGCGCAACAACTGGCTGAACTCGCGCAGGTACTCGGTCAAGACATCACGCTTACGCCAGATTCCATCAGTAAGGCACAACGCGGTTACACGCTATATCAAAACCAAATCAACACATCGTCTTAATCATGTCACAATTCCCTACTAAGATGACGGATTTGAGCAGAACCATGGACTTAATATTATGGCGTCACGCTGACGCAGTAGATGGCACTCCTGATATTTCCCGCGAACTTACTGCCAAGGGCATCAAACACGCACACATGATGGCTGACTGGATTAATGCGCGCATCCCTGACGACACACGCATTTTGGTTAGCCCCGCGATACGCGCGCTGCAAACTGCTGACGCACTTAATCGCCCATACACGCTTAACAAAGCCATCGCTCCCGACGCTGATGCCATGACACTACTACTTGCCGCAGGCTGGCCGGATGCAGGGGGCACAGTGATGTTAGTCGGGCATCAACCCGCTTTTGGTCGTGCGGCAATGCTATTACTGTCAGGTGTAGAAACCGACATGTCAATTAAAAAATCGGGACTCCTCTGGATCAGCAACCGGGTCCGCGGCACCACGCAGCAAAACGTATTGCGCGCGGTCATGTCGCCTGATATGGTGTAAGGAATTTAGTCTCACTGAGTTCCACCATGCCCTATAAAACGCCCATCTCCGTGCTGGTTGTCATCCACACTCCTGATCTGCAGATATTATTGCTGGAGCGTGCAGACAACCCAGGCTGGTGGCAGTCAGTAACAGGCAGTTTAGAAGCGAATGAGACACCGCTACAAACCGCGATCCGTGAGGTTGCCGAAGAAACCGGTTTGAATGCTGCTTGCTATCAGCTTAATGACCAGCATTATTCTAATGAATATGAAATCTACCCTCGTTTTCGCCATCGTTACGCACCTGGCGTCATGCAGAATACCGAGCATGTATTTAGTTTAACCATCCCAGAGCCCTTACCTGTTACCCTAGCCGAACGCGAACATCTGCGTTACATTTGGTTACCCGCCCCATTGGCAGCAAAAAAATGCTTTTCACCCAGCAATCAGGCCGCCATTATTAAACTCTTAGGAGACTTAGATGATTAACATCGCAACAGAAAACAACACCATACATGCAACTATTTTGGGCGAATTTACCGTCGCTGATTTCAAAGAATTCGAAAGCAACATACTTTATGATGTTAAATTTCAGGGCAAAGTGAATTTGGTCGTAGATCTACGTGACATGCTCGACTTTACTATCGACGTCGCTTGGGAAGAGATCCGTTTTAGCCGTGAGCACGCTCATGAACTCAACAAAGTCGCCATCATCACCACCGAAGCATGGCTAACGTGGAGCGCCTGGTTAAATCGTTTTTTTGTAGATGCAGATATCCGAGTTTTTGAAACGCTTGAATTTGCCGATGCCTGGGTTGCAAGTTAAATTTTCTAAATAGTAGAAACACCAAAAGCACAGGCCGTATTGGTTACTGTGCTTTTGTGTATTTTGGACAGACATGACAGTTTTTAGCGGTTACCAGGCACCAACTTCCATATATCACGGTTGTATTCCTGCATGGTTCTATCTGTGGAAAAAAAACCACTTGCTGCCGTGTTCAAGATACTCATTTGTGTCCATTTCTCAGTATCCTGCCAAGCCGTTGCAACCGCCTGTTGCGCATCAATATAGCTACGGAAATCAGCCAATGTCATCCATGGATCATCCGCTGACATCATGGCATTAATGATATCGTCGAAAATACCTGGCTCACATGAATTGAAATGCCCACTGCGCAGCAAATCCAACACTGCGCGCAAATCCGCATCCTGCTCGACATATTCCCAGGGCCGGTAATTATGACGCAAGACGTCCACATGATCCGCGCGTAATCCAAACAGGAAAAAATTCTCTTCACCAACGGCCTCCATGATTTCTATATTTGCGCCATCATAAGTACCGATAGTCAGCGCTCCATTCATCATGAATTTCATATTACCCGTACCCGAAGCCTCTTTACCCGCCGTTGAAATTTGTTCGGATAAATCAGTCGCTGGCGCAATTATCTCCATGGCAGACACGCGATAATTGGGAATAAATGCCAGTTTCAAATACCCTTGTGCATCCGGATCACTGTTAATAATCTCCGCGAGACTATTAACCAACTTAATAATCCGTTTCGCCATGTAATAACCAGGCGCAGCTTTACCACCAATCAACACGCAGCGATTAACCATATGCTCCGTCTTGCCTTGCTTAATTTGCACATACAAATGAATCACATGCAAAAGATTCAATAATTGGCGCTTATACTCATGTATCCGCTTAACTTGCACGTCAAACAAGGCATGCGGATCAAACTCCACATTGCAGTCTGCCTTTACCAACGCTGCCAAACGCTGTTTATTGGCCAGTTTCACTGCGCGCCAATGCGCATGAAATGCTTTATGCTTTGCATCCGCCATCGGCTTCAATTTCGCAATCTGGCTTAGATCAGCAATCCACTCTTCGCCTATATGCTTGTTAATCAGATCGGTCATACCCGGGTTCGCATGCGCTATCCAGCGCCGTGGCGTAACACCATTGGTTTTGTTGTTAAAGCGCTCTGGCCACAATTGATAAAAGTCATGAAACAAACCGTCCCGCAGCAACTGTGAATGCAACGCCGCCACGCCATTAACCGAGAAACTACCCACTATGGCCAGCCATGCCATACGCACATGGCGTTGCGGCACTTCACCGATAATTGACATGCGCCGTTGGCGTTCAACGTCTCCTGGCCATTTAAGTGAAACCTTACGCAAGAAATGCGCATTGATTTCATAAATAATTTCCAGCAAACGTGGCAATAAACGCTCAAACAAACTCACCGGCCATTTTTCCAATGCTTCAGGCAGCAAAGTGTGGTTGGTGTAAGCCATACAATTAGAAGTAATAGCCCACGCCTCATCCCACTGCAAATCATGCTCATCCAGTAACATCCGCATGAGTTCGGCCACTGCAATAGTCGGATGCGTGTCATTCATCTGAAAAACATTTTCTTCCGCAAAGCGGTGAAAATCCATCTCGCCATGTCTCATCCAGACCCGCATTGCATCTTTGATACTGGCTGAAGCAAGAAAATATTGCTGGCGTAAACGTAACTCTTTACCATTTTCGCTACTGTCATTAGGGTACAACACCATGGAAATATCTTCGGCCTGATTTTTGGATTGCACGGCTTCCGTATAACTCCCAGCATTGAATTCAACCAAATTGAACTCATCTGTCGCGGCAGCTTTCCATAAACGCAATGTATTCACGGTTTGATTGCGATATCCAGAAATAGGCACATCAAATGGAATAGCCAGAACGTCATGCGTACTTATCCAGCGCGCACGCTGAGTACCTTCTTTATCTACAAAATGCTCGGTATATCCACCAAATTGTATCCGTTGACTGTATTCAATTCGTTCAATTTCCCATGGGTTACCATTCTGCAACCAATGGTCAGGCGCCTCTTTCTGATAGCCATTTTCTATATATTGACGGAACATGCCATATTCATAACGGATGCCGTAGCCCATTACAGGCAGACGCAAGGTTGCGCAACTATCCATAAAGCACGCTGCCAGACGACCTAAACCACCGTTCCCCAAACCTGCATCAGGCTCTTCTTCAATGACTTCTTCCAATATTTGGCTGTAATTCAGCATTGCCTGATCTGTAGCTGTATGTATACCCAAATTTAGCAAGTGATTGCCGAGAGCACGCCCAATTAAAAACTCCAGCGACATGTAAAAAGCGCGTCGATTACCTGGCTGCAATTGATCATTCCACGTATTGCGCCAATCCACCATTAACCGATCGCGCACTGAATAAGCCAAGGCCTGATAGATATAGGTCTGTGCACAGCCATGAAAACGACCCAAGTGATAAGATAAATACCGTTTGAAATCTTGGCCTATATTTGCAGCGTCATTGGATAACGGCTCCAAGTTAAACGGTCGATAAACCTGTTGCACATATTCTTTCTTCATCACTTAACTCCTCTATACAAAGACAAATAGGCTTGTGCACTATGTTCCCAACTAAATGAATGATGCATACCCGCGCGCAATATCGTTTGCCACATTCGCGGCTGCGCATAACAGGCCAGTGCCCGATCAACAGCACCAATTAAAGCTGATGGGGTCAGCTCATCAAACACAAAACCATTGGCCGTACCATGTTCCAAATGAGCAGGTGTTACATCCACCACCGTATCAGCCAAGCCACCAGTACGAAAAACTATCGGCGGCGTGCCGTAGCGCAGGCTGTACATTTGATTCAAACCACATGGCTCAAATCGTGAGGGCATTAAGAACATATCCGCACCTGCCTCAAGCAAATGTGCCAAACCCTCGTCATACCCGATAAACACGGCAACACGATGCGGATGACTAATCGCAAACTCATGCAACTGCGCTTCATAACGCGCATCACCATTACCTACAAACACAAAGCGTAAAGGGGTATGCGCCAACCAGTGTGGCAATGCTGACAAAACTAAATCGACCCCTTTTTGCTCGACCAGGCGGCTGACCATGCCCATTAAAGGCATTTGCATGGCAATCTCATCATCACTCAATTGAAACCTGCGCAACAACGCCTGTTTATTTAGTGCCTTACCTGGCTGACGACGATTGGCAGAATAATGCGCAGTTAAATAACTGTCGGCAGCAGGATCCCATACAGATTCATCAATGCCATTCAAGATGCCATGTAATTTATGGTGAGCCACCTGCAATATACCCTGCATGCCATAACCAAATTCAGCAGTACAAATCTCGCGCGCATAGGTTGGGCTAACGGTAGTGACTTCATCAGCATAAACAATGCCTGCTTTAAGCATGGAGAAGCCGCCATAAAACTCGACCCCTTCCGTTGACCACCAATGTCGCGGCAAAGCCAACCGGTTAAAATCGTGCAAACTGAAATGTCCACCGTATGCCATATTGTGTATGGTAAAAATGGATTTAGGCGGATGCGGCAATTCCTTTAACAAGCCCGGAACCAGACCGGTTTGCCAATCGTTAGCGTGAACTACATTTGCACGCCAGCCCAGGCCCAGCACGTCCCCCGCCATCTCAGCCACTACCCGCGAGAACACGGTAAAACGCTCTGCATTATCGGCCCAGTCTTCTCCATCAGCTTGCAGATACGGATTACCTGGCCGATCAAATAACGAGGTGCTATCCACCAACCATAACGGGAAAGCGAATTGCGGGTGCATTATCTCTAATACGCGTACACAGTGAGTACGCTTGGACCCGCGCACATCCAACCATCCCAAGATACGAATGCAGCCCGCCTGCATTAACACTGCCCGATATGCGGGTAAAATCAAGCGCACATCTACACCGGCCTTATGCAAGGCATGAGGCAAGCTATGCGCGACATCACCCAAACCACCTGTTTTGATTAAAGGGTATGCCTCACTTGCCGTAAATAATACCCGTGTCGATGTTGGCATATTTTTAATCCGCTACCCGTTTCAAAAACACCGCAGCCAAAGGCGGCACTAACAATACCAATGATTGTGCAAATCCCATCCATGGGACGTTCTGGGTGTGCAATTCGCCCGCATTACCGCTATTACTACCACCATAATAATCAGAATCGGTATTAATCAATTCTTGATAACGCCCCGCTTGCGGCACACCGATACGGTAGTCTAAGCGAGGCACCGGGGTGAAATTCAACATCACCAACACGTGCTCATTGTCGCTGTTGCGCATCAAACTCAAGACGGATTGATCGCTGTCATGGCAATCTATCCATGCGAATCCACGCGACTCAAAATCATATTGATGTAGCGCAGTCTCATGCTGATATAAGCGATTCAGGTCACCGATTAAACGCTGCATCCCATGATGGACAGGAAATTGACACAAAATCCAGTCCAGTTCGCCTTTATCCCGCCATTCATTCCATTGTGCAAATTCACTCCCCATGAACAATAGTTTTTTACCCGGATGCGCATATTGCCAAGCATAAAATAACCGCAAATTGGCAAATTTCTGCCAATAATCGCCGGGCATTTTATCCAGCATGCTGCCCTTCATATGCACGACTTCATCGTGCGACAATGGCAGGAAGAAATTTTCGGTATACGCGTAAATCTGGCTAAACGTCAGCTGGTTGTGGTGATACTTGCGATGTACCGGATCCTCTTCAATGTAGTTCAGGTTATCGTTCATCCAACCCATGTTCCACTTCATCGAAAAACCCAGTCCGCCCAACTCCACAGGGCGTGACACCATAGGCCAAGCCGTGGATTCTTCAGCAATGGTCAATACGCCCGCAAAACGACCATGCAACACAGTATTCAGTTCGCGCATGAAAGCAATCGCTTCCAGGTTTTCACGCCCACCATACTGATTAGGCGCCCACTCACCTGCCTTGCGCGAATAATCTAGGTACAGCATGGACGCGACTGCATCCACCCGCAGGCCATCAATATGGAACTCTTCTATCCAGTAAAGCGCATTGGCGAGCAGGAAATTTTTTACCTCGTTACGCCCATAATCAAATATCAGCGTACCCCAATCCTGATGTTCACCACGACGTGGATCAGCATGCTCATACAAAGCCTCACCCGTGAATCGCGCCAAGGCAAAATCGTCTTTAGGGAAATGTGCTGGCACCCAATCGAGTATGACACCCAGTCCTGCCTGGTGACAGGCGTCTACAAATGCACGAAAGTCATCAGGCGAACCAAATCGTGCGGTAGGCGCGAAATAACCAGTTACCTGATAGCCCCAGGATTCATCCAGCGGATGTTCAGCTATCGGCAATAACTCTATATGGGTATAAGCCAACTCGGTCAAATACGGGATTAAACTCGCGGCAAGCTCAGTCCAAGTATAAAATCGTCCGTCAGGATGACGACGCCATGAACCTACATGCAGTTCATAGGTACTGATCGGCTTATGTTGCCAATCAAATTGCGCACGCTGCTTTAGCCAGGTTGCATCTTGCCACTCATGCTGACTCACTGCGGGAATGCACGATGCAGTTTCAGGACGATTGAAACTTTGCTGCGCATAAGGATCAGCTTTAGTCAGCAACTGACCATGCGCCCCCAAAATCTCATACTTATAACCCCAACCTGCCTGTAAGCCAGGAACAAACAATTCCCACACACCACTTTGACCACGTGAACGCATGGGATAACTACGCCCATCCCAGCCATTAAAATCGCCAATTACGCTAACGCGCTGGACACCTGGTGCCCATACCGCAAATTGACATCCGGCGACACCATCAACCACATCTGTATGAGCACCTAAAATGTGCCATGCATCATAATGGCGACCTTCACCCAGCAAGTACAAATCCAGCTCACCAATTAGCGGTGCAAAGGTATAAGCTGAAATCGTCTCATGCCAGCTTAGATCGGCTTTCGTTTGCCAACATAATAATGGATGCTGCTCAGTACGTTCAGGCAAGCGCATTTCAAATAAATCCGTACCTTTAATACGACTAAATGCCTCACCTGTTGCCAACTTGACTTGTTCGGCCGCAGGCATAAAAACTCGCAACAGCCAGTCATCCTTGAGCTGTTGATGCCAGCCTAATACGTTAAATGGATCATGGTGCGTACCATGCTGAATACGGCTGATATTTTGTTTATTAATTGTCATTATTTTAAACGTTGAGTGTTATGTAAAGATTGACGCAAGTTTGATGCCAAATCTTCAGGCATATCTTGCCACTGAAATTTC
>JBBQPT010000023.1:0-45825 GCA_038217005.1 Burkholderiales bacterium
GTGCAGGCAGCCGTGACAGCGCTCAATCACCGGCCTCGGAAAACGCTTGGCTTCAGATCGCCTTATGAGGTATTCTTTGGCAAGGAGATGCGCTACACCACATCAGCACAGGCGGTTGCACTTCGAACTTGAATCCGCCAATCAATACGCATAAGGGAACGCTATTCGATGCACGGATAGTTGATGTCTGTGTACAGCTTTTTACCGAGCAAGGTTTCAAGTTTGAATAACTGATGCCTGCACGCTTTTTGTCAGCATGCGACAACAGATCATTTGAGATGCGGTAGTGAAAATAGTAGACAGCAGATAGGTTGGTGTTGGCACATTAGTTCCACTCAGGTTGCGTGTATCATTTGAATGGAGTTGCCGGTTGCCCGCTAATCGCAAGTTTATGTCTTTATCGACAATTTACATATTGGCGGAGAGGGAGGGATTTGAACCCTCGATAGACTTGCGTCTATGCCTGATTTCGAGTCAGGTACATTCAACCACTCTGCCACCTCTCCGTGTAGTTCGCCATTGTAGCCTTATATTGGTTAAATATGAAGCTTGGGCTGCTGCTGGACAATTCTGGTGAACTCGGTAAGACTAGCGGCTATGCGAATTTTACTTATTCTCTTTATATTGGTTTTGGCAGGCTGTGATATGCCGAAATTACCGAAATTACCCCCTGCGCCTATTGCTGCGCCTGCAAAGTCAGGCGAGATAGTTGTCTTGACTCATAATGGGCCAACGACCTATTTTGAAGCCGCAGATGGTAAGCCTAGCGGGTTTGAATATGACCTGGTAACGCGCTTTGCCGAGCAAAATGGTTATCGGGTGCGTTTTGTTGAGACACAGAATCTAAGTGAAATGTTTACCTTGTTATCACAACATCAGGCGCATTTCATCGCAGCGGGTATCAGTGTGCTTGCTTCGCGCAAGGAGACCATGCAATTTGGTCCGTCTTATTTGAGCGTGACCCAGCAAGTGATTTATAACAAGGATGGTCTAAAGCCAAATAATTTTGCGGATTTGGCCAAGATGCGGGTGGAGGTGATAGCGGGTAGTAGTCATGCTGAGACTTTACGCCTCGCAACCAAGGCTACGCCGCAGTTGAAATGGACTGAGTTGCCAGCTAAATGGGATGAGGAGGCTTTGAATCGGTTAGCGAACGGCTTGTCTGATGCCGTGATGACGGACTCCAATGAGTTTGATGTGGCACGCAAGTTTTACCCTAATCTGGATGTGGCCTTTGAATTACCCAAGGCAGATCAACTGGCCTGGGCTTTTCCAAAAATACCCGATCCTGTGCTATTTAAGCAGGTGCAGCAGTTTATGCAGAAAATCAAACAGGATGGTACGTTAAAGCGCTTGGTGGATAAGTATTATGGCCATGCTGATCGTTTGGAAGAGGCTGACGTAGCCGGTTTTCTGGACAAGATGCATGCGATTTTGCCCAAGTATCGTAAGTATTTTTATGCAGCACAGGATGCCACAGGCATAGATTGGCGCTTGATAGCGGCAATTGGATATCAGGAATCACACTGGGATCCTTATGCGACTTCACCTACCGGGGTGCGGGGGTTGATGATGATGACAGGCAGTACCGCTGACTTGATGGGTGTGGAAGACCGTCTGAATCCGCAACAAAGTATATTGGGCGGGGCGAAATATTTTGCGCTGATGATAGATCAGATGTCACCCAAACTGACTGAGCCAGACCGGACGTGGATGGCTTTGGCCGCGTATAATCAGGGTCAGGGGCATTTGGAAGATGCGAGAGTGCTGGCGCAGCGGTGTAAACTCAATCCTGTGGCCTGGAGTGATGTGAAAACGACAATGCCCATGTTATCCAGTTCGGAACAAGGATCTGCGGCCAAACACGGTTTCTGCCGGGGTGGTGAAGCGGTTATTTTTGTCGAGAATATCAGAACTTATTACGATATTTTGCAAAAGTTTGAACGTCCGTACAAGCCATTGTTAATGTCAAAAATTGACTGAATTTTCAGTTCTATCCAATTAAATTATTGAGTAAATATGCGTCATTTTAGTTCTGATGGTGGTCAGCCAGGTTCTGCCGATTGGCGGACTGTGCGCCTGTTGTTGCCGTATTTGTGGGAATACAAGTGGCGGGCGTTTATCGCCATCAGCTTCCTGGTTGGCGCGAAGCTGGCGGTGGTGTCGATTCCGATTGTGCTCAAGCATATTGTTGATGATCTGAATCAGCCCAAGGCGATGCTGGTGGTGCCGTTGGCATTGCTATTCGGTTACGGTTTGCTGCGGCTGGCGAGTACGGTATTTTCGGATTTGCGCGATATTGTGTTTGCCAAAGTCACGCAGCGCGCTATTCGTCGTGTGGGGCTGGAAGTATTTAAGCATCTGCACAACCTCTCTTTGCGTTTCCACCTGGAGCGTCAGACAGGTGGCGTGACGCGTGATATCGAGCGCGGCGCACGGGGTATTTCGTCGCTTATCCATTTGACACTGTTTTCAGTATTGCCGACGCTGATAGAAATCAGTTTGGTGGCGGGGATATTGTTTGCCAAATTTGACTGGATATATGCCGCGATTACGCTGGTGGTGCTGGTGATTTACATTGCGCTCACTATTAGCATTACCGAGTGGCGCACGCATTTGCGCCGGCAAATGAATGAAATGGATTCGCAGGCGAATACCAAGGCTATCGACAGCTTGCTTAATTATGAAACGGTGAAGTATTTCGGCAACGAAGCGTTCGAAGCCAAGCGTTACGACAGCAGCTTACAAAACTGGGAAGTCGCGGCAGTTAAAAATCAGACTTCATTAGGGATGCTCAATGCGGCGCAGGCAGCTATTATCGCTATCGGTGTGACCATTATGCTTATTCGCGCATCGCAAGGCGTAGTGGCGGGGCAATTGACGGTGGGCGATCTGGTGATGATTAATGCTTTCCTTATCCAGATGTTTATACCGCTGAATTTTCTCGGCGTGATGTACAGAGAAATCAAACAGTCGCTGACTGATATAGAGCGCCTGTTTAAACTGCTGAATGTGAATCGCGAAGTTGCTGATCAGGTTGATGCACAGCCGCTCAACGTGCTGGGCGCTGAAGTGCGATTCGACGATGTGAAATTTGGCTATGACAGCAATCGAGCGATATTGCAGGGTGTGAGTTTGATTATTCCTGCAGGGCATAATATTGCAGTGGTAGGGACAAGTGGTGCGGGCAAATCAACCTTGTCACGCTTGCTCTATCGTTTCTATGATGTGAATGACGGTGTTATTTATATAGACGATCAGGATATCCGTCATGTGACTCAGACCAGTTTGCGTGCAGCCATCGGTATCGTGCCGCAAGATACGGTATTGTTTAATGACAGTATCTATTACAACATCGCGTATGGGCGACCTACCGCCAGCCGCGAAGAAATCGTCGAGGCGGCACGGGCGGCGCATATCTTGCATTTTATCGAGTCGCTGCCGAATGGCTGGGAAACGACTGTGGGTGAGCGTGGTTTGAAATTGTCTGGCGGTGAGAAGCAGCGGGTCGCCATTGCGCGCACCATACTGAAAAATCCGCGTATCCTGATCTTGGACGAGGCGACTTCCGCGCTGGATACGCAAACGGAAAAAATTATCCAGGCCGAGCTCAAGGAAATCGCCAAAAATCGCACCACATTGACCATTGCCCACCGGCTTTCAACCATCGTTGATGCTGACCAAATCCTGGTGATGGAGCAGGGGCGGATAGTTGAACGTGGCGATCACAGGGAATTACTCGCAGCGAACGGCGTTTATGCCAGACTGTGGGCGTTGCAACAAGAAGAAGCAAAATCATCCACTTAATCAGGAGTTGTTATGTCCGTTAATGAATTAAATCAAAAATTTGGTATTGCCAATGTATTGAATTTTGTCGAGGTGGCAGCTGGCGTACCTGTTGTTGAAATCACTACGGCGGATGCCAGCGCGCGTATTGCGCTCATCGGCGCGCAAGTGCTGGAATGGCAACCTGCAGGCGCGGCGCCAGTACTGTGGGTGAGTCGTGCCGCTACCTATCAGGTTGGCAAAGGTGTGCGCGGCGGTGTGCCGATATGCTGGCCGTGGTTTGGCGCGGGTGAGGCGGGCAAACCCGCGCACGGCTTTGTGCGCACACGCATGTGGCAAGTGCGCAGTACAGTGCAAACTGCTGAAAGCGTGGTGGTCACTTTGGGCATCGCTGATAATGCAGAAACCCGTGCAATCTGGGATTATGCCTTTGATCTGGAGATGATAGTCACTGTAGGCAAAACCCTGACAATGGCGCTGGTGACCAAAAATACAGGCGACGTGTCATTTACCATCACCGATGCATTGCACACCTATTTCCATATTGGTGATATCGCCGAAACCATCGTGCAAGGATTAGACGGCACGAAATACCTCGACAAGGTGCTGGATTTTACCGAGCATACCCAGCAAGGCGATGTGATATTTGCAGGCGAAACTGATCGCGTTTATGTCAACACCCAAGCGACCTGCGTGATTAACGACACAGCCCAACATCGCGGCATCCACATCGCCAAATCAGGCAGCGATACCACTGTGGTATGGAACCCATGGATAGAAAAAGAAAAAGGCTTTGCCGACATGGCAGCGGGCGAATATCAGCAAATGGTGTGTGTAGAAACCTGTAATGCTGCAGATGACAAAATCAATATCGCACCTAAGCAAACACATAGCTTGGTAGCAGTGGTTTCGGTCGCCTGATTTGGGCTGGGCTGGGAAAGTTCAGCGGTTTGGTTAGCAAAAATATAGATGCCGATACTGGCGTCTATATGAATATTTGGCGCTGCCGTATGGATGGCTGAAATGTAATCGGTGTAGTTGACTTATGGAATCAAGCCGATTAACGCTGAACAACAGCCTCGAATCGACGTCAGATGATGTATCGCCACTATTGGATTTGGCACCAATAGATATCTGGCGTAAGGTGCAAAAGTAGCTGGGGTGAGGTAGAATCAGAGATGAGCAGAGGCTGTTTGTTTTTTACAGATTGCTGGTTCTGAAAACGAAAATATATCAAATACTTATACATATTTTTTCGCTGTTTTTTTATGCAAAATTCAGGTTAGTAACACCCTTATTGTTTTCACTACTCATATACTGTGACCATGCCAGCGCAATCATCGCAAGTAAAATCAGCTGCTAGTGAATTTGATACTCAAAATTTAACGGCTAAATCAGTAGATATGTGGCATCGTGGTTCGGCATGGATATTGGGGCCATTGTTGATAGGCTTGGTTGCTGTGGTGCTGGCTACCGCGAGTGACTATGCTAACCGGCTCAATGCGCTGTTGTATCATTCTTTCTTTTTCGCTCCCCTTATTGTGCTGCCGCTGGGTTTTGTCTTGTTGACCTATGTCAGTCGCCGTTATTTTTCTGGCACTCAGGGTAGCGGCATTCCGCAAACTATCGCCGCGATCAATGACGATGATGATGCTAAAACCAGCCGTTTGTTGTCGGTACGCATACTGATCGGAAAAATCATGCTGACGTTAGGTGGCTTGGCCGTAGGTGCATCTATTGGCCGCGAGGGGCCAACGGTGCAGATCGGCGCCTCCATCATGCACATGTTTTATCAGCGTGGGCCGTTTCAGGGTATCGAACAGCGCCGCATTTTATTGCTGGCGGGGGGCGCTGCGGGTATCGCTGCTGCTTTTAATACACCACTGGCTGGCATTATGTTTGCGATTGAAGAACTGAGCAAACATCATGTGTTTAATGCCAACAGTTCCTCACTGGTGACTGTAATCGTGTCTGGCCTGATTTCCCTGGCGTTGTTGGGCAACTATACGTATTTCGGTTCTTCTGCGGCCAATCTGGAGTGGGATTCCGGCATGTTGACAATTTTGATTTGCGGTATTGTCGGCGGGGCGGCAGGAGGCATATTTAGTCGCATCATGCTGGCGGTATCTTTCGATACAACCTCGCGTTTAGCCAGATTTATTAGCAGCCACCCGCTTGCTTTTGCTGCGCTGTGTGGGTTGGGCGTGGCTATTCTGGGTTTGCTCAGCGATCATCTGGTGTTTGGCACCGGTTATTTGCCCACCCAAACCATGTTAGAAGAAAGTGGTGAGGTACCTTGGTATTTTGGTATAGCGAAAATGTTGGCGACTTTATTGTCGTCGCTGAGTGGCATTTCCGGTGGGGTGTTCGCGCCATCGTTAGCAGTGGGGGCTGGGGTGGGTGATAATCTGGCCTCTTTGTTACCAGTATCTTATGCACCGCATAGTGCCATCGTCTTGCTGACCATGGCTGCTTATCTTGCTGGGGTAACTCGGGCACCTGTGACATCATTTATTATCATGATGGAAATGACCGATAGTCACCACATGCTGTTGCCGCTGATGGCAGCTTCGGTAGTAGCAAGCGCCATGTCTAAATTGATTTCCCCAGTGCCGCTATATCACGCCTTGTCACAGAAGTTCCTGCCGTTGAAATAGTTGTTGGTTGCGGTGCTTGGCCTTATGCCATTAGCCAGTACCATCAATATGGCTTATCTATATCCTCAATCATGTGAACTTTAAAAAGTTAAAAAGGGGTCAGTTCTAACATTGTTACAAATTTATTTTCCTACTGTGGGTTTGTAGGTAACTTTCTGTAGTCATGACGCTGGGTGGAAATAGCCCAGTTTTTCAGATATCTGCGCACCTGCTTGTTGCAATGCGCTTACCCATTCGTCTTTGCGGCGTTCGCGTGGGGCGGAGATAGATAAACCGGCGACAGCTTTGCCGCTGGTGTCGCGTATCAGTACGCCGATGCAGCCTACGCCTAATTCCGCTTCTTCATTATCGAACGCATACGCCTGCGTGCGTGCGTGTTCTGCGCTGGTGCATAATTTTTCTGGATCAGTAATGGTATTGGTGGTGTAGGCGGGGAGTTGTGTGCGCTTGGCGTAGCTCAGGCATGCCGCTGCTGCATCTTCTCCCAGCATGAGTTTGCCTACGGCGGTGACGTGCAATGGCGCGCGACTGCCGATCACCTGTTCTACGCGCATCAGGCGGGTGGAGGTGACGCGTTCTATGTAAACCACTTCATCATTTTCGCGCAGGGTCAGGTTGACGGTTTCGCCTGTCTGGTCGCGTAGTGCGGTCATGATGGGGAGGGCGATTTCTCGCAGGTCTAGCTGTTGCTCAGCCTGGCTGGCATAACGCATCAAGCCGCTACCCAGTTGATAAGCACCATTGCTGTCACGCGCTACCCAGTCATGGTGATGCAATGACGCGAGGATGCGAAAGGCGGTGGAGCTGTGTAAGTCGGTCTCGGCAGCCAATGTTTTCAGGCTGGCGTGTTGGTGCTTGGCCAAACTTTCCAGCAGGCTGACCATGCGGTCGATTACTTGTATGTGAGTTTCATTTGTCATGTACGTATTCTATATCATTTCACATTGTGAAATCAATTTTATATTGCGAAATTTATATTAGTTTGATATTGTGGTTACATCTTAAATTGCTAATGTGAAGGAGTAGTAAATGAGCGCACCTATTTTCTGTGAAGGCATACACCATTTTGGTGAAAAATGGCTGGATTTTGATAAGCACGCGGCTAGTCCGGTTATCGCAGCAGGGCAGCATGGCATTGCTGATGCAGGTGATAGCTCAGCGGTTTACCAAACTTTATTGGCGGCGGATGCATTGCGTTATCTGACTTTGCAGGTGACGGGATCGAAAGGTTCTGGTCATCCAGGCGGTTATGCATCCAGCGCTGAAGCGCATGCATCGCTGATGATGTTGGGACATACTAATATCGTGACTGAAGTTGGCCACCATGCCCCAGGTTTTTATTCGTCCATGTTCCTGGATACTTCATTAGAAGAAATGGGCATACGCACCGTTGCAGACATGATGGAACGGTTCCGCGAGAAGCATGGCTTGTTGGGTCATTTGTCAGGTGCGATTCCTGGTTTGCTGGCACCTGCAGGTCCGTTGGGTCAGGGTCAGCATTTTGCGATGGCTGGTGCGTTGCTGCATCCACGTAAATTATTCCCTGTGACTATCGGCGATGGCGGTATGGGCGAGCCCTATGTGTTGAATAGCATGATGCATTTCAATACGGCTTATCCTGAGGTGACCAACTTTCTGCCAGTGCTGATATGGAATGGTTATTCACAGGAACACCACTCCATGGTGTCGCGCATGACTAACGATGAAATGACGGCTTACTGGAAAGGTCATGGTTTCAAGAATGTGGTGCTGGTGGATGCCAAGGAATTTGACGATACCAATCAGGAATTGGCTTACGTGGACAGCACGCAGTTTTCATTAGGCCAGCGTTTGGCGTTTACCAAGGCGGTGTTGCAGGGCGTAGATGGCGCATCACAATCCGCATTAAATGGCACGCTTACCGTGTTCATTATTAAGCAATTAAAAGGTGCTGGTGTGCATACCGTGGGTGCGAAATCGCATAACCTGTACCCAGCTGATACACTGGATCAGCCGCATATTATCGCAGGTCTGCAACGCCGTGCATTGCCACCTGAAGCCTGGCAGATCGTACGTGACAACCTGTCGCGTGCAGGCGGCGGTGCGGCGGTTAAAACTGTGGTGACTGAAACCGAGCTGGATATTGTGGCGATGCCTAAGCTGGCGATGACCGAGTTCAAGCAAGGCGACAAAGCTGTGCCAGCCACAGCGATGGGTGCATTGGTCGCGCAAATGGGTAAGGCTGATCCACGCTTTGTGGTCACCAACGCTGACGGCAACGAAGCGTCCGCGATGAAGAACATCAATGATGCGCTGAAAATACGTCATCCGACAGCGGATGCCATGTATAACCAGGAGCCAAATGGTCAGGTTTACGAGCCGTTGAATGAGGATGCCTGCGCAGGTCTGGCGGCAGGTCTGGCATTATTTGGTTCACGTTCGTTGTGGCTGTCATATGAATCATTTGCGATTAACGGCTGGCCGATTATCCAGACCGTAACGCAAGCCATGGCAGAATTGCGTCGCAAAACACCGTCCATCGTCTGCATGTTTACCGCAGGTGCGCTGGAGCAAGGACGTAACGGCTGGACGCATCAGCGTCCTGAGATAGAAAACTTCTTTGCAGCGATGATGCGCAATGGTAACGTTTTCCCGCTGTTCCCATGTGATGCGAATGCGATGCAAGTGGCTTATGAATATGCGACTGACAGCGTCAATAAAGGTATGGTGATTATCGCTTCCAAGAGCCCGCTACCTGTTTACATGACGCTGGCTGAATCCAGGCAAGCGCTAGTGAATGGTGCTGCAACTATTTACGAAAGTGCTGCAGGTACAGGTTCCACTATAGTGTTTGCGGTAACCGGCGATATGGTACTGTTGCCTGTATTCAAAGCCAAAGATCAGCTGGAAGCGCAGGGATATCGCGTGCGCATAGTGGCAGCGGTGAATCCGCGTGCACTCTATCGCCCAACGGACGTAGCGTGGGATACGGTATCACAGCCTGATAATGGCTTTATGGATGACGATCATTTCAATGCCCTGTTTGACGGTGATGCGTTGATTGCTGTCAGCGGTGGTCCAAGTGCGCCATTAGAGCCTGTATTGCTGCGTACGCGTGCGCCGAAACGTGATACTTTCTGCTGGAAACGTGGTGAAACCACTGCCAGCGCGGATGAAATCATGGCGTTTAATGGCATTACTGCTGAAGCGATGGTAGCGCGCGTTAATGCGCTGTTAAAGTGAGTTAAATATGAGTCAGCTTACCAAAATCATTGTGCTGGATGATGACCCTACGGGGTCACAGACGGTACACGGCTGTCTGCTGTTAACACGCTGGGATGTCGCTACCCTGGTTGCGGCATTGGCCGACAGTTCGCCCCTGTTCTTTGTGCTGACCAATACACGCGGCATGTCAGCTGCACGTGCGGATGCGGTGACACGTGAAGTCTGTATCAATTTGCAGGTAGCGTTGGCGCAGAGTGCAGCAGCAGGTCAGGTAATCAATCCGATTTTGGTGAGTCGTTCAGATTCAACCTTGCGTGGCCATTATCCTGTGGAAACCGACGTGATTGCGGAGTTGCTGGGTCCGTTTGATGCACATTTTCTGACGCCTGCATTCTTCGAAGGTGGGCGAATCACTCGCGATAGTATTCATTATCTGATTGTCGATAGCGTGCCTATCCCCGTGCATGAAACCGAGTTTGCGCGTGATTCCGTGTTTGGTTATCAGCATAGTTATTTGCCTGATTACGTGAGAGAAAAGACACAGGGTCGTATTTTGGCTAACCAGGTCGAACGCTTTACACTGGCGGATGTTCGTTCAGATATCATGCCACGATTAATGGCATTGCATGACAATGTGTGTTGCGTAGTGGATGCCGAGAAGCAAAGTGATCTGGATCAGTTTGCTGCGCAAATTCAAACAGCGGCGGCGGCAGGCAAGCGCTTTTTGTTCCGCAGTGCGGCAAGTTTATTGACCTCGCTCGCCAAGCTTGACAAGCAACCTGTTGCCCCAGAGCAAATGGCGCATTATGTGCGTGGTGGGCGTGCGGGTGCGGTGATAGTGGGGTCGCATGTTAAAAAAACCACGGCGCAACTGCAGGTGCTATTGCAGCAACCCGGTGTTGCCGGGATAGAGATAGATGTAGCACGCATTGCGCAAGAGCGAGATGCGCTATTGCAAGAGGTGATAAAGCTCGCGCAGGCTGCACATGAGCAGAATCTGACGTCCGTGGTTTATACCAGTCGAGTGGAATTGACATTCGCTGATCAGGCAACTCGGTTGGCGTTTGGTGAACAGGTGTCGGCATTTCTGATGGATGTAGTGCGGAACTTGCCAACGACTATCGGATTTTTGATCAGCAAAGGCGGCATTACCTCAAATGACGTGTTGAGTGACGGGCTGGCGCTGCGTACTTCGCGGGTACTTGGGCAGATTTTGCCCGGATGTTCTATCGTGCGCTGTCCGCCCGATCATCCGCGCTACCCAGATTTACCTGTGGTGATTTTCCCGGGTAATGTGGGCGATGAAAATGCGTTGGCGATTGCGTATCAACGTTTGCGAGGTGAGGTGTCCTGATGACTGCAGGATGTGATAACCATCATGAGGTGACTATATGATCAGTAAAGCTGAATTGGTCACGCAGCTGCTGGCGTTATTGCCGAGGGATTGTGTGCTGTTCGAGACTGAAGATTTAAGTCCGTATGAATGTGATGGCTTGTCTGCTTATCGCCAGTTGCCGTGGGTGACTGTGTTGCCGAATACGGTAGAGCAGGTGCAGGCGGTGATGCGCCTATGCCATCAGTATCAGCTGCCCGTTGTGGCGCGTGGTGCCGGGACAGGGTTGTCAGGTGGCGCATTGCCGCATCCCAATGGCGTGTTGCTGAGTCTGGCAAAGCTCAAATCCATATTGTCTATTGATCCGCTAGGGCGAACTGCACGGGTGCAGCCTGGTGTGCGTAATCTGGCCATTTCACAGGCGGTAGCGGCACATGGCTTGTATTATGCACCTGATCCGTCATCGCAAATCGCCTGCACCATAGGTGGCAATGTGGCTGAGAATTCTGGTGGTGTGCATTGTCTGAAATATGGTTTGACCATACACAATATCCTGCAAGTGAAACTGGTGACGGTGACTGGCGAGTTATTAATCATAGGCAGCGAAGCCTTCGACAGCGCAGGCTATGATTTATTGGCGCTGGTAACTGGCTCGGAAGGTATGCTCGGCATCATCGTTGAAGTGACTGTGCGCCTGTTGCCCGTGCCTGAACAGGCACAAGTGGTATTGGCTGCGTTTAGTGATGTGGAAAAAGCGGCAGCAGCCGTGGGCAATATCATTGCTGCGGGCATTATTCCCGCAGGTCTGGAAATGATGGATAAGCTGGCAATCAATGCCGCTGAAGATTATGCACATGCGGGTTATCCACGTGATGCTGAAGCAATTTTGTTGTGCGAACTGGATGGTATGCACGCCGACGTGATCGACCAAATAGCGCGCGTGCAGATTATTTTGTCGCAAGCGGGTGCCACCGAAGTGCGTCTGGCTGCTGATGAGCAATCGCGAGCTTTGTTGTGGAAAGGACGGAAGTCCGCGTTCCCCGCCGTGGGTCGTTTATCCCCGGATTATTATTGTATGGATGGCACCATACCGCGTCGCCATTTGCCATTGGTGTTGCGACGCATCGCTGAGTTGTCACAGCAATATGGATTAGCCGTGGCCAACGTATTCCATGCGGGTGACGGCAATTTGCATCCGCTGATTTTGTACGACGCTAATAAGCCAGGTGAACTGGAACGAGTAGAGGCTTTTGGCGGAAAAATTCTGGAGTTCTGTGTTGAAGTGGGCGGCAGTATCACTGGCGAACACGGTGTCGGCATGGAGAAAATCAACCAGATGTGTGTGCAGTTCGATGCGCTGGAATTGACACAGTTTCATGCGATCAAACATGCGTTTGACCCGCAGGGGCTACTTAATCCCGGTAAAGCCGTACCGACTTTGCACCGCTGTGCTGAGTTTGGCGCGATGCATGTGCATCATGGCAAAGCGCCATTTCCCGAATTGGAGCGGTTCTGATGGCACTGAACGAACAAGATATTTCAGCTGCGCTGCAACAGCAAGTGGCGCTGGCTTATGCTGACAAAACGCCGCTCAATATCTGCGCTGGTAATACCAAAGCATTTTATGGGCGTACTGCGACTGGGAACGTGTTGGATGTATCAGGGCATGTCGGTATTGTGAGTTATGAACCAACTGAGCTGGTGTTGACTGCGCGTGCGGGAACACCGTTAAGCGATATTGAATCAGCACTGGCAGCGCATGGGCAAATGCTGGCATTTGAGCCGCCACATTGGGGTGCGAGTGCGACCATTGGTGGCACTATCGCCTGTAATCTGTCTGGCCCACGCCGTGTTTACACAGGTTCTGCCAGAGATTTTTTGCTCGGTTGCCACATGATAAATGGCAAAGGTGAGCTGCTGCATTTTGGCGGTGAAGTGATGAAAAATGTGGCCGGCTATGATGCTGCGCGGTTAATGGCGGGAGCGATGGGCACGTTGGGCGTGCTGCTGGACGTGAGCCTGAAAGTCTTGCCCATGCCTCAGCATAAATTGACTTTGCTGCGTTCTGGGCTCAGTGCTGCTGATGCGTTGACGTTGATGAATCGGCTTGCGGGTCAGTCACTGCCACTGTCGGCATCAGCATGGATAGATGGAAATCTGTATCTGCGTTTTTCTGGCGCAGCAAGCACGATAGCGTCGGTCCAGCACAGCCAGCAGGGTGAGGTGTTGGAAAACGATGAGGATATCTGGACGGCTATCCGTGAATTGCAGCATCCGTTCTTTGCCAGCAAGCAACCGTTATGGCGTGTAGCCATGCCACAGGTGGCTGCGCAGCCCGATGTGGCAGGTGACTGGCTAATCGAGTGGGGTGGCGCGCAACGCTGGTTACGCAGTGATGCGGCGGCAGGGGATATTCGTGCACAAGTCTCAGCGCTGGGTGGCCACGCGACTTTATTCCATGGCGGCGACAGGGCAGGTGCGATGTTCCAGCCTTTAACCGCTGGGATATGGCAATTGCATCAACGCTTGAAACAGGCATTCGATCCAGCCGGGATATTGAATCCTGGTCGTATGTACGAGAACCTATAATATGCAAACTAATCTGGCCGAACAATTTAAAGATACGTTGCTGGGACAAGAAGCTGATGCGATTTTGCGTAGCTGTGTGCACTGCGGCTTTTGCACAGCGACGTGCCCAACCTACCAAATTCAGAGTGATGAACTTGATGGTCCACGCGGACGCATTTATCTAATCAAACAAGTGCTGGAAGGCCAACCTGCTACTGCCAAGACGCAGCTGCATCTGGATCGCTGTTTAACTTGTCGTTCCTGTGAATCGACTTGCCCATCTGGTGTGCAATATGGGCATCTGGTCGATATCGGTCGAGCTGTGGTTGAACAGCAAGTGGGACGTACCTGGCGTGAAAAATTGTTGCGTGGCACCTTGCGTGCGGTGATCCCGTATCGTCAGCGCTTTGCGGCGTTGTTGAAAATGGGACGGCTAGTTCGTCCACTGCTGCCAGCTGCATTGCAGCGCAAGATACCTGCTGCACAAGATGCCGGGTTGTGGCCAGCGCCACGTCACGCACGGAAAATGCTGGTGTTGCAAGGCTGTGCGCAGCCTGCTGCCACGCCGCTTACCAATGCGGCTGCGGCTCGCGTGCTGGATAAACTGGGCGTGAGTTTGCTGGAAATCAGTACGGCAGGTTGCTGTGGCGCGTTGAGCCAGCATTTGAATGCAGAGCAGGAGGCGCAGGATTTTGCGCGGCGCAATATTGATGCCTGGTGGCCGCATATCATGGCGGGCGCTGAAACGCTGGTGATGACTGCTAGCGGTTGCGGCGTCATGGTCAAGGATTATGGGCACTTGTTACGCAATGACCCAGACTATGCGGAAAAAGCCAAGCGGGTTTCGGCGCTGACGCGTGATTTGGTTGAGGTGCTGCTGCAAGAGGATTTATCATCGTTACCACTGTCGCAGCATGAACCGATTGCAGTACATGCGCCGTGTACGCTGCAACATGGTCAGCAACTGTCGGGTAGCCTGGAGCAGTTAATGCGCCGCGCGGGCTTTACGCTAGCCAGCGTACCTGATGCGCATCTATGTTGTGGGTCAGCAGGTACTTATTCGATTCTGCAACCTGCTTTGTCACAGCAGTTATTACAACAAAAGTTAACTGCATTGAATAGTGGTCAACCATCGTTAATCGTCACTGCTAATGTGGGTTGTCAGCTACATTTGGCAAGCCAATCAACTATCCCCGTGCAGCATTGGATTACGTTGTTTGATGGCGCTGGCGATTAGTCGCTGATCTTTTCCTGATGCCTAACTTTCTGGCAACCTATGATTGAATTTTATGGATTATGATATCTGGTGCGCCCGAGATGTTGACATACTCTACCTGAAGGAAGGGGAGAGTATGTCAACTGCTGGTAACCTGCAACAACTTCAATAACGAGTTACTTGTCCATTGTCGATGCGTACTCGGTCGCCGGGGCGCATGTCGCCTATATTGTTTTGCGTGTAGCTTGCATAGCTACCGTTATCCAAACGGACTTTGATGCGGTAAGTATATTGGCTGCTGGTATTACGGCTTTTTTCGATCTGGTGTCCTACTACGGCACCGCCGACCACACCCGCAGCGGTCGCAACGGTTCGGCCAGTGCCGCCACCGATTTGATTGCCGAGTACGCCACCTACTACACCACCAATAACAGTGCCAACGCCTATCGGACTGCCTGTGCTATTGCCATCGGTTTGTATTGTATCGATGGCATCAATTACGCCGTAGGCACTAGCATATTGCGGAGAGTTGCTCGAACGGTAGTCAGGTTGTGGGTTACTGGAACGGGTGTCTGGATAGGGGTTGGCGCAACCACTTAGCAGGATTACACCAGCAATCGCCAGGATTTTATGAGATGTTTTCATGATATTGTCTCCTTTAATAGAGCTCACAGAATGGCTGCAAAGTGAGCGGCAGTCTGTCTGTTGCCGCACATATGAAACCAACGGGCAACGCCCAGCAACAGCATAATTTGTATAGCACGATAGAAAAGTGCATCATTGGACTGGGCTCCAGTCTGCAAGACAGAGTAAAGCAATTAAAAATATGTTGAAAAAGATAGTAACGGAAATGGCTTTGTTGAAGCTAGACTAACTTTTATTCTGAATAATATCGGCCAAGCAAGTGGTCTATACGATGTAACTGATAGATATTGAGTCTGGGTACGGGAAGCAGTTGTTGAATTTTCTGGTGGAGGACATCAGAGTTGATGGTAAACAGGCTGCCGTGTGGTGTATCTATGCAGCGCTTGATCTTGCCGTGAAATGTGAAAATTGACGCTCCAATTGGAGTGACCAGATTCGTCAATGATTGGTGCCCTCGACACGAATCGAACGTGTGACCCTCCCCTTAGGAGGGGGATGCTCTATCCACTGAGCTACGAAGGCAAGCCCGTATTTTACCTTGAATAGCGTAAATTTAGAATTTTGATTTGTGAGAATGTCTTGTATGAAACTAATAATCATATTGGTGGGGGTGGTGTTTGCCATGCTATGGATGCGCGCTAGTCAGGCAGCTGATTTGCCTAAAGTTGGGCAAGATGCACCTGATTTTGCTTTGCCTGATCAATCGGGTAAGGTGCAGCGCTTGTCTGACTATCGTGGCCAGTGGGTGGTGCTGTATTTTTACCCCAAAGACGATACGCCGCATTGTACAACGGAGGCGTGCCAGTTTCGCGACGATGCTTTTCAGCTGCGTCAATTAGGCGCGGTGGTGTTGGGTGTGAGTGTGGATGATACGGATAGCCATGCCGAATTTGCCAAAAAACATCATCTGTCTTTCCCTTTGCTGGCTGACCAAGGTGGCAAAGTGGCGGCTAGCTACGGCTCTATCACCAATTTGCTGGTGGTCAAGTTTGCGAAACGCAATACCTTTCTTATTAACCCGCTAGGGAAAATAGCAAAAGTTTACGTATCTGTTGATGCGCAACAACACGCCAAATGGGTGCTGCAGGATCTTACGGCTTTATCAGTCAAGTAGCTGATAAAGCCATTGGGTTTATTCCTTGCCGTATGATTTTTTGATGAAGAACCATGTGAACCAGACCATCATGCCCAGTACAAAAGTAACAGTAAATGCACTCCATAAGCCTATGGATGAATGGAAGAGGGATGCAAATAAACTCATGGTGAACTCCTTAATTAAGTTATTAAGATAAATATATCTTTTTATATTCGCTGTTGTCAACTATTTTTTAAAAAAATACTTAAATGCTGCCTTGGCTCTCATCATTGAATGACTTTCCACCGGTTACTTCTGCGCTACAGGAACCTAATGGTTTGCTGGCGGCAGGAGGTATGTTGCGGGCAGATTGGTTGCTGGCAGCTTATCAGCGTGGGATTTTCCCCTGGTTTAATGAAGGTCAGCCAATATTGTGGTGGAGTCCTGATCCGCGTATGGTGTTGTTCCCGCATGAGTTACACGTGCCCAAGTCGTTGATACGAGTGATGCGCAAAGGAGGCTATGAAATACGTGTAGATACGGCGTTTTCAGCGGTGATGGGGGCCTGTAGTCAGCCACGTCATGGTCAGGATGGCAGCTGGATTAACGTGGATATGGTCGCTGCGTACACTGCATTGCACCAGTTAGGCTATGCACACAGCATAGAGAATTGGCAAAATGGTGAGTTGGTCGGTGGCTTGTACGGTGTGGCAATAGGGCGAGTTTTTTATGGTGAGTCGATGTTTGCCAAGGTCGATGACGCATCTAAAATTGCGTTCGTGCATTTAGTGCGACAGTTGCAGCAATGGGGATTTGAAGTTATCGATTGCCAGATGAATACCGCACATTTAGCCCGTTTTGGTGCGCGCGAGATTGCGAGAGCTGATTTTATGCGTATTTTGCAGCATAATGTGGATGTGCCCAATGCCCCTTGGGATTCAACGGAGATGTGATGACGCGTTTACATGAAATTCCGCTACAGCTGCAGTTTTATATTACGTCACCTTATTCATGTAGTTATTTGCCTGATCAAACTGCCCGTTCACAAGTCGCCACACCGGCACATTTGGTGGATACATCGGTTTATAGTGAATTAATCCGTATCGGTTTTAGACGCAGTGGATTCTATACATACCGACCACAATGCGGCACATGTCAGGCATGCGTACCAGTGCGTGTAGTTGTTGATGAGTTTTTGCCTAACCGTACTCAGCGTCGTGTGCTAAAGGCGAACGCAGGTATGACGGTAAGCATAGAGTCCCCCCATTTTGATGCTGAGCATTTCGCGTTGTATCAACGATACCAGGCGCTACGTCATCCAGGCGGGGGGATGGATCATGATAATAAGGAACAATACACGCATTTTTTAGTAGCGAGTCAGGTTGAGAGCTATTTGCTGGTTTTTCGTGAAGACGACAAAGTGCAAATGGTGAGTTTAATAGACAGGGTGGCTAATGGGCTATCGGCGGTATATACGTTCTTCAACCCCGATTTATCCAAACGTAGTCTGGGCGTGTACAACGTGCTTTGGCAAATTGATTTGGCGCGGCAGTTGGGTGTACCTTATCTTTATTTGGGCTACTGGGTTGCAGATAGTCGTAAAATGGCTTACAAACAGCAATATCAACCATTACAGGGATTTATAGATGCAGATTGGCGAACCTACCCCACGGCGCAAACTTGAGCCGTTATGCGATAAGATAGGACGTGACAATGTTGAGCGTGTGGTGCATGATTTTTACGGTCGTTTGCAAGCGGACGAGATGATGGGGCCGTTCTTTGCCAACATGGGCGATTTTGGCGCACATGAGTCGTTAATTGCCGATTATTGGTGGACAGTGATGGGCGGCAAAGTCGATGGTCCGCGACCATTTGATATGCTGGGCAAGCACCAGGCGTTGAATCTGCATGGCGCGGCATTTGATACCTGGTTGCGTATATTTGAGGAGACCCTGTTGACTTATCTACCGCCGGAACTCGCGCAACGCTGGCTGCAAATGGCATTGGGGATAGGCGATACAATGAAACGGCATCTGGGGTTGCAAAATAATTAAGGATAATTATGCGTCAATATTTGGATTTAATGCGGCATGTTGCCGAGCATGGGGTGAAAAAATCTGATCGAACCGGTACGGGAACGGTATCTGTATTCGGTTACCAAATGCGTTTTGATCTGAGTCAGGGCTTCCCCCTGGTCACAACCAAGAAATGCCATTCGCGCTCCATTATTCATGAGTTGCTGTGGTTTCTCAAAGGCGAGACCAATATCGCCTATCTGAAAGCCAATGGCGTGAGTATTTGGGATGAGTGGGCTGATGAAAACGGCGAACTGGGTCCTGTGTATGGCAAACAATGGCGCAGCTGGCCGACGCCTGATGGCGGTCATATCGACCAAATCGCACGCGTGATACACGACCTTAAAAACAATCCGGATTCTCGCCGTATTATTGTATCGGCGTGGAATGTCGCGGAATTAGATCAAATGGCATTGGCGCCTTGCCATGCTTTTTTTCAGTTTTATGTGGCAGATGGCAAGCTTAGCTGCCAGCTATATCAGCGCAGTGCTGATATATTCCTCGGGGTGCCATTCAATATCGCTAGTTATGCGCTGTTGACCATGATGGTGGCGCAGGTGACAGGGCTGCAAGTAGGCGATTTTGTGCACACACTGGGCGACGCACACCTGTACAGCAATCACCTTGATCAAGCCCGAGAGCAACTGAGTCGCACGCCGCGTGCACTGCCCAAGATGCGATTGAATCCAGCGATCAATGATATTTTTGCATTTAGCTTTGAAGACTTTGAGCTGGTTGATTACGATCCATATCCTGCGATTAAGGCGCCTGTTGCAATATGATGGATTTCAGCAAGAAGCGCGTACTGATTATCGACGATAGTCCGGCAATGTGTTCTTCCTTAAGAAATACATTGAGTAATTTCGGTATTAGCCGCTGCGAGACATCGAATTCAGGTAATGAAGCTGTTTTCAGGATACGCCAGCGTGCTTTCGACATTATTGTATGTGATTATTGCCTAGGTGAAGGCAGTGATGGTCAACAAATTCTGGAGCAATTACGTCGGGGTGGTTTGATTGCGCCTAGCGTGGCATTTTTGATGGTGACGGCAGAGCGCGGTTATGAAAAGGTCGTGTCGTGTGCAGAACTGGCGCCAGATGATTATCTGCTTAAACCTTTTACTGCTGAAACCATGCGGTTGCGGTTAGAGCGTGTATTCGAGAAAAAAGCAACCTTTGCAGTCATTTATGAGCTGTTAGACCAGGGTAATGCAGTTGATGCCATACTTGAGTGCGACCGCCTGTTGGCATTAAGAAGTAAATTTACCATCGATTTGATACGGATGAAGGGTGAGTTGCTGATTTCACTCGATAGGCATGAAGAAGCACGCGTTCTATATGAGCAGGTTATTTCCGCACGTGCGATTCCTTGGGCTCGCATTGGTTTGGCCAAGACGCTGAGTATGGCAGGATTGGGCGAAGAGGCAATTGAAACGTTGGAATTGGCTATTGAAGATAACCCACAATATCTTGAAGCGTACGATTTACTGGCTAAGGAACATGAATCCAAAGGCAGTACCGAGTTAGCGCAGGCGGTATTGGAAAAGGCTGTCGAGATTTCGCCACAGACATTGTCGCGGCAAACTCGTGTGGGTGAAATCGCTTACCGTAATGGTGATTTGGTCAAAGCTAAACGCGCTTTTGGTATTGTGGTTGATAAGGGGCGTTATTCTTTTTTCCGTTCACCCAATGATTTTATTAGCTTGTCCCGGGTGCATTTAGACGAAGGTCAGCATGATAAGGCCCTAGCAGTTGTTACTGATGCAAAAAAATCGTTTGATAAAACCCCTGAATTGGAAATGGCGACATCGGTGATGGAGAGCCTGATTCATCACGGCGCAAATAACGAAACTGCTGCCAAGCAAGCACTGCAAAATGCACTGGATATCAAGGAAAAAACTGGAGTATTGCTACCTAATTCATCAAGTTTGGATATGGCGAAAAGCTGTTTCCTCAACGATAAGGTGGAGGAAGGGCGTACTTTAGTAAAAGACATGGTAAGTAATTTCTATGACGATGAACAAGTACAAAATACGGTTCGTCAAATGCTGGAAAAGGTCGGGCGTGCTGAAGAAGTAGCCAATCTGGTTGATAATAGTGTCCGTGATGTGGTTAAGTTGAACAATGAAGGCGTAATGTTGGCGAAAAAAGGTGACTTGGCAGGTGCAATTGAATTGCTAGTGAGCGCTGCCAAACGCATGCCACAAAATGTGCAGGTTGCGCTTAATGCTGCGCATGCGCTTATCGTTGATAGTGATAGAAATGGCTGGAACGAAACAAACATGAATATGGCTCGGTATTTCTTGCGCGAACATGCGGCTAAACATGGAAATCTTGAAAAATACAAAAAAATCAATGAGTTGATGAAAGATGTCGGTTTGAAATTTGGGGTGAAGATGGCATGAGCCTGATAGACACTGCCAATATTGATGTCAAAACTATTATCGCGCTCAATGTGCATGAAGTGAAAAATTTGATGGCACTGTTAATGTTCAAGTTGGATGAAGTGCAATCTACAGAACTAGCAATAGCTGAATCGCGCTTGCTCTGTCATCGCGTCAACGACTGTATGGAACGGATGCTGTTGCTATTCAACCTCGAATCCGAACGTTTGCGGCCTAATATTGCGGATTATTCGCCTGCGGATTTTGTCGATGAATTTGTGCGTAACGCGCAAGTATTGGCAGGTAGCCGGATTAAAATCGTCAAAGCAGTTGAGCTGGCACCAAGTTATTGGTTTTTTGATCGCGATCTGGTGGAAATGGCGATGATGAATGCAATACATAACGCGTTACGCTTTGCTCGCCATGAAATCAAAATTAGCGCATACGAAGCCAATCAAATGTTGGTATTGGAAGTGACTGACGATGGCGCGGGTTATGCCGAAGATCTGCTGGCGGACCCTGCTACGGCGATTATGCAAACCAGCCAGGGTCTGGGCTTGTATCTTGCCAATGCTATTGCACAGTTACACGTAAATAAAGACCGCCAGGGCCAATTATTATTGCATAATAATGAACACCCGCGCGGTGCGGTTTTTAGCCTGCAATTACCTTAATTACATCAAGTATTGATAAGAAACGACAGAAATGAATTTACACGAATACCAAGCCAAACAATTATTACGCGAATTTAGTATCAACACGCCACGTGGCATTGTGGTTGAAGATCCTACTCATGCCGAATTAGCTGCGACAGGATATCTGGGCGGTGAAGCATGGGTGGTCAAAGCGCAGATACACGCAGGTGGGCGAGGAAAAGCAGGTGGCGTGCGCCTGGTCAGATCATTGGATGACTTGCGTGATGCGGCCTCGGCTTTATTGGGTTCGCAACTGGTGACTTATCAAAATGCCCCTGAAGGGCAGTTGGTAGGGCGTTTGTTGGTGGAAGAAACGCTGTCCATCGCCCGTGAATTGTATTTGAGCGTGCTGGTCGATAGGGAAACAGAGCGCGTCGCAGTAGTGGCGTCGAGTGCGGGCGGAATGGAAATAGAAGAAGTCGCGCTAACCCATCCCGAGCAGATTTTGCGCGAGTATTGCGACCCTATTTTGGGACTGCAGGAATTTCAATGCCGTAATTTAGCTTTTGGGTTAGGTTTGTCTGGCACGCATGTTGGCGATTTGACCCGTATGTTGCGGGCTTTGTACAAATTGTTCATTGAGTCTGATCTGAGCTTGTTAGAGATTAACCCATTGGTTATCACCGAAGACGGGCGCATGGTGGCGCTGGATTGCAAAATGTCCATAGATGACAATGCATTGTCTCGGCAAAAAAAGTTTGCCGATATGGCTGATGACACGCAAATTGACAGTAAAGAAGTCGCCGCGCAGGCAGCGGGTCTGAATTACATCGCGCTCAACGGCAATATCGGATGTATGGTCAATGGCGCAGGTTTGGCGATGGCGACGATGGATTTGATCAAATTGCATGGTGGCGCCCCTGCGAATTTCCTCGATGTGGGTGGTGGTGCAACAGCGGAAACGGTGGCGCGTGCGTTCAAGATTATTTTGTCGGATAGTCAGGTCAAGGCCGTTTTGGTTAATATTTTTGGTGGCATTATGCGCTGTGATATTATTGCCGATGGCATTATTACCGCCGTGAAAGAAGTCGGCGTGAATGTGCCTGTGATTGTGCGTTTAGAAGGTACGAATGTGGCGTTAGGTAAACAGAAATTATTAGACAGTGGCTTGGATATTATTACCGCTGACAACTTGACTGATGCGGCACAGCGCGCAGTGGCTGCTGTGCAAGGAGCAGCCGCATGAGCATATTAATCGATAAAAACACCAAAGTGATTTGTCAGGGTTTTACAGGTAAGCAAGGCACATTTCATTCCGAACAGGCAATGGCCTACGGCACGCAAATGATGGGTGGGGTGACGCCTGGTAAAGGCGGTCAAACGCATTTGGGCTTGCCCGTATTCAATACAGTACGTGATGCCGTACGTGAAACAGGTGCAGATGCCAGTGTGATTTATGTGCCCGCTAATTATGCCGCCGATTCTATTATGGAAGCGGCTGACGCAGGAATTGCGCTCATCGTCTGTATTACCGAAGGTATTCCTGTTTTGGACATGCTCAATGTCAAAGCTGCATTGCGTGCCAATGGCGCACGGTTAATCGGGCCAAATTGTCCGGGCATTATCACGCCTGATGCCTGCAAAATCGGCATCATGCCTGGCTTTATCCATCAACGTGGAAAAATCGGCATCGTTTCCCGTTCAGGTACATTGACTTATGAAGCCGTGCATCAAACCACGCAATTAGGTTTAGGCCAGACCACTTGCGTAGGTATCGGTGGTGATCCGATTAAAGGTCTGGATTTTATTGACTGCCTGGCGTTGTTCGAAGCTGATAGCGAAACCGAAGCGATTATCATGGTTGGCGAGATTGGTGGCACGCGTGAAGAAGAGGCGGCAGAGTATATTAAAAACCATGTGACCAAACCTGTCGCTGCGTATATCGCAGGGCAAACTGCACCCAAGGGTAAGCGTATGGGGCATGCGGGAGCGATTATTGCTGGTGGAAGTGGAACGGCGGAAGCCAAAATTCGTGCGCTTAGCGATGCGGGTGTAGTGGTTGCTGCATCGCCCGCAGAGATGGGGTTAGCAGTGCAAAGAGCAATGCTGCGATGAAAATTGCACTCGTGCAGATGAATGCCTGCGTGGGTGATATTGCAGGTAATACTGCGAAAATTATTGATGCGCTCACTGAGGCAAAACTCGCACATACTGATATTATGCTTACGCCAGAACTGGCGCTGTCAGGGTATCCGCCTGAGGATTTGTTATTTCGTGCTGATTTTCATCAGCAAGTCGAAGCGGCATTAATTGAATTAGGCCGTGCGACGCAAGGGATTACCCTAGTGGTTGGTCATCCCGCTGAGGCTGATGGTCGTCTTTATAATGCAGCCAGCGTTATCCGTGATGGTAAGGTAATCGCCAATTATCATAAACAAAGTTTACCTAATCATACTGTGTTCGATGAAGTCAGGTATTTCACTGCGGGTACGCAAGCCTGCGTGTTTGAGCAGGATGGGGTGAAATTCGGTGTGAATATTTGTGCCGATATCTGGCATGACGCTGCGCCGTATTGCGCTGCAGATGCGGGTGCAGAAGTGTTGTTAGTGTTAAATGCTTCACCGTTTCACATTGATAAGTTAAGCGAACGCTATTCAGTCGTGCGTGAGCGTATTGCTGAAAATAATCTGGCTGTGTTGTATTGCAATTTGGTCGGCGGGCAAGATGAGCTAGTGTTTGATGGCGGCTCCTTTGTGATGGATGCCAATGGCAAATTAACCCAGCAATGTCCAAACATGGTCGAGGACGTATATTATGTGACGCTTGATGGCGTCTCGCCAAGTGCATCAACTATTGCGCCTAAATTATCCATGTATGCCTGTGTTTATCAGGCGCTGACCTTAGGCTTGCGTGATTATGTGCGTAAAAACGGCTTTCCTGGTGTGCTGTTAGGTTTGTCTGGTGGCATAGATTCGGCATTGACGTTGGCTATAGCTGTTGATGCATTGGGTGTGGATAAGATTCATGCAGTGATGATGCCCTCCGAATTTACCGCAGATATCAGCGTGGCGGATTCCCGTGAGATGGTGGCGCGCTTGGGTGTGGAATATTCCGAGTTGGCTATTAATCCTGTTTATCAGCAGTTTTTGGACAGTTTGAGTTCGAGTTTTGCAGACAGGCCGTTTGATTTAACAGAAGAGAATCTACAAGCGCGAGTGCGCGGAACGCTGCTGATGGCGTTATCAAATAAATTTGGCAAGTTGGTCATTACTACAGGAAATAAATCGGAAATGGCCGTTGGTTATGCCACGCTATATGGTGATATGGCAGGGGGCTTTGCTGTCCTGCGCGATGTTCCAAAAACATTGGTTTACCAATTGTCTGAATATCGTAATCAAATTGGTCCGATTATCCCACAGCGGATTATGGATAGACCGCCTTCAGCCGAGCTGCGACCAGATCAAACTGACCAGGATTCATTGCCTGATTATGCAATACTCGATACCATAATAGAACGTTATGTCGAACGGGATGAAAGCATAGCCGATATGATAGCAGCGGGCTTGGACGCTAATGATGTGGCGCGTGTCGTACGCATGATAGACCGTAGCGAGTATAAACGCAGGCAGGCAGCAGTCGGTACCCGCATCACTTCGCGCGCATTTGGCAAAGATAGACGTTACCCCATAACCAATCGTTTTAACCCTGACAGGATGATGAAATGAAAAAAATAGATGCAATAATCAAACCATTCAAGCTGGATGAAGTGCGTGAAGCGCTATCAGGTGTGGGCGTAACAGGCTTGACCGTGACTGAAGTTAAAGGCTTTGGCCGGCAAAAAGGGCACACCGAACTTTATCGTGGCGCAGAGTATGTCGTTGATTTCTTGCCAAAAGTGAAGGTGGAGATCGTTGTTGCAGATAGCTTGGTAGATTTGGCGATAGAAACGATAGTCACTGCTGCACGTACGGGCAAGATAGGTGACGGTAAGATCTTCGTGACTAACGTCGAGCAAGTGGTGCGTATACGTACTGGCGAGCAGGGCGACGAAGCAATTTAATTATAGTTGCGGGTCACGGACAGCAAAGCCGTGGCTACGCAACATATGTAATGTAGGATTCAAACATTTCAGAATAAAAGCGCGTCGGGCAGGATTGCGGCGCGCCATTTCTCGCCATTGTTTGCCGTGGCTCAAACCCGCTAGCTCATAGACATCCGCACTCGGTAAATAAAATGTGCGGACAAATTGTTGTATCAACAAGTTAATCACTGGCGTAAGCAGTTTGCGCTGTAGCGTACCGCAATGCTTGAGGCTGGCTTCCAGTGCGCTGCGTGCATGGGCAATGTGACGTGCTTCGTCGATAATGTGCAAAGTACACATCTGACGAATGACATTATCGACTTTGTCTTTGCCTTCAGTCCGGACATAACGGTTTAAGCGGTCGGGCACTTCTTCGCCGATGGTCACTGCCAGCCAGAATAATGTCGTGTTAAGCGGTGTGTGACGACCTAGAAAATCGGCTGCAAATGGACGATGCCGCCATACGCCAGGCAGGCGTAAACCGCTTTTTTCCATGAGCTTCAGGAACATCAGGCTATGCCCAGATTCTTCACGAATTTCATGTAGGTAATAGGCAAGTTCTTGAGTGGATTGAGTGTTGCGGAGATTCTTTGATAAGCGCTCTATGAAAATCGCTTCCAGCCAAATTCCAGCCTGGATAAAGCCAGTAAACTCATACTGCGACAAGCGCACTTTTAATGCATTGGACAGTTCATCGTATTCTGGTAAACCAAATAACGACACAGCTTCTTCTGGCAACCATGGTCGATTAGCATCCAAGCTCTGCCAATCCAAACGAGTTAATGGATCGGAATAATGAGCACTATTGGTAGATAGTTGTTCTAGCAGCGATAATTCAGCATGCGCCATGAGCAGTCATCGTGGAAATTATTAGCAATAGCTAATCATACCAATTTTTGCCTGGTTTAGACAGCCAGGTAAGGCAGGAAATGATTAAATCTTGCCCAAAATAGGTGAATACGGTATCCTTGCGCACTTTCTTGCCTAGTGCAATGCTGGGCAGAGATACGGAGAGGTGGATGAGTGGTTTAAGTCGCACGCCTGGAAAGCGTGTTTGGGATAATATCCCAACGGGGGTTCGAATCCCCCCCTCTCCGCCAAATGCATGTTAAGTGCTTGAATTATCTGATAAAGCCATAATTTGGCGTTTATCGGGTGCTGATAGCTACACTCAGATGTTACACATTCCAAATCTGAGAGGAGCTAACATGTCGAAACAAACTTATCTGCACAAACGTGCGAAAACCGCGGTTTACAATTTCCGTTGTCGCATGTCAACGCCAACTTAAAACTGATACAGTTTTTGAACAAACGCCAACTTAAAAACACATGATCATCATGAAGCAATGCGCCGCTCACTTGTTAATGTAAAGAACCTTCCTGGGCGTCTTGACTATAACTGATGCAGAAATCGAGCGACTGAGTTTGCTGTGGACGCGATGTGTGCTGGAAACAGACGATCAGCAGCGTCTGGAGGGTTACCCTGACGAAAGCTTTGATGAACAAGCTGAACGTCTAACGGATACCGAGAAATCCCTGAAAGAAATCTACGCACGTGGTAGGTATGTGTCTAAATGGGTTGTTACTAGTGTTTATTAAAACAAGTGAAGTCCAAGGGAACTTACCCGTGTATTCTTTGTAGAAGAGTCCGCGATGTCAAATTTTCGCTAAAGCTGTTTACGTAACTCTGGACTGGACACGTCACCAATATGACGAAATGCAGGGGAAATACGTGCTATCTGTTCTGCCGATACACCGAAATCCTCAAAGTGAAGCTTCCATTGACGCACCACTCTCCAAACCCGATCAATGATTTCGCATGCCTCGGTGGCTAGCAACCCGAATCGTCCTTTGGCCGAATAGGCGTTGTCTAAATCGGCGAACCGACCTTTCAAACCTACGGCTAGATGCAGGAACCGTTCGCTTGCCAAAGTGGCTCGAGGCATCACATCGTATAAGGGGCTAAGTCGCCATCCACCTGAGGCAGTGTCCCACAGAAACGCATGGTTTCGCAGATGGTCATCGTCATTGCTCACCAAGATATTGAATACCATGCGGCCGAACAATTCAGCTATATCAGCCTTAAGGAAATTTGTCCCGCAGTAGCGGCGCATGGCGCTGACAATGTCCATATAGCTCTTATTTGGCGAATCCAGTTCCTCGCACGCAAGCAGAGTTAACGCGCTGATCATGTGGTGCCTGAGCTCCATTGGCTTGTTTGTCATCGTCCAGGACCGATCGAAGCGGCGTATCAACATCACATTCTTGTCTAGCACCTCAATCACTTGGGTTTCTGGCACGTTTAAACCGGCAAGCGCAGCGAGTCGGAGGGTGGCATGCTCGATCAGTGGGATATCAATCAGGTGGTCGCTCAGACTGGGAAACTTGGCGAGCCAGAGAAGATGCTCGCTATCGCGAACACTAACTTTGGGGCGCATCCCGCCCAAGCCGGTGCCGGCTATGAATATGTCTGATAATCTGTCTGGGATTGGCAGCCCAGATTCGACTCTTTCGGCCGCCTCTAATAAGTATTGAAGTGATGAAGGAGGCTCTTGTTGTGTGTGCTGAGCGGGTGCATCAAGTGAAGTGCGGACATCCAAAGCACCAACGCGGTTGCTGCCGGCCTCCAAAAGGTAAGTAGATTCCGGCAGGCTATTTGCGGGCACTCGGAGTCGAGCCTCGATCAGTCGACGACCCCAGGCATCAGGGGCTGCGTCGCGAATGCCCCCAAAGAACGATAACCCGTTGGGAGGTACAAGTAGCTTACCCTTGACGCTTTCTTTTGGTTGCAACGCTAAGCCCACTGGATCTATCTCAATTGCATTGGAACGCTCGATGTAGCGCTGCCCATAGGCAAACGTTGAGGCTATCGTTTGCTGATCCTGTTCAGTGAGGTTCAGTTTCCCGGCAGGTACAAACTCACTGTTAAGATGTGCGAAAATATAAAGGCTGGTCGTGGAGATGGCCATTAAAAGTCCAATTCCTTTAGTTCGGCGGTTGTGAGTCCATGTACGCGCTGAGTGCGTAATCGATGTTCCATAGCAGCCAGAGAAGGATCCTCTCCTGTAAGCAATTTGAGTAAGGTCAAGCCCGGGGCAATAGCGTCGAGATAACGCAAGATGCCTCCCAAGGCGACACCGGGATCTCCGCGCTCTAAGCGTTGCGCGGTAGCGCGCGAAATGCCTGCACGCAAGGCGGCATCTGATTGTTTAACCTGACGTGCATGGCGTAGCCGTCGCAGGGCCTCGCCAATTTGGGCGGCTTGTTTGGTTAATGGAGGTGCCAGGGTGGCTGATTGAGTTACGCGCATGATTTATAAATGATGCTTTAAGTGGAATAAAGAATTATTTAAGATTCATTTTAAATTGTGTGAATAGTGATTGTCAATCAATATCATTGCATAAATATCGCTTTATGCACGATAAGGTTATTTTTATGAGTCAGGTATGTCTATCGTTATATTATTAATTAGACGTTTGGCAACAGTTCAAATACTGGCTATTTGAGGAGATGACTACCTACATAGCTATTGAATGGAGGTAAGCACCCGCATTTTTCATTGATGGTAATCACCTCATGCTACACCATCGTTTATCTATGCCGTGAAAAGGTCAGTGTAAAAGAAGTGATTCGCTAGGTTTTTGTTCATCTGGCTTGATAGTTGCGTCAATAATTGCTTGCGCTTCTATCTTTGACGCAATTTTTTTGGCGCGTGGTACCTGCTGAAAATATTGCCGAGCAGAAAAATGTATTTGGATTCGGTAAACGTGACATCGTTAAAATGCACAATATTCAAGAACTTTGTCATGTTAACTGTCAAATATAAAGTAAATTTCAACAGTTTTTGTGGACTAGTACAAACGTCCAGTTTGGCACCCAAGTCCTAACTGGATAAATGAAACTTGATGACTGCTTTACTGTGTTGAGTGCTTATCTGACTAACAATCTATGACCGACTGTGCAGGGCTGATGATGAATATTCCATTCATCCTGTTTTTGTCTATAATGTATACGTCTGAGTGATACACACTGACTGAGAGATTGGTTTATATCTAATTGATTGTATTGGGTAAATTGTTTGTCAATCTGAATCCCCCCCTTCTCCGCCAAATTTTAAATAAAAACAGTCAGTTATGGCTGTTTTTTTTCGCCTAACGAAAGGGTGGGTGCGGCTGAAAAATCTTGATACAAAGGCTGAATCGAAAGCTTTTATAACTGCCTGTGGATACATTCCATGTTGGGCTACGCTTCACTGATTAACTATGAGCAAGAAATGGTAGCAAACCAACTTAGTGCGGTGTCCGATTTTAGTTGACCACTACACTCTAAAGTGATTTTTGTGCCGCAAGCTATAGGGCAGTATTATGCCAACATATTCCATCTCACCTGACTAATCAATTATTTCCCACGGATCAGTAGCACTGGTTTAGTAGCGACACGTACCACCCCCTCGGCGACACTACCAAGTAGCAGGCGACTCAAGCCACGTCTGCCGTGCGTACCAATGACAATCAGGTCGGCAGACCAGATATCGGCTTCATTGGCAATGGCTTCGGGGATGCGCTGGCCAAGCGAGGTGATTTCGATTAGTTTAGTGTCAAAGTTGACACCAGCAGCGCGTGCCGTGGCTTCGGAACGGCTTAGGATTTCAGCACCGCTTTTGATCATGAGGTCCCATATATCAGCTGGGTCGGGTAACTCTGCATCCCAGCTAACATTGATCAACTCAATCGCATGCACAATATGCAGTTGCCCTTGTAATTTAGTAGCGAGGCTGATGGCTTCATGCAATGCTCGTTCACTGGTCTCACTGCCGTCGACTGATACTAGAATGCGCTTATACATATATTTCTCCTTGAAATAATAATGTTGTTTCGAGGGTATTGCTATAAAGCATGCAGCTCTTTTGCGAGTACTAATTTAAGCGCATTTTCTGTTAATGTCTAACGTGTAAATCGAGTTTCGAATAAGTAAGTTTTTGCTAACCTGTTGAAGTGGAGGTGATCAAGGGAACTCATTTGTGTATAAAAACGGCTTTACTCATCCATGCTATCCGGTTTGTTTTTAACTTCTTGATTTGCTCAATCATTTCTTCAATCAGAATCAATGCTGCTTCTACTACAAGTGCTTTCTTCTAATTTTTTAGCTTGCTTAATGAGTGATAATGTCAATTTGCCCATGATGTCTATTCTGCCAGTGTGGGATATAACTTTACGGCGATAAATAGCATAATGGCGAATACTGTGAACATGACGGCGAAATCGACAGTATAGCCATACGTACTTGCGCCGCCCTTAATAACCAGGCCGCGTAATGCGTCGATCAGGTAAGTGAGCGGGTTGATTTGTGCGACGATGCGCAGCCAGCCCGGCATGATTTCCAGCGGGTAGATAGCATTGCTGGCGAAAAACATGGGCATGGTCAGTAGCTGTCCTATGCCCATGAAACGCTCGCGTGTTTTGACGATGCAGGCGATGATCAGCGAGAAGGTGGCAAAAATGCCGGAACCGAGCATGACACTGCCCACTACCGCTACCATTGCAAATGGATCCAGGCGAATTGAGACATGCATGATCAGTGCAATCAAGTAAATGACCACTGTTTGCACAATGCCGCGGAATCCGGCAGCGAGCGCTTTGCCAAATACCAGAGAGATTCGCAAGGCTGGGCTCACCAGCAGTTTATGCACGACGCCGAGGTCGCGTTCCCAGATAATGGCGATGCCGTAAAAAATTGCGCTGAATAGTATGCTCTGGGCAAGAATGCCTGGTGTAATGAAGGCAAGATAGCTTAGTTGCCCAGTGTGGATGCCGCGTACCTGAGCCAGTACCTGTCCGAATACCACTAGCCACAACAGTGGCTGCACTGCGCGGGATATAATCTCTGTGGGGTCGCGCACCAGCTTGATTAGCTCTACAGCGACAATTGCGCTGGTTTCTCGGATGAATCGTTGCATGCGTACTCGCTTAACCTAGACGATGGACAGTTCTGCGAGTATGGGCAATCTCGCTGAACATGCCGCTGTCATGGATTGAGCCACCTGCATAATGTGCAAACACCTCGTCCATGGTTGCATCTGCACCGAGTCCGGCGCGTAATTCTGCAGGTTTGCCGATTACACTGATCTGGCCCGCCTGTAATATGGCCAAGCGATCACAGAGTATTTCGGCTTCTTCCATATCGTGTGTGGTGATCAGTACGGTCATGCCGTAGTTACGTCGCAGATCCAGCAGTTTGTCCCAGACGTTATGACGAGCCACTGGATCAAGTCCTATCGTCGGTTCATCCAGGAACAGAATAGCAGGGCGATGTAGCATTGCCTGAGCCAATTCCAGTCTGCGGATCATGCCCCCCGAATATGTTTTTACTAATTTGGCGACCGAATCGGTAAGACCCATGAAATTCAATGCGTCACTGATGCGAGCCTTACTCTCGGCTTTGTTCAGATCATATAACCGAGCCGACAATTGTAGATTCTCAAATCCAGTCAGCGCACCATCCGCCGACAGCAGTTGAGATACATAGCCAATGCGTCGCCTGACCTCCGCTGGCGCGGTGATGATGTCGAATCCGCCAACTTTGGCTGAGCCTGCGGTTGGTGGCAGCAGTGTAGTCAGCATTTTTATCAGCGTGCTTTTACCCGCACCATTGGCGCCGAGCAGGCCGAAAATTTCACCATACTGTACTTGCAGTTCGACATGATCTACTGCAGTCAGTGGGCCGAAGCAGCGCGATAATGCGGAGGACTGAATGGCAAATTCACGACGATAGTCAGGTGTGGTTGGATCCATGTTGGAAACCAGAGTTGTCGATAGCAGATTGAAATATCAGAAATTTCCTAAAGCATACATGGACGCTTGATATTTTGCCAAGCACTCAATCAACAATTTTGAGAATCGGTAAAGCTTGCAGACTTACATCTGGATTTTCAATGAAGCACAATGACTCTGTCCCCGGTGAAATATGCTACGTGGTAAGTCATGCATACCGGGTTTGTATCACTGTAATGATGGTGGTCGGATATGGCAGCCGTCAGTCGTGCAGTCAAACCAATTTGCCCACCTAACCTCAAATAATCCACATTTATTCGCACTAAGATATTGCTGTCGCACTGTTGCAGTGCGTCATCCTGCTCGTGGTTATATGCATAAATTCAATAAAAACAATCATCTATATTCTGGCATATATATTGCTTTTTAGAGACTGTATTACCTTTTGTTAACTTAGTATTACTAAATATGAACGGAGAGCAGTGATGATTGCAAAAACGGTGAGTAGTAAATTGAAGCGTTTGGTTGTGGCGTCAGTTATTCCGCTGGCGATGATGTGTGCACAGACTAGCTACGCGGCGCAACCTTTGAAAATCGGTTATAGCGATTGGCCGGGTTTTGTGGCTTGGCAGGTGGCGATTGAAAAAGGCTGGTTCAAGGAAGCTGGGGTAGCGGTTGATTTTGAATGGTTTGATTACTCGGCTTCGATGGATGCATATGCTGCAGGCAAGATTGATGCAGTAGGTATGACTAACGGTGATGCACTGGTTACGGGTGCTGGTGGTGCCAAAAGCGCAATGATCATGCTGACAGATTACTCCAATGGTAACGACATGATTATCGGTAAGCCAGGTATCAAGAGTTTGAAAGATCTCAAGGGTAAAAAAGTGGCGGTGGAAGTTGGGTTGGTTGAGCACTTGCTGTTGCTGAATGGGTTAAAAAAATTGGGCATGAAAGAATCTGATGTGACATTGGTAAATGCTAAAACCAATGAAATGCCACAAGTGCTGGCTTCAGGTGATGTTGCGGCTGTGGGGGCATGGCAACCTGTTGCTGGTCAAGCCATGAAAGGTTCGCCAGGTTCACGTCCATTGTTTACATCTGCCAATGAACCAGGTTTGATTTACGATGGATTCGCCGTAAATCCAGCCAGCATTGCCGCTCATCGTGCTGATTGGCAAAAGTTTGTGAAGGTATGGGATCGCGTGGTCAGTTATATCAATGATCCTAAGACTCAGCCTGATGCAGTCAAGATCATGTCGGCACGTGTCGGTTTGACGCCACAGGCATATTTGCCTTTCCTGAAGGGTACCAAGTTGCTGAGTCTGGCTGAAAGTAAAAAGGCTTATGTGAAAGCTGATGGATTTGGATCTGTATATGGCTCTTCCAAAATTGCTGATGACTTTAACGTAAGTAATGCTGTTTATAAGGATCATCAGAACGTTGATAACTACATTGATCCATCTTTTGTAAACGCTAAGTAATTTTTAGTTAAGTGAGTCTGGAGCAGGTATGAGCAAGGCACGATGGTTTTCAGTCAGAGCAGGGTTATCGCAGCGCAGGCGGATGATTCTGGGTGTGTTCTCATTCCTGCTGCCACTCCTGATATGGTCGGTAGTGAGTTATGTACCTTTTGTATGGCATCCCAAGGTACTGATTACCAACCCGGGAGATGTCGATTATATGCAAGTCGACATGTATGTAGATAAGGCCATGTTTGCGGATGAGTTAAAGAATATGCGTACGGAAGGCAAGGCAGTGCCTGAGGGTATCCCTGTCAATCCGGTTTATTTGCCCGCACCAGACCAGGTCGCTAAGGCATTTTATACTGCTTTTATCACGCCACCTGAACAGAAGGATATGCCGTGGCTGCATGAAAGTCTGTGGCATAGCGTCAAGATTATATTCTGGAGCTTTTTGTTGTCCTCTCTTATCGGTGTGCCGCTAGGTATAGTCTGCGGCGCTTACGGACCGATATCACGGCTGATTGAACCGTTTGTGGAGTTTTTCCGGTATCTGCCAGCACCTGCTTTCGGTGCGCTGGCGGTGGCCATACTTGGTATTTATGACGGACCGAAGATTGCCATTATCGTGATCGGCACCCTGTTCCAGCAAATTCTGATTATTGCCAATACCACCCGCAAGATTGATTTTACCTTGCTGGAAGCGGCGATGACCTTGGGCACGACACCATTCAAGTTGATTACCAAGGTGGTGATACCTGGCGTATTGCCTGATTTATACCGGGATCAGCGGATATTGCTGGGCTGGGCCTGGACTTACCTGATTGTGGCTGAATTGATCGGTACCAGCTCCGGGATTACCTGGTTTATTACCCAACAGGCACGCTATCAGCATTTCGACAACGTCTACGCCGCCATCATGATGATAGGCATACTCGGCTTGGGGGTGGACTTGCTGCTGGCACGAATGGGACGCAAGTTGTTCCCATGGGATCAGTCCCAGAGCAAAAACTGATGGCTAAGGATGGAATGGAAGGAATCGACGTGAGTACTCAACAATTACCCAGTTATTTGCAGCAGTCGGATGCAGTGCGGGAACGCTTTGCCAAGATCCGACAGCGTGAGGTCATCCTTGAGGTTAAGCAGCTGGGCAAAACCTATGAATCGGCTCAAGGCAAGGTAGTCGCGCTAAGTGATGTGAATTTCAGCATCCATAGGCGTGAACTGGTATGCGTGATCGGTCCTTCGGGTTGTGGCAAATCGACGCTGATTCGCATGCTGGCAGGACTGGAGCCGCATACTTCGGGCGAGGTGTTGCTGGATGGCAAACCGGTCGATGGGCCGGGCAGCGATCGCGGTATGGTATTTCAGGGCTATACCTTGTTCCCGTGGCTGACAGTAAAAAAGAATGTCATGTTCGGCCCAGAAATGAACAACCATGGCAAGCTCGAAGCCGAGCGTAATGCGCTGATGTGGCTGGATCTGGTGGGCTTGAGTAAATTTGCCGATGCTTACCCGCATCAGCTGTCTGGCGGTATGAAACAGCGCGTGGCGATTGCGCGGGCGCTGGTCAATCAGCCGCGCATCTTGTTGATGGACGAGCCATTTGGTGCGCTGGATGCGCAGACGCGGATCAAAATGCAGACGCATTTGCTGGATATCTGGAAGAACGTTGATATTACTATCCTGTTCATTACCCATGATCTGGATGAAGCGATTTTACTGGCTGACCGTATTCTGGTGCTGAAGGCGCATCCGGGTGAAGTGCAGGAGTTTATTGAAGTACCAGTGCCACGTCCACGTCACCCGGGGCAGTCATCTTCAGATGAGTTCCTGGCCACCAAAGCCAGGCTGGAAGAGCTGATACATCCGCCTGTGGAGGCGAGTGAAGATGATGAGGTCAAGCCGCACATGATCCGTTTTACCAACGTTGTTGATAATGTTGAATAGGTAGGTGTGGTCAAGCAGTAACGAAGTTGTTGGGTGATGAAAATAGTCATTTAATTAATAAAGGTACATAAGGAAAACAAGATGAAATCCAAGGCAGAAGTCGCAGCAATCCAACAAGAGTTGAAAGATAAAGGCGTCAAGTATTGCATAGGTGCTTATGTCGATATTCATGGCGTACAAAAAGCCAAAGTCGTACCAATAGACCACTTGCCGCAAATGGCAGCAGGTTCCGAGCGCTATACCGGCTATGCACTGGACGGTCTGGGGCAGGAACCTAATGACGACGAACTGACTTCTGTTCCCGATCTCGATCACATTATCCAGTTGCCGTGGGAACCCAAGATTGCGTGGATGCCTGCCGACAACCATTTTCAGGGCAAACCTTATGCACTGAATACCCGCGTGGCACTGAAGAACCAGTTAGCCAAAGCAGCGGAAATGGGTTATGGCATGAATCTGGGTATCGAATGCGAAATCTACCTGCTCAAAGAAGAAGCCGACGGCAGCCTGTCAGTGCCAAACCCAGAAGATAACCTGGCCAAGCCTTGCTATGACGTCCGCGGTTTTGTCGATAGCTTTAGCTGGCTGGACAAAGTAGCAACTTGTATCAACGATCTGGGTTGGGATTTGTACTCGTTTGACCATGAAGACGGCCACAGCCAATTCGAGTTCGATTTCAATTACGCCGATGCGCTGACAATGTGCGACCGACTGACTTTTTTCCGATTCATGGCCAAGCATTACGCCAAGGAAGAAGGGCTGATTGCCACTATGATGCCTAAGCCGTTTGCGGACAAGACTGGCACTGGCGCGCACTTCAATATGTCGCTATATGATCTAAAAACCGGCAAGAACCTTTTTGCCTGCGATCCTGAGGATGACCCGCGCGGCATCGGCCTGACCCCGCTGGGCTATCACTTCATCGCTGGTATTCTCAAGCACGGTCGTGCGCTGTGCGCGGTGTTTGCACCGACGGTGAACAGCTACAAGCGGCTGGTACGTCGTGGTGCCATGAACTACTTCTCCTGGGCGCCGGTGTTCAACTCCTACGGCTCGAATAACCGCACCAACTCGGTACGCGTGCCTGCAGGCGGCGGTCGTTGCGAGTCGCGCAATGCCGACGGTTCGGTGAATCCGTATCTGGCGGCAACGCTGGTATTGGCGGCCGGTCTGGAAGGCGTGCGCGAAGCGATGAATCCGGGTGAGCCTAATGAAGATAACTTGTATGCCATTTCCGATGCAGAGCGCAGCGCCCGCGGTATTGAGTTCCTGCCGCAGACATTGCAGGAAGCTGTGGCTGCCTTCGCCGAAGATCCGCTGGTCGAGCAGGTGCTGGGCAAGGGTTTGCGTGATGAATTCATCAAGTACAAGACCGCCGAATGGGAAGCCTATCACCTCACTGTAAGTCAGTGGGAAATCAAGCGTTACAGTCAAATGTTCTAGGAGAGGATCATGCGTCAGCCTGAGAATAAGCCTAATCATCTGGTCAGCCGTATCAGTGTTTCCTTGTCACAGGGGTTGCTGGCTGATTTGGATGACATGGTTGAGTGTCGTGGATTTGATAGCCGTTCCCAGGCTATCAGTGACATGATCAATCAGCAGCTGGTTGAGCATAAGCGCCAGCTGGGGGATGAGGTGATGGCGGGTACGATTACAGTGTTTTATGATCATTCTGTGCCTGGACTGCAAAAGAAACTGTCGGATTTGCAGTTCAAGCATATCGATGAAGTGATCAGCTCACTGCATGTGCATCTTGCCGAAAACAAAATGATGGAAGTCATACTGGTGCAGGGGCCTGCACGACGCATGCAAGCTATCGCCAATGAAATCATCACGTTGCGTGGTGTGATTACAGGCAGGCTGCAATTAATGGCAGCGGTCATGCCACCGCTTTATTCGTTGACCTAATCTTGCTTATGTCGCGCGTTAATTAGTTTGGCACAGTGAACGATTTGTTCGGCACTTAATCAAACTTGTTTGGAGGGAGTAAGGGTTGCAATATGCATCTTCGTATGCCGGTTGTTTTCTTGTCCCACGGTGCCCCAGATGCATTGCTAAATGCGCCCGATGCAGTGGCGTGCTGGCGGGAGCTTGGTCAGCAGATTCCCCAGCCTGCAGCAATTCTCGTGGTGTCGGCGCATTGGGAAGCGCGTCAGCCCACGCTTAGTCTGGCCAGCGCACCAGAAACCATACATGATTTTTCGGGTTTCCCCCCAGCACTTTATCGTATGCAATATCCTGCACCCGGTGCGCCAGCACTGGCTGAACGTGCTGCGTCTCTCCTGTCGGCTGCTGGTCTGGTAGCTGATCTACATCCCAGTCGCGGGCTGGATCACGGTGCCTGGGCACCGCTTTCAGCGATGTATCCGCAGGCCGATATTCCCGTTACGCAGTTGTCGCTGGTGCACAATGCCAGTGCGGCAGCCCATGTTGCGCTGGGGCGAGCACTGGTGCCCTTGCGTGAAGAAGGCGTGCTCATCGTTGCGTCTGGCGCGATCACGCATAACTTTGGCTGGCTGGATATTCATGCGCAAGCTGACGCCGCACCTTTGCCGCAGGCCCAGCTATTTACCGACTGGGTGGCGGGGCGTGTGGCGGCACAGGATATTGATGGCTTGCTGGCCTATCGCTCTGCATCTTATGGTGCTGATGCACACCCATCTGAAGAACATTTTCTGCCGTTTTTTGTTGCCCTGGGCGCAGCGAACGGTGATGTCCCCCTGCGTTTTCGTCCCCGCTTTACCTATGGTGCTCTGGCCATGGATGCTTATCTCTGGCGAGGTGTGGCGCAGGATTCCTAGTGTTGTTAGTTTTAAATGCAGCTATCATTTTTCAAGGAGATCGTCATGATTCAATACCAAATCGCCGTTGTCGTCGGCAGCCTGCGTCAGGATTCACTTAATCGCAAACTGGCCAGCGCTATGGTGAAACTGGCACCGTCCGAATTTTTGTTCAAACAGCTACATATTGGCGACTTGCCACTCTATAATCAGGACGACGATGCGACTCCTGCCGAGTCCGTGAAGCGCTTCAAGGCAGAAATCATGACTGCGGACGGTGTATTGTTCGTCACTCCTGAATACAACCGTTCTATCCCCGGGGTACTGAAGAATGCGCTTGATCATGCTTCACGCCCCTATGGCCAAAGCGCCTGGGCAGGCAAGCCAGCTGGTGTGCTGGGTGCTTCAATCGGTGCGATGGGTACGGCTATGGCACAACAACATTTACGCAACATACTCGCCTACCTGGATATGCCAACACTAGCGCAGCCCGAAGCGTACATTCACGTAAGAGAAGGCTTGTTTGACGAGGCGGGCGACATTGGCGAAGGTGGTAAAAAGTTATTACAGAACTGGATGGATCATTATGTTGCCTGGGTGCAAAAACATGTTATCTGATGTGCTCGAAACGGGATAAGTGTTCTGCATAATTACAGTCGTAACTGCATGACTAAATTAATAAATTGTAGTGCGACAAAATAGTACATTCGAGGTTGCCTGTAGATTAGAGCCTGACTTACGGTCAGGTTTCCATGTGGGCAGGTAGCCTAAATAACTCCATGCTTTATCCGGTGCGCGCAAACCGTTTTTCAGGACGAGGTTTGCGCGCAACGACCAAGGGCGGGGCTAGTTCCTGATCTACACAGATCGTTAGATACTCACCAAAGATTACACTGCTTCAAATGGCCTTTGGGCGAAACAAGAGCGCAGTACAAACTGTTCGAAATGTCCTATGGGTAACGGTTGACTGAAGAAATAACCTTGGTAGGTGTGGCAACCTGCACTCGCCAGGAATGCTCGTTGCGCTGCTGTTTCAACACCCTCGGCGATTACGCCCAGCCCCAGGCTCTTAGCAAGTGCCACTATGGTTCGGGCAATGGCCGCATCATTGGGGTCGATGAGTATATCGCGGACAAAGGACTGGTCGATCTTCAACTGATCTAGTGGCATGCGCTTTAGGTAAGACAACGAGGAATATCCGGTGCCAAAATCATCAAGAGAGAAACTCACGCCTTTAGCTTTGAGCGCGAACATTTTCTCGATAACATCCTCTACGTTTTTAACAAGCAGACTTTCGGTCAGCTCCAACTTCAGTCGCTGTGGATTTGCACCAGTGCTCTTGAGAACCGCCAACACCTGATCGACGAAGTCGGCTTGGCGGAACTGGTGGACACTAACATTCACCGCCAACGTAAGATCGGCCATCTTGGGCTGAGTCGCCCATACGGTCAATTGAGCGCAAGCTGTTTCTAAAACCCATCGACCCAGAGGCAAGATCAGTCCTGTTTCCTCAGCCAAGGGAATAAACTCGGCAGGAGACACCAAACCACGTTGTGGATGCTGCCAGCGCAACAGTGCTTCGGCACCTATGACTGGACCCCCACTGACCACTTGTGGCTGATAATAAAGCATGAACTCATTGTTTTGGATTGCCAGGCGCAAATCGGCTTCAAGAGCAGCTCGCTCAACAACAATGGTCTGCATAGTCGGATTGAAGAAACATATCGCATTGCGCCCTGATTCCTTGGCTTCATACATGGCAAGATCAGCTTGCTTCAGTACTTCATCTAGGCTCACGAGATGGCCCCCGAACAAGGTGGCGCCGATACTTGGCGTACTGCGACAAACTGCGTTCTTAAGCTGATACGGTTGGTTGAGTGCGGCGAGAATTTTTTGGCTGATAGCTTTGGCTTGAGCTACGGCCCCGCTCGCGTTTTCACTCAGATTGACCAAGATCACCACGAACTCATCGCCCCCCAGTCGCGCTACGGTGTCCTCCGTACGAACACATGCAGTCAGTCGCTGCGCAACGTGCTGCAACAGCAAGTCACCCATATCATGGCCAAGGGTATCGTTGAGTGTCTTAAAATAATCAAGATCAATCAACAGCACCGCGCCATAACTGCAATTGCAGGTGCTAGCGGTTATGGTCTGCTTCAAACGATCCTGCAAGAGTGTCCGGTTGGGTAGGCCGGTCAACTGATCAAAAAAAGCCAGCTTGTTGATCGTTGCTTCAGCTTGCTTGCGTTCGGTAATGTCATCATGCGTACTCACATACTGAGTCACAGCACCCTTGTCGTTCTTGACCGCTGAGATGGTGAGCCATTTTAGATATATTTCGCCATTTTTGCGCCGATCCCAGATTTCTCCCTTCCATCCTCCTGTGCAGTTTATGCTTTCCCACATGGCATGATAAAAGTCTGCATCGTGACGACCTGATTGAAATATGCGTGGCGTTTGGCCTACGACCTCCTCTGCCGTATAGCCAGTATTCTCAATAAATGCTTTGTTAACCTGCAGAATCACACTATTGGCGTCGGTAATCATCATACCTTCCTGCGATTCAAAAGCTGTGGCGGCGACACGGAGTTGTGCCACGCTGCTCTGTTGGGCATTGACCATGGTGTTAAATTCCTGCGCCACCGCAGCAATCTCGCGTGGACCTCCCACAGCGGCTTCGACCCAGGGGCTTCCGTCATGGACGGAGCGAGCAGCTCTTTCTAGTTCCACAATCGGTTTGGTAATCCGCCGTGTGATGGCGATGGCAAGAAGAAGCAACAAGACAACCGCAACTAGTGCGGCGCTGGTGGCGACGATTGCACGCTTCCTGGCTTCAGCATAAATCGTCGACGTCGGTACGCTCACCCAGGCAATCCACCTTATTTCCGGCATGAACAACACAGAATAGAAGCGCGTCACACCATCAGCTGCCACACTTACGAATTCTCCGTTTTTTACCTTAACAATCTGTCCAGCCGCATCCGTTTTGGGGCGTGTGCCGATGACATGCTGTGGGTCAATATTACGCCAGACCATGGTTCCATCTTCACTGAAAAAACCATAGTGGCTAGCAGCGGGAAGTAAGTTAGCTGGGATATTGGGGTCAAAGGACTTCAGCTCGAGAGGAAGTTGAACCGCCCCAACCATGTCATGTTGCGTGTTCCAGAGCGGCACGCTGAGGACAGATACTCATTTATGGCTGATAGGACCATAAAATGGTTGTCCAACCGTGAAGCGCCTCTCCTTCAGGAATTTTTGGAACCACTGTGTTTTTCCGATATTAATAAGCTTGCCGCCAGGTTGCGGCACACCAGAGCACACTACCCGCCCTTGCAGATCGGTATAGCTGACATTGGCATAACTAGGATTCAGAATTACCAGTTCTTGCAGTATGCCATCGCAGTTTTTGGAATCAACACGTTTGACGAGGGGACGGGCAGCCAGCCGTTCGAGAATTTGGCGGGAATTGTCAATCCTGCTGCCCGTGTTACTGAGCATCATATGCTCCAAAATTTTCAGTGAGTTCTTGGTATGGTGGATGGTTTGTTGTATATCAGTATAAATGTCAAATCCTACGATCGTTAAGAGCGGGATGGACACTGTCAGGAACAACAGCATGAGATGAGATTGTATCGACCGTGTAGGCACTGTCTTACTTCCTCAGACCAATTGTCTTCATAATGCGTTCACGTTCCCGTTTCTCTGGAAGGCGCACTGACTCAGTAATATTTTTATTTTCTTAGTAAGCTCCTGGAGCACGTCATAGAAGCAGATAAAAATAGCCCGATCATTCTTAACATGCCAGCCTGAAATACGATGCCATGGACAAAGTTGCTCGAACGCGGCGAATTTCAGCTCAAGCAACTTGGCAGTGACCAATAACCCTTTAAGCATTGGCATAGAACCCTTTTGGCACTGAAATGCGGCAAGTTTCGAGCATGTGGCGATTGCGCGTTCCGTTCGCATAATCCATTTTAATTAAAATTCTGCCCATTCTGTATCGCTGGTGGTTTTCGTCGCAATCATTTTGTGCACACGAGGCGATGTGTTACTAGTGACTTTGGGCACAGGAGGTGTTGGGCGGTTGCCAGTTATCGTTTTAATGCAGGCGCGTGACTGCTGGGGAATACGGCGGGTATCCTCTATTTGAAACTTGTTGACCAGATCTTCCAGGTGGCTTGCCTGATCTTGCAGGGATTTGGCTGCAGCTGCAGCTTCTTCAACCAGTGCGGCGTTTTGCTGGGTAGTTTCGTCCATCTGGGTAATAGCCTGGTTCACTTCTTCTATGCCCTGGCTTTGTTCACGACTGGCGGCACTGATTTCGCTCATGATGTCGGTGACGCGCTGAACGCTGTTCACCACTTCGTTCATGGTGCTGCCTGCTTGTGCGGCCTGTTTGTTGCCTTGTTCGACTTTGTCGACGGAGTCGTCAATCAGGGCTTTGATTTCTTTTGCGGCTGCGGCACTGCGCTGGGCGAGGCTGCGTACTTCAGTGGCAACCACGGCAAAGCCACGACCTTGTTCACCTGCGCGTGCGGCTTCAACTGCGGCGTTGAGTGCGAGGATGTTAGTCTGGAAAGCGATGCTGTCGATAACACCAATGATGTCGGCTATCTTGCGTGCAGAGTGGTTGATCTCGCTCATGGTGCTAACCACATCAGACACCACTATGCCGCCTTTGCTGGCAATTTGTGACGCCGTTTCTGCCAACTGGTTGGCTTGACGGGCATTGTCTGCATTTTGCTTAACAGTGCTGGTTATCTCTTCCATAGCAGAAGCAGTTTCTTCTAATGAGCTGGCTTGTGATTCTGTACGGTTGGATAAATCCAGGTTGCCAGCAGCGATTTGCGCCGAAGCTGATGCGATGGATTCGGTGCCTATGCGAACCTCGCCTACAATGTCTACTAAGCCAGCATTCATTTTTTTTAATGCCTGCAATAATTGACCGAACTCATTGCTGGAGTTGATTTCAATTTTTTGGGTCAAATCGCCCGCAGCAACGTTCTCAGCAATCTGTATCGCTTTTTCCAGTGGGCGAGAAATGGCACGAATCAGGAACAGGCCGAAGAAAGCTGCCAGTAATATACCAAGCGCTATAACGCCAATAGAAATATATTTGTTGAGACGGTAAGCGTGCTGTGCATTATCGTATTCTGCTTTGGCAACATCGAGTTGCAAGGTGATCAGATGGTTGATGTCTTCTCTTACCGGGTTAAAGGTAGGGCGTACTATCATCGCCACAATGCGTTTGGCATCTTCTACATTATTGTTTTTTAATGCCGCCATTGCAGGCTCTAAACCTTCGGTCATGAATTTATTGCGTTCTTCATTAAACTTATCTGCCAATTTTTTTTCATCGGGCGTTTGGTAAGTCGCCATATAGGCATTCCAATTCTTGTTTACAAGCACAGTAAAGCTATCCACTTCAGCTGCCCGCTGTTTAATGTTAGCTTCTGTCGGGTCTATGATGGCATTGGCAATTGATAAGCGACTGCTTATTAATCCTCTGACCACTTTATCCAGTTGACCCATGGCAACCGTCCGGTCTTCATAAACACTTCTGAATGACTCGTTAGTCGTGGCTTGGTTGTATAACCCATAACTGCCAATCGCAATTAACAAAAGAGAAAGGAGCCCGATTACAGCAATAAGCAGCGTTTTGATTTTGATGTTTTGTAACATTTATTGTTTCCTGATTATGTTGATTATGTTGATTAAGTTTTCTGCAAAAAATACGGATGCTGGAATTAAGTACAAGCACAAACATCGGCTTCATCTGACATAACTACCCAAGCAATACTGAAAAAGTATTTTTATACGCTTAAGCACCGACTTGGTTTGGTCGCGTGGATTTATTCATAATTATTTTTGCCCAAAAAAACGATAGATTGTGCCTGTGCGAAATTAAGCCCGCTCTCGATTCTGAGAAGCAAAGTATCTTTGTCAGGTTTTGGCGAAGTGAACGACAGGAATAGAGAAATTGCAGAAATAGCGTATCAACAGATACGACTTCAGCAGTCTCGCTATCCTGGAGTTTATACTCGTTAGACCGAAAACTTTGCGTCCCTGACTTTCGCGCAGGTTTGCCTTTGTTAGGTGTTCAATTTATCCGATGCATTCTACAGTAATCATATTGACTTCACCAGTTCTTACAGGCGTCTGCGAATGCCTAGTTCCGAGACATAATGACTATTGCATTATGCTAACAACCTGCTATGAAGCTGTTGTTCCATAATCCAGCGAGTTTAGATAGCGCGCCTACTGCTTGGGTCGAATTCCTGACTATCGTTGTTATTGATGCAACCGTCCGGATCTCGGCCATAGCAGACCGTCACAATTCTCCGAAAAGCCATCAGGGTAGCCTACAGGAATGGCTGCTTTAGATATTCCAGCTAGCTTGGACAACCAATCACATTGGCCATTTTTCGCTAAATTTCAGTCTGTTCAGCAATCTCCAGAGCATCATCAACGTCAATACCCAAGTATCGAACCGTACTTTCCAGTCTTACATGACCGAGCAACAGCTGAACTGCATGAAGATTCTTAGTTTGGCGATAGATTAAGGTCGCCTTGGTACGACGCATTGTGTGTGTGCCATAAGCTGCGGGATCGAGGCCAATCGAACTGACCCATTGGCGTACGATTCGCGCGTACTGACGTGTTGAGATGTGTGGAGAGTTTCGTAAACGACTGGGAAACAAGTATTCTTCTGGCTTGAGACTGGCCTTGGCAATCCATGCGGCAACAGCCTCTCTGGTCTGCTCTGCTCTGCTCTGTCAATTCAAACTGGACTGGCCGCTGTGTTTTCCGCTGCATGATCATTGCTCTGGGAAGCAGATGGTTACTGTGGGCGATATCACGTACCCGAAGGTTAACCAAATCGCAGCCTCGGAGCTTACTATCGATAGCGAGATTGAACATCGCCAGATCTCGAATGCGTTTGCCAATTTGTAAGTGAATACGAATGGCCCAAATATCTTTCAACTTGAGAGGTGGTTTTTGGCCAATCAGCCTACCTTTGTTCCATGGCTCATAGGCATGAATATTTTCCATGACAGACTCCTTGAGAGCTTTGCACCAAACCACATAAAGCCAGTTAATTTGCAAAGCATCAATAAGGTTACTTTGATTTTACTGATTAATGCTTAAATTAGCAGAATTTCACTAATTTAAGGCGCGTTTTTGCTGTTATTTTGGTTGTTTT
>JBBQPT010000024.1:0-43343 GCA_038217005.1 Burkholderiales bacterium
ATGTACGCCGCCAAAATCGCCGGTCGAAACTGCACGCGTATCTGGGATGCATCTATGTAGAGTCTTACTCAGTTTTATGGCTACATAGTGGAGTAAAGCAAGAGAGGAAAACAAGTCAACTTGCTAGTTTTAGTAGCCGCGACTAACTTTCGGCGCGTATATCTCACTGCACAGCTATCTACTAGCAAACCTTGGCTGCGTGCAGTCCATGCCCCTTGACCACATCTAAAATGCCTCTGGAATGGGTGCATTTAGGGTCACGGAAACGCGGAAACGGGGTCAGTTCTCACTTTCTAACAAACCTTCAACAAATAAAAAGCTCGGAGCCAAGCCATCCCACCAACCACAGCCAACACAAGCACCACCAACTAATGCGGATTATCGTTATTAAGGGTTGATACCCCCGCTACTTATAAATCATCAAGATTGTCTTTGAGTATCGTTTCGTAGTCTTGCCCGCCATAGAATACGGCGATAATAGAAACTTGGTCGCTATCCACATCAAAAGCAATGACTGTACGTTTTTTGTAGTGGGGGATACGTAAGCCAGAACGAACATCATCCCGCATCGTGCCACAATGCGGGAAATGCATCATGTTTTCACAATAACTGATCATGGCTTCGACATATTGTGCTGCAATTTCAGGTGATGCGGCAGTGGCTATATAGTCGTAAAGCGCTATCAGCTGATTTTCGGCCTCAAAAGCAAAGGGTCAGATACCGTCTTGAATAGCAAGCCCCGCATTCGCGAAATTTGCATCAAATGGCCCTTTTGTCGTTGCAGCACAGGTGGCCGACAGCACACAGCGCCAACCCGTGCTAAAGTAGCCCTAACCAACGTAGCATTTTCACAGCAACCAAGACATTAAGGCCCGCACATATGAAAGCTGACAATTTCGTTCTCCAACACTATCTCGACCGCATCGGTTATCAAGGCGATGCCAAAGCGGATATGGCCACTGTCGCTGAAATGATGAAGCGGCAGTTATTCACTGTACCGTTTGAGAATCTGGATGTTCAGGCAGGAAAGGTCGTGTCTTTGGTGCCGGAAGAAATTGCCGAAAAAATCATCAGCCGCAATCGCGGCGGCTACTGTTATGAAGTGAACGGCATCTTTGCCATGGCACTCGAAGCCCTCGGCATCCCCTATCAATTTGTGGCTGCACGGCCTATGTATTACCGGGTCAAAAGGCCAAAAACGCATATGGCGATCGTGCTGAAAGTAAATGATGAGGCCTGGCTGTGCGATTTGGGTTTTGGCAGTTACGGCCTCAGAGCGCCCATGCGGCTGGATTTACTCGATGTTGAAATCAGTCAGGATTGCGATTCGTTTAAACTGAATAAAACAGACAACGGCGAATACTTGCTGCAGGCGCTGGTCGAAGGCGAATGGGCGAATCAGTATGCGTTCGACCTGTCGCCGCAAGACTGGATCGATTTCGTGCCAGCCAATTACCTGAATTCCACGCACCCGGATACGATATTCGTGAAAAAGCTGCTGATCGTCCTGCACGGCCAAACCGGCAGAACCATCCTCTTCGGCGATACGCTCAAGACCATAGCAAACGGACGCGTGGAAAAACAGATCGTCGCACCGGAAGACCGCGCATCCGTGTTGCTCGACAAATTCGGGCTGATACAGAATGCCTGAGCGTATATGTGAAAACGCGTCTGAGCTCCCCGCCTGCAAGCCGGATAAATGCGGCAATGCCGCATCCCGCCAATCATTCAGCGCGGATCGAAAAGCTCGATCCAGCAACAATGGGGTCAGTTCTCACTTTCAAACAAACCATCACCAGACAAAAAGCCCGTGCGTTAAAACGCTATGGTTTCACCTGGCTTAATCGGGAACACTTTAGCAGAGCCAGTACCAAGCGCTTTCATGAACTCTTCTGGCGTTCCCTTGAGCACTGGGGTCGTGCCGTAGTGTACTGGCAGTGAGTACTTGGGCTTGATCCACTCGCGGGTGGCGTAGGCTGCATCCTGCGGGCTCATCACAAAATATCCGCCGATCGGGATGATGACCAGATCTGGTTTGTAGTATTCGCCGATAAACTTCATGTCCCCAAACAGACCCGTGTCGCCCATATCGTAGATTTTGAATCCGTTTTCCAGTTCGATGATGAATCCTACCGGCTCGCCGCCGCCGTGACTTTCATTCAAGCCGGTGGCTGGGTTCTTCCACAGAAATTCTGAGGAATGCTCGGCATGGGTTGCGGTGATTTTGATATTCGGTCCGAGCGGCGTGACTGTTCCGCCCTTGCCAAAACGCATTGCCTGTTCAGCAGGCAATATACCTAGTGTTGCCCATGTTTCCATCAGGCCAGCTGGGCCATATACGGGCGCATTGTTCTTTTTCGCCAGTGCTGGCGCGTCTGCGGTGTGATCGAAGTGGCCGTGCGTCACCAGTATCAGATCAACCTTGCCTAGCGCATCAAGATTTTTATATTCCGCTGGCGTCTTCGGGTTGGTAGTCAGCCAGGGGTCGATCACGATCACTTTGCCGCCGGGTGTGGTGATCTTGATAGAAGATTGGCCTAGCCACTGTATCTGCACCGGGCCCGCTTGCGCAGTAGCAATGCAGGTAGCAAACATAAACAACACGGTTAATACGAATTTTGAATGCTTCATGGCGCTGTCCTTTGCTAATGGCTCGTAACTACAGGCTACCCAGGCGCAGACCTTGGCAGTTATCAGGTGCTGCGGTTAAGCATTTTTCTTTAGTATTTACGGGTTAATAATACAACAAGCTAACATCAGAGGAGTAAGTAGCTGAAAAAACTCGGTAAAACTGGTAACGTATGCTTCCACCCTCACCTATCGAGCTCACCATGCCCAATCGACTTGCTCAGGAAACCAGCCCATATTTGCAACAGCACGCGGATAACCCGGTCGACTGGTATCCGTGGGGAGAAGAGGCGCTGCGACTGGCGCGTGAGCAGAACAAGCCGATACTGCTATCTATCGGCTATTCCGCCTGCCACTGGTGCCACGTGATGGCGCACGAGTCGTTTGAGGATGCCGAGGTTGCAGCGGTGATGAACGAGCATTTTATCAATATCAAAGTGGATCGCGAGGAGCGCCCCGACCTCGACCACATCTACCAGACCGCGCACTACATGCTGACCCAGCGCAACGGCGGCTGGCCACTGACGCTGTTTCTGACGCCAGATCAGACACCGTTTGTCGGCGGCACTTATTTCCCCAAGCAGCCACGCCATAATCTGCCAGGGTTTATCGCGCTGATGCAGCAAGTGATGACCCTATACCGCACGCGCCAACAAGACATTGCTGCGCAAAATGCTTCGCTGTTACAGGCATTCGACACTACCCTGCCCAGCGCACCGGAGCAGGTCAGCTTCAGCACTGCGCCGCTAGACGCTGCCTGTGGCGCTTTGCAGCAATCATTCGACCATGTTCACGGCGGCTTCGGCAATGCACCCAAATTCCCGCATCCGACGGACATGGAATTCCTGCTTCGGCATGCAGCACGCACGCATAATGCCGATGCGCAGCACATGGCGCTGCATACCCTGCGCAAAATGGCGGACGGCGGCATCTACGACCAGCTCGGCGGCGGATTCTGCCGCTATAGTGTGGACGGGCACTGGGCCATTCCCCATTTTGAAAAGATGCTGTACGACAACGGACCGTTGCTGACGCTGTACACCGATGCCAGCGTGCTGACTGGCGAGGCTACATTCAGCAACACCGCGCACGGTATCGCAGGCTGGGTCATGCGCGAGATGCAGGCACCGCAAGGCGGCTATTATTCCAGTCTGGATGCGGATTCCGAGCACGAAGAAGGCAAGTTTTATGTGTGGACGCCACAACAGGTCGCGAGCCTGTTGAGCGTGGAAGAATATGCGATTGCATCAGCTCATTACGGGCTGGACCAGCCGCCTAATTTCGAGCACCAACACTGGAATCTGGTCGTTTCGCAGCCGCTGGACAGCATTGCCAGCGCACTGGTGATGCCACTGGAACAGGCTGAAGAGCTGCTCGCCAGCGCGCAACAGAAGCTGTTTGCCGCACGCGCCAGCCGGGTGCGACCGGGGCGCGACGAAAAGATACTGGTAAGCTGGAATGCACTGATGATCAAGGGCATGGCACACGCAGGAAGAGTACTGAACCAGCCCACGTGGATCGCGTCGGCGCAACAGGCAGTAGATTTCGTCCATGATCAGATGTGGCAAAACGGCCGTCTGCTGGCGACTGCCAAGGACGGTAAGGCGCATCTGAATGCCTATCTGGACGACTACGCTTTTCTGCTTGATGCCTTGCTGGAATTACTGCAGGCAGCGTTCCGCCTGAGCGATCTGAAATTTGCACGCGCACTTGCTGACACACTGCTGGAACAATTCGAGGACAAGCAGACGGGTGGCTTTTATTTCACCAGCCATGATCACGAACAGCTTATCCACCGCCCCAAGCCCGGCCACGACAATGCGATGCCGTCAGGCAATGGCATGGCCGCTTTTGCGCTACAACGCCTGGGTTATTTGCTGGGGGAAGTACGTTATCTGGACGCTGCTGAACGTACACTGACGCTGTACTATCCTGAACTGACACGACACACTGGCGGCTTTTCCAGCCTGCTGATGACCTTGCAGGAACATCTCGTCCCGCCGCAGATTATCATCCTGCGTAGTACAGCTGAAGAAAGCGATGACTGGCGCCGCCAGCTGTTCCAGCATTACGCACCAGACAAACTAATCCTGTCGCTGGCAGGCGAGATCGCCGAGCTGCCGGCAGCACTGGCAAAGCCACTCTTGCCAAATATCAGCGCCTGGGTCTGTCAGGGCATGCAATGCTCACCACCAGTAGAAGATATCGGGGAATTGCTGGATATATGTTTTGCCAGCCAGGGCAGTTAGCCCAAAGGTTCAATCACCCTGCTGACCCGTTTGCTCCAGCTTGGACAGCCACTTGGTAGCAAGTCTGCAGTCCATATTGCCGACGCTGTGGTGCAATCTCCTTCGGGTCAGCATCGTGCGATTAAACCTGGCGCATAAATTAGCGTGCCACGCATCAGACAAACACCACCAGCAAAAAGAGCATAATTACCACACACCAACAAGCTGATTAAATACAATGACTTCCCAGTTCCGCCTGAAATCCCACCCAGCCCTACCAAACATTACTTATTCCGCATATTTGTATTTGATTATGTAACAAAAAACCCCCAGAATACGACCTTGAACAAGGGTTAAATCACTGGTATTGGCATCGCAATGCCTGCATGAGTCCCGCTAAATTATTTTTTAGGGATGCATGGGTCTCGATATTCGCACCATCATGGTAATGCTTGCCATGCTGACACTGATGCTGGCTGGACTGCTCGAGTTGGCCGGATTGCATGCTGGTAATATTCGAGGCGTTCGGCAATGGGCCATTGCAAATTTATGCGTCGGCGTGGGGCTGAGTCTTGCTTATTTCTTTAGCGCCCCTACGCCTGGCTACGAATGGGCAGTCGTCATTGGCTCAACACTGATTGCGGCAGGCATAGGCTTACAGTTCAACGGCATACAGAAATTCAAAGAAGTCCACACTGACTGGCGTATATCGATACTGATAGTCGTCGCTGTATTCTGCCTGAATCTCTGGTACGCAGTCCTGGAGCCCAATGTCGGCGCCCGTTCCATAGCAAACTCCATACTCTACGCCATAGGCTATGGCAGTTGTGCACGCGCACTTTTCATCCCTATTGCGCCACCTCTGCGTACTGCATACTGGTTTACAGCATTGTCCTTCAGCATGCTGGCGACGGTATTGCTAGCAAGAGCTGTGGGGATATGGCTTTCGTCCCCAGGTTCTTTCGCCGGTCTGTATACGCAGCAGCCAGTCAATTCATTGCTGTTCTTTATCGCCAGCATGGTTCAACTTTTCATCACTTTTGGTTTTGTATTGATGCTGAACTATCGGCTAGTCGCCGACATGCAAACACTGGCATCGCACGACGTGCTGACCGGCGCGTTTAACCGCCGCAGTCTGGAAGAAGAGGCCGCACTCCAGTGGGCACGGCACTTACGCAACCGCAACGCGCTGGCAATCATGCTGATTGATATTGACCACTTCAAAGCTATCAATGACCAGCATGGACATCAGACTGGCGATGAGATATTGCGCCGCATGGTCAACATTGCGCAGAAAACTGCCCGTGCTGGCGATTATTTTGCCCGCTTCGGGGGTGACGAATTCTGCATTTTGCTACCCGCCACCACAGAGGCAGAAGCACTGATACTGGCCGAACGTTTGCGTAAGACCTATGAGGCCGTAGCCATGGAGTTTGCCGACAAAACACTAAAGAGCACCATCACCATTGGCATTGCCGACTCAACTCATGCTGGCGTAGATTTCTCATCATTAGTTGCCGCTGCCGATCAGGCGCTATACCGTGCCAAGCAGGAAGGCCGTAACCGGGTGGCGTCACACTCGGCCATAATGCAATCAAGCTGAATTTACGGATACAACCGGTGACGCCTGAGGTTATGCTAACAAGCACAACGGCAGTCAAGCCCAAACGTTCAAGGCCAAATTTTTAGCGACGACATAACCGGGAATATCAGCCGACTGCATGGGGCGCCCAGTTGCCATGTTGTTGCTGCAGCGTCGGCACCGCACGTAGCAACGCAGTCATGACTTCGCTCGGCAAGGGTTTGCTGAAATAATAACCCTGTATGGTGTCGCACCTGTGTGCCTGAAGGTAGGCCAACTGTTCCGCAGTTTCGACACCTTCACCGATGACGTTCATTTTCAGACCGTGGGCCATGGCGATAATGGCCGATGCCAAAATGCCGCCGTCCGCTTCGTCGGTAATGTCCTGAACGAATGACCGGTCGATTTTTAGGGTGTCGATGGGAAAACGTCTAAGATAACTCAGCGACGAATAGCCGGTGCCGAAGTCATCCAGAGAGAGGCGTAATCCCAATTCCTTCAGCTGATGCAGTATGGCGATCGTTTCCTCGCCATGTTGCATCACCATGCTTTCTGTCAATTCCAACTCCAGATGTTGCGGTTCCAGCGCCGTCTGTTCCAGTATTTCCCTGATCAGCACCAACAAATCGGAGTGAGTGAATTGACGGGCGCACAGGTTGACCGCTACCGTGATGTCATAGCCTTCATCCTGCCAGGCCTTGCACTGGGTGCATGCGTTCCGCAGCACCCATTCGCTGATCGGAATGATCAGGCCGGTCTCCTCGGCAAGGGGGATGAAGTCGGCTGGGGGCACCAATCCCAGCTGCGGATGTTGCCAGCGTAACAGCGCCTCGACCCCGACTATGCGCTTAGTTCGAGTGTCCACCTGAGGTTGGTAATGAAGCAGCAATTCATCACGTTCCAGGGCATGACGGAGCATACTTTCCATTTCAAAGCGTGCAGTCGTCATGGCATTCATCTGCTGGGAAGAGAACTGAAAATTGCTCCCCCCCATGCTCTTGGCGACATACATGGCGGTATCGGCGTTCTTCACCAGTTCGCTGGTCTCACTGCCGTCATGAGGATAGAACGCAATGCCGATGCTGGCGGAAATGAACAGCTCCTGTCCAGCGGTCGAAAATGGCTGTTTCAGCAACTGGAGTATGTTTTGCGCCACGATGGCAGCACCTTCGGTGTTATTCAGATGGGGCAGTATCAGCAGGAACTCGTCGCCGCCCAGGCGAGCCAGGGTATCCTCTCCGCGCAGGCAGTTTTTCAGGCGATCGGCTACGGCTTGCAGCAACTGGTCACCGATGTTGTGGCCGAGCGTATCGTTGATGTGCTTGAAACGGTCCAGGTCAAGAAACAGGATGGCCACGGTATGATCGTCCCGCGACGCATGCGCCAGCTCTTGCGCCAACCGGTCATTAAAAAGTACGCGGTTGGGGAGGCCGGTCAGCGCATCATGTGTCGCCAAGTGGGTAAGCTTGGCCTCAAAGGCGTGCCTTTCGCTGTTGTCCTGTAGCAGGATGGTGAAGCAGCGCGAGCCGACCGCATTCGCCTCGCTTACTGAAAGGGTGAGATGAAATAACTCGCCGCACTTCCGCAAGCCGCAAAGTTCGGTACCAACACCGATAAGCGGTTCCCCTGACAGGGAGAGAAATTTTCCTGCGTCTTCCGGCGTCAGAAGGCTGGTGAAGGGTTTTTGGATCACTTCGTCAGCCGAATGACTGAAAATCAGTTCTGCGGCCTTGTTGAAACTTTCTATCCGGCCCCGCGGGTCGACGATAATGATGCCTTCGGCTGCCGTTTCGAGTACCGCTCTCTGGCGTGCCTCGCGCAAGGCGATTTCATCGCCGCGATGGACCAGTTCCTGGCGCATGGCCTCAAGGTCTTTGGCCAGACTGAAAATTTCCGTGACACCACTGTCCACGGATATCCGCTCGCCGGTCTGGCCACTCGCGATCTTGCGGCTGACATCCCTCAGCTGGCGGATAGACTTGGTCATCCGGTGACCGAAAAAGCCGATGAACAGCGCCGTCAAAACGATATAGCCGAGCGCCAGACCAATTCCCAGCATGTAAGAAGTTCTGATGTGTTCTTCCGTCGGAATTTCATCGAAACCGACATGTAGCATGCCGCCTTTGGCGTGGTGGGACGGGATGTTGATGAAGTAAATATGGTCGTCGTGGCCGCCGAAAAAGAAGTCTTCTTTGAATTTCCCCGGCTGGTTATAAGCCGAATGATAAATTTTTCCTGGAGCAGAAACGTAATCTGCATAGGCCACCTGCCCGCTCAGGACCAGATCGTCGGCGATACGGGAGATGGCGGACGAGTCCGTGGTCTGGCTCATGAGCGTGGCAAGCAGGTAGGATTGCGCCCGGGCGTGATTGACGAACTGCGCCTGATAGTCTTTTTCCGCCAGGTACAGAATGCCCACGAACAGAATGGGGATGAGCAGCGCATGGATAAACAGCGTCCCCATGAGCATTCGTCCGGAGTAGCTGCTTGCAAACTGTCGGATCGTATATACCGTGTTCATGGCTCCAGAATGATCCTGACGCCAACTGTTGACGTCGCGGTATCGCGCGGCAAATACGTCACAGCATTGCGGTCGCTTTCCAGTGCCTTGAGCAACTCGGGCATTTCGGTATAAACCGGCGGACGGTTTCCGCCAGTACGGAACACGCGACCAAGAATCTGGCGCTCGTATGCCTGAGTAGACATGAACATGATCTTCTGCATGAACATCTCCTGCACCGTCGCGTCGCTATTGTTGCGCAGCGGATGGATCAGCTTGCCATCGACGACCATGGGCATGCCCAGATACAACTTGCGAGCTTGATCGGGTGTCAACTGAGGAATGGAGGATTGGGCGCTCGTCACCAGAACCAGCCGAAGCTCCGCCGCATGGGCGTACAAAACGCCTGCCCACGTCAGGCCGATAAAAACGATCGGTAACAGGCGCTTCATGGGTAGACCATGCTCCACTGCAGACTGATCTGGTTGAATTGAACGCTGTCTTGTCTTTCATTGCGGGAAGCCTCGAATTTCAGTGCCTGGTTTCGAGCCACGTCAAACCGTGAACCGACGATCGTGCGGGAAGCGATGAACTCGGGATAAAGATTCAGGTAGGGATCGTTGCGGTTATTGCGGGTCGCTTCGATACGGCCAAAAACCGTCCAAGCCTCAGATATCTTATACTCTGGTTGCAAGTAGGCGGCCAAAAACGCCGTCCGGCTGGAAGTTCCCGGCCCTTCGAGACTATTTTCCACGTGAAACAGTTCAGCAAGGAATCGTATACGCTCAGTCTCAAGAAAGTAGAAAGCGCCAACCGCCAACTGGCTGGCCTCATCCAGACCGCTGATACCGCGTAAGGGAATGCGGGAATGGCCGACATAGGCTCCGAACTCGCTTGCGTCGTCCTGTGTGCGATAGCTTAAGCGGCCACTGAGCGTCAGCTTCCCATCGCTGTGCGGGTTGAGGATATTCACCGGTTTCAGCGTTTCCTCCAGCATCGGACCTCGTCCGATACCAAAAGCATAGTTGTAGCTACCAACATCGGCTTTGACGAACCCTTCCGCCAATGCGCCCAAAATGTGGATCGGCAGTACGCCGCTCTCATCCTCGAAAGCGAGTATGCTTGGACGACTGATGGTGGTTTGCATATAGGCGCCGTGATGATGCTGGCTGTTCCAGAACCCCAGTGGGCTGTGGAAGCGTCCAAACCACACCGAAGCCGTGGGATGAAGCAGCCAGCCAAGTTGCAGCCGTTCCATTTCCTGTTCGTCATCACGCAGCAGGAACTCGGCCAGAAAGCGCAGACGTTCATGATCGATACTATAGAAAATATCGAGTTCCGGTTGTAGTTTATCCTGAGCCTGCCCGCTGACGGCTTTGCTGAGGTGAGTGCCAAGTATGGCCGGGAATAGCAACAGATCGCCATCTTGCATGTGATGGCTGTGTTCCTCATCAGCCGTGGCATAAGAAGCTGAGCCGGTGCCAAAAAGGATGACCAACATGGCAGCAAATAGATGTTTGTGGATGAGGAGTGTGTGTCGCATTGGCGCCTCAACTGTAATAATAATTATTACCAGATTCTATACTATAAATTCTGCCCTATAGTTTCTTTAATGCAGCTATATCAACAGCAAGCATGCCAGAAACAGGAAACCATACTGATAACCTTGCAGCAACATCTCGCCCCCCATCGCAGATTATCAGGGGTTAGCGAGGACTGGTGTCACCAGCAATTTCAACACTAGGCACCAGATAATTTCATCTTCGCGCTGGAAGGTGAAATTGATAAGCCGCCGGCAACACTGGAAATGGCCGAGCAAACGGCACCAGGAACCGCTATCGGCATTTGCCCATTTCAGCGCAACCAATACAGCGCTGTCGGTCAGTCATCAAGGCCTGTTTGTCGCTGCAACCACTTCCTTCAACCTGGCGCCCGGCAAATCGCTATCACAGGCAACCACCGCAATTAATAATGGAATAAGCAAACTGGGTGTTCCCACCACCGTGCATGGCACTTTTGCAGGTACGGCCAACGCTTTCCAGTCTTCACTCGCTACTATGCCAGTGCTGATGTTAACCGCCTTACTCGCAATTTACATTGTGCTGGGGATACTGTACGAAAGCTATATTCATCCGATTACCATCCTGTCCACGCTACCATCGGCAGGTGTAGGTGCGTTACTGGCATTGATGCTGATGAAAATCGACTTCAGTCTGATGGCGATGATAGGTGTGATATTGCTCATCGGTATCGTCAAAAAGAACGCCATCCTGATGATAGACTTCGCTATCTCCGCTGAACGCGACCAGGGCATGTCCCCACGCGATGCGATTTTCGCCGCCTGTAGCCTGCGCTTCCGCCCGATCATGATGACTACCATGGCCGCGCTGCTGGGTGCGCTGCCGCTCGCATTTGGCAGCGGCTATGGCGCCGAATTACGCACGCCACTCGGTATATCCATCGTCGGCGGACTCATTATGAGCCAGTTGTTGACGCTCTATACTACCCCTGTCGTTTACCTGTATCTGGATCGTTTCAGTATCTGGTGGAGAACAAAATTCCGCCCTGGCGAACCAGCCACACATTCATTGGAAGCCATATGACTATCAAGCCTGTCAGCCTGTTAATATTTACGACCTTGTTGGGGGGGTGTGCTGTCGGTCCGGATTATGTACGTCCAACGCTGGATATGCCTGCTGCCTACAAGGAATCCAAGGACTGGAAAATCGCTGAACCACGAGATATTGAATCAGGTCAGCACTGGTGGGCTGTCTACAACGACCCGCTGCTGAACCAGCTGATCACGCAAATTGATATTTCCAATCAGAATCTGGCGCAAGCGGAAGCGCAATATCGTCAGGCAACTGCGCTCATACAGTCAGCGCGCGCGGCTTACTTTCCGACCATAGGCGCACAGGCCAGCGCCGCTGATATCCGTGCAGCCAGACTGAGTGCACAGGCGGCACTGGCACAGGACTACTGGCAATTACGCATACTCGATGCACAAAAGGATTTGCTAACCGATACCGTCACCGCATATCAGCGTTCATTACAATTGACACAAAACCAGTATGCAGTAGGCGTGGTCGCCAAGGCTAATTTGATCCAGGCGCAAACTCAACTACACTCAGCTCAAGCCCAGTTAATCGATTTAGGCGTATTGCGTGCACAAACCGAGCATGCCATAGCGCTACTAATCGGTCAGCCCGCTTCAACTTTTTCAATTGCACCTGTGCCATACACAGCCATTGTGCCAGCCATCCCCACAACTCTGCCGTCCGCATTACTGGAACGTCGTCCCGACATCAGCGTCGCCGAGCGGCGTATGGCAGCAGCCAATGCGCAAATCGGCATCGCCAAATCCGCTTATTTTCCGACCTTGTCACTGAGTGGTTCAGGTGGATACCAAAGCAGCACTCTGGCTGATCTGATCTCCGCACCCAGTCGCATCTGGTCTATCGGTCCAGCATTGGCACTCAACTTATTCGATGGTGGCTTACGCAAATCCCAAACCGCGCAGGCCATTGCCAGCTATGACGCCAGCGTGGCTGCCTATAAGCAAACTGTGCTGACCAGCTTTCAGGAGGTAGAAGACAATCTGGCAGCGTTGCGCATTCTGGAATCTGAAGCTCGGGTTCAAGACGAAACGAAACAATACAATCAGCCCAGCTAGCTGTCACTCTGGTGCTGAATCAATATAAGGCGGGGATGGTGAGTTATACCAATGTGGCGACGGTACAAACAACTTTACTTAGCGCGCAGAATTCAGCGCTCAATATAGCGAATCGACGCATGGCCGCTAGTGTCAAATTGGCAGCTGCGCTAGGTGGCGACTGGCAATAAATCATCGAATCACACTATTTTCAACAGAATCAGCGAATGATTCAAAGCGTGATTCATTACCCTATAACAGAATAAGTTGACTTAAACCCATGGCTGTGGTTAAATTACGGCCTCGTTGCACTGTAACAAATCAGCAACGACCCAAGCAATACAATGCATGGGTGCTTAGCTCAGTTGGTAGAGCACCGCCCTTACAAGGCGATTGTCGGGGGTTCGAACCCCTCAGCACCCACCACTTATTCCCCCAGTTGATTATATTTAAGCGCATTTCCCCTGGCCAAGGCTATCGGGTATTTTTCTGCGTTCAGTGCTATTTTTTCGTAAGCAGCCTGCTCTAGATTCACATTTAATTTATCTGCCAATCGCAACAAATACAGCAACACATCGGCCATTTCATGTTTAACAGCCACCAACTGCTGTGCACTTAACGCGCCTGATTGTTCTGCACTTAACCACTGAAATTCAGCCAGTAACTCACCCGCCTCTCCGGCTAATGCCATGGCGAGATTTTTGGGCGTATGAAATGCCTGCCAATCTCGCTCGTTGGCGAATTCAGTCAGTTTTTGTTGTAATGCTGTGACATTCATTAACGTTTTACGCTCTGCACATCCATAATTTCAATCTGATTACCATCAGGATCCGGCACGTAAATCGAACGCGTACCGTCTCTGTGCGTAGTCAGTTCGCCATATTGTTCGGCATGTTCATGCAGCACGCCTAAATGCGGCGGATGCTGTCCAGGCGTCACCAGTGCCATGCTCACATTGGCAAACTTAAGCAGCGCCCAAGTCGCGTCCTGATAAGCCACAGCACAACGAAAGTGTTGCTGATACCAGATCACACTGGCAGCAACATCGGTCACCGGAATGGCAGCATGATGTATCACATCCAACTCGTCAGATTTAGTCATGTTCAGTCTCCACTAAAGGTTCTATGCCTGGCAGGGTCATGAATGCCTGCTCTTGCAAGGTTGCAACAAAATCCTTATGAAATGCACGTTGCGCATCGTCTGCCCGTGCCGCTGTGTATAACCCGCTCCATAATCCGCGCTTGGTAATCGGGCGAGCGACGACATAGCCGCGCTCTAAATAGGATTGTACTGCCCAAGCGGGCAAAGCAGCCAATCCCTTGCGACTGGCAACCAGCTGGACTATGGCGATAGTCAACTCAGCGTAGCGGCGCTCGGGGTTGACAGCTGACGGCTTGAGCACACGCCGTACCAGATCCAGCAGCCTGTCGGGTGCAGGATAAGTGATCAACGTATCGTGACTAAAATCCTTGGCTGTAAGATAGGCCTTGTCCGCCAATGGATGCCCCGCGGCCATCAGCGCCAGCATCTCGTATCTAAACAGCGGATTAAACACGATATCTTTTTGATCATGGACTTCAGACAGGATCACCAAATCAGCTTTATCTTCAGCCAATAACGCTATCGGATCAATGTGAAAGCCACCAACCAAGTCCATTTCCACCTCAGGCCAGTGCGTACGATAGGCATCCATGGCGGGCATCAGCCAGTCGTAACAAGTGTGGCATTCGACGGCGATGCGCAATTTTGCTGGCTGATTATCCTCAGCCAGCCGCGCCAAATCTCGCTTAGCAGTCTCAATACGCGGCAAAATTTCACGCGCCAGACCGAGCAAATACTCACCCGCAGGTGTCAGCCGTAACGGTCGGGCACGCACAAACAGCTGCACCGCATAGTGCGCCTCCAGCGCGACCAACTGATGTGACAGTGCCGACTGAGTGAGAAACAAGCGCGTCGCCGCGCGCGTAAGACTGCCGGTTTCATTCAGTACTTCGATTAAACGTAAATGTTTGAGTGATAGCATATATGAATTTAATTCATCGCATTTACAAAATTAAGTCGTTTGTATCATAAAGCATGTCAGCGCAAAATGCACGTCATCTTCAATCAACGAGTAATGACATGACCACTACCCACACTTTAGGCTTTCCCCGTATCGGCAAACACCGCGAATTGAAGTTTGCACTGGAAAAATTCTGGCGTGGTGAAATCGACGCGCCCGTACTTGAAACCGTTGCCTGTGAATTGCGCACTCGCCATTGGCAATTGCAACGCGACGCAGGTCTGGATTTTGTTACGGTCGGTGACTTTGCCTACTACGACCAAATGCTCAACCACATCCAATTGTTAGGCTGCGAACCAGGCCGTTTCAATTTCACCGGTGCAGAATCCGAACTCGACCGCCATTTCACCCTCGCTCGTGGCGTGGCAAACGAAGCGCCTGCCAGCTGCTGTAGCACACCTGACCACGACGAGCATGGCAGTTGGGCACTGGAAATGACCAAATGGTTCGATACCAACTACCACTACCTGGTGCCTGAATTTACCCCCGACACCCAATTCAAATTAAACTCGACGCGTTTATTTGACGAGGTGCGCGAAGCACAAGCATTGGGACACACGCCTAAAGTCAGCTTAATCGGCCCGATTACCTTCCTCTATCTAGGTAAGGAAAAAACCGAACATTTCGACCGTCTCAGTTTGCTGCCGCAACTATGCAGCGTGTACGGCGAAATTTTGGGCAAGCTGAAACAACTGGGCGTGGAATGGGTGCAAATTGACGAGCCGATTCTGTGCCTGGATCTCCCCGCAGCATGGAAAGCCGCATTTGAACCGACCTATAATCAACTTAACGCTGCCGCTATCAAACTACTGCTGGCAACCTATTTCGGCGCATTAGACGACAATTTGGTGCTGGCTTGCAGCCTGCCCGCCGCAGGCCTGCATATCGATGCAGTCCGCGCACCGCAACAACTCACCAGTGTTATCGACCGTTTACCACATTACAAAGTGCTCTCGCTAGGCCTGATTGACGGGCGCAACATCTGGCGTGCTGATTTGGACAGCGTGTTAGCAATCGCCGTCAGTGCGCAAGAAAAGCGTAACGCGCCAGTATGGATAGCGCCTTCTTGCTCATTACAACATGTGCCGGTAGATTTGGATTTAGAAACCGACATGGATAACGAGTTACGCAGTTGGCTAGCCTATGCCGCGCAAAAACTGGACGAACTTAACGCCATCAAAACCGCGCTTACGCTGGGTGTCGATACTGCGCAATCCGCTTTTGATGCATCGCGCCAAGCCGCTGCCAGCCGCCGCACCAGCCCCCGCATACATATTCCGGCTGTTGCCGAGCGCATTGCCAGCCTGCCTGACCACGCAGACCAACGTCATGCCCCATTCAAACTACGTCAGGCTGAGCAACGCCGTCGTTTCAATCTGCCCGCGTTTCCCACCACAACCATAGGCTCATTCCCACAAACCCGTGCGATCCGTGCTGCGCGTGCGGCTTACAAACGTGGTGAGCTGAGTGCAGCCGGCTATATGCTGGCGATGCAGCATGAAATCAGCTATGCAGTTGAGCAGCAAGTCAATTTGGGCCTGGATGTGCTGGTTCATGGCGAAGCCGAACGCAACGACATGGTGGAATATTTTGGCGAACAACTCGCAGGCTTCGCTTTCAGTCAAAATGGCTGGGTGCAAAGTTATGGATCACGTTGCGTCAAGCCACCGATTATTTATGGCGACGTATCACGCCCACACGCCATGACGGTCGAGTGGACGACGTACGCACAAAGCCTCACCACCCTGCCTATGAAAGGCATGCTGACAGGCCCCATCACGATTTTACAATGGTCATTCGTACGCGACGATCAGCCACGCAGCGACACCGCATTGCAAATCGCCCTGGCTATCCGTGATGAGGTAGTAGATTTGGAACAGGCGGGCATAGGCATCATCCAGATCGACGAACCTGCCATCCGTGAAGGACTGCCATTGCGCCGTGGTGACTGGAACAAGTATCTAAACTGGGCGGGGCGTGCATTCCGTATCAGCGCGTCAGCGGTGGCAAACAGCACACAAATCCATACCCACATGTGCTATTCGGAATTCAACGACATCCTGCCAGCCATTGCCGCGCTCGATGCCGACGTGATTACGATAGAAACCTCACGTTCTGATATGGAATTGCTGCGCGGCTTTGGTGACTTCAATTATCCCAATGAAATCGGCCCTGGCGTGTACGACATCCACAGCCCACGCGTGCCATCTGTCGAGGAAATGGTGCACTTGCTGACCAAGGCTGCGAGAGTCATACCTGCTGAACATCTGTGGGTCAATCCTGATTGCGGGCTGAAAACCCGTGGCTGGCCTGAAACCATGGCAGCTTTAAATAACATGGTCAACGCAGCCAAATCCATGCGTTAAAATGCAAAAAGCCCCAAGTCGTCATCCTTGGGGCTTTTATTGTTTCGATGGCCGATTTACTGACCCATACGGCTACGCATTTTTTGCATCATACCACCTTGCATCTGGCCGCCTTGCATCTGACCTTTCATGCCCTGCATCTTGGCTTGCATATTCGATTGCATGGTTTGTTTCTGTGCTTGTTGTTGCTCAGGCGTCATGCTGTTCCAGTTCTCCTGTTTTTGTTGTGCTGTTGCTTGACCTTGCTGTTTTGCAGTATTGATAGCCGCTTGCTGTTGCTCGGGCGTCAAATTTTGGAAAGCCTGGGCACGCGCTTGCGCATTGTCCACATTAGTATTTAATTCTTCAGCAAAACTGACTGAAGCGCTCATTGCTGCCAACATCAATATGACTAAACTGGATTTCTTCATTGCTGACTCCTAATCTGAATAATTAATAGATTGTCGGGCTGACGGACATATTATGTAGTGGTAATACGAACAAAATATTTCAAAAACGGATTAAAAAGTTACAAATTGTTACCGCTTAACTCCGTAGTCCCAACACGTCCTGCATATCAAACGCACCCGCCCCACTTGTTGATAAATAACGCGCGGCGCGCAGCGCGCCCTGAGCAAATGTCATCCGACTGGAAGCCTTGTGCGTAATCTCAACGCGCTCACCGATGCCCGCAAACATCACGGTATGGTCACCCACAATATCACCACCACGCACCGTCGCAAAGCCAATAGTAGATGGATCACGCTCGCCGGTCACACCCTCGCGCCCGTACACTGCGCACTCGCTCAAGTCACGCCCCAGCGCTTCCGCCACAACTTCGCCCATGCGCAACGCAGTACCAGATGGCGCATCCACTTTATAGCGATGATGCGCTTCAACTACTTCAATATCGTAACCTTCATTCAACACCTTGGCGGCAATTTCCAACAACTTGAACGTAAGATTTACACCCACGCTCATATTCGGCGCAAACACCACGCCGATATCTTTACCCGCATCAGTGATTTGCTGCTTTTGTTCAGCACTAAAACCTGTCGTGCCAATGACGATATTGACACCCAGCTCACGGCACAGCGCCAGATGAGCCAATGTACCTTCAGGCCGGGTAAAATCTATCAATGCATCCGCACCACGCAGCGTTGCGGCCATATCATCGGAGACTAACACGCCATCCATCAACACCGCAGGACGACCGACGTTGGGGCTGCCGACACGCTCCAGCGCGCCATACAACACGCAATCAGGCGCGCTATTTACCGCCTCAATCAAGACCTGACCCATACGCCCAGCGCTGCCTGCGATAACGATTTTTAATGGATTAACCATTACTTCGCTCCCGCTGTCGCAGGTACATCTTTTTTCTCGTCTGGTTTCACTGGCTGAACCGCAGCATCCACTGGCTTTACGCCCTCAACAGTTTTATCTGTTTTAGTTTCGCCCATGTGTTTTTCAATACTATCCAGCGCATCTTCTTTAAAATTCAATACGACATGACGCTGTTCAGTGATTTTCCCATCTTTGCGGTAGGTATAAATATAATCCCAGCGATTCGCATGGAACACGTCGGCCACCAAAGGCGTACCCATAATGAATTTGACTTGAGCATGGGTCATACCCAGCTTCAACTTATCAACCATCGCTTCATCAACATAATTACCCTGTTGAATATCAATTTTGTAAGGTGAAAAAGTCTGTGCATTGATCTTAGGCATGGACGGCAGGTAACTACATCCTGTCAAACTGGCTGCAATTAAACTAAAAGTAATGAGTACGCGCATAACGGGCATTTGCAAAGTCATATAAAGCCTCTATGATAGCTCAAATCATTTACCAGCAACACGTCCCTGCATCCGCACGCCACAATTTTGAGAAATATAAACGCGTTGCATCAGTCATAGCTCATCCTGCCGCTACGAATCCCATAGCTGCAAAAATCTTTACACTATTTTTATATGTTTGCGCTCACAATTCGCGTAAATGTATAGGCATAGCAGCACACTCAACCTAGCGTAGGGATGATGGCAATGAGCATGGATGTACCAAAATCGAACTTAAGCACCCGCCTCATAGATAGCGGCAATCCACAGGCAGGCTACTGGTGGACCATAATCGGGTGCGCCATCACCACCAGCATAGCAACACCCCTCAGCCAATATCTGGATTTGGTGAATATTGTCATGCTGTTTTTATTGACCGTATTACTGATAGCGGCACGCTTTAGCCGCGGCCCCGCTATCCTGGCAGCATTTCTCAGCGTTGCGCTGTTCGACTTTTTCTTTGTACCCCCTCGCTTCACTTTCGCAGTCAATGATGCGCAATATCTGGTGACATTTGCAGTCATGCTCGCCGTCGCGCTTGTCACTGGACAATTGACCACTGGATTACGTCGGCAAGCGCAACTCAGTAAAATTAAAGAACAACAAACGCGTGATCTGTATGAAATGGCAACCACACTGGCTGGCACCATCAACACCGAACAAGTTGCGGAAGTCTTGCAGAGGTTCCTGCTAACCGGTTTCAATCTTGACGTCGTCCTCTTACTAGCGGATGACACAGAGCAATTGCAACCGGCGCTCGCCAGTGACCTGCATCCGAAAATTGACAGCCGTTTTGCCTTGATTGCTTATGAACAAGGTCAAGTTATTGAAGACAGCATATTGTCGGGCAATGGCTATGGCGCTGGATATTTCCCGCTGCAAGCACCAATGAAAATTCGTGGAGTGATAGTTTTCATCCCCACACAGACACTGAGTACATTACATGAACACCATGCACTGCTGGCCACCTTAGCGTCGCTGGTAGCCATCGTCATAGAGCGCCTGCACTATGTCGCCATAGCGCACAACACCCAACTGGAAATGGCCTCAGAACGGCTCCGCAGCTCAATACTCTCAGCACTGTCACACGACCTGCGTACGCCACTGACTGCACTGGCAGGGCTCGCTGAATCCATCCCGCTCACCAGCCCCACGCTTCCTGCTGCAACCATAGAATCGGCCGTAGCCATACACGAACAGGCGCTGCGTTTGAACAATCTACTGGAAAATTTGCTGGATATGGCACGCCTGCATGCAGGCCGTGTCACCTTACGCAAGGAATGGCAATTGCTGGAAGAAGTCATAGGATCCAGCATCAAATTACTCGAACACAGTTTACAGCAGCATACCCTGCAGATTAATCTGGAAAAAAATCTGCCGTTACTAGAATATGATGCTGTCCTGCTGGAACGCGTGTTCTGCAACCTTCTGGAAAACGCCGCTAAATATGCGCCTGCGAATACCGCCATTACAATCAATGCTGCAGCAAAAACTGACTATGTTGAAATCTTCATAACCGATCAGGGGCCGGGATTCCAGCTGGATCAGCAACATGAACCACTCGAGATGTTTACCCGAGGCACACATGAATCCTCAATCCCGGGCGTAGGATTAGGTCTCGCCATTTGCCAGGCCATCATTCAGGCGCATCATGGCAGCATCTCAATCTCCAACCAGCCTGCAGGCGGCGCTATTGTTAGCTTCACACTCCCCAGAGGCAACCCGCCAACTATCGAAGAGGAGAACGACTATCTTGAGGGAGCAGATGCAAAATGACGATAGATGAACCTCATGTCGTCGTGGTAGAAGATGAAAAACAAATCCGCCGCTTTGTCCGCACCGCACTGGAAGCGGAAGGTTGTCAGGTATATGAAGCAGAAACAGGCAAACAAGGCTTGGTAGAAGCAGGTACCCGCAAACCCGACTTGATCATACTTGATCTGGGCCTGCCTGATCTCGACGGTGTTGATTTCATCCACGACTTCCGCAGCTGGTCTACAGTACCCGTACTGGTATTATCCGCCCGCTCCTCGGAAAACGATAAAATCGGCGCCCTGGATGCAGGCGCAGACGATTACCTGACCAAGCCCTTCGGTGTCGGCGAACTGCTGGCGAGAGTGCGCGTGCTGTTGCGGCGGCGTAACTCGGCCACAGAAAACACCAGCATCATTCAGTTTGGCAATAATCAAATTGACCTGGCCAAACGCATCGTCACTCACAATAATGTGCCTGTACACCTTACCCAAATTGAATACCGACTGCTCACCCTGTTAGTCACCAATACCAGCAAAGTCCTTACCCACCGCCACGTGCTGCGCGAAGTCTGGGGACCTGCCTTCGTCGAAAGCAATCATTACCTGCGCATTTATATCAGTCATTTACGCCAGAAACTGGAAGACAACCCAACCCAGCCTCAACACTTTTTAACGGAAACGGGCGTAGGTTACCGTTTTCAGCTCTAAATTATCATCAACACAGAGGAAGCTCATGATGGGAAATATGAATCAGCCAAAGAAAATCACGCCACTCGCGCTCGCCGCTCTGGGTGTCGTCTATGGGGATATCGGCACCAGTCCGCTTTATACATTAAGTACTATTTTCACAGGTGGCCTGGCACCCGTGCCACTGAATCCGGAAAATATTCTGGGTATCCTGTCATTGATTTTTTGGTCCCTGATGATCGTCGTCTCATTTAAATATGTGGTATTCATCATGCGCGCAGATAACCGTGGCGAAGGCGGCATCATGGCGCTACTGGCGCTGGCATTGCAGCATCTCGACCAGAATAGTAAGCAACGCACTACGATCATGCTACTGGGCATATTTGGCGCAGCGCTGTTTTACGGGGATGGTGTCATTACCCCCGCCATCTCAGTGCTTTCTGCTGTAGAAGGGCTGCAAGTTGCCAGTCCTGCACTACACAGCTATATCATCCCCATCACTATTGCCGTGTTATTTGGACTATTCATGTTTCAGCGTAAAGGCACTGCCAGCGTAGGGGCGATATTTGGCCCTGTTATGCTGCTATGGTTTAGCACCCTCGCTCTGTTGGGGATTATCAACATCATCCACGAACCCTCAGTCATGAACGCGCTTAACCCTGTACATGGCATACGTTTCCTCACCGATGCGCCGTGGATAGGCTTTCTTGCGCTTGGTGGCGTAGTACTGGCAGTAACTGGGGCAGAAACCCTATATGCTGACATGGGTCACTTTGGCAGACGTCCAGTGCAACTTGCATGGTTTGTCCTCGTGCTCCCGGCTTTGCTGCTTAATTATTTTGGTCAAGGTGCGTTATTGATACACACCCCCAAAGCCATAGCCAACCCATTCTACCTGCTCGCCCCGAACTGGGCGCTCTATCCACTCATCATGCTGGCAACTGTGGCAACTGTCATTGCATCGCAAGCCGTTATTTCAGGTGCATTTTCCATCACCCGCCAAGCCATGCAACTGGGTTATGTGCCGCGCATGAACACGCAGCAGACGTCAGAACATGAATATGGACAGATTTACCTGCCTGGCATCAACTGGGCATTGTTCATTGCCGTCGTCGCGCTGGTCATCGGCTTCCGCAGTTCCAGCAATCTCGGCTCGGCCTATGGCATCGCTGTCACTGGGACTATGGCCATTACCTCCATCCTTGCCTTTATTGTCGTACGTAAAATATGGGGATGGGGATGGATCAAAGGTGGACTGTTGATTGCCACCCTGCTCTCCATAGACCTGGCCTTTTTCAGTGCCAATATCATCAAAATAGAAGAAGGCGGCTGGTTTCCGCTGGCATTTGCCTTCGGCATATTCTTGTTGATGACCACTTGGAAACGCGGACGCCAATTGCTGCGTGACCGCATGCAGCAAAATGCATTGACGCTGATTCCATTCATAGCAGCCATACAACCAGATTCCATTACTCGAGTAACAGGTAGCGCCATATTCCTGACCGCCAACCCCAACGACGTGCCACACGCACTGTTACACAATTTAAAGCACAACAAGGTGCTGCATGAACACGTCGTCATTTTGTCCGTCAACATGCTCGACATTCCCTATGTCGCAAATGAAGAACGGCTGGCGTTTCAGGCATTAGCGAATAATTTTTATCGTGTCATCATCAAATTTGGTTTCAAGGATGAACCGGATATCCCCAAGGCGATTGCCATGACCCATCAATTTGGACTCACACTGGATCCGATGGAAACCTCCTACTTCCTCGGACGTGAGACGCTGATACCAAAAACCGGTACTGCCATGCCACTGTGGCGGGAAAAACTATTTGTAACCATGTATCGCAATGCCAGCAGCGCAGTGACGTTTTTCAACATTCCACCAAACTGCGTAGTCGAAATGGGTACTCAGGTAGTTTTATAATTTGAACGCAGGCTGAAATTGGCTATTTCAGCCCATCGCCTGCAGGCGATTAAGCGCCAACCCCTTAACGAGTGTTTGCAAAATCAGATAAAGCCTTTATGATAGTGGCTATCATTTACCAGCAACACGCCCCCTATGAGCGCACCCTCGGATTTAAAAAATATAGGCCTGAAAGCAACATTGCCACGCCTGAAAGTACTCGAATTATTTGAAAACAGCGCAAAACGTCACCTTACTGCCGAAGATATTTATCGCATGCTTATTGCTGAAGAAATCGACATCGGGCTGGCCACAGTTTATCGTGTACTCACCCAGTTTGAACAAGCTGGCTTATTACTGCGTCATCATTTCGACAGCGACAAGGCAGTATATGAACTCAACACCGATCAGCATCACGACCATCTGGTTTGTTTACAATGTGGTCTGGTTGAAGAGTTTTTCGACGAAGAAATCGAACGCCGCCAGAAAAACATCGCTGCAGAGCGTGGGTTTACCATCCACGAGCACTCCCTTCATTTATACGTAGATTGCAATAAAAATCCATGTCCACATCGCAAAACCAAATAATTCAACTCTATGGCATTCCTAACTGTAGCACGGTAAAAAAAGCTCGCGTCTGGCTGGAACAACATCAAATCCCTTATCAGTTTCATGATTTCAAAAAGACCGGTGCCAGCATCGAACAACTCAGCGCATGGGCACAACAGGTTGGCTGGGAAAAGCTGCTAAATCGGCAAGGTACGACCTGGCGCCAGATGGATGACGCAACCAAAGCTGGCATTACCGATGCCGCCAGCGCAATCGCCTTAATGCGCGACAAAACCAGCAGTATTAAACGCCCGGTATTAATGTCGGGCACTACCCTGCTGGTAGGATTTAACGAAACCGAATATTCTCAATTAGCTAAATAACCAACATGAACGACACACTCAAACTTACTCAAGATCTCATCATTCGACAATCCAGCACACCTGACGACGCGGGGTGCCAAACCCTGATGCAAGACCGCCTCGCCCCGCTCGGCTTTAAATTTGAATACATCAATTCCAATGGCGTGACCAATCTATGGGCACGGCGTGGCACAACTGCTCCCTTGCTGTGCTTCGCTGGTCATACCGACGTAGTACCCACTGGCCCAGTCGATAAATGGGTGTCAGACCCCTTTACGCCCACTATCCGCGACGGGCAATTGTACGGACGCGGCGCGGCGGACATGAAAGCCTCACTGGCAGCCTTTGTCACCTCTATCGAAGGCTTTGTTGCCCAGCATCCTGACCACAAAGGCTCCATCGCCCTGCTCATCACCTCCGATGAAGAAGGCGTTGCCACCGACGGCACGGTCAAAGTCGTTGAAGCCCTCGCTGCGCGCGGTGAAAAAATAGACTGCTGTATCGTCGGTGAACCGACTTGTGTAGCAGCGCTCGGCGACACCATCAAGAACGGCAGACGCGGCTCACTGTCTGGCAAGCTCACGGTCAAAGGCATCCAGGGTCATATCGCCTACCCGCATTTGATACGCAACCCCATCCACCAGGCGGCACCCGCCATCGCCGAGCTTGCCGCAACCGTATGGGACGAAGGCAATGAATACTTCCCGCCAACCAGCTGGCAAATCTCCAATATCCACGGCGGCACTGGCGCAACCAACGTTGTGCCAGGCACGGTAGAAATCAAATTCAACTTCCGCCATTCCACCGCCAGTACCAAGGAAGATCTGAAATCCCGCGTTCATGCCATACTCGACAAACACGGTCTGGAATATGACCTGGACTGGGAAAACTCAGGCAAACCCTACCTCACGCCACGCGGTAGCCTGGTAGCCGCCATCAGCGCCGCGATTAAAACCGTGACAGGTCTGGATACCGAGCTCTCCACCACAGGCGGCACATCCGATGGCCGCTTTATCGCTGATATCGCTGAACAAGTGGTCGAATTTGGCCCGATTAACGCCAGCATCCACAAGCTCAACGAACACGTCGCTGTCGCCGATTTAGACCCGCTGCGCGCCATTTACCAAATCACACTGGAACACATACTCGCCAAATGAAAACTAACTATTTCCTCGATACCGACGCCCTCATCACCGTGCGCGACTGGCTGCGTTTTGGCATCAGTCGCATGAATGAAGCTGGCCTGCATTTTGGCCACGGCACCACCAACGCGTTAGACGAAGCAGCCTATCTGATATTGCACACCCTGCACTTGCCGATAGACCAGCTTGAGCCATTTTTAGATGCGTGCCTCACCGAAGTTGAACGTGAAGATGTGCTCAACGTGTTTGACCAGCGCGTCAACAAGCGCACCCCTGCCGCCTACCTCACGCACGAAGCCTGGCTGGGTGAGTACAGTTTTTACGTCGATGAACGCGTGCTGATCCCACGCTCATTCATCGCTACCCTGCTCCGCGAACGTCTGCAACCATGGATAGCTGATGCTGACTGCGTCACCAGCGCACTCGATCTATGCACAGGCTCAGGCTGCCTGGCCATCCTCATGGCAGAGGCATTCCCTAACGCCGACATCGACGCCGCAGATATTTCTGCCGATGCCCTGGAAGTCGCAAAACGCAACGTCAGCGATTACGGACTGGAAGAGCAAATTCGCCTGGTGCAATCAGATTTATACAGCGCGTTAGAGGGTCAGCAATACGATGTCATCATCACCAACCCGCCTTACGTCAACGCCCCCAGCATGGATGAGCTTCCCGCTGAATACCAAGCGGAACCCGTATTAGCCCTGGCCAGTGGCGAAGACGGCCTAGATCATATCCGCACCATACTCCAGCACGCCGCCACCCACCTCTACCCCAAAGGCCTGCTCATCGCCGAAATAGGCCATAACCGCGAAGAACTCGAAGCCGCCTATCCCAACCTGCCATTCACCTGGCTGGAAACCGACGGTAGTGATGAGTTTGTGTTTATATTGAGCAAGGAACAGCTGGGGGCGTTGTAGGTTGCATAATCTGTGGGATAGGGTGGGTACGCCCAACCTTACGAATATTACTTCCCGAATATACGCACCCTTCTGTCAACATCCAGGCGGTTTATCCAAGCAGGCGACATTTGTCACAGAAAGTGAGGTTATTTATTGATCTGCTTTGTGAATCTTTTGGCGATACGCCCTATTGGGATTTACCCTAAAAGAGCACCATTCATAAGCATTGAGGAAACACCAGGCAATTACACTTTATCTATTTTCTAACGTCGAACTTTAGTTCTAACCGGACATTAGTCCACCATTAGCAAAGAACTGGCACTACGCAGACTCTTAGTAAAATGAATAACCTTAATTCGCTAATCGATTAACATGTTTGGCATACAGCCAGAACATTTCGTCATTATCACCTGGCCGGGCGCCTTGCCAGAGCAGTTTCCAATCTGACGAAAGTTGTGGCGGCTGTGCTGGCCTGCCGTCAACTATCAAAATATCACACTGCGCTTGTGGGTTGAGCTCCAGGCGTTGTGTGAGTATGCCCAGATAATATTCCAGCATCGGACGCGTTGATTCGCCCAGCCCCTGGCTGGCGATACAGCCATGCCCGGCAGGTAGATGCGGTTGCATTTCGAGGTAAACGCTGCGATAACTCTTGGCGTTATCTACCCACGGCATCCACAGCGTGCTGAATAGCACCCAGAACAAGGTAATCCCTAATGCCAAACTCATGACTGCGCGACTGGCCAAACGTGGCAACCAGTACCAGCTGGCGAAGTAGATTAGCGTTGCCAGTATCGCCATGCTGATGGCATAGGGGTGAACAGGCATGACGTAATCCATCGGTAAGCCCTTGGCGAGCGCACGCCAGGCGGGCGGATGGCCGACAAACACCATCAGCGACCAAACGTACCAGCTTACCAATGCCAGCGGCGTGAATAATAAACGGGTGAAATAATCGGTGTAGCGGTTAAGCTGTGCAGGCAAGGTAGTTATCGCGGGGATGGCGAGCAACGCCAGGCTGACCAGCATGGGCAAGCCATACGCGGTGCGGGCTGAGGCGGAGACTTGCATGACCACCAGATAAACGATAAAGCCGATCAAACCAAATTGCAGCGGAGCACTCTGGCGCAATATATGGCGTTTTTGCCATAGACTGATTAACGCAAGCGGCAGCACGGGGAAAGCAAACCAGGGCAGCGTCTTTGCCCAGAACCAGCGCGTGTTGCCTGCGCCAAGTTGCGGCACCGAAAAGCCCAGAAAGCGCCCCACATTGTTGAGCCAGAACCACACATAAAATTGCTCGGGCGAGCGTAAATACAGCGCGACAGGCCAGATAAGCAGCCAAGGCAGGGCAACGACGCTGGCGATGATCAAGCTGTGCAAATATTCACGCCGCCGCCAATTGCTAAAGAGCGCAGGCAATAGCAACGCTATCACGCCTATGGCACCAGGCACGAGCAATCCTTTAGACAAGAATCCCACCCCTGCGCCTACGCCCAGCCACCACCCCGCCCAACGCGGACGGCTGAGGCTGAGTGCAAAGCCATAGCTGGCAATGGCAAAACCTGCAAGCATAGGCACATCGGTAATCATGATGTGACTCTCGTACAGCAGCCCGAAGCTGGCGATAAGTGCCAACACTGCATAACGCCCGTTACCATCACCCCACCACTGACGACTGGCCAGCGCGGTGAACCACAGGGTCAGCGCCGTAAATAATCCTGATGCCAGGCGTGCGCCGTCATGTAGCGGCAGCCATTTTTGCAGCATGAATGCCAGACCCGCCGCAACCCAATCATACAACGGGGGCTTTTCCAGAAACGGCTCGCCGGCGTTTTGCGGCAATACCCAGTCACCGGTTTGCAGCATGTGGTAGATCATGCCGAAAATATAGGTTTCATCCTGCTTCCACGGATCATGCCCGATTAAGCCGAACAGCACATAAACGGCAGCCAGCGCAATAACGAACGGTAAGGGAATACGCATTTACGTCTGCAGTGCGAGGGTGCCCGAACGCCCGGGGATTTCACCCTGTATCACGCGCTGCTTGGGGAGTTGAGCGATATCGAGTGCAGCGTAATAATCAGCAAGGCTGACTAACTGGTAACCTTGCTGTTTCCAGCCACTGAGCAGCTCGTCAAATACGGGAGCGAGCTTCTGCCCTTCGAGTTCGGCGTGCAGGGTATAAACATGACCATATTCAGTCTCGCTGGCAGTCATGTTCAAAATCGCTTGCGCGACGTTGTGCGTGTCTATGCCATCAGTGCCGATGATTTCATCCAGGGTAGGCAATGTAGTCGGCAGTTGCACGCAACTGGTTGCGCCATTAGCGAGAACGGGGATAAACGGATGGGTGCCGCGTGCATCCGAGCAATATTTCATGCCCCATGTCTGTTCCTGCAAGTAAGCGCTGTCGTTCATCTGCCAGCCTGCCGCGCAATGCGTGCTTGGTGGATGGCCGAAGACCGCAACATATTGTTGGTAAGCCTTGTCCATCTCCGCTTTTGTCCACGCCGGCGTTTGCCCGGCTACATTATCTTGCCATTTGACATGATCATAGGTGTGGATGCCTGTTTCAAAGCCCGCAGCAGCAACATCACGCATAATAGGCGCGCATTTTCGGCCTATATGTGGTCCGGGCAACAGCGTGCCATACAGTAAGGTTTTGAGACCGTAATGCTCCAGCACTGAAGTACGCGAGACTTTTTTCATAAAGCCCGGGCGCAAGGCGCGACGTACAGCACGCCCTGTGTGGTCTGGCCCGAGACTAAATAAGAAAGTTGCGCCTGCCTGATGTTGCAGCAGCATGTTGACTAGTTGTGGAACGCCTACACGCGTGCCACGGTAGGTATCGACGTCGATTTTAAGGGCAATTAGGCGCATAGATTATGATGAAGCTGAAGAGAGCAGTACGGATAAATTTTCACCCGTACTGTAAAACGATTTTTAGTCCATCAACGCACGAGCAGCACCAACCTGGTCACGGTAAGCTTCAAATACGTGCTCCAGTGCTTGCGCCATGGTGTACTCAGGCTTCCAGTCCAAATCCTTCATGGTATTGTCAATTTTAGGCACACGGTTTTGTACGTCCTGGTAACCTTTACCGTAATACGCATCGGATGTGGTTTCAACGATATTAACTTGCGCGGCTGTGCTGCTGTACTCAGGATATTTTTTCGCCAACTCCAGCATCATCGTGGCTAATTCACGGATGGAGTGATTATTGATCGGGTTGCCGATGTTGTAAATTTGACCTGATGCAACGCCATCTTTGTTATCGATGATTTTCATCATTGCGCTGATACCATCATTGATGTCAGTGAACGCGCGTTTTTGCGCGCCGCCATCAACCAGTTTAATGTTTTCACCGCGGACGATATGACCGAGGAATTGGCTGATTACGCGTGAGCTACCCTCTTTGGTAGTGTAAATACTGTCTAAACCCGGGCCTATCCAGTTGAATGGGCGGAACAGGGTGAAATCGAGCTCACCTTTCATGCCATACGCCCAGATAACGCGATCCATCAATTGCTTGGAGCAGGAGTAAATCCAACGCGGCTTGTTGATAGGACCTAACACCAGTTCCGAGTTTTCAGGATCAAATTGCTCATCATGGCACATACCGTAGACTTCTGAAGTCGACGGGAACAGCAAACGCTTATGGTATTTCACGCATTGACGCACGATAGGCAAGTTAGCCTCGAAGTCTAATTCAAACACGCGCAATGGATCACTGACGTAAGTTGAAGGTGTGGCAATCGCAACCAATGGGATAATCACGTCGCATTTTTTAACGTGATACTCTATCCATTCTTTGTTGATGGTGATGTCACCCTCAAAAAAGTGAAAACGGGGGTGATCCATAAATTCGGTCACTTTATCTTTCATCATGTCCATGCCATAGACTTCCCAGTCTGTTGTTGCCAAAATGCGTTTGGACAAATGGTGACCGATAAAACCGTTTACACCTAAAATGAGGATTTTTTTCATGAAAGTCTCTTGGTTAAGTTATTGAATCTAATCTAAAGTGTGCTGGGTTGTGCCAAATATCGCTAGATATTCATGCGGCGAAACAGGTTTGCCCGCATATTCCAGCGCGAACAATTGCAGCATCCCACCACCTGCACAATGCACATAACAGCCGCTATTATCGCAAAAAAACACAGACTTGGCATTGTTGTTTGCTTGCTGGTTAATCACACGGCTACGCAACAGACGTAATTCTTTACTATCCAGCATGGTATAAGCGCCAGGATAAGGTGGCGCCACTGCGCGGATGAGATTGTGGATTTGCGTTGCCGTTTGCGACCAGTCAATACGGCCATGTTCAGGGCGGCGACCGCCAAAATAACCGCCCAGAGTCAAGTCCTGCGGTCGAGCTACCGCAGTGCCCGCCATAAGCTCAGGTAATGCACGATGCAAGGCGATTTCTGCCGCACAGGTAACCTTGCGGAATACATCGCCCGCAGTGTCATCAACCAGAATAGGCACGGAAGTTTGCTCGACTATATGCCCCGCATCAGGCTTGACTGTCATATAGTGCAAGGTTGCGCCAGTCTGCGTTTCGCCGTGAATAATCGCCCAATTCACCGGCACGCGCCCACGATAATATGGCAGCAACGAGCCATGCATATTCAACGCCCCGCGCTTGGGAATATCCAGCAATGGCGCTTTGAGCATCAATTTGTAATAAAACGAGAAGATAAAATCAGGTGCGAGCGCACGTATTTGCGCAACGACAGCGTCGGTATTCGGGTCGTCGGGCGTGATAGTCGGGATATGGTAACGCGCGGCCAATTCAGCCACGCTGTCAAACCAGATCAGGTCGCCAGCTGCGTCCTCATGGGTCACTACCAGAGTAACGTCGACTCCCGCATCAAGCAACACTGACAAACAGCGCACGCCTACATCATGATAAGCAAAAACGACAGCGCGGGTCATGCTGCCTCGTCTTTACTTAAAATAGTTTCTATCAAATAGCGTGGCCGCTGACGTACTTGCTGGTAAATACGCCCCACGTATTCGCCGAGTAAGCCTATGCCGAATAACATCACGCCCATCAAGAAAAACATAATGCCGAACAGCGTAAACACCCCATCCACTTCAGGGCCGATAAAGATACGGCGCAAGGCCAAGTAAACAACAAAAAATGCGGAAAGTATCGACAAGCCTACACCTATCAACGAGAACATTTGCAAGGGCACCAGCGAAAAGCCTGTGACCAGGTCAAAGTTCAAGCGTATCAGCTGATATAACGAATATTTTGACTCGCCCGCAGCCCGCTCTTCATGCGCGACTTCAACTTCGCCCGGGTGACGGGCATAAGTGTATGCCAGCGCGGGGATGAAGGTATTGGCTTCCAGGCTGTGGTTGATAGCATGAATAATCTCGCGACTGTAAGCGCGCAACATGCAGCCTTGATCGCTCATCACCACATGGGTAATCCGTTCACGCAAACGATTCATCGCCCATGACGCATGTCTGCGCCATGACACATCTTGCCGTTGTTGGCGCACGCCGCCTACATAATCATGACCTTCGTCCATTTTCGCCAGCAATTTATGTATCTCTTCAGGCGGATTTTGCAAATCCGCATCCAAAGTCACAATGCGATCCCCACGACAATTGGCGAAGCCTGACAATATCGCCATATGCTGACCAAAATTGCCCGCCAGCAATATCACGCGAGTGACATCGGGTCGACGACCAAATTGCTCACGCAATATGGCAGCAGAGCGATCACGGCTACCGTCGTTAATAAAGATAATTTCGTAAGTCAGTTTGAGCGCATCCAGAGCAGGATAAAGACGGTCAAACAGCACTTGCAAACCCAGCTCTTCGTTATAGACAGGGATAACAACAGATAATTGTGGATGGCTCAAGATAATACCTCGGTTAAAACAGTGCTAACACTGGCGCAGACGCGATCCACGTCTGCTGTAGTCATAGCAGGGAATAAAGGCAGCGTGATGATGCCCGCGCCGACGTGTTCGGCATGAGGGAATTGCCCCGCATGATAGCCCAGACTGCGATAAAGCTGGAACAAGTGAATAGGCGGATAATGCACGCCGATAGCAATGCCTTGCGCTTTCATCCGCGCAATGAATTCACCCCGACTAATGCTCATTTTATCCAGCGGCAGAACCACCTGGAACATGTGCCAGTTACTATTAGTGAAATCAGCCACAGGCAGCTCACAACCTAGCGTGCGATCAAACTGCGCAAAATAATGCCGTGCCAATTCACGTCGGCGTCCGGTGAATTCGGTTAAGTGCGGCAATTGCCCAAGACCAATCGCAGCAGCAATGTCGGTGAGGTTGAATTTCCCCCCCGCCACATCGACTTCCATCGTGCCGTCAGCAGCACGAACCACGCCTTGCAGCCGCAGCTTTTCACATAACGGCACGAGTGCAGGATCGGGCAATACCAGGCAACCACCTTCACCTGTGGTAAGGTTTTTATTGGCATGAAAGCTGAAGCACACCAAGTCACCAAAACTTCCAATCGCACGGCCGCCCCAGCTTGCACCAAACGATTGCGCGGCATCTTCGATCACGCGCAATTGATGTTGCTGAGCGATGGCATAAAGCGCGTCCCTATCGACAGGCAGCCCAGCCAGATCCACCGCAATAATTGCACGCGTGCGCGGGGTGATGGCAGCGCTGATTTGAGCAAGATCAATGTTACGGGTAACAGGGTCGATATCGACAAAAACCGGCTTGGCACCCGCCAGCACGATGACATTTGCCGTGGCCACCCAGGACAGCGGTGTAGTAATAACTTCATCACCGGCCTGAATACCGATTAAATCCAGCGCAATTTCCAGTGCTGCCGTACCCGAATTCAGGCTGCGCACCGTGCGCCCGTCCATCATCACGGATAACTGCGCTTCAAACGCTTGCACTTTCGGCCCACTGGTCAGCCAGCCTGAGCGCAATACATCGCTAACGGCACTAATCGTTGCTTCATCAATAGTGGGGCGGGTAAAAGGGATAAATTCCATTAGCTTCTCGTAATCAAAAATACGCCAAAAATAATGACAGCAATGCCAACCATGCGCTCCAGGCTCACCGCTTCGCCAAACAGCCACCAGGCCGCCAGCGCATTGACGATGTAACCAAATGACAGCATCGGATAAGCCACGCTGACTTCGACACGGGATAACGCCATAATCCATATCACCACACTAATCACGTAGCAGGTGAGTCCACCGATAATGTGCGGCTCCGTGGCCAGCTTCCAGCCTATGGGCAAGATGTTTTCAGCACTATAGGCAAATGTGCCTATGCTGTTAGTGCCGGCTTTGAGCAGCAATTGCGCAATAGCGTTAATCATCACCCCCGACAATATCAATATCCAGCTGATCGCACTCATAGTGTCACCACCACAACGCGCCGAGTATCACGTGCTATTTCACGCATGGGCAATCCTTCATCCTTAAATTGTTGATAAATCACAGGCGACATCACCGCCAGCGCATAGGGCTGTTTGCGCCAGACCTGCTTGAACGTGGCAATATCCGCTATCCATTTGTTCGGTTCTTGCGCTATGCCGAACTCCATTTCATCGGGGTGCGCCACCAGGGTCATGGTACGCTGCAGATAAGGCGGCAAGGTTTGTTCGTACATCGCCACACTGTAAAATGGCACGCCCGGTTTAAGGTAGGGTTTGACTTGCTGGGCGACAGCATATGCACCACTCGCTGGTGACAGCGCGTTATAACCCAGATAAACCGCTTGTCCCATGAGCAAACCGGCAATACTCAATACGGTGACTGCAGCGACTATTTTTTCGCGGCGAGCCAGCATGATAGCGACAATGCTCCCCACCAGCCAGCATACCGCCGCCGCCTGTATCCAGGGCACAAAATTCGCAAACAGCGCTACAGGCACTTCACTGCTCGCACCTTTCAGCGCCATCGGTGCAGCGAACCATACCGCAATGGAAATTGGGATCATCACACTGGTTTGCCATGCAAACACCTTACCTGACATTTTGCTTAGACGTTCACCTATCAGCAACGCCAAAGCAGGAAATATCGGCACGATATAAGGCACGAGTTTGGAATGCGAGGTAGAGAAAAACAGAAAAATAAATACTATCCACACCATCAGCATACGATTGGCTTGAAACGCCTTACTGTCCGCCACATTGCGTGTCCAGCCATGTTTAAGCGCAGACAGCATAGGCACCAGCCAGGGCAAAATACCAACGATAACCACAGGAATAAACGTATACCAGGGATGTACGCGTCCAGCAATGGGCGTCAAATAACGCAGCACGTGCTCATGGATAAAGAAAAACCAGAGAAACTCAGGGTTGGCTTGCGATACCAGCACAAACCAGGGCAGCGTAATCGCAGAAAAAATCAACAAGCCGGCAACGATATGCAAACGTGTCCACAAAGCCCAGTCACGCTGTATCAGCGTGTAAATAATAAGTACCGCACCAGGAATCGCCACACCGATTAAGCCTTTGCTCAGCATCGACAACCCCATCCCTGCCCAGCACACATACATCCACCAGCGATTTTCCGCGGGCGTAGCTTGCGGGCGTTGCGCCAAAACAATCGCCGCCAGACTCAAATTCATGAAAAAACTCACACCCATATCGAGGATATTGATATGTCCAATGGCGAAATACAGGAAACTGCTCGCCAGCACCATCGCCGCCATATAACCCGCACGTTGCCCATATAAGCGCAAGCCCGTGTAATACGCCAGCAATAAGCCCAGGAACCCGGTCAATGCTGCCCACAAGCGCGCAGTCCAATGATGTTCACCAAATAAAGTATAGGCTGTAGCCGTCGCCCAATATTGTAACGCGGGTTTTTCAAAATACTTGAGGTCATTCAAACGTGGCGTAGTCCAATCACCCGTGGCCACCATTTCACGCGGAATTTCGGCATAACGCCCCTCATCAGGGCGAACCAGCGTGTTGTGATCGAGGGTGGCGAACCACAACACTGCAGTGAGAGCGAACATCAGCCACAGTACAAATTTGGGTAGAGCAGAATTAGTATTCAAAGCGGTAAAAACCAAATTAAGCAAATGCCGAATTATAGCAAAGTATGATAGCCAACATGTTCACACCCAGCCACGGGCGTTTAATTCATCTTTGACGTAAGCATAATAAATCGGTGCAGCGACTACGCCGACCATGCCGAACATTGATTCCATCAGCAACATCGCCAGCAGCAACTCCCAGGCACGCGCATGAATCTGGCTACCAACGATGCGCGCATTGAGGAAATACTCCAGCTTGTGGATCAGGATTAAAAATACTAACGAGCCTATGGCGATGCTGACGGATTGACTAAGGCTGACAATCACAATAACTGTATTCGACATCAGATTGCCAATAACAGGGATTAATCCCACGACAAAGGTAATCGCTATCATGGTTTTAGTCAGCGGCAAGTGCACGCCCATGATAGGCAAGATGATCGCAAGATAAACGGCAGTAAAAGTTGCGTTGATGGCAGCAATTCGCACCTGTGCAAAAACGATACGCCGAAACGCAGTTCCCAGACGTACCGCACGTTCTGCCATGGCACGGGCAAGTGGCTTATATTTATGCGTGGGCACGATTTCGCGCACAGCCAACATGCCGCCGATTATCATACCGAGCAAAATATGCGCAGCGAGGCGCGCGATTTCTTTACCAGCCAATTGCAATTCAGCCGCGTGGGTGCGCAACCAGGCTGTGACCGAAACCCGCAGCGTTTCCGCATCTGCTGGCAAATAACTCAATAACCAGGCGGGTGACATTTCCCGCGAACCTTCGATAATTTCCGCCATTTTGTCGAAGAGCAAGGTCAATCCTGCCGCATCCGAACGCAAAAAAGTAACCAGACCGATACCCGCCAGGGTCAATAAACTGATAATCGTAAATGCCAACAAACCCAGCGCAACAAATTTCGAACGCTGTCCAGGCAGGTGTTTTGCAACGTATGGTGAAATAATATGGACCAGCTCAAACACCAGCAAACCAGCCAGCAAAGCAGGCAGCAAATGGAAAACCAATATAAAAATCAGCAGGACAGCAGAGAATACCCAAGCAACAATTTCTGTTGTCGTGGGACGTTTATTTAAATTATCCATCAACATTCCATTTGGCAATTGACAAGTAGAGCAGCAATAGATAGATTCTAGCAGTTGTCACCCCCGTTTGGACTTAACTTTTTAAGGAGATACACATGGCTGTTTTAGTTTGCAAATCTGCACCCGACTTTACCGCAACTGCGGTAATGGGCAATAATGAAATTAAAGACATTACTTTTTCTGAATTCACCAAAGGTAAATACGCGGTAGTATTCTTCTACCCACTCGACTTTACTTTCGTATGCCCATCAGAACTCATCGCATTTGATCATCGCCTGGCTGATTTCACAGCACGCGGTGTTGAAGTGCTAGGCGTGTCTATTGACTCACAATTCACCCACCTCGCATGGAAAAACACACCAATCAATAACGGCGGTATTGGTCAGGTTAAATACACCCTGGTAGCTGATATCAAACACGAAATCGCTAAAGCCTACGACGTAGAATTGGATGGCGGCGTCGCATTGCGTGGTTCATTCCTGATCGACCGTAGCGGTATCGTGCGTCATCAAGTCGTCAATGACTTGCCATTAGGTCGTAACATCGATGAAATGCTGCGCGTGATCGACGCACTGCAATTCACTGAAGAACACGGTGAAGTTTGTCCAGCAGGCTGGAAAAAAGGCGATGCAGGCATGAGCGCATCAACTGAAGGCGTAGCAAAATACCTGGCTGAAAACGCTGACAAACTGTAATACGTGAATTGCACGATACAGTGCAAGATGCGTTATTAACAAAATTGCACGATGACGATTAATCGCATCGTGCAATTTTTTTAAGGAGTAATGATAATGAGAAAAACTGCTTTAGTATTTTTGTTAGCTTTGGCTGCTCACGCTGCACTGGCAGCTGATGTGGATACCCGCCAAAAACTGGTCCTCGATCAAGCACAGCGTGGCTTGGTGTTAACCGAAATGCACACCATGTTCGCAGCGACCCAGGGCATCATTGCCGCACTCTCTCAGGATGACATGACCGCTGTCGCCAAATACGCACATTCAATAGGCATGGTAATGGGACGAGAAGCCGGTGGACACTTACACCACGCACTCCCCGCGGAATTCAAGCAGCTGGGTATGTCAGTCCATCAGGATTTTGACATGATCGCCATGGACGCCGAATCCTACAAAGACCCAAAACATACGCTACAACAACTCGGCGACACCATGAACAAATGCATCGCCTGCCATACCGTTTATCAGATTAGCAATCTAAAGTAGGATGGGTAGAGCATAGCGAAACCCATCAAGCACCTAGTCGCAGGATGGGTTAAGCGCAGCGAAACCCATCAAACAGCTAGTAAACCTCGCGTGTCTCCAAGAATTTCACATCAGGGAAACGCTCCTGCGTCATGGTCAGATTGACCCGGTTAGGCGCAAGGTATACATATTGATCTGCGCCATCCAGCGCGACGTTGAAACCGTATTTATCGACCAACTGTTTAAGGTCGGCTTCAGAACCACGCAACCAGCGTGCAGTAGCGAATTCACAGCCTTCAAATAACACATCGACGCCATATTCAAACTGTAAACGGTGTGCCACCACGTCAAACTGCAGCGTGCCCACCGCACCCAGGATCAAATCATTCGACGAAATCGGGCGGAATAGCTGGGTTGCGCCTTCTTCGGCGAGCTGCTGCAAGCCTTTTTGCAACTGCTTCATTTTCAGCGGGTTTTTGATCCGCGCTTTACGGAAGAATTCTGGTGCAAATGAAGGTATGCCCGTGAATTTCAAATTTTCGTTTTCGGTGAACGTGTCGCCCAGACGTATCGTGCCATGGTTAGGAATACCGATGATATCGCCCGCATAAGCTTCATCTGCAGTATTACGGTCTTGCGCCATAAAGGTAATCGCATTATTGACCGCCATGAATTTGCCTGACGAAATCTGCTTGATTTTCATGCCACGGTCAAAACGCCCGGAACACACCCGCAGAAACGCGATACGATCACGGTGTTTAGGATCCATATTGGCTTGTATCTTGAACACAAAGCCCGAAAATTTGGCTTCCTCAGGCACAACCAGACGACTTTCTGTTGCGCGTGCCAACGGCTCTGGCGATAAATCCACCACCGCATCCAGCATCATTTGCACACCGAAGTTGTTGACGGCAGAACCGAATAACACTGGTGTCTGTTTACCCGCCAGATAAGCTGCCGAATCAAACGTATGCGATGCGCCACGCACCAGTTCAATATCCACACGCAATTCATCCGCCTGATCCTTGCCGATGAACTCATTCAGACGTGGATTATCCAGCCCCTGTATGATTTCGCTGGTGCCTTTATCTGCCTGCGGATCAAATACCAGCACGGTATCGTTATACAAATGATACACGCCACGGAAACGCTTACCCATACCTATCGGCCAGGTCATCGGCGCGCATTGCATGCCCAGTACCGATTCGATTTCATCCAGCAATTCAATAGGCTCACGCCCTTCACGGTCGAGCTTGTTGATGAAGGTGATAATAGGCGTATCGCGCATGCGGCAGACATTAAGCAGCTTGATCGTCTGCGCCTCAACGCCATTGACCGAATCGATCACCATGATGGCGGAGTCAACAGCGGTCAGCGTGCGATAGGTATCTTCCGAGAAATCCTCGTGCCCAGGCGTGTCCAGCAAATTAATAATATGATCGCGGTAAGGGAACTGCATCACCGAAGACGTCACCGAAATACCGCGCTGCTTCTCCAGTTCCATCCAGTCCGAAGTCGCATGGCGGCTGGCCTTGCGCGCCCGCACCTCACCCGCCACCTGGATCGCGCCACCGAACCAGAGCAACTTTTCAGTCAGCGTAGTTTTACCCGCATCCGGGTGAGAAATAATCGCAAAAGTGCGACGACGGTGGATTTCGGTTTCAATAGACATGGTGCAAATGAGATAACAGCAAAAGCGTGATTATAACTTATTGCACGCGAGGAATAGGCTGATAAAAATTCACCAACATCCTTCGCTAGGTTAAACTGACGCAAAACGTCACATCCCGCCACGTAACGCCCACATAAGTCAACGCAGCACGCACCATGGCCTTTCAGAAAAATTCCGAAATTCCTTATTAACAATATGATTTTTAAAAGCTTAATTAACACGCAACATTTAAAACAAAAACTGGCACAGCGATTGCGTATTATTTTACAAACGCCTCAACTGACGTTTTGTGAAATCAAACTACACTTTTAGGAGAAACACCATGAAAAATATGCAAAAAGGTTTTACATTAATCGAATTAATGATCGTTATCGCGATTATCGGTATTTTGGCTGCTGTGGCATTACCACAATATAAGAACTATACTCAAAAATCCGCTAATACGGCATGTTTGGGTGAGGCAACTGGTTTTGCACGTGGCGCAGCCGCCTCTATTGCAAATACCGATCTTACCTTATGGCCGGTGATTGCTCCAAAATCTTGTAAAGTTGCTGAGTATCCCGTTAAGCCCGCCGATACTACTGCGCTTGGCAATCTCGCTGGCACGACCTTCGTAGTAAGTCCAGAGACTCCTGGCACAAAAGCGACTACATGCGCATATGACAGTGGCAATTGCTCAGTGGCAACCTAATCACCGGTTTGGTTGACTTCATTCAATATAAAAAGAGGCCAAAGGCCTCTTTTTATATTTTACACTTCATAAATGAAGGTACACACTTCGCTTGATCAAGCTTACATATCAAGTTATAAATCAACCAAATAGGTATCAGCATGCTACGTACGCACATCATTATCAAATCGTTAATTTTTGCTCTGTTTGCGGTTTTGATATGCTTATCCCCCACTCTCAACATTATTCCAAAAAAACTTGTAGTCACCAGCTTTCACGACAGTCAGCGCTTACTTGAATTAGTGTTCATCAGCATAGTATTGTTATATAGCGTTATTCCCAAGCACCCTTTTATTGTTATAAATGAAACCTTGCGTAATGCGCTTTACGCACTGATTGCGCTTGCCATTACCTCATCCTATTTATCCCTGTCACCACGACACGCATATATTGAAATCAGCTTGTTCGCTGGCTTAAGTTATTTTGCCATATTGATCATGAGGTTACATCACGAAAACCATGCACAATTAATTAAATGGCTCACTTACGCTTTCTGGGCGGGCATATCGCTGAGTATGGTTTCTTTTTATGTGGGCTACATTACCGCAACCGTTTTCAAAACCCCCGTCATATGGCCCGCACCATTAACTGGATTTGGCAATGTCAGATTTTTTAATCAATACCAGCTTTGGACATTGGGTTTAATTACATTACCACTGCTTGCATTTGATTTAAAGCACACTTACACACGACGTATGTTACATATCGGCTTGGTGGCCTGGTGGGCTATATTGTTTTTTTCTGGATCCCGTGGCGTATTATTAGCTAGCTTAGTTGGCGTGATTAGCACCGCCATTATTTACAAAAAAACAGCCTGGCCATTTATACGACTACAGCTGATGCACATTACCGCTGGTCTTATCAGCTACGTTGTCTTGTTCCAAATCATCCCAAATCTAAGAGAATCTGCCGTAGTCACGGGTACTATTATGCGTGACACAACTAGCGATCGCCTTGAATTATGGAAATTGTCACTTGAGCTAATTAGAGAACATCCTTTTTTTGGCGTTGGACCTATGAATTTTGCATGGTACAACAACGGCATTTCCGCTCACCCGCACAATAGCCTGCTGCAACTCATGGCAGAATGGGGTCTACCAGCGACAGCAATCATTGTATCTCTTGCTGGCTATGGGTTATTTTGCTGGATAAAAAGATTCAATACGAACTCCCTACAATCACTTACCAAACTTAATTTCAATTTGGTGATAGTCTTATTTTTCACACTAATTACCAACGCTATCTATTCATTGGTTGATGGCGTAATAGTCATGCCTATAAGTCAAGTCATGATGTTTACTATCATGGGGTTGGCTCTGGGTTTGTACCATGAACAGCATCAGGCAATTATCAAAGAAAAATCGATATTCACCTCTATATTTGCCGGATTAGTATTAATAACACTGGTTTGGTCCACGCTACCTGAAATAGTACAAAGTGCATCCGGCAGTACTAAACACTTTTCCGTAGGTTACAGCGCTTCTGGCCCACGCCTTTGGCAAGAAGTAAAATGAGGGGAGTACAACAAACTATTATTATTTGAGTCACCCTTAATTCACCCTCACTTTAATAATGGCAGATATTCCCTCGACATTACCCTCGCCATCTCTCAACACCACAAATTTATCGGTATAATGACAAATTGATTAATACGTTCGTCACGGATTACTGTCATGTTGAACATAAAAAAATTAGATACACTCACCGCGGAATTTCAATCTGAACTGGATCGCCTGCTGGCGTTTGAAAGTGAGCAGGATACTGCTATTGAGCGCACGGTCGAAGACATACTGCGCCACGTGCGTCGTGAAGGCGATGCGGCAGTACTGGAATACACCAAACGCTTTGACAGGCTGGATGTAGCAACGATGGCTGAATTGGAACTGCCAGCCTCACGTTTGCAATCCGCGCTGGACAATCTGCCTGCCGATCAGCGCACCGCGCTTGAAGCGGCTGCACAGCGTGTGCGCAGCTATCATGAACATCAAGTCATGACCTCCTGGACTTATCAGGAAGCCGATGGCACAGTGCTGGGACAACAAATTACAGCACTTGATCGCGTCGGTCTGTATGTGCCTGGCGGTAAAGCAGCTTACCCGTCTTCTGTGTTGATGAATGCGATTCCTGCCAAAGTAGCAGGCGTGGCTGAATTAATCATGGTTGTACCTACGCCTGACGGCATACAAAACGAACTGGTGCTGGCGGCAGCTGCGGTGGCTGGCGTCACCCGCGTGTTCACCATCGGTGGCGCGCAGGCGGTAGCAGCGCTGGCATATGGCACGGCAACTATCCCTCAAGTTGATAAAATTGTGGGGCCGGGCAATGCTTATGTAGCCGCGGCGAAACGCCGTGTGTTTGGTACAGTAGGCATAGACATGGTAGCCGGGCCTTCTGAAATTCTGATTATTTGCGATGGCAAAACCAATCCGGACTGGATAGCGATGGATTTATTCTCGCAAGCTGAGCACGACGAGCTCGCGCAGTCTATTTTGCTTTGTCCTGACGCTGACTATATCGAACAGGTTCACGCCAGCATCAATAAGCTGCTGCCTGAGATGCCACGCCACGAAGTAATTGCCACGTCACTGCGTGATCGCGGCATTTTAATCAAGGTGCGTGATCTGGATGAGGCGGTCACGATCGCCAACTACATTGCACCTGAGCATTTAGAGTTATCCATGGATGACGCGGATGTATGGGCGAAAAAAATCAAACATGCGGGCGCAATTTTCATGGGGCGCAACACCTGCGAGGCGATTGGCGATTATTGCGCAGGGCCTAATCACGTGTTGCCTACTTCACGTACAGCGCGATTCTCCAGCCCGCTGGGTGTTTATGATTTCCAGAAACGTTCCAGCCTGATACAAGTCTCAGCGGCTGGTGCTAACACTTTGGGCGAAATCGCAACCACGCTGGCGTATGGCGAAGGTCTGCAAGCACACGCACGCTCAGCCGAGTACCGCATGACGAAAAAACCATGAGCCGTTACTGGAGCGCGATCACCCACAAGCTCACGCCCTATGTACCCGGTGAGCAACCCAAGCTGGAAAATTTGGTGAAGCTGAACACCAATGAGAGCCCCTACCCACCTAGTCCGCGGGTCGCTGAGGCGTTTCACGAGAACATACCCAACCAATTACAGCTCTATCCTGACCCTAACAGCATCGCTCTACGCACTGCCATAGCTGAATATCACGATGTAGATGTAAGCAATGTTTTCGTTGGCAATGGCTCAGATGAGGTTTTGGCGCATGCTTTTCAGGCGCTGCTCAAGCACGACTTGCCAATATTGTTCCCCGATATCACCTACAGCTTTTATCCGGTGTATTGCGGCTTGTACGAGATCGCCTATCGAACGATTCCGCTCAATGCATCGTTTGAGATATCCGTTGATAACTACCTGACGCCTAATGGCGGGGTGATTTTCCCCAACCCCAACGCGCCGACCGGGTGTCTGCTGGAGCTGAGTGAGCTTGAACGTCTGCTCGCTGGCAATCCA
>JBBQPT010000025.1:0-43254 GCA_038217005.1 Burkholderiales bacterium
TCTGGTATCGTTGCTCCATGGTAAGCTGCTTGTAGCGTTTCATCCGTGTTCCTTTTACTTGGTAGTTTGAGCGACGCGGATGCTACTCCAGCTTGCCTCTCAAATCCTATAAAAGTTGCACTTCGTTTTTGAATCTGCGAATTATTACCGCATTAACCAGAGGAAAATAAAATGATAAAAATGCTTATTACAAGCTATAAAACCATGACCATTGCTGTTATAACGGGCTTAACCCCCAGTTGCGTTGGTGAGTGGTCAAACGTATCAGCCAGTCAGCAATGACTGCGTTCTCTGACGACAGCTTAGCCTGATAGCGATAGCAGGTCTCGCTGATGTTAAAGGCAGCGCAGGTCATGCTGATGCTGACTTGCCTGGTTTTGCACCGCTGACACAGCCATCTCGCGGCGTAGAGATGGCTTCACCACTTTTTTGCAAGCGCCTCTGAAATGATTTCAGCTTTGAGGCGTTCTTCTGCGTACATCTTTTTAAGCCGACGGTTCTCGTCTTCTAGTTCTTTGAGTCTGGCCATCATGGAGGCGTCCATGCCACCAAATTTGGCACGCCATTTATAAAATGTCGCTGAACTCATGCCATGCTCTCGGCATAACGTGGGGACTGGCGTACCTGCCTCCGCCAGCTTCAATATCTGCATAATCTGGTTGTCACTAAATCGCGTGGTCTTCATGTAAAAATCCCTCAAAATTGCATTTAAGAAAATTCTACTTTTAAATGCCTTTATTTGCAGGGGGGATTACCCTGGCAATGGGGCGATCCCCTATGTATGGGAAAATATCTCGCTCTAGTCGCCGAATAATTTTATTTGCGTGAGATATGGCCCAACCCGTCGAATACTTTACAAACCATTCTCTAGCTACTTCTTCAAATGAGCCAATCGCAGGCAGTCCAGCAGAAATGCGAGCACCATCTTCATTCTGCCGCGTAACCTCTGCCTTTTTGGCCTTCCGAATATCGCTAGGATCAATCCCTTCCGCGACTAATTTCCGAGCCTCGTTAGCTTTAACCCTTGCATCACTTAACCCTACAGATGGATATACACCAATAGAGATTGTTTTACGTTTACTAGAGATGGTGTAATCCAGTCGCCACCGCCGAGATCCATTAGGCATAACCAGTAAATAAAGCCCTTCGCCGTCACTTAAGCGAACAGTTGTATCCGTTGATTTAGCATTACGGATAGTCAGATCGGATTTTATTAAATGTTTCGCCATGGTTCACGCTCCAGCAAATTACAGTAACTTTTTAGAGAGAAATGCAATAACAAAGGTGTTACTGCTTAAGTTACTGCATAAAAAGCCGGATTGCAATAGATTTCATCGGAATGCTTGGGACGAAAAAAAAAAGCCAAAAACCTTGATTTATTTGGGTTTTCGGCTTTCTTCGGACTGTTCTGGAACTTGTCTTGGTGGAGGTAAGCGGGATCGAACCGCTGACCTCTTGCATGCCATGCAAGCGCTCTCCCAGCTGAGCTATACCCCCACAAGGAAGCGCAATTATAGGCAGGCTGCGGGGTTTTGTAAACACTGTGGGTTGAATATGTTTTAGGGCAGTAGTTTTTCTGGATTGAGCAGGTTGTGCGGGTCAAATTGCTGTTTTATCTGGCGCATGATGGTCAGGCTGTCGGGGTCGATTTCCATGGTGACATAGGGGCGTTTTTCACTGCCTACGCCGTGTTCGCCTGTGAGGGTGCCACCTAGCGCCAGGACTTGGCTAAACAACTCGTGTAGCGCGCGTTTGGCGCGTTGCATTTGGTCGGCATCAGCAGGGTCGACCATGATGTTGACGTGCAGGTTGCCGTTGCCTGCGTGTCCGAAACTGACGATAGGAAGCTGATAGGTATGGGCGAGATATTCGATGTGGATGACCAGTTCTGCCAGACGAGATACGGGTACGACGACATCTTCGTTGATTTTGAGTGGGGCGATGGCTTTGACTGCGTGGGAGAGCGCTTTGCGTGCTGTCCATAACGCGGCTACAGCATTTTTATCACTGGCGATTTGCAGGTCTAACATGCCAGTGCCTGTCAATGCGGTCTGGAGTGCGTGAATTTGTCGCGGCAGGTCGTCCGTTACGCCATCGGCCTCGACCATGAGTAGTGCGTGTGTGCCTGCAGGTAAATCAGTTGCGGCACCTGCGGCCTGGATGGCGCGAATGGAAAAACTGTCCATGAATTCTAATGCGCAGGGTATGACGGCTTGGTTCATCACGCGACTGACAGCGCGGCATGCATCTGAGTTGCTGGCATAGCATACTCTCAACGTGGCACGGGCCTCTGGAATAGGAAGCAGCTTTAAGGTAGCCTCAGTGATGAGCGCAAGCGTGCCTTCGGAGCCAACCAGCAAACGGGTGAGGTCGTAACCCATCACGCCTTTAGTTGTGCGGCAGCCAGTAGTGATGCTGCTGCCTGTGGCAGTAACCGCACGTAAGCCCATCACGTAATCGCGGGTAACGCCGTATTTGACTGCACGAGGTCCCGCAGCATTCATGGCGAGATTGCCGCCGATGCGGCTGTACGCAGCGCTGCCTGGGTCTGGTGGGTAGAATAGGCCATGCTCACGGGCGACGCGGTCTATTTCTGCGGTAATCACGCCTGCCTGGACGACGATATAACGATCTTCGGGGTGAAATTCCAGTATCTGATTCATGCATTCAAAGCTTACCACTATGGACTGCTCACTCGGTAAGGCACCGCCAACGTTGCCTGAGCCTGCCCCTCGGGCGATTAGGACTATGCCAAATTCGATCGCAATTTGCATGATGGCGACAGTTTCTTCGTGGCTGCGCGGAAATACTACAGCAAGCGGTAAGCATAGTCGTGGCGTTTCGTCGTGGCTGTATATTTCGCGTGTACTGAGATCGGTGATGACGCGGTGTTCATCAAGTGCGGCGATAAGCGCGGTGGTGGCGAGTGGGTTAAGTGCAAGAGTCATGTTTTACCTTTGATACATTTTGTAACAGCTTAGTAATTTTTCGGTATGATAGTTTGGTTATGATGGCAATCATCCAATTGGGATACGATTTTAGGAGCATACCATGAACAAAACGCTAGTTTGTATTTTAGGTTTGGCATTAGTTAGCCCCGTTTACGCGACGACATCTGTGCAGCCTGCACCGTTGGATAGTATCGGTGGTCAGCCTAAAATGATGAATCCGGAAGCGATGCACGATATGATGATGCAACGTTTTAAGCAGTCTGATGTTGATCAAAGTGGGGCGTTGAATCGACAAGAAGCGCAAAATATGCCTATGCTGGCACAGCATTTCGATGAATTAGATACTAACCACGACGGTCAAGTGAGTATGCAAGAAGTGCAGGCTGCATTCATGCAGCACATGCAACAGCAAAAATCAGCCAGTATGATGAAAAACTGAGCAGGGAATGGGTGTCAATAAAAAACGGCAGGGTTTAAAACCTGCCGTTTTTTATGGTTGCAGCTGATACAAATTAATTACGCCAGCATCGCGTCTGCAGCCTTGAAATAGTGACGTGCGTAAGCAAGCAATTGACCATCAGATGGGTGATCCACTGTCTCCACACCGACAATATTGGCTGCCATGTCGTGGTCATGGTTGTGTATGTGTTTGATTAAATTTATTTTTGCATTCGAAGGGCCGACAATAAGAATTTCTTTAGTGCCGCGTAGCGCTTCTGCTACTTCATGGTAATAATGCTGATCTTCTGCTGCATGACCGGAAGCGATTGAACCCCGTTTGTTGTGCAAATGGTGTGGCGCTTGAGCCGGTTTTACGACTGAGCTTTCTACGTCATTTGGGTTAATGCCAATGATATGTGCTTCAACGTGGTCGATCCAAACAATAGCGTGGGTGTGTGACATGATATGCTTTCTGAAAAGTTAACGGGATGAGGTTATCCTGATTATCGCGTCTGGGCAATGAAATATCAATGCTTAGGAGGAGATTTTTTAGTAAGGGTAGTGACTGGTGAGTAGCGTATTCGTCTGTGACTTTTGGAAGCGTGAGCCTTGCTCATAATTCGAGCAAAGCTCACCTTGTCGACTAGCGTTTACTTCACTTGCTCAAACAACAATTTAATAATTTTATTCGCTGTTTCAGGTTGAGCCGCTTCGCCCTTGGCGCTGAGTACACGCACCGTGGTCGCTGTGGCGGCTGGATTTTCAGCAAGCTCTACCTGATATTGCTCGGTACTGATCTTGTTACTGCTTTTCCAGAATGCGAGTTTACTCAAGAAGCCTTTTTTATTGCCGGTTTCGTTATCCACTTCGGGATCAACATAACGTACAAAATAAACACCTTTGGCACGGTTGCGATCTTCAACGGTGAAACCGACACGATCCAGCGCTAAACCGACACGTTGCCATGCGCGGTCAAATGGATCGTTAACGGTCAGGGTGTTGTTGCCTTTACTGTCTTTGCTCATTTCAGCACGTTGAGCCTGGCTATTGTCGGCCATCAAGGCGGCAGCGCGAGATTTTTCCACGCCGAGCTTGACCATGAGGCGACTGAGCATTTCTGCTTCCAGGCTAGGATCGGCTGGGCGAGGTTGCCAAACGGTGTGTTTGCTGTCACTGCCATCATAGACTTCTATCATGCCGCGATGGCTGATGTAGATCTCGGTTTCTGCTACATTACCAGACGCACGCTCGATACGAGTGCGGAATTTGTCGCGTTCACCGGTTGAGTACAAACCATCCAATACTTTACCTATGGTGTTGCGAATGAAATCTTGCGGGATCTTGGCGCGGTTTTCAGCCCAGTCGGTTTCCATAATGCCTGTGGCTGGATTCTCTTGGCTGAGGATAAAGCCGTTTTCTTGCCAGAACTCTTTGATAATAGGCCATGTTTTTTCTGGTGCCTGGCCCACTACTAACCAGCGCTCGCTGCCTGCGCGTTCCAGACGTACTTTGTCCTGGGTAGGCAATACCGTGCTGCTGCTCGTGCTTTTATCACCACGCTCGGCGTTGTAGGCTGAGTAAGTGGCGGTGCCTGATGGGCTTAAATCAGGTACTTTATAACGGCCATCAGTGGTAGGTGCGGTTAAATCAGGCGGTACTTCCAGCGTGGGGATTTTGCCAGCTGATTTGTAATCGATTTTTTTGCTCTCGAGGATGTCTAGGCTGCCACATCCACTTAAGCTCACAATAATGCCAGCACAAACGAGCGCTACGGGTAATGATTTACGTTGCATAATAATCCTTAAATTGCGTGGGCAAGGCGCATCGCTGCGCGCAGGGTTTCGTGATGTTCAGGAGCAAGTTCGGTCAGTGGTAAACGGATGCCGTGTGCCATTCGACCCATCTCCGCCAGCGCCCATTTGACTGGGATGGGGTTGGCTTCGACGAATAATTTGCGATGCAAGCCAAACAGGCTATGGTTAATGTCACGACCACGTTGTAGCTCACCATTAAATGCGGCGACACATAAATCATGCATGGCGCGTGGTGCAACGTTGGCGGTAACAGAAATCACACCGTGTCCACCTAACAGCATGAATGCATAAGCGCTGGCGTCGTCACCTGTGTACAGGGCGAAATCCACCGGCGCGCGCATGATTAAATCGGTGGCGCGTTCCATGCTGCCGGTGGCATCCTTGATGCCGACTATGTTAGGGATCTGTGCCAGTTCCAGCACCGTGTCGTTGCTAATGTCGCTGACGGTGCGTCCTGGTACATTGTAGAGGATGAGCGGTAAATCAACCGCCTCAGCAATGGTTTTAAAGTGCTGATATAAGCCTGCCTGTCCTGGCTTATTGTAATAGGGGGCAACAGATAAACCATAATCAGCACCCGCTGACAGCGCGCATTGCGTAAGATTAATGGCTTCACGGGTCGAGTTTGCGCCTGTGCCTGCAATCACAGGTACACGGCCAGCTGTTTGTTCAACGACGGCGCGGATCAAGCTGCAATGTTCGTTAAAGTCCACCGTAGGCGATTCGCCTGTGGTGCCAGCCACGACGATGCCATCGGTGCCTTCTGCAATATGCCAATCAACCAGCGCGCGTAAACTCGGCAAGTCGAGACTGCCATCAGCAAACATGGGCGTGACTATAGCGACTAAACTACCTGTGAGCATGTTGTGTACCTAATCCAAACAATAATGATATTCTGTGAGTTTACCCGATAACTGATATTGAGAAAACTCAGGAGTAACAGATTGGAACATTTATTAGCTGCTGCACGCAAAAATGAACTGAAACTCAAGCGTTTTGGCGAGTTAGAGCGTTTGCTTATGACCACGCGCGTATTTTCGCAATTGGTGATGATTATGTTGGTTGATTTTCGTCGTTATTTCGATTTGGATGAGGTGAGTTTGGTGTTGCTTGACTCCTCGGGTGATTGGTTAAACACCCTGGAGGCACCACAGGTGGAGGAGTTAGCTGCGTTGGGCATGACACTGGTGGATGGTGAGCACACCTTGTACCAGCGCTATGCGGATGATTTTCGACCTTACTTAGGCGCATTTAATGCGGAGTTACATGCTGACTGTTTTACCAAAACGGGTTTGTCCAGTGTCGCGTTAATACCGTTGGCGCGGCAGGGGAATTTATATGGCGGCTTGCATCTGGCAAGCCGTAATTCAGACCGTTTCCAAACGGGTGATGGCACTTATTTCCTGGAGCGATTGGCTGCATTTTTGCTGATGTGTCTGGAAAACTCACAATATTTTGACAAACTGGAGCGCTTTGGTTTAACCGATGCGCTCACGCAAGTAAATAATCGTCGATACTTTGACGCCCGACTCAAAGAAGCTGTTAGCCATGCACTGCGCCATCAACAACCGTTGGCGGCAATGATGTTTGATCTGGATAATTTTAAACAGGTGAATGATCAACATGGGCATCAAGGTGGCGACAGTGTGTTGCAACAATCCGCTATTTTGATACAAGACTGTTTGCGGGCCAGTGATAGTTTTGCACGGTATGGTGGCGAGGAGTTCATCGCGTTGTTGCCGGGGACAGATGCGGCTACAGCCATTGAAATCGCGGAACGGATACGATTGTGCATTGCAGGGCATGTGTTTGCCATATCTAATTCAATGTCATTGAATCTGACCGTTTCGATTGGCGTTGCGCAGCTGCAACTGGATGGCGTGGATGAGTCAGCTGCTGCGCAAGGTTTGGTGCGCGACGCGGATGCTGCATTATACCGAGCCAAGCAGCAAGGGCGTAACTGTGTGATCGCGACATGACGGTCGCTGTAAATGTCGGAATTTTGGACACCGAGGTTTTGGCGCGAGTAAATGGTGCGCCACTCACTGCATTTCCTGACGATTTGTATATTCCACCCGAAGCGTTGGCTGTCTATCTTGGCGCGTTTGAAGGGCCGCTGGATCTGCTGTTATACCTTATCCGCAAGCATCATTTAGACGTGCTCGACATTCCTATGGCGCGCTTGACTGCGCAATATATGGAATATGTGAATTTAATGCGCAAATCGCAGCTGGAACTGGCAGCTGAATATTTGCTCATGGCGGCATTGCTCATTGAAATTAAATCACGCATGTTGTTGCCGCGTCCTGCTGCGATAGATGATGACGAGGCTGATCTGGATCCACGCGCGACACTGGTGCGGCGCTTGCTGGAATATGAGCAAATGAAACTGGCCGCGCAGCAAATTGACGCGTTACCTCGATTAGGCCGTGATTTTCTGACAGCGCACAGCTGGCGCGAACAGGCGGTACGGTTGTTGCCCCAGGTAGGCAGTAATGATTTACGTGATGCCTGGTTAGGTTTGGTTGCACGCGCTGGTACGCGGCGCCACCATCAGGTGACGCAGCAGGTGTTATCTGTGCGTGAGGCAATGGGGCAGATATTGAATACGCTGCAAGGTGATCTGTTTATGGAGTTCACTTGTTTATTTGAGGCGGAATTAGGCGTGTCACATGTGGTGGTGAAGTTTCTGGCGATGCTGGAGCTGGCGCGTGAGCATCGGGTCGAAATTACACAGAACATGGCATTTGCGCCGATATATGTGCGTTTGGCATGGGTGGATGTATCAGTCTCATGAATATCAGCGAATTAAAAAATATTTTGGAAGTGATGTTGTTTGCGCATGGCGAGCCTTTGACTATCAGCGAGATGCGCGCTGCATTAACTGGGGATTTGAGCGCAGAGCTGATATATCGAGCGTTGAACGAATTGCGTGCAGATTGGGAAAATAAAGGTTTGGCGTTGGTGGTTGTGGCCGATGGCTGGCGTTTCCAAACCCGTGCTGAATATCAAACCTACCTGCAACGACTCAGCCCGGAACGCCCACCGAAATATTCGCGTGCGGTGATGGAAACGCTGGCGGTGATCGCCTATAAACAGCCCGTCACGCGCGGCGATATTGAGGAAATCCGTGGCGTGACGGTAAACACGCAAATCATCAAAACGCTGGAGCAGCGCGAGTGGATTAAAACCGTGGGGCATCGAGAGGTGCCAGGGCGCCCCGCATTATATGTGACCACGCCGCAATTTCTGAGTGATTTGAATCTGCGTGCGCTGGCGGAATTGCCGCCACTCGCTGAGCTGGGACAATTAGTCGCACCGAATCCTTATACGCTGGACTTGGAATTGTCATCAGATGCAGCGGAGTGACGTATAATTAAGCATTGTTAGTCAGCATCGGAATCACCATGGCCGCATCTCCTATTCGCCGTCCAAGTAAACCTGCCACTCCACCTAAACCTGCGCGTCAAACGCAGGAACCGGATAAGCCGAAAAGCCGTCCCGATCGCCCCGCACGCGCAGCGCGACCTGCTGCACCAGTGCGTCCCAAAGTGCCTGAGCCAGTCGAATTAGTCGATGAAGAAGAAGTCGCACCAGCCGAAGGTCATAAATTGCAAAAAATGCTCGCCGCAGCGGGTCTGGGTTCGCGCCGTGAAATGGAAACGTGGATAGCCGCTGGTCGAGTGTCAGTCAATGGCGTGAACGCCACGTTAGGCGACCGTATCGTACTAGGCGACCGTGTGCTGGTGGATAAGCGACCAGTGAAAATGAGCTTTGAAGTTGAATTGCCTCGTATCCTGATTTACCACAAACCAGAAGGTGAAATCGTCAGCCGTGACGACCCGAAAGCACGTAAAACCGTATTCGATGCGTTGCCGCGTGTGCGTAACGGCAAATGGATAGCTATCGGCCGGCTGGATTTTAATACTGAAGGTTTGCTGATATTTACCACCAGCGGTGAACTTGCCAACCGTTTGATGCATCCCAGCTTTGAGGTTGAGCGTGAATATACCGTTCGTATCATGGGTGAATTGAGCCAGGAGCAAATGAAACAAATGACAGCGGGCATAGAGCTGGAAGACGGCATGGCCTATTTTGAACGTATCGCTGAAATGGGTGGTGAAAGCTCAAATCGCTGGTATCAGGTTATTATCAAGGAAGGGCGTAACCGCGAAGTGCGGCGTATGTTCGAGAAAATGGGGATGATGGTGAGTCGCCTCATTCGTGTGCGCTTTGGTATGGTGAATTTGCCGCCACGGGTAAAGCGTGGCCAAATGTTGGAGCTGGAATCAGCTCAAGTAGCGTCGATATTGAATTGGGTGGATTTGCCTGTGCCTGAATTCTTGCCGCAAAATCGCCCTCAGGATAAAAAGAGATAGGTGATATGAAGCTGGAGTTTATATTCTTTGAAGCGGTGTTGCGTGATCGCTTTGTTGATTATCTGTCTGCTTTGGGTTTGGTGAGCGAACAGCGTGATGATCATTTTGGCTGGGTAGTCGCGGTGCCTGAAGATCAACTCGATGATGCGCTGATGAATCGGCTAGAAGCCTATTATGAAGTGTTGCAAGATGAACAGATGCAAATGGTAGAAGCGGCTGAAGGTGGTCTGGAAAAACATGTGGCTGGATTCTGTGTGGACTTGCCTGATGGCAATACCACCACGGTGTCGATTCCGCCTGAACTGGCCAATCGCTTGTTGGCCAATTTCAGTATAGAAGAAGTGCATACGATGTTTGCAGCTGTCGCCAAGAGCGCATTGCAGCCCTATAACGGTCCGGTGTGTAAGCTCTGATGGGTGCGAGTGCATTTCTCGCTATAGGGATAGGCGCGGCAACGGGCGCGTGGCTACGCTGGGGGCTGGGATTATGGCTAAACCCGGTGTTCCCAACTTTGCCATTGGGTACGTTGACTGCGAATTTGTTAGGCGGTTATTTAATCGGCCTGGCCATCGCTTTTTTTGCCCAGCAGCCTGGTTTGTCGCCTGAGTGGCGGTTGTTGATTATCACGGGCTTCCTCGGTGGGCTTACTACGTTCTCGACTTTTTCTGCCGAAATTTTCACCTTGTTAAGTCGTCAGCAATGGTTCTGGGGTGCGTTGTCTGTGGTGCTGCATTTGGCGGGTTCAGTGTTGATGACGGCGTTGGGTGTATGGACTTATAAAATGCTAAGGGGATGAGCATGACTCAGGTGTGTTTACGTTTGTACAGCAGCGAAGGTCGGCAGCATCATGGCAAGCTATTGCATGTGCGCTTGCTGGAAATCGCGCATGATATGGAAGTGATTGGTGGTACAGTTTTGCGAGCCACCGCTGGATTCGGACGACATGGCATCGCTGAAGAGAGTTTTTTTGAATTAGCTGGTGAGCTGCCAGAAATTGTCGAATTTGTCGTCAGTCAGGCGCAAGTCGATGAGTTAATAGCATGGTGTCGTGAGCAGCAATTAAACCTGTTTTATACCGTCACTCCCGTTATTTCGGGATACACGGGGTAATGACTGTACAGCTTATTGTCTTCGCCGCATCCCTTGTGGCAAATTGGTTTTCGGCATTATCTGGCGGTGGTGCAGGCTTGATACAGTTCCCTATGCTCATTTTTATGGGTTTGCCATTCGCCGTGGCGCTGGCTACACATAAAGTCGCCACCGTTGCCTTAGGTTTAGGTGCGACCTTGCGCCACCTCAAACACAATCAATTAGAGCGTCGTTTTTCAGCCATTATCTTATTAGCTGGTGTGCCTGGCGTCATTCTGGGCGCGTCGGTAATTCTCGCCATCCCACCGCAATTTGCATTATTCAGCTTGGGCGTATTGACGCTGGGTTTGGGGCTGTATTCAGTATTCAAGCCGCAATTGGGCATGACGTATACGCCACACAATCAGCATGGCTCGGCGCTGGCAGTCGGCATGTTAGGTTTGTTTGTTATTGGTTTTTTAAATGGCTCGATAACGTCGGGTACAGGGCTGTTTTTAACGATCTGGCTGATCCGTTATTTCGGCCTCGATTATCAGCGTGCCGTGGCATACACCCTGGTGCTGTGTGGTTTGGTGTGGAACGGTACAGGCGCATTAGTGCTTGGCTATCTCGGCCATATTGCCTGGGGCTGGATGCCGGCACTGTTGGCAGGCTCCATCATCGGCGGCTACTTGGGTAGCCATATTGCGATTAAAAAAGGCAATGTGTGGATTAAACGGTCATTTGAAATCGTGACCATATTGATAGGTTTGAAACTCATATTCTGGTGAATTATGAACATTCCCGATAGTTTGATACTGGTTAATTACGACTGGCCGTGGCTGGCGCTTGCAGTAGTGCTGGGTTGGGCGCTCTGGGCTGCGCCCTGGCGAGTGCTGCGGATGCCAAATGTGCTTAATTTGATGCTGGCGGCGTGTGTGCTGGTGCTGGGGTTCTGGCAAATCAAAGCGGGCATACGTCCGGGGCTGAATCTGCATATCCTGGGTGCGACGTTACTGACGTTGCTGTTTGGACCATGGTTTGCGTTGCTGGGGTTGCTGCTGGTGCTATTGCTGGCGACCGCATGGGATGGCGGTGGCTGGCATGCCTATGCACTGAATGCCTTATTGATGGGGGTGGTGCCAGTCATGGTGAGCTGGACAATATATCGCTTGGCTATCCGTTTCCTGCCTGCGCATTTGTTTATCTATATTTTCATCAATGGCTTTATCAATGCGGGCCTTACCGTGGCATTAACGGGTGTGGCGGCGACATCCGTCCTGGCCGAGATTGGCGCCTATAGCCTGACTGATTTGATGCATACCTACTTGCCTTATTATTTACTCATGGCATGGTCAGAAGCCGTGACCACGGGCATGCTGATTACCGTATTAGTCGTTTATCGCCCGCTATGGGTGGCGACATTTGATGATAAGCTTTACATACACGATAAATGACAGAAATCACACCAGCAGCACCGCGCTATTGGCAACCTGCCAGTATTGCTTACCCCGAATCTCTCCCCGTTTCTGCGCGTCATGCCGAAATCAGTTTAGCCATACAGCAGCATCAGGCGATTATTGTGTGTGGGGCGACGGGATCGGGCAAAACCACGCAATTGCCGAAAATTTGCCTGGACGCGGGACGCGGGCAGCTAGGGCGGATTGCGTGTACGCAGCCACGGCGAATTGCGGCGCGTACCGTTGCCTCAAGGGTGGCGCAGGAGTTGGGAACGCGGGTAGGCGAGGGTGTTGGCTACAAGGTGCGTTTTAGCGATCAGGTGCGGGCGGACAGCGTAATCAAGGTGCTCACCGATGGCATGCTGCTGGCGGAAACCACGGGTAACCGTGACTTGCGTGAATACGACACCATTATCATCGACGAGGCGCACGAGCGCAGTCTGAATATCGATTTTCTGCTGGGTTATTTGCGCCAGTTGATGACGCGCCGTCCTGAGTTGAAAATTATCATTACTTCGGCGACGATAGACGCGGACAGGTTTTCTAAACATTTCAATAATGCGCCAGTGATAGAAGTTTCAGGACGGACCTATCCTGTAGAGATACGCTATCGTCCGATTACCGCACCAGAGCGTACCGATGATAATGCCAAAGCGCGCGAGACCGATGAAGAGCAGGTCACGCAAGCGATACTGGATGCGACCGATGAGCTAGTGCGTCTGGGCGAGGGCGATATACTGGTGTTTTTGCCAGGGGAACGTGAGATACGCGACACCGCTGAAGCCTTGCGCAAACATCATCCGCCACACACTGAGATTTTGCCGCTGTTTGCGCGACTGTCGGTGAAAGAACAGGAACAAATTTTTCAGCCGACTAATGCGCGACGGATAGTGTTGGCGACTAACGTGGCAGAAACTTCGTTGACCGTGCCTGGCATCCGTTATGTGATCGACCCTGGCTATGCGCGGATACTGCGGTATTCGGCACGGAATAAAGTTGACCAGTTACTGACCGAGCCTGTGTCACAAGCATCGGCGAATCAGCGGGCGGGTCGTTGTGGACGGGTGGCGGCGGGTGTGTGTATACGGCTGTATTCAGAGCAGGAATATGCTGCGCGTCCCGAATATACTGATCCAGAGATACTGCGTACTTCCTTGGCAGGTGTGATTTTGCGCATGTCTGCGCTGCGCCTGGGACAGCCTGATGACTTTCCTTTTTTGGACGCGCCTGCACCACGTTTAATCGCAGACGGTTATCAGCTGCTGGAAGAGCTGAACGCAGTTGATGGCAATCGACGCTTGACGGCCATCGGCAAGCAATTAGCCAAGTTGCCACTTGATCCCAAAATCGGGCGGGTGGTGCTGGCGGCGCAACAGTTTGGCTGTCTGCGCGAGGCATTGATCTTGTGCGCGGCACTGTCGGTGCAGGATCCACGTGACCGCCCGCAGGCACAAGCGGGCGCGGCCGATGACAGACACCGCGCATTTGCTGATGAGGCATCAGATTTTGCGGGCTTGCTCAAGTTGTGGGCGTTTTACGATGATGCGCTCAAACACAAAAAATCCAATCGCAAATTACAGGAAACCTGTCGTGAGCATTTTCTTAACCCGACGCGGCTGCGTGAATGGCGCGAGGTGCATGGGCAATTGGCCACGACAGCATCTGAACTGGGCTTGCAGGAAAATGACCAGCCCGCGAATTATGAAGCCATCCATAAAGCCTTATTGACGGGCTTCTTGGGCAATATCGGCGTGAAAATGGATGAGGGCGGATTTCAGGGCGCGCGCGGCATTAAGTTCTATGTGCATCCCGGTTCAGCCTTGACGAAAAAACCACCCAAGTGGGTGATGGCAGCAGAGCTGATAGAAACCACGCGACTGTACGCGCGTACCGCTGCCAAGATAGAACCAGAATGGCTGGAAAGTATTGCTGCGCACTTATTACGGCGCAATTACTTTGACCCGCATTGGCAAAAGAAATCAGCGCAGGTCAGTGCGTTTGAACAAGTGCAGTTGTTCGGGCTGATTATTATCCCGCGCCGCACGGTGCATTATGGGGTGATTGATGCGGTGGAAAGCCGCCGTATATTTATCCGTTCGGCTCTGGTCGCGGGCGAATTTGAAACGCGAGCGCCCTTTTTTGCACACAATCAGCAATTGCTGGAGCAAGTCAGCGAGCTTGAGCACAAAGCGCGGCGGCAGGATGTGCTGGTAGATGAGGAGCGGCTATTTGCTTTCTTCGATGCCCGCATTCCCGCAGGCATTGTCAATGGCAGCGGCTTTGAGCGCTGGCGGCGGGAGGCGGAACAGGCGCAACCCAAATTGCTGTATCTGACCCGCGACGACGTGATGCGGCATGATGCAGTTGGTATCACTGAAGACTGGTTTCCACAGACCTTGCAATGGGATGGCGTGAGCCTGCCCTTGCAATACCGATTTGAGCCTGGCCATGTGCTCGATGGCGTGACGGTGACTATACCGCTGGCGTTGTTGAATACCTTGCCCGCCTGGCGATTTGACTGGCTGGTGCCGGGCATGTTGCGTGATAAGCTGAGCTGGTATGTTAAGGCGCTACCCAAGCATTTGCGCCGTGTGTTTGTCCCTGTGCCTGATGCAGTGACGGCAGCCATGGGTGCGCTGCAACCGACAGCAGGGTTGAGCGAATTGCTGGCGGCGTGGTTGGCACAACGTAGTGGCTTGAAGATCGCCGCAAGCGATTGGCATGATGCGCCGCCGGCCCATTTGCAGATGAATTTCCGCGTGGTGGATGAGCGTGGTAAAGAGCTGGGGATGGGGCGGGATATACATGCTTTGCGGCAACAACTTGGTGAGGCAGCACAGCTGACCTTTAGTGCACCAGATAATGGTTTTGAACGTGATGGCTTCAAGCGCTGGGAGTTCGGTGATGTGCCACCTACGTTGCCGTTTCGTCGGGCGGGTGTGGAAGTAACCGGTTACCCCGCGCTGGTTGATGAAGGTGATAGCGTGGCATTGCGCTTGTTTGATACTGAACATGCTGCAACACAGGCACATAGGGCTGGTTTGGCGCGGCTGTTTCGTTTGTATCTGGTTGAGCAGTTCAAATTTCTGGAAAAAAACATTCCCGATTTTACCAAGTTGGCACTGGCCTACCGGCCATTGGGTGATGCCGATACCTTGCGTACGGAATTGCTGGCAGCGATTGCCGACAGGGCGTGTTTGGGCGATGAACCTATGCCGCGCAGTCAGGCTGAATTTGATGCGCAATTGGTGAGGGCGCGGGCGCGGATTAAACCTGTGGCTGATGCGCTGACCAAGACGCTGGGGCAGATTTTGACATTGCATCAACAATTGCAGCCTCAGTTAAAAACCCCGTGGGCGCATGTTACTAGGGACATTGCGCAGCAATTGCGACAGCTGGTTTATCCTGGTTTTATTACTGCAACACCCTGGACGGCCTTGCAGCATTTGCCCCGTTATCTGCAAGGCATAGCCCAGCGTTTGCAAAAGCTGCCTGATCGGCTTGCGCAAGATCAACAACATACTGCAGCCCTCGCTAATTTCACCATGCAATGGCAGACGCGTGAGCAGCAGCACAGGAAAAAAGGCATAGTGGATTCGCAATTGGCGGCGTTCAGGTGGCAGCTGGAAGAGCTGCGCATATCGTTATTCGCGCAGCAGTTAAAAACGCCGCAACCTGTGTCGATTAAGCGGTTGCAGAAACTGTGGGAGTCGGTGCAGGCGTAGACGTGCGCATCATTTGAGCATGTATAGATTTTCGGGGATGCCTGTTGCCTGCCAACCATCCCCGATTTTGGCAGACATTCTGTGCGCTATTGTTTTGCTCCCAAGGCTATCGCGCGTTGTTGGCTGGATGTGGCCGCTTGTTGGGCGGCAGCCTTGTCCCAGGTTGGGCTGACCCAGTCGCCGAGCTGGGTTAGTGTCATTACACCCAGTGCGTTTATCCATGTGCTGTTTTCATTGAGTGCGGGAATGTAATGGAATTCACCGCCACCGGCTTTGAGAAAATCGGCTTTAACTTCCATGGCAATTTCTTCCAGCGTTTCCAGACAGTCAGCGACAAAGCCGGGGCAGACTACATCGACTCTGCTGGTTTTGGCGTGTCCCAGCTCTGCCAGCGTGGCGGCGGTGTAAGGTTTAACCCATTCAGCCCGGCCAAAGCGTGACTGGAAGGTGACACGGTATTGGCTGCTGGACAAGCCGAGTGCTTCAGCAAGCAAACGGCTGGTTTTGTGACACTCGCAGTGATAGGGGTCACCTTTATCCAGGGTATAGCGTGGCACGCCATGAAAGCTCATGACGAGGATGTCGGGACGACCATGTTGCATCCAGTAATTTTGTATGTTTTCAGTGAGCGCCTTGATATAGCCGGCGTTATCATGAAAGTGTTTGATCGTGCGTAGTGCGGGCTGGTTACGTTTACGCATGAGGTAGGCATACACTGCGTCCATTGCCGAAGCGGTACTGCTGGCGGCGTATTGTGGATAGAGCGGTATGGTTAAAATCCGGTCGCAGCCTTGCTCGCTCATGCGAGTGAGTGCGCTTGCCACGGATGGGCTGCCATAGCGCATGGCATAATCGACGACAACAGGCGATTTTACCTGTTCGCCTAACCAGCCCTGCAGCAGCTTTGCCTGTTTTTCGGTATGAAAGCGCAACGGTGAACCTTCACGTTTGTCCCAGATACTGGCGTATTTTTCAGCGGATTGCTTCGGGCGGGTTTGCAGAATAATGCCGTTGAGTATCAGCCACCAGATTGCTTTCGGGATTTCGACCACGCGTGGGTCGGACAAGAATTGCTTTAGATAGGGTTTGACTGCTTGCCTGGTGGGCGCGTCTGGCGTACCCAGATTGAGTAGCAATATTCCTGTTTTGGCTGTGTTGGTGTGGGTATATTCTGGTTCGGTCAGGTAGCGTGGCATAGGAGTTAGTGAAATGAGAGTGCATTGGAAAGAAGCTTGGCGGTGATGTCCACAATCGGAACTATCCGTTCATACGCCATGCGAGTAGGGCCGACTACTCCCAGTGTGCCGACAATTTCGCCGTTGACTTTGTAGGGTGAGGTAACAACGCTGCATTCATCTAGCGGGATAACTTCGGACTCGTTACCGATAAATATCTGCACGCCTTCGGCATGCTGACTTAAATCCAGTAGCTGGATAAGCGATGTTTTTTGCTCAAATAAATCGAATAAGTTGCGCATGCGTTCCATGTTGGAGGATAGGTCTTCGACGCGTAACAAGTTACGCTCACCTGATAATACCAGTCCTTCATGAGGCTGATTCAGCGCCACTTCGCTGGCATTGAGCGCCAGATTCATCAACCCGTTAATGTCCTGGTGCAATGACTGCAATTCAGCTTGCATGCGCTGTCTTACTTTGTCCAGAGTCGTGCCTGCGTAGTGTTGATTGAGTATCTGCGCGGCGTGGGTGAGCTCGGCGCTGGTATGGTTACGTTCGGTGGTGAGCACACGGTTTTGTACTTCCCCGTCGGTGGTGACAATAATCAGCAGGACGCGCTTTTCTGCCAGACGCATAAATTCAATTTGCCGAAATGCCGCATTACGGCGGCGCGGTATCATCACTACGCCTGCAAATTGGGTTAGTTGTGACAGTAATTGAGAAGCATGGGTGACTATGCGTTGTGGATCGTCAGGCTGGAGTTGCGCTTCAAGCTGGTCTATTTCCAGATTGTTTAGCGGTTGCACCGTCATCAGGCTATCGACAAATAATCGGTAGCCTTGCACGGTGGGAATGCGCCCTGCCGAGGTGTGCGGACTGCTGACCAGCCCCATTGCTTCCAAATCAGCCATCACATTGCGGATGGATGCAGAGCTCAAATCGAGTGCCGCATATTGCGATAGTGTGCGCGAACCGACTGGTTGCCCATCAGCAATGTAGCGTTCGACCAAAGTTTTTAGTAGGATACGTGCGCGTTCGGTTAACATACTGTCATTGTACAAAAAAACAACTATGATTGCGCTAACTATGATTGCGTTCGGATAGCTTTAACCAGAAGTTTTTTATCCGTTTGCATTAGGATCTCAAAATATGTCAAAAAAATTCAAGACGATTGCGCTTATCGGTAAATATGATAGCCCTGAAATGGGCGTCAGTTTGCTGCAACTCGCTGATTATCTGCGAGAGCTGAAGTATGAAGTATTAATTGCACATAACACCGCGGACCAGTTGGGATTGCTCAATCAACCTACTGCAGAATTGGCTGAAATTGGTGAACGTGCCGATTTGGCGGTGGTATTGGGGGGCGATGGTACTATGCTTTCCATTGCGCGGATGCTGGCGGCTAATGATATTCCATTGGTCGGTATCAATCAGGGGCGCTTAGGTTTCTTGACTGATGTCCCCGCCGACACCATGCAGGCCGATTTGGCAGCGATTTTGGCGGGCCATTATGTGGCTGAACAGCGGTTACTACTTAATACCCAGATAGTGCGTAATGGTCAGACCATATTCACCGCATGTGCGTTTAATGACGTGGTGGTCAGTAAGGGTAGTCTGGGTCGGTTAATTGAGTTTGAAGCAGTGATAGATGGCGAATTTGTTTATAGTCAGCGCTCCGATGGCCTGGTTATCGCCACGCCTACAGGTTCAACTGCTTATGCACTTTCAGCGGGTGGGCCGATACTGCATCCTACCTTGGAGGCTTTCGTGATGGTGCCGATTTGTGCACACACTCTGGCTGCACGCCCGATTGTTGTGAATAGTCATTCCGTGGTTGAGCTGGAATTAATGCATGCTGATGATGCGCGTGTGCATTTTGACGGACAGCGTCAATTCGATATACAGATAGGTGATGTGGTGCGGATTAATCGCGCACCCAAGGCAATCTGTTTGCTGCACCCTGAGAATTATAGTTACTACAGAACCTTGCGTGAAAAACTGTATTGGGGGAAGAAGCTCTAATGTTGCGCCAACTTGCTTTACGTGATTTTGTCATTGTTGATCAGTTAGATCTCAGTTTTGAGATGGGTTTTACCGTACTTACCGGCGAGACGGGTGCAGGCAAGTCTATTCTCATTGATGCGCTGGCACTTGCGTTAGGCGAGCGTGGGGATGCGGGCGTGGTACGTGCAGGGGCGACACGTGCTGAAATCAGTGCGGATTTTGATGCGCTGGCACTGCCCTTGTTGCAAACCTGGTTGCTGGACAATGAGCTGGATGATGACGGTAATTGCTTATTGCGACGAGTAATCGATAGCAATGGGCGGTCACGCTGCTTTATAAATGGCCGTGCGGTGAGCGCGCAGCAGTTACGCGAAGCGGGCGAGTTTCTGGTTGATATACACGGTCAGCATGCACATCAGTCATTACTTAAATCAGCGACACAACGTGAAATTCTTGACAGTTATGGCAATGCCAGTGAGTTAGCCGCACAAGTCGCACAACATTACCGCCATTGGCAAAAGTTAAACGATGCGCTGTTAGCACTACAACAGGACAGCGGTGCAATCGCAGCAGAACGCGAGCAATTAGACTGGAAAATACAGGATTTAGCCGCATTGCAGTTCGATTTAACTGACTGGCATGCATTGCAAGATGAGCACAAACGGCTGGCAAATGCCGTTAATTTAGGTGCGGGTATCGCATTTGCGCTGGACGCGCTAACGGAAAGTGAGTCGGCCACATTCAGTCAGATTACTGCGGTCGCAGTAAAGTTAGCCAGTTTGTTGGAATATGATGCTGGGTTGCAAACAGCGTATGACTTAATCGAGTCAGCAGGTGTACAGTTGCAGGAGGCCAGTCATGATTTACGGCGTTATGCAGATCAGATGGAAGCTGACCCAGCGCGTTTGTATGAAATTGAACAGCGTATCGAGCAAGTGCTGGATGTTGCGCGCAAGTACCGGGTAAAAGTAGAGGCTTTGCCCGAACTGCTCGCTACTGCACAACAGCGTTACGCGGAACTGGTTCATAGTGAAGATTCTGCGGCACTTGGCGCTGAAGTTGCAAACGCCCATGCTGTTTGGCATGACGCCGCACTCAAATTAAGCATAATAAGGCAAAACACTGCAACCAAATTAGCTGATATTATCAGTGCGACCATGCAACAGTTAGCGCTGGCAGGCGGACAGTTTGCCATTGCGCTGAGCCCTTTAGAAGCGGGTAATGCACATGGTTTAGAACAGATAGAATTCCTGGTTGCACCTCATGCAGGTGCTAGCCCTAAGCCACTTGCCAAAGTCGCATCGGGCGGTGAGCTGTCGCGCATCAGTCTGGCGTTGCAAACGGCGATTAGTCAGGTTGCGGGTGTGCCGACTTTGATATTTGATGAAGTGGACGTTGGTATTGGTGGTGGCGTGGCAGAAATAGTGGGCCACCTGTTAAAAGACCTGAGCAGTAGCCGACAGATACTCTGTATCACTCACCTGCCGCAGGTCGCGGCCTTGGGTGAGCACCATCTGCAAGTCAGTAAAACTCAGCAAGATAATCAGGTGGTGAGTCACATCCACGCACTCGATGCAGTTGCAAGGGTAGATGAAATTGCGCGCATGTTAGGCGGGGTGACGATTACTGACACTACCCGTCAACATGCGCGAGAGATGCTCAGTTAACGCCCTGTGAGCGCAGCCATTGCTTCAAACCGTTCGCATCCAACGCGCCTGACATCCGTGAATGTTCTTTGCCGTCTTTAAATAAGACCAGCGTAGGGATGCTGCGGATTTGATAACGGGCTGAGAGTGCTTGCTCAGCTTCGGTTTCCACTTTGGCAAAGCGTACCCGGCTGGCGAGTTCGGTGCCGACTTGTTTGAAAGTAGGTGCCATCATTTTGCATGGTCCACACCAGCTAGCCCAGAAATCGACCAGCACGGGGAGTTGGTTACGGCTAATGAAGCGGTCAAATGTTGCTGTGGTTAAATCGACTGGCAGTCCCGTATGCATAGGTTGACTGCATTTGCCGCAATTAGGATGCTGGTTCAGGCGGGCTTCGGGAATGCGGTTAATCGCGCTGCAGTGTGGGCAAATCAGTTCCATCATTGACTCCTAAAATAAAAAATCCCATATACAGCTCATATATGGGATTTTTTGGGTTTTACAAGAGGCTAAGCCGCTAGTAGTGGATCTAATCCACCTGCGCGATCGAGCGCAGATAAATCGTCAAAACCACCTATGTGTCGATCACCAATGTAAATTTGTGGAACAGTACGGCGACCCGTGCGCGTCATCATTTCTTCGCGACGGCCAGGTTCCAAATCGACACGGACTTTGGTGACTTCTACATTTTTGTTGAGTAGCAGCTTTTCCGCCATGACGCAGTAGGGACAAGCTGCTGTGCAGTACATGATAACTTCAGGCATTTTTATTTCACCGTGGTTGGTAAATTCGCTTGTTGCCAAGCCGTGATACCCCCTTTTAGATTGTAGACTTTGGTATAGCCATTTTTACGTAATACGCTACACGCCATGGCGGAACGTCCACCAGAACGGCAATTAACAACGATGGTGAGATCCTTGTGTTTTTCCAGTGTCTTGATGCTGTCAGCGAGCTGCCCGACAGGGATGTGTTTAGCATTGGCGATATGACCAGCGCTGAATTCGTTGAATTCGCGCACGTCGAGTACGAGTGCGTTTTCATGATTAATCAGTTGCACCGCTTCCGTGGCATCAACTTCCTGTCCGCCGCCCAGTTTGCTGCGCATGTTGGGAAACAGGAGCATGAAGCCAGAGAAAGCGGCTAAAATAATCAACCAGATATTGCTTTGTACAAATTCCAAAATACACTCCTATAAGCCGCAGCCTGATTTTACCCCTGCTTTTTTGAGCATGATGTCCATAGGGCAGAAACGGGTCAAGCCGCTTTGAAATAAATTAAATCCAACGAAGGCGGTCAACCACAGCCAGCTAGGTTGTGCCATGTTGACAGCCCCTGACTGGTGGGCAAGTGCTAATGATAGCATGATGAATAAGCCAGCGATAATTCGGACGAGACGTTCTACGGTCATAAAGTTTCCTTTTTCATTCAAGTTTAAAAATTAAGCGGTTTTTTCCAGCCGGCGTTCCCACAAATAATACATCAGCGGAATGACGACGAGTGTGAGTACAGTGGAGGCGAATGTGCCAAAAATCAATGACACTGCTAATCCGCCAAACACCGGGTCGGTAATCATGATGGCAGAGCCGAGGATGATTGCCAGTGCGGTGAGCATGATGGGGCGGAAGCGCACTGCGCCAGCTTCTATCACTGCCTGTTCCAGACCATAACCTTGTTTGCGATAATCAATGATGAAATCTATGAGTAACAGCGAGTTACGCACGACCACACCTGCCAGCGCAATCACCCCTATCATTGAGGTGGCCGTGAAAGCCTGCTGGGTGATCCAATGGCCCGGGAACACACCCACCAGTGTCAATGGGATGGCTCCCATCACGATCAGCGGCATCATGAATGATTTGTAATAGCCGACCAGCATCAGGTAAATGAATACCAGCGCGACTATGAATGCAGAGCCCAGATCGCGAAACACATCCAGCGTCAGCCGCATTTCGCCACCCCACAACAGGTGGTAATTGATAATGTCATCGGGCTGCGCTTCTGCAAATCCCAAGTTGCCGGTTTTGAACGTTACACCGTTGCTCAGCATTTTACCATCCAGCATCTTATCCAGAGCTAGCACTGCATAGACTGGACTGGACTGAAGTAATTCTCCACCTATCATCACCACAGGATGCTGGTCGCGGTCATAGATAGGTTTGTCCTGCGTTGTTCGCTCTACAGTAGCAATCGCAGCAAGCGGTATTTGCTGTCCCCGCATATTGGTGATGCGAATCGCCAAAATTTGTTCCGGCGTCTGCCGCTGAGTGCGCGGGATGCGCACGGTCAGATTGACGGGCTCCAAGCTATCATCAATATGCACAGCACCTATATTAACGCCTGATAAATAGTCGTGTAACAGCTTGGCTACTTGACCGACAGCAACGCCCGAGAGCGCCGCCTTTTCTCTATCAATTTTGATATGGAAGCTGTCTACCGTGCTGGTGACTGAGTTGTCTGCATTGATGATGCCATAGACTTTATCAAAGTCACGGTTGACGTCGGTGGCCGCACTGCGCAGCTTGTTATAATCCGGGCCATAAAGTTCAGCCAGAATTTGTGATTGCACAGGCGGGCCAGGCGGTGTTTCGTAGATTTTTATTTTCGCCGCCGGGTGCGCTTTGCGTACACTGTTTAACGCAATATCCAGACGTTGCACGATTTCATGTGACGCGACTGAGCGATGGTGTTTGCTAGTCAAGTTCACCCGTAGTTGCGCGATGTTGTCGCCACGCTTGAGCATGTCGCCTCGTACCAATGCTGCAAAATCGATAGGCGCGGCCATGCCCAGAAAGGTCTGGTAGTCGGTGACATACTCCGTCTTTTTCAATACCTCGCCCACGGCACGCGCGACACTGTCGGTATCTGCCAAGGTTGTTCCTGCCGGGGTATCGACTTGCAGCAAGAAAGTGTTGGTATTGTCGTTAGGCAACATTTTTAATTCCACACCTAACGCAGATAGCGGGCCATTGATGCCTGACGGGCGGATGAATTGCCAGGCAGGTTGTATCATTGCTGCGATCAATAAAGCGATGACGACCAGGAACAGCACGTTGCGTTTGCCGCTGTGCTTGATGAGTGGGGTGATGACTGCTACATAAGCACGATGTAACGGATCTTTGTTATCCGCATGATCGGCCTCCAGCGGTTTATGTTCTTGCAGTGATTTGGCCGCTTTGCCCGCCAGCCAACGGTTCGCTGCCCAGGGTACGACCATGTAAGCAATCAACAGCGAGGCGATCATGGCAATAGGCACGTTAAACGGTATCGGCTGCATGAATGGACCCATCATGCCGGTGACAAATGCCATCGGCACGAAAGCGAGTATGACTGCGATGGTGGCAATATTGGTCGGATTGCCGATTTCATTAGTGGCGGCAACGAGTGCAGCTTTGAAATCTTTACCACCACCTTGATGCATGTGGCGGTGGATGTTTTCGATGACCACGATGGCTGCATCAACCAGTAAACCAAGCGATAAAATCAATGCAAACAAAGTGATGCGGTTAATGGTCTGGCCTGCAAACAGGCCGATGGTCAACACCACAAATAAAATAAGCGGCACAGTGAGAGTCACAATTGCAGCCTCGCGCCAGCCGAGGAATATCACCAGAATCACGACCACCGAACCAATCGCGATACCCAGGTGTTCCATCAAAGTGTTGACCGCATCGTCGGCTTTTGCGCCGTCATCACGGGTGACAGTGACGGTAATGCCCTGGGGAATGGCAGCACGTTTGAGGACTTCCAGTTTTTTCAATACCGCATCAGCTACCACGACTGCATTGGTGCCTGCTTTCTTAGCGATAGCGATGGTCACCGCAGGGGATTCGTCTGTGCGTGAGGTTGTTCCACTGGCTGGACCAAAAGCAAAGCGGCTGGATTCGTCGGTTTCTGCTGCACCTTCTTCTATCGTAGCGATATCCTGCAGGTAGACCGCCTTGCCATTGGGAGCACCGATGATGATTTTGCCAACTTCGCGTGCGTCGCCAATAAAGCCCGCTAAACGGAGAGGATGGTTCTGATTATTGTCGACCAATGTGCCCAATGGCATGGAAACATTCGCACCTTGCAGCATGCCATCGACCTGATCCAGGCTCAAACCTGTTGCTGATAATTTGGCAGGGTCTATCCATACATTGACCGAATGGCGTGCACCACCCATCATTTCGGTATAAGAAACGCCAGCAACGTTACGTAATTGTTCCAGTACATGATTGCCGACATCACGTAACTGCATGGCGCTCAAATTGTCGGCGCTGAGAGTGAGGGTGATAATCGGCACATCATCGACGTTGATAGGCCGCACGATGGGCTGCATGGCGCCAGTCGGAATACGATCCCAGTTTTGGGCGAGCTGATTGTAGAGCTTGACCATGCTGCGTTCCTGATCTTGCCCCACATCAAATTGCACAGTTACCACACCAAAGTCAGCCGCAGCGTAACCGTAGCTGTGCTTGACGCCGGATTGCGCATTCATGATGGCTTCCAGCGGCTTGATGATGGTGTTTTCAATTTCAGTGGCAGATGCGCCGGGTTTTGCCACGATGATGTTGGCTGCGGGCACCACGATCTGCGGATTGTACTCACGTGCCGTAACAAACAGTGCCATGACCCCCGCAAGGGTAATGGCCAGCATAATCATCGCAGTGATTTTCGATTCAAGAAAAATACGGGCGATTTTTCCCGCAATATTGAGTTCAGTCGGCTGATGATCAGACATTGCCTGCTCCCGTGTTGACAACCATGTCACCCGTTTGCAAATTATTGGTATTGCTGGTGACGATTTGTTCACCCGAGTTCAGACCCGCCTGTATAGCGGTCATGCCGCTGCTGGTATCGCCTACGCGTACCATGCGGTAGTGTGCTACGCCTTGTTTATCAACTACAAAAACACCGGTAATGCCTGCGCGTTCCAACACGGCGCTTGCCGGAATGCGTAACCCCGCGCTTGAGCCCAGAGCAAAACCTGCTTGTACAAACATACCGCTTTGTAAGTTATGTCCATCAGGTAGTGCGATCTTTACCAGATAGGTGTGCGTCATCGGGTCAGCAGCTGGCACTAAATAGGCGACTTTGCCAGTGATGTCAGTGCTGGTGCTGTCCACATGCAAGGTGACCGGCGTGCCGATTTTTAAATGAGAAAAGATGTTCTCAGGTACTTGGGTTTGTGCCTGCAGTTTGCCAGGGTTCTCAATGACCAGAATTGGACGGCCGGGAGTAGCAAGGTCACCGACATTGGCCAATTTCTGGGTTATAACTCCTGCAAACGGGGCGGTAGGTGAGGCGTAATTCATCTGTGCACCTGCTGTGCCCAAGCCGGCCTGGGCGGCAGCAAGTTGCTGTTGTGCAATCTGATATTGCAATCGCACTTTATCCCATTGGGCTTTAGGGATAGCTTCTTCTTTGTACAACGTACCAAAGCGTTCATAGTCGTTCTTGGCATCGGCTAATGCCGCTTTGGCTTGTGCCAGACCCGCACCAGCCTGGCTGACCTGGCCCTGGATATCGCTGGGGTCGATACGGAATAAATGTTGTCCAGCACTCACTTTTTGCCCTATATCCACGTTGATTTCGCGAATAAAACCCATGATGCGTGAAGCGATTTGGGCTTGTTGTTCGGCAACGATGGTGGCTGGCGAATTTGCGGTAATGGCAGTGTTACTGGTACTTACGGTGATAACCGTCGCTTTGATGGTGTTTACCGCTACGCTGTTAGTGTGGTCGGCAGATTTTTCACCGCATCCTGCAAGCAGGAATGTGCTGAGTATGGCAATGGCGATGGGTTTGGCAATAGGGTAGGTCACTATGAGCTCCTGAATTATTATAGAGAATCAGCATCAAGCTGGCCGAGGGCAAGCTTGAGATTGGCGCGCTGGATGGCGACGTCGTATTCTGCGGCAACCACATCTGCGCGTGCCTTATCTAGCTGCGCTTGTGCTGCAAGTTGTTCGGTAATCGTGGCGACGCCATTGGTATAACGTTTGTTGACCAGATTCGTTGCTTCTTCAGCTTGTTCGCGGCCTAACTGGCGAGCGGAAAGGCGTTGCTCGGCTTCATCCTCTTTTCGACGCGCGTCTTCCACCTGATACGCAACGTTCGCTTCGGCCTGGGCAAGCTTGGCCGCTATTTCGTCCTGTGTAGCGTGTGCTCGTGCGACGATAGCGGTGGTCACGCCACCATCAAATGCCGTCCAAGAAAGGGTGCCGCCGACAGTGTATGAGTTTGCGCTAAATCCTAATTTTGGGTCGTTCCAGTCCTGGCGTAACATCAGGCCAGCCTGGGGTTTGTATGCGGCTCTGGCAACACCGACGCTGGCTTGGCTGGCTTCGACTTGTTGGCGGAGGGCATTTATACCAGGATTGTTCGCCACTGCTGTTTGACGTAAGGCTTCAGTTGTCATGACCGTTGGCTTAACGTTCACGGAGCTACCTACATCTAGTGGCTCAGTCAGTGGCATACCCAGGAGCAGGTGGAGCTGGTCAAGTGCATTGCTGACGGCATTTTCAGCTTGCACGCGTTGTATGCGAACATCCTGCAAGCGAACTTTGGCTGAAAGTAAATCGCTCTTGACGATGACTCCACCCTTGAGCAGTTTTTCCATCATGCCGACTTGAGAATTGGCAGCTGTTTCAGCTTGTTTGCTGACAGCTAGATAAGCACGAGCGCTGTGTACACCCTGATATGCCTGTAATACCTGAAAAATGACTTTTTGACGGGCCGCCTCGTCGCCGTTGCGGGCAGCTTTGATATAAGCCTGCGCTTGCTTTATGCCGCTAGTTATCATGCCGCCTGTGTAAACTGGTATTTGCAGCTCAAGGCGGGTGTTCACATTGGTGGTGAAGCCGGGGTAGTTTAATGAAGTGGGGGCGACGTTCAGATTGTTGGGATCGAATTGATTCGCACCAAAATCGTTAAACGTAGCTGTACGCTGTGAGAGCTTCATGCCAAACGCATTGAGTGCGTCGTTCGAACCCATCGCGTTGATCGATGCGGTCAGTTTCGGCATGCGATTGGCCTTGGCTTGATCCAGACCGGCTTGTGCTTGCTCAAACTGTGCACGGCTGGCAACCAGGTCAAAATTTTGCTTGAGTGCGATTTCGACACATTGGTTGAAATTAAGCACTGGGCTGGCTGCACTTGTTTGCGTGAGGTTGATAGGTTCGGCATGCGCGGCATTGATCGACAGGGCTGCAATCGTCAGAACTATGCGAGATAAAACAGGTTGTAATTTAGTATTTGGTTTCATTGTAATGTTTCACCCATGTGCAATCATTAGGATTTAGTACCAGTGGGACTTCATTCGGTGACCAGGCAGCGTTAAATTCAACAGGTTTTCCAGAAAATACTATCAGCATATCCCGCCTCGCGCTGATGGATTTATATATTAGAATATAATTATATAATAATTGTTTTCGCTGTGTGAGTATTATTAAATGCTAATATTATTTGGATGTTTGTATATAAACATCAATCGGGTGCAGGGATGTTGTAAAATAGCGTTTTATCAATTGTTGAGAGGTAGTGCATGGCTTTTTCTGATCTCGGTCTCGTACCTGAGATACTGCGTGCGGTGGAGGAGTGCGGTTACACTGAACCTACACCAGTACAAGCGCAAGTCATTCCTGTGGTGTTAACAGGCTGCGACGTGATGGCGGGCGCGCAAACGGGCACGGGTAAGACTGCGGGATTTACGTTGCCGATGTTAAGCCGTTTGGCACAGTACGCTACCACTAGTCCTTCACCAGCACGTCATCCTGTCCGCGCGTTGATTTTGATACCAACACGCGAATTGGCGATGCAGGTAGAAGAAAGTGTACAGAAGTATGGCAAGTATTTGCCTTTGCGCGCCACTGTTGTTTATGGTGGTGTGAACATGAATGCACAAATTGATATTCTGCGTGGCGGGATAGACATATTGGTGGCAACACCAGGCCGTTTGCTGGATCACGTGCAAAATAAAACAGTTAATTTATCGCAAGTGCAAATGCTCATCCTCGATGAAGCGGACCGCATGCTGGATATGGGTTTTATGCCCGATTTGCGCCGCATTATCGAGTTGTTGCCTGAGGGGCGGCAAAATCTGATGTTCTCCGCGACTTTCTCGGGAGAGATTAAAAAGCTGGCGGATAGCATTATGAATCAGCCGCAACTGATCGAAGTGGCGAAACGCAATGCAACTGCAGAAACAGTTACTCAAATTGTTCATCCAGTGCATAAAACACGCAAACATGCGTTATTGACGCATTTGATTAAAACCAGAGAATTGCATCAGGTGCTGGTGTTTTGCAGCACCAAGCTCGGTGCGAACCGATTGGCGCAGCAATTAGGGCGTGATGGTATTCCCGCCAATGCAATTCATGGTGACAAATCTCAGCAAGCGCGAGTTGAAGCATTGGATCAGTTTAAGCAAGGTGCTATTCAAGTGTTAGTCGCAACTGACGTTGCTGCGCGTGGTATCGACATAGATCAACTGCCAGTTGTGGTCAATTTTGACTTGCCACACGCCGCCGAAGATTATGTCCATCGTATTGGCCGTACCGGGCGCGCAGGTGCATCAGGCGCTGCATTGTCATTGGTGTCAGATGATGAATTGCGTTATTTGAGTGATATTGAAAAGCTGCTGAATAAGAAAATCCCATCTGAAATCATTCCAGGCTATGCGCCAGATGTAGCGGTCATGCCCGAGTTTGTACGCCCCATACGCAATGAGCGCAATGAACGTAGCAACAGCGAACAACGCAGTGCAAAGCCACTTGAGCCAGCGGCACCCATGGTCAAGCGCGAGCGTGGTGATGTTGACGTGCCTGATATGCCACTGATAGTGCGTACCAATCAACCAGCACGTACCAAGCAAGTAGCCGCTTTGTTTTTGCCGCGTAAAGCTTAACCCGCATGGAATGGCTAGTCATTGCCGTCGCGCTGGTTCTGGCGTGGTTCTGGCTGGATAGCATGAAATGTCATGACATTGCTGTTGCCAGGGCAAAACGTGAAACTGTCAGCGCTGACGTGCAGCTGCTGGACGCAACAGTTGCGCTGGATAAATTGAGATTGGCGCGCGATGATGACGGGCGGGTCGGTTTACAACGCAGTTATCGGTTCGAATTTAGCGATACTGGCGACAATCGCCGTACGGGGTGGATAATCATGCAAGGCAGCACCATATTATCGGTGCGCCTGGCACAACTGCGGGTCGTTAATTAGCCGCTTCAATTTCCAGTACTGCCAGGCTGATCTGCTTGCCTAGTTGCTCGGTGAATCCTGGTAAATTGCGGAATTTTTTAAGTTTCGCCGCTACTATATCTTTCATTTCAAAATCAGCTTTACCCGCATCGTGCTGTTCTTTCACTGCAGCGAACAATGTCGCTAAATAATCACGGTAGCGTTTCACCAGTGCGACATTACCTGATTGCCCATGTCCAGGTACATAGTGTTTGTCATGCAAGCCTATGGCGCGGTCACAAGCGGCGATGCTGCCTGCAAACGTGCCATCATCCATGCGTGCAATATAATTATTGAGTACGTTGTCGCCCGTGAACAGGGTGGCATCTTCAACCACTTCTATCATGATGTCGGTTTTGCTGTGTGCGTTTTCAGGTGCGTAAATATGGAAATGCATATCCCCAGTGCTGATAGTCTGATCATCGACGACAGCAATGGTAGGAATAACAGCTTTGGTTGATGCAGTGTAATTGTCTGTAAGTTGATTCATGCGATCTACCCATACTTCAGCCTCACCCTGTTGTGCTAGTTTTATCATGTCTGGATGCGCAACTAATTTGGCATTGGGATAAGCCTCGGTAATGGCCTGATTGCCTAACCAGTGATCGCCGTGGACATGAGTGTCAAATACATAAGTTACTGGGAGTTTCGTGTATTTAGCAATTTGACGTAGCACCATACGCCCAGTTTCCAGGCTAGAACCTGGATCTATGACTACTACGCCATCCTGAGTGATAACAAAGCCAGGATTGTTCATAAATCCTTGGTTTTTGACGGATGGTTGCCCTAATGGTCCATGTATGACATAAGTGTGTGTGGCGATTTTTTGTGCGGGATAATCACGTACTGGATTGTCGACAGCACTAGCTGCAATAGGAAGAAGTAGCGCGACAAGCTGGCACGCGCGAATAAGTGGCAATATTTTCATTGGCATTCCTGGATGTATGCGGGATATTGAATTATCCCTATTGAGAAACTGCTGGCAAGGTATAAATCTACCACCATTTCTCATAAATAATGCGGCTGGCAGGGACGTTGATGCTGGTTAATACTGCACTCACATCTTCTACCATGCCCTGTGGTCCACATAGATAGTACAGTGTGTCATCAGTCATACCTGCAGCCATAAATAAAGCGGCATCTATACGTCCTGTCTGCCCTTGCCATGTATTATCAGCCTGGGTCAGGGTGACGATATGATGCATGTTGGGTAAGGAACTGGTTTTTTCAATGTCAGCCTGAAATAAATACTCATCTGCGCTCGGTATGCTATAGATGAGCGTGGCGTCGGTTTGCGGCAATGATTCACCGATATAGCGGAAAATGCTGATAAGCGGTGTTACCCCGACGCCTGCGCCAACCAGCACGACACGCGAACTCATTTCTGGCTGATAAACAAATACGCCTTGCCCATCAGAGATGCGTACCGTATCACCAATTAGAGCCTGTTCATGTAACCAGCGAGTGACAGGGTGGCGACTACTGGATTTAATGGCCAACTCTATATAACCCTTGGTTGTCGGTGTAGAGGTCATGGAATAACCACCGACTTCCGTTTTCCCCTGAATATCTGCATATAAATCTATCCACTGACCTGCAAGGTAGTGAAAAGCCTGTTCAGCATAATCCAGACGGAATATCTTAACCGTGGGACTGGCTTGTTCAATCGCGCTAATAGTAACTGTGTGTATCATAATCAAGCGGGTACAAATTCAAGTGATGCGGAATTGATACAGTAGCGCAGACCTGTGGGTGCAGGGCCATCAGTAAAAACATGACCTAAATGGCTGTGACAATGACTGCACAGCACTTCAGTACGTGCCATCATCAGGCTGCGATCGATGCGTTCTTCTATCGCAGTGTCAGTCGCAGGCTGCCAAAAGCTTGGCCAGCCGCTACCCGAATCATATTTTGTATCTGAATTAAAGAGCAGCGCATCACATACGGCGCAATGGTAACTGCCAGCCGTTTTGAGATCCCAGTATTTACCGGTAAACGCGCGCTCAGTGCCATGTTCACGGCAAATATGATATTGTTCTGGAGTCAATTTGCTGCGCAACTCGTCATCAGTAGGAATAGGTTTTTGGCTCATGGTTCGGCAGTGAATTGGGAAATGATAGAAATGTTGGTCTCATGAAATAGAGTTTTGTTCATTATAAGGTGAAACGACATGGCAAACGAAGGCTATCACGAAGCAATTGAAAAATTAAGCGATGCAACACAGGACATGCACCGCGCCATTACCTCGCTAATGGAGGAGCTGGAAGCAGTGGATTGGTATAATCAGCGTGTGGATGCGTGCACTGACCCCGAATTAAAAGCTATCCTCGTCCATAATCGCGATGAGGAAAAAGAACACGCCGCAATGGTGCTAGAGTGGATACGCCGTCGTGATCCAGTGTTGGATCACGAACTGCGCGATAACTTATTTAAGACCGGGCCAATAGCTGGACAACACGGCTAGTCCGCTGCGTGCCAGGCACGTATGGCGGCGAGATTGACACAAGGCTCGCCATGTAAGCTGCCGCTGATAATCTGTGGACTGGCATCAGGTTCGCCCATATCGCTTATTACGGCAGCTGCACCAGTGAAATCGTGGGTAAGGGTGTAATCGTTAACAGTCACCAATGTTTTTAAGCCTGCACCCAGGCTGGATTTAATGCCGTTTTCTGAGTCTTCAAACGCAAAACAGTCTTGTGCGCTCAGGCCCATTTGTTGTAATGCCCAGACGTAAATATCGGCAGCAGGTTTTTTGGCAGGAACGATATCACCTGCAGCAATTACCTCAAACCAGCCATTTGCATCGTCCGCCAGGCTGTATTTAAGCAAGGCAGTGACGTTTTCCGGTGTGGTGGTGGTAGCGATAGCCAAGCGTAAGCCTGCATCACGGGCTTCTTTAATTAAGCGAGTAGTGCCGGTGCGCATAGGTATGCCGCCTTGCTGGAGTAGCTCGGTGTAATGTTTGGTCTTGGCTTTGTGTAGCGCGACCACTAAATCATCAAAATCGGCTGGTTGCTGGTAGGTGGTATTGAATTTCTCTACATAATAGCGCATCCGTTCCTTGCCACCGGTGACGGCGAGAAGCTCGCCATAGAGGGAGACATCCCAGTTCCAGTCCAATCCAAATTCGCGAAATGCAGCGTTAAATGCAACACGATGACCATCGCGCTCGGTGTCGGCAAGTGTGCCATCTACGTCAAAAATTAGCGCTTGTAGTGTCATTTATAGGGTTCCTTATTGCTCAAAGAGCATAATTCTGTTATTAAGTGAGTTTGCCATTTTAAGAACAAACGGGAGCGATATTAAATACCATGGGTACAGATTTCAAAAAATTTACGCCGTACACTCCTAAGCCAAATGAAGAATACATGTCGGCAGCGCAGCTTGCGCATTTTCGCAAAATATTAGAGGATTGGAAAGCAGAGTTGTCCGAAGATATCGATGGAACTATTCATGCGATGCAAGAAGATGCTACTTTGTTTGCGGATCCTAATGATAGAGCCAGTCAAGAATCTGATATGGCGCTAGAGTTGCGTAATCGTGATCGTGAACGCAAACTGATCAAAAAGATTGATCAGACTGTCGCTAAGATCGATGAGAATGATTATGGCTATTGTGCAGCATGTGGTGTGGAAATTGGTTTGAAACGGCTGGAAGCGCGTCCAACAGCAACTTTGTGTATCGACTGCAAAACCCTGGATGAGTTTAGAGAGCGTCAAGTAGCGCGTTAATACTATAAGCTGCAAGGTTGTGTATTAGATATAAGGAGTGTGGAGTTGAGTGCATTTCAAATTAAATTAGATGGCATGCTGTATAGCTTGTTATCTTGGGATCAGTTAACTGATTTTTGGCCGCGTATCGATACTGGTGCTGGTTGGTATCTGTATGCCGTGGGGCAGGATTTGCCATCGACACCTGCGAGTGCAGAGCAAGTGGCGGAGTTTACCAAGCGTATTGATGAGTTGCTGCATAAGGAACATGAAGAACGGTACTGCGGTATTGTTTACGCGGATGATACCCAGGCGCCTACTTTTGTCGTGATTTACGATCCAAATCATTTGGGTGTTTCTTGTGGTTCAAGTAAAGATCGCGTGCTGCCGGGTTGGGTGATGAGTCAGGTGCCGCCTGAAGCAATGGAGCCTAAAGTTGTGCCGAATAATCGTAAGCACTGGTGGAATAGTTTCCTGGGTGGTGATTGATTGCCGGATGTTTTTTAAGAATGCCACAGACAATAAAAAAGCAGCCTAGGCTGCTTTTTTATTGTCTGTGCTAGCGAGAGATTATTCAGCAGCAGGTGCGGCTTCCACAACTTCTCTAGCAGGTGCTTCGACCAGAGCTTTCATCGACAGGCGTAAACGGCCTTTCTCGTCAGCTTCCAGTATCTTGACGGTAACGTGCTGGCCTTCTTTCAGGTATTCGCTTACAGCGTTGACACGCTCATGGGCGATTTGTGAAATGTGCAACAAACCATCTTTACCTGGCAATACGTTTACAATCGCGCCAAAGTCCAGCAATTTGATAACGGTACCTTCGTAAGCTTTACCCACTTCAACTTCAGCGGTGATTTCAGCGATACGGCGTTTTGCAATTTCGCCTGATTCTGCGCTGGTGCAAGCGATTTTCACAGTGCCATCTTCAGCGATGTCAATTTGTGTGCCTGTTTCTTCGGTCAATGCACGGATAACAGCGCCGCCTTTACCGATTACATCACGTATCTTTTCAGGATTAATCTTCATGCTGATAATGCGTGGTGCATAAGCAGACATTTCGGTACTTGCACCACCTACAGCTGATTTCATCAAGCCCAGGATGTGCATACGGCCTTCTTTAGCTTGGGCAAGCGCGGCTTTCATGATTTCTTTAGTGATGCCAGTAATCTTGATGTCCATTTGCAGTGCAGTGATACCAGCATCAGTACCTGCCACTTTGAAGTCCATATCGCCTAAGTGATCTTCGTCACCCAGGATGTCGGTCAATACAGCAAAACGGTTACCTTCCTTGATCAAGCCCATTGCGATACCCGCAACGTGTGCTTTCAATGGTACGCCAGCGTCCATCAATGCCAGGCAACCACCACAAACTGAAGCCATGGAAGATGAACCATTGGATTCGGTGATTTCAGAAACCACGCGCATGGTGTAGCCAAATTCTTCACGGCTAGGCAATACCGCTGCTAATGCACGCTTAGCTAAACGGCCGTGGCCGATTTCGCGGCGTTTAGGTGTGCCTACACGGCCTGTTTCGCCAGTTGCGTACGGAGGCATGTTGTAATGCAGCATGAAACGATCGCTATATTCACCTTGCAAAGCGTCGATTTTTTGTTCATCACGACCCGTACCCAATGTTGCTACCACCATGGCTTGAGTTTCGCCACGGGTAAACAATGATGAACCATGTACGCGTGGCAATACGCTGGTGCGGATAGTGATAGGACGCACAGTACGAGTATCACGACCGTCAATACGGGGGTGACCATTCAGAATTTGGTTACGAACGATTTTAGCTTCCAGATTGTGGAAAATATCGTTGATTTCATTGACTGCCAAAGTACCCATGTCGCTGGTAATTAATTGCTCAGCCATGCGGTTGTTGATAGCTTTGATTTCTTTTGAGCGTTCACGTTTTTGGCGAATTTCGTAGGCTTTGTTCAAATCGGCTTCAGCAATCGCAGCCACTTTAGCGATGAGCTCAACGTTGGCCACAGGTGCTTGCCAATCCCAAGGCTCAGGATTCACTTCGTCAGCCAGTTCGTTAATTGCATTAATCACGGCTTGCATTTGTTGATGGCCGTAAACTACCGCGCCCAACATGATTTCTTCAGATAGTTGTTGTGCTTCTGATTCAACCATCAACACAGCCTGGCTGGTACCGGCAACAATCAAATCCATTGTTGAATCAGGTAATTCGCTGGTGAGCGGGTTAAGCACGTATTCGTTGTTGATGAAACCTACGCGTGCAGCACCTACTGGGCCAGCAAAAGGAATACCTGAAACAGCCAAAGCTGCTGATGAGCCGATTAACGCCAGGATGTCTGAATCGACTTCTGGATTGCTGGACATGACTGTCGCGATAATCTGGATTTCGTTGTAGAACGCTTCCGGGAATAGTGGGCGTAATGGACGGTCGATTAAACGTGATGTCAGTGTTTCTTTTTCAGAAGGCTTGCCTTCGCGTTTGAAGAAACCGCCTGGGATCTTGCCCGCAGCATAAGTTTTTTCTTGATAATCAACGGTCAGTGGGAAGAAATCTTGACCCGCTTTAACATCGTGTTTACCCACGACTGTCACTAATACCACTGTGTCGTCAACTGTAACCAGCACAGCACCGCTGGCTTGACGTGCGATTTCGCCTGTTTCCAGGGTGACGGTGTGACGACCATATTGAAACGATTTAGTAATTTTCATTGCTATCCTTTAGGTTGCTATTCTTAACGTCCTAACAAAACCGCCCCGCGTTTGTAGGGCGGGGCGGTATGTTCTAGACGGTGATAATGTCCAATTTGATGATGCTTATTTGCGTAAACCAAGTTTAGCCAACATGTTGCGATAGCTTTCGTTGTTGGTGCGCTTCAAGTAATCCAATAATTTACGACGACGGCTAACCATACGCAACAAGCCACGACGTGAGTGGTGATCTTTAGCGTTAGCTTTGAAGTGGTCGGTTAAGTCGTTGATGCGAGCGGTCAATAAAGCAACTTGTACTTCAGATGAACCGGTATCGCCTGCAGCGTGTTGATATTCAGCAACTAATTGTGCTTTTAATTCGGTAGTAACAGCCATGGTGTTCTCCTAAAATGGATTAAAAAATCGCGAGGCACTTCGGCTGAAGGATGCGCCTCGTTCGTGAAGCTGTGCATTATAACGAAAATATCTTATTTTTTCAAACGATTGCTGCTGTATAAGCGGCGAATTTGTGCATCCACACTGTCCTGTGCGAAATGGATGCTGAGTTTGGCGTTGATGTCCAATTGTTCAGTGTTGTGGACGATGTCGCCGTGTTCATTGCTGACGATGGCGTAGCCGCGTGTGAGCACAGCGTTCGGGCTGAGGTGATTCAATTCGTTATGCAAATGCTGGAGTTGAGTTTGATGCTGGTTTAATACATGTTGCATCGCCAATTGCATGCGGTTTTGATATTGCGTGAGCTGGTTGCGATACCCCCGCATTTCTGGGCGCTTTAGACGCAGCTGGAGCTGTGCCTGCCGCCAGATGCGCTGTTGCAAGATGGCGTGGTGAGCGAGTCGTAAGCGGTTAGCGGATTGTTGCAATGCGACGCGCTGGGTTTGTATGCGCTGTCCTGGGTGGACCAGGCGGGCGGCCAGATGTTGCAATTTTTGTTGTCGTTGTGAAATTTGTGAGCGCAATTGTCGACTCAAGCGTGATTGCATTAAGTCTAATGATTGCAGCAGCTGGTCGCGGTTGGGGCACGCCAGACTGGCTGCGGCAGTTGGCGTCGGCGCACGTAAATCACTGACAAAGTCGGTGATGGTGAAATCCGTTTCGTGTCCCACCCCGCTGATAATGGGGATGGGGCTGGCAGCTACGGTGCGTGCCACTTGTTCGTCATTAAAAGCCCATAAATCTTCTATGCTGCCGCCGCCTCGGCAAATAATCAGCACATCGCATTCTGCACGTTGATAGGCAGAATTAAGTGCGCTGACGATTTGTGCGGGTGCAGTCGCGCCTTGTACCTGGCACGGATAGAGAATAATGGGTAAGCTGGGCATGAGCCGATTGAGCGTAGTCAGCACATCGCGCAGTGCGGCGGCTTGCGGTGAAGTGATGATACCAATTTGGCGCGGCATGGTCGGGATGGCACGTTTGCGTGCGCTATCGAATAAGCCTTCCAGCTCCAATTTGCGCTTGAGCTGCTCAAATGCCTCAAACAGTGCACCGAGTCCCGCGCGACGCAGGTTGTCGACTTGCAGTTGAAATTCGCCGCGTGGCTCGTATAAACCCGCAGTGGCACGGACTTCAACCTGCATACCGTTCTCAGGCTGCCAATCGATATACTGGTTGCGTCCGCGAAACATCACGCATCGCACCTGTGCTTGCGCATCTTTCAGGGAAAAGTACCAATGCCCAGACGCGGCGCGAGTGAGATTGGATATTTCACCGGCAACCCATGTGAGTGGTATCGCACTGGTCAGTGTTTGTTGTATCCAGCGATTAAAACTACTGACAGTAAGGATTTGTGCTGGCTGGTTAAGCAGAGAGTTTGTCAAGGATTTTCCACAGTGGTTACAAAATGAAATAAATTTTTAGTAAAAAGCTTGACGTAATTAAATTTTATTATCGGTTTGATTATAAACGATAAATTTTAATGTCAAAATTTAAGCAATGGATAAAATCCCTTATGAGCAGGTGACTTAGGCATTTGATAAACATATTGCCCACAAAGTTATCCACAGAAATTGTGGGTAATTTTAAAAAAGCCTTGTGCATGATAGAGTTAGCGTATAAATCTCTGGCTTCGTCTAATTTCATGATTTGCTTATATTGAATTTTCCACACCTGAAATAAAAGCCTGGTAAATTGCAATAATTTGCTTGACGCCAATGAAAAACTATAACTTTATGATTTTAAACGATATTTTGTCTGTCTAAAAAATGAGCTGCAAACAAAAGTCCTTACCTGCTGGTAAGTTAGCGTTTAGACTAACATGCTATCCACAAAGTTATCCACAGAAAGTGTGAGTAAGCACAGGCTGGTTTTGCAGTGGTGCGTTATGCTGGCCCACAACAAGCACTAAAAAATTCGTAATTAGTCGTTATTCAAGCGTCAATAACTGATAATTTTGCACGCTTTTTGTGCGTTTGTGGCCTGGCATTTTTATTTCGCTGTGGCTGAAGGTATCACCTTGCTTGCCGCCAGTTTTGCACGTTGTCTTGCGGTGTCGGTATCATCCGCGCAGGCCAGTGCAACGCCCATGCGGCGACGTACAAACGCCGTGGGTTTGCCAAATAAACGTATCTGGCTGCGTGGCACGCTGAGCGCCTCGGCGACACCGTTGAAAACAATGCCATCGGCTTCCACACCGCCATAAATCACTGCAGACGCACCTGCTTCACGCAAGCGCGTATCTACTGGCAAACCTAAAATCGCACGTGCGTGCAATTCAAATTCACTTTGATATTGGCTGCACATGGTGACCATGCCGGTGTCATGCGGGCGTGGGGATACTTCTGAAAACCACACCATATCGCCTTTGACGAATAATTCCACACCAAAAATACCGCGCCCGCCCAGGTTTTCGGTGACGCGATGAGCGATGTCTTGCGCGCTTTTCAGGGCCGTGTCAGACATGGCCTGCGGCTGCCAGGATTCGACATAGTCGCCATGTACCTGGATATGACCGATAGGGTCGCAGTAGTGCGTTTCTACCTGACCTGATGCGCCTATGGTACGCACTGTAAGCAAGGTGATTTCATAATCAAAATCAATGACGCCTTCAACAATAATGCGCCCCTGTTTGACACGTCCACCACTGGCAGCGTATTCCCAGGCGGGCAATACATCGGCAGCTGATTTAATCATCGATTGACCTTTACCCGAGGACGACATGACAGGCTTGATAATGCATGGGTAGCCAATTTGTTCATCTATCGCTACTTGCAGCTCATCCAGACTATCTGCAAAACGATAGGGCGAAGTTGCCAGCCCCAGCGTTTCTGCTGCCAATCGACGTATGCCTTCCCGGTTCATGGTGAGCTGGGTAGCACGGGCGGTAGGGATTACCTGACTGATACCAGCTTGCTCGATGGCCAATAATTCATCAGTCGCAATCGCTTCGATTTCAGGCACAATAAAATGCGGGCGTTCGGCTTCAACCAATGCGCGTAGCTGGGCAGCATCGGTCATATCGATTACGTGCGCGCGATGCGCAACCTGGTGGCCAGGCGCATTGGCGTAGCGGTCAACGGCGATGACTTCTATGCCCAAACGTTGTAATTCAATAATGACTTCTTTGCCTAATTCGCCACTGCCTAACAGCATAACACGAGTGGCGGATGGAGATAGCGGGGTGCCTAATTGCATAATGTGGGTCTCAATTAAGGGTGGATGGGCGGGATTTAATTTGTTCGGTGATATCAGCAGGTGCTTCGGCTAGTATAGCGGTCATGCCCTGTTGCGCACGCTCGTCGCCCTGGCGTGCAGCGAGTTCAAATAATTCATAAGCATACAGATAATTTTGCTGTAGCCCGATGCCGCGATAGAACATCAAGCCCAGATTGAATTGCGCTTGCTTATCGCCCTGATCTGCGGCTGCACCATACCATTTAGCTGCTTCTATATAATCCTGCGGCGCATCTTTGCCTTCAAAATACAGCACGCCTAAATTATATTGCGCGTTGAGGTCGCCGTTTTGTGCGTCTTCGGTGAGTTTTTTCAGCGGCGCATAGCCTGCCAGTTCGAGTATGTCCATGATATGAGGGAGTTATGCTAAGAGGTACGGAGTTTAATCAAAAGCCTAAGCTTAAACAAGTTATGTGGGCTAAGGTTACAATATGGTTTTTAATGCATAACTGTCCTGAATGACACTACCACCTGCTGTTTTTTTGATGGGGCCGACTGCATCGGGTAAGACTGCCGCCGCCGTGGCATTAGCTGCGCGATTCCCTGTGGAAATCATCAGCGTTGATTCTGCCCTGGTTTATCGTGATATGAATATAGGCACGGCTAAACCTGATGCGGCAACGCTGGCGGAAGCGCCGCATCATTTAATCGATTTGATCGATCCTGCCGAAGTTTATTCAGTAGCACAGTTTCGCCGTGATGCGTTGCGCCTGATGGCGGATATTACGGCTCGCGGGCGTATCCCGTTGCTGGTGGGCGGCACAATGCTTTATTTCAAGGCATTGCGTGAAGGCTTGTCGGATTTGCCGCAAGCGGATGCCGCATTGCGTAGCGCGATAGAAGCGGATGCGGCAGTGCGCGGGTGGGCAGCGTTGCATCAGGATTTGGCACTGCAAGATCCGATTACCGCCGCGCGTCTACAACCCACTGATACCCAGCGCATCCAGCGTGCACTGGAAGTTATTGCACTTACAGGCAAGCCGATGTCAGCAGCTTTTGCGCAATCACGCAGTGCAGACTTGCCCTATCGCGTGCTGCCCATCGCGCTCATGCCATCGGACCGCAGTGTGCTGCATCAACGCATTGCCCAGCGCTTTGACACCATGTTAGCCGCTGGTTTCTTGGAAGAGTTAACCGATATACGTCAGCGCTATCCGCTTAGCGCAGACATGCCCGCCATGCGCTGTGTAGGTTATCGTCAGGCTTGGGGTTATCAGGACGGAGAATATAGTTACGATGAAATGCGCGATCGCGGCATCTTCGCCACCCGTCAACTGGCCAAACGCCAAATCACCTGGCTACGCAGCACACCTGATGTGCAAGTCGTGGATTGCATAGCTGATGATGCAGCTGAGCAGGTGATGAGGCTGGTTGAGCGATTCCTGGCTTAATGTTTATTCCAAGCTAGTTCCCGTGTCGTCGGCATAAAGTCAGGATAACTGAATAGAATAGACATATCTAAATATTGTGTCGCGTTAAACCCAGCTATCTGCTGTTGTTGCGATGCAGTAATCAAGGAGTCCTAGTTGAAAAATCTCAGTCCAGCAACTCGTCGTATTCTGTATGTCGTCAGTATGGTGCTTTTAGGTGCGGTTGTGCTTACCGTGCTCGGCATGATGTTTTTGGGACGTGCATAGCTAACGCACGGTGTATTCTTGTATTGTTATCTTACATGCAGGTTGGAAAACTGAACTGCGGTAATTGAACCTGAGCGGAAGTTCAGGCTGGGCAACCTGACCGTCTTCTCTTCGGTGCGGACATTCCCCTCGACCCGACAGAAGTTGTTGGTCAATGGCCATTTTGTGGTGAGTTATTTACATGGAACTACAGCCGCTGCGTGCCATAAGCAGATATTAGGGATTAATCAATGAATGTCATTTCTTTGGTACTCAACGGTACTTCACTTATTTTTTAAATCTCGAACCTATGCGAGGTTCAGATTAAAATACATTCACTGATTCGGGTGAAATCCACACAATGTTCGCTCCTGTTTACTCCGCTCATGTAATGAGCAGAACAGCATCTATACGTGGGTCAATTTTAGATGCAATTCAACAAACATGCCTCAAATTAGCAAAATACCGCTAATTTAATCATTAATCGATAAAATCACAGTGGCTTTATGTGGTTTGGTGCAAAGCGCTCTATACGTTAAATAACCATACTGAATCGCCCCGTCTCCACTAGATACTACTTGTGACTTATGCTGTCTACAACAGGAGGGTGTAATATAGTTTAAATTCAATTATTGGTCAGTGGTCGATAAAAAGAAAATGAGTCTATTTAAAAAGCTGCGCCATATTTTGCAACCGGTGTTGAAGCGGATCATTCCCGCGCTACTCAAGCTTACCGTGCTGCAATTGGTCGTGTTGTTCTTGACAATGGCGATACTTGTTTCGTTGATAATGGTCCTGACCATTGATTTCCTGTGGGACGGTAGATTCAATACCGAGCTGGAGGTTACCGCAGTCATTGTTACCTTCCTTGATGGCTTGCTGATCGTTGGCTTACTGGCGGCATTGCTCAGTGAGCTTCGTGAGGAAGTGAAGCAATCGAAACGGGTGGAGGAGGAAGTGGAATTCAAGAACACGGTACTCCAGACCCAGCAGGAGACCTCACTCGATGCCATCCTGATAGTCGACGGTAACGCACAAATCACCTCCTACAATCAGAAATTCATTGACCTATGGCGGTTATCCCCTCAGATGTTGAGCGCTCGTCTGGATGCTCCCGTGCTTCAATCAGTTGTTGACCAAGTCGAGAATCCAGAAGCATTTGTCGCCCAGGTCCAATGGCTGTACGAGCACCGCAACAACAAGAGTCGAGAGGACATACAGCTAAAAGATGGAAGGATAATTGATCGGTATTCCGCACCCATCACTGGACCGCACGGCAAATACTACGGACGCATCTGGTATTTTCGCGATATCACCGAACTCAAAAAAGCCGAGGCTGAGCTTTGCATTGCTGCCACCGCTTTTGAATCTCAGGAAGGTATGCTGGTCACCGATGCCAATAACGTAATCCTACGGGTGAACAACGCCTTCACTGTTATCACCGGCTACACGGCTAATGAAGTCACTGGCCAGAACCCACACATACTCAACTCAGGTAGCCATGATGCAAACTTCTACGCCGCAATGTGGGAGAGCATTGTAGTGGTCAACTAATTTCAGACACGTCACTAGGTTGTTTAGCTGCCATTTCCTGCTCATAATTAATCGGTGATGCGTAGCCCAACGTGGAATGTAGCCGCTGGCAGTTATAAAAACCGACAATATAGTCCACGATGTCT
>JBBQPT010000026.1:0-41357 GCA_038217005.1 Burkholderiales bacterium
GACGCATTACTCACCCGTTCGCCACTCGCCACCAGAGCAAGCTCCGTGCTGCCGTTCGACTTGCATGTGTAAAGCATTCCGCCAGCGTTCAATCTGAGCCAGGATCAAACTCTTCAGTTTAATACCTGTTGTGCTACTCACCACATAAATGCAGCTTTCGCTTGTCGCTTGCTTCAATATTACTATTTCAGCATGCGTATTTACTACTTTTAGTTTCGTTTCAGCACCAATCCAGTTACCCAGAATAGCGCCAAACTCACCGCAGTAAATACCCACACTTATCGATTGTCTGTTTGTTAAAGAGCGCATTACTTGGTTGCGGGGGCAGGATTTGAACCTACGACCTTCGGGTTATGAGCCCGACGAGCTGCCAGACTGCTCCACCCCGCGTCCGATTGTTTCTTTACTCTTCGCTACGTTGTTCACGCCGCGTCGAGAGGTGAGACTATAGCAAGCCTTGCCTATCCAAGTCAATACTTTCTTTTAATTTCTCACCTACCTTCTGTTGTAATTTTAACTAAAATTACAAATATCCGTTTAGTTTCAACTTGTTACTGAACATGGTTGCGATTTATTTATTTTCTTATAGTTTCGCGCACGCACACCACTTTTTAAACTGACTCCAACCCACCCTCTTAACTACACTCAGTAGCACTATTGTTCTGGCTGCCAATCTAACACCACAGCCATCTCATTTGCTTTGGCTTGCCATTCGCACGCCACACCCACTCCGGGGACACATATCAATATGTCTGCACTATAAATTAGCGGCAATCGCTCTCGCTGCCACGCTGGGACCATACTTTGTTGCAACAAATCCTTCAGACGACGCCTGGGTCGCCTACAGTCCGGACGCATCACTTCGCCCCCTTGCCGTAACCGAACACTAATATTAACGAATTTATCCTTCGCAATACCGGAACCCACACCAGACTGAATTTGCAATTGACCAAGCGCCGGGATATACAAGCCACCTTTATCCGGCCATTGCCACTGCGCCATTTTATCCACCACAGGCAAACGCTTAATCAGATACACGTAGTCGTGGTAATGATATAAGGTGTGATCGTCATGCTGGATGGCCAAATGGTTATCATGCTGCGTGCTGATGATTTGTGTCAGCATATCAGTCAACCTGGCTTGGCTAGGCATGCGAGAGCCATGCAGCGACATAAAATAGCGCATCAGATTACGTGCTCGTGCAGGGCTAATTTGTTTTAGGTAGGGGCAATAAAGACGGCGTTCATGTATAGCGTGCTGCGCATCCATTTTAGCCAGCTCATCCAGCAGCTCGGCCGCTTCTGCGAGATTTTCCGCACTACGCGCTATGGTTGCGCGCCAAGCAGGGTAACGCTGATTAAGTACTGGAAGAAAGTCATGACGCAAGAAATTCCGCGCATAACGCGTATCGGCGTTGCTTTCATCTTCTATCCAATGCAAATTGTGCGCTTGCGCCCAAGCTACTATGGCGCTGCGGTCCACATCCAGCAAAGGGCGAAGATGGCTAGCCTGACCAGAGAGACCCCGGTGTTTAGCCATCGCGGCCAACCCCTTTACTCCTGCACCACGCAATAATTGCAGCATCAGTGTTTCGGCTTGATCATCTCTGTGGTGTGCAAGCGCTATAAAATCCACCGACTGCTGTGCATATTGTTTATATCGCGCGGCGCGCGCTTCGGCCTCGAGACCCGAAGCCGCCTGATGATCCAGCGCAACTCGTTGTAAGGTGCACGCAACACCAAGCTGATCACATAGACGCTGACAGAAGTCTTGCCAATCATCAGCGTGTGGGCTAATGCCATGGTGAACATGGATGGCCGACAAATCGAATTTTATTTTTTGACGAAGCTGAACAAACAAATGAAGCAGCACTACCGAATCAACACCGCCGCTCAAACCGACACAAACGCGGCTGCTTGCGGTGATGTGGGGCATCACCACGGCACAGAAACGCTCGTAAATATTATTTGACGGCGATTTCTTTATAGCGTCCATAGCTCATTAAACGCTGGTAGCGCGTCTTGAGCAAGGCGTCCAGTGGTTGCTTTTGCAAAGCAGCCAGCGTTTCTTGCAAGGCAATTTTCATGTTATGCATCATCATAGCTGGATCACGATGGGCGCCACCGACAGGCTCGGGAATAATACGATCAATCAAATCAAATGATTTTAATTTTGTCGCTGTAATCCCCAAAGTTTCAGCAGCGACAGGTGCGTGCTCGGCACTTTTCCATAAAATGGAAGCGCAACCCTCAGGTGAGATAACTGAATAGGTTGAATATTGCAGCATGTTGAGCTGATCACCCACACCAATGGCCAAAGCGCCGCCTGAACCACCTTCGCCGATGATAGTGCAAACAATAGGCGTACGCAGTTCAGCCATGACATACAAATTCCGAGCGATCGCTTCCGATTGGCCGCGCTCTTCAGCGCCTATGCCTGGGTATGCTCCTGGCGTATCAATAAAAGTCATGATAGGTATATTGAATTTTTCCGCCAAGCGCATTAAACGCAGCGCCTTACGATATCCTTCCGGTCTGGGCATGCCAAAATTACGGTGGATCTTCTCTTTGGTATCACGACCTTTTTGATGACCTATGACCATCACACTTTGGCCGTTGAAACGTGCAATGCCGCCAACTATTGCGTGATCATCACCGTAAGCGCGATCACCGTGCAGCTCTTCAAAATCAGAAAACAATGCACCTATATAATCTAGGCTATATGGGCGCTGCGGATGACGCGCCACTTGCGAAATCTGCCAAGGGGACAGTTTCGCATAAATATCCTGAGTAAGCTTCTCGCTTTTCTTCTCGAGCAGAAGCAGCTCTTTAGAAATATCCAAACTTGAATCATCTTGCACGCAGCGCAATTCTTCAATTTTACTTTCTAACTCAGCAATAGGTTGTTCAAAATCCAGAAAAGTGGTTTTCATGTGTCAATAAGCCGCGCTAAAACGGCATTTTAGAGAATTTGGATGCTGATAAGGGTGGCGTAAATTGAACGCCACCCAGGAAATCAATGATGGTGGCCGTGGTCGCCGTGAGCATGGCCGTGGGTAATCTCGTCTTCTGTCGCTGGACGAACATCAGTAATGCGGCAGCTGAACTTCAAAGTTTGGCCTGCCAATGGATGATTGCCGTCTACAATAACAGCCTCATCGTTCACCTCGGTCACAGTGTACAGCATGAATTCGTCGGTACCTTCCGCCGCACCCTCAAACTGCATACCCTTTTCAACTTCGGCCGGAAATAAATGACGCGGCTCGGAACGAATCAACTCAGCTTCATATTCGCCAAATGCATACTCTGGCTCCATAATAACCTCAACATCATCACCAACCTTTTTACCTTCAAGGGCTTCTTCTACGGTTGGGAAAATGCCATCATAGCCACCGTGGAGGTAGCTGACTGCCTCGCTACCATCTTCAAGCTGTTCGCCAGCCAAGTTGCTAAGTTGATAAGTGATGGTAACAATGGTGTTTTTTGCAATTTGCATGTTTTAGTCCTTGAGGGGCAGAATAAATTGTGTGCGCATATTTTAACGCATTTCAAGATTATAATTCACAACTATGAATAAACAATTACTTGGCGGTATCAGCCCCGATGTTTTTTTACGGGATTATTGGCAAAAAAAGCCGTTGTTAGTCCGCAACGCCATTCCTGGTTTTGCCGGATTAATTAGTCCTGCGTCGCTATTCGAGCTGGCAGAGGATGAAGATGCTCAGGCGCGACTGATACGACAAAAAAAATCCGGATGGGATTTGCAGTTTGGGCCATTTAACTCGTCCACATTTAAACCCAAACGCGACAACACCCCCTGGACGTTATTAGTACAGGAATTAAATCACTATTTGCCAAGCGGTGATGAGCTCTTACAGCAATTTGACTTTATTCCACATGCTCGTCTGGACGACTTAATGGTGAGCTACGCGCCTAAGGGGGGCGGAGTGGGGCCACATTTTGATTCATATGATGTGTTCTTGCTGCAAGGCCATGGACATCGACGCTGGCAAATTAGCGCGCAAACAGACTTGACGCTCATTGATGGCGCCCCGCTGCGCATCTTGAAACATTTTTCGCCAGAGCAAGAATGGGTATTGGCGCCAGGCGACATGCTCTATTTGCCACCGCATTATGCCCACGATGGCATTGCCGAAGATGAGTGCATGACCTACTCCATCGGCTTTCGTGCGCCAACCACGCAGGAAATCACCACTCAGTTTTTAGTTTATATGCAAGACAAGCTTGCCCTGGCTGGCCGTTATGCCGACCCCGACCTGATTTTGCAGAAACATCCCGCAGAAATGAGCGCGGCCATGCTGTCACAGTGGGCGGAGATGATTGCACAAATACAATGGGGACAGAGCGACATTATCGACTTTGCTGGACGCTATCTGACTGAGCCCAAGCCGCACATCTATTTCCACGCACCTGACGACCCGATGAGTGCACAGGCCTTTGCTAAAAAAATAAAAAAATTTGGCGTGCGACTTTCACCCCCTTCTCGCTTACTCTTCCATCAAAACCAGTTTTTTATTAATGGAGAACGCATCGCACTTGCCGAGTGTGATGACGCATTAATGACGCTGGGAGACACGCGAGCATTGCAGTTAAGCAAGTGGCCAACAAACTTATTAGACTGGCTGTATGAATGCTACCTCGATGGCTATGTCATAGTAGAAATGTCTGCCCATGACTAGCACTTCCCCACCTGAGGACGCCTACCAGACATTTGCTACACTAGGCGAATATAGATGCGCTATTGATACCGTTATTGCATCGGCAAAAAATGAATTGGTCATATTTGATATCGACTTGCAAGATATGGCACTTGATGCAGCGGCTCGTATAAACTCATTAAGCGCATTTCTCGCAGTCAGCACGAGCCACCATATTCGCATCCTGTTGCGTGACGCGACATATTTAAACAGCCGTGCGGCACGTATGCAGCGCTTGCTACGTGATTTTGCTGCACAAGTTGAAATCCGGGTGGTTACCGAAGCAAAAGAAGACAGTACGTTCATTTGTAGCGACAGCGGCATTTGTTTGTTACGGCCACATTACCAGCACCTTAAGTCGATCCTGACACTCGATGACAAGCCACGCTGGCGTTTGCTCAACGCACGCTTTGCTACTATGTTTGATGCAGGCGAAGCATCTGTTGCTCCAACCCATTTGGGTTTATAACCCCACCTTTACCTATTTTTAAAATAATTGTTGACAAGAAAGTTATTATATTAGAAAATACTAATAACGCTGATTCTTCAGCTCTTTCCCCAAGAGCTTCAGTGTTGTCTCCTCCATCCTCCTTCATAAGAGGATTTTAAGCCCAGGTATAATTACCTGGGTTTTTTTTGCCCAGAATACATAGGCTGAGCCAAATTCAATGTCTAAATAATCGCAGACACGTACCTCACTACCTAAAATTATTCTTCGATTTGTCACAAACTAGTATTAAATCTCGGTTAATATGTTTCTGATTATCAATTGAAAGGATGGATATGATTTATCCCGACGCTTTTTTAAGTTTGGAACGTGTGCGCTGGAACATGGCGCAGGATGTGCCTTGGGACAAATTCGATGGCGCTTTATTAACCGATGAGCAAGCGGCCACTATCAAAATGAATGCGATTACAGAATGGTCCGCATTGCCTGCTACAGAAATGTTCATGCGCGATTTTCGCGACGATAGCGATTTCTCTGCATTCATGTCCGTTTGGTTCTATGAAGAGCAAAAGCACGCGTTAGTGCTTATGGAATATTTGCGCCGTTTCCGTCCAGACATGATGCCAACGGAAGAAGAGCTGCACGCGGTCCGCTTTGAATTCGACCCGGCACCACCTATGGAAACGCTGATGCTGCATTTTTGCGGCGAAATGCGCTTAACCCAATGGTATCGCTGTGCAGGACAATGGCATACCGAACCTGTCATTAAACATATCTACGGCTTGTTATCAGGCGATGAAGCGCGCCATGGCGGTATATATTTCCGTTACATGCAGCAATCAATAGATCGATTAGGAAACGAAGCGCGTGCCGCTTTTGCCAAGGTCGGGGTATTAATGACCAGTGCGTCGCGCACGGCCAAAGCGCTGCATCCAACCAATCTGCATGTCAATCAATCGATGTTCCCACATGACACGGTACAAAGTCATTTACCTGATCCAGCCTGGCTGGAACATTGGCTGGATAATCAAATTAAATTTGATAGCCAATGGGAAAGCAAAGTGATCAACACGATATTAACCAAACTCTCGAACTTATTTGGCCGCAACTTCGCCAATACCAAAGAGCTTAACCACTATCGTAAAGAAGTAGGCGCTACTGCAAACGCAACTGCCTAAGCAAGCCATATCCACCGCATCACGCCTGATGACGCGGTGGATCTCCGCTTAAATATAAATCAGCACATAATTTTTTCCAGAAAATAGCGTGTATTGTTACCCACGGCATTAATGTAAAGCTATATTTTATACGGCTTGCGCCGGCCTATCCAATTTCCATGCAGGTTGGCAAATCAAGCACGCTTATTTACAGTCATGGCATTACTATTGGCGTACGAGCATACCTTGATCAGGATTTTGGTCGCGACTGGCAGACCCACAACCGACCGTCATCGCTTTTCGGTGAGGGTCGGTTTATCCAGTGAAAGCCGCCATTCATTACTTAGTACCCTGACCAACACAACTGGACACCCGCAGGTGTTTATGAGTATCAGTACCTCATTCGTTTAATCAATCACCAGCCTATAGCCGATACCAGCCTCTGTGAGCAGGCAACGTGGTTGAGCTGGGTTCTTTTCCAGTTTATGCCGTAGTTGACCCATATAGATGCGAAGATAGTGGGCGTGCTCGACATGGGATGGGCCCCATACTTCCTGTAACAGCTGGTGGTGAGTCATCACCTTCCCCGCGTTACGAACGAGTAGCGTAAGCAATCGGTATTCAATTGGCGTAAGGTGTATTGGCTGCTCATCGCGCTTTACGATTCGGTTTGCCATGTCGACATATACTCCGCAAAACTCTACCACCGTAGCGCCCCCTCCTTTCGTTCTGTCGCGGCGACGCAAAGCAACCCGCACCCGAGCCAGCAACTCGCCAACTCCGAAAGGTTTTGTTAGATAGTCATCTGCACCGGCGTCGAGCGCTGCAATTTTGTTGGACTCATCGGATCTCGCCGACAGCACGATGACGGGTAATTCCGACCAACCGCGCAAGTCGCGTATGAATTCCACACCATCCTGATCTGGCAGCCCCAGGTCGAGTATGACAATATCTGGCTGACGTGTGCCAGCTTCGACGAGTCCTTGCCACACTGTTCCGGCCTCGAATACGTCAAAGCCATCTTCCTCGAGTGCCATCCGGACAAAGCGCCTAATTTGCTTTTCGTCCTCGACAAGCGAAACCACAGATTTATGAACACTCATTCGGTGCTTGACTCCATGTCTTCTAGCAGGTCGGGTAGTGTTGGCGGAGTGCCGAGCGGCAGGGTAAACACGAACCGCGCGCCCCCAGTCGGCACGTTCTCCACCCAGATACGTCCTTTATGCGCTTCAACGATAGCTCGGCAAATAGCCAGACCCAGGCCTACCCCTAGTTTTGCCGACTCTTTCTCGCCCCGCGTGAATTTCTCGAATATTGTTTCTTCGCCGCCATGCGGTATCCCAGCCCCATTGTCGGTCACTGAAATCTGCGCTTCTCCATCCCGGATTGTGGCGCCAATGCGAATGTCGCTGCCCGCAGGTGTGTACTTTGCCGCGTTTTCAAGTAAATTGCACAGCCTCTAAGTCAACGGATGAGTGATCACTTCTCATCATGTTTCAGCTGTTCATTTACAGCCTCCACCATGGTCGTGTCAGATCCTTAAACGTGGCGTTCTGCGATGCTACCAGGCGGTACACATCTGAATTGCAACCCCGTTGAACCAAGTTGGGCAGGCATCGCTTGCGTAGCCGTCACAAACAGCGTTTTAATTTAAAAATGACAATAGCGCAATTATGCTGCTTCCGACAATTTGTACATTTCCTGCAACCGATCTTTCGTTTTGGTATATCTACCCAATCGCCAGGCTTTTAAAACATCCAGTGCGAGCTCATAATCCTCATAATTAAGCTCATACAATTCGGCAAGATCAAATTTTTCTTGTAAACAGAGCGCTCTTATCAACCGCTCAAATACTGGATTGGCTTCGTCCGCCTGACCTTGTTTAAGGTGTTTCTCTAATTGCTTTAAAACATTCATGTCATTCTCCAAACTAGAATAAAGATTAGGCATCTTGACGTCAAATTATTACCAATCGGTTAAATTTAATATTCCCAGCTACAAATTCTGAATCCTCGGCATTTTGTAATATATCAAAGTTAAAATTTACTCGTTTTTCATTTGACCTGTTTAGATTGTCATAGTTTAAGCCAATGTTTTCATTCTAAATTATATTAATCGATGCAATGAAAAATTGTAAGGCAATTAGCTGGAAAGCACTATTTCGTTTCAATAATGACAAGACCGTACAGTCATGAAACAGCAATACGAGCCACATATTATTTAAATACCAAGCATCTATCAATTATTGAATAGAGCGGCTAGATCAAAGGATCTATGCTTATTTTTTGACCCGCCAAGTTATATCCAAAATATTTATACCGATATACAAAGATATATTAGAATATAGTTGTATACTGAATTTTATGAACAATAGGCAAACCTGTACGAAAGTCAGGGACGCAAAGTTTTCGGTCTAAGGGGAGTCTTATGATAGCGAAACTACCGAAGCTGTGCCAGTTGGGCACACGGTCTCTGCATAAACATCTCTCGGCTATTTCGCCACCCTCGCACACGCAAAACTTCTTATTTCATAAATTTAATATATACAGGCTTTCTGCAATCATTGAGAGCATGCATTGGAAAATGCCTTATTCAATTTAAGTTTGTTGTTGATATAACTTCACCAATTGCTCAAGTCCGATACTTGTAGCAATGGGATGAAGTTGATTTCTGTCCGCTGAGTCCCAAGAAAAGTCATTTGCGATTTGACTAACAATGAATAACTGGCTTGCAGCCTAAATAACTTGATGATCAACACTCGGGTTTTAAATTTATGATTAATGAACAGCGCTATGATGCAAAAACAACGGTTGAGTCGCTTCTTAAGGTCGTGCCCTCAATCAATAAAAATACAAGCTGCATTAAGGTGTTGGATTTATTTCACCTAGATAAAACAATATATTCACTGCCCGTCGTTGATGATCAAGACAAGCCGGTGGGGATGATATTACGGTTAGAACTTACCGAGTTTTTCAGCAAGCCATATTCAAAAGAATTGCAGGGCAAGAAGCCTATTTCTATATTGATGGACAAAAAGCCTATCATTGTCGATAAAAGCACTGGAATAGAAGATATATCCCGTATCGTCCTTGATGCAGGCATTCAGCACATGGTAAGTGGCTTTATCATTACCGCAGAAAATCGCTATTTAGGGATAGCCACTGGCTATGATTTGCTTAACGAAATAACAAACCAAAAACAAAAATATTTATTTGATTTGGCGCATTTTGATCAATTGACTGGCCTGCCTAATCGTCGGTTATTGCTAGATCGGTTACAACATGCGTTAGCATCTAGCGCACGCAGTGGTAAGCGCGGAGCACTTCTATTCATCGACCTAGATCGTTTCAAAATCATCAATGACACCCTTGGTCACTCTGTTGGGGACTTGCTGCTACAACAGGTTGCGCAACGTCTAAGGGCGTGCGTACGAGAGACAGACACAGTAGCCCGCTTGGGTGGCGACGAGTTTATCGTAATGCTGGAAGGCTTAAATCACGGATCAACGGAAGCTACCGCACAAATTGAAGCCGTTGGGGAGAAGCTTGTTGCCAAGCTCGGCCAACCCTATCAGCTTGCAGATCACACACATAGAGTTACACCTAGCATAGGTGCAACTCTGTTTAATGCCCACAGCCAATCTCCAGCTGAACTAATGAAACAAGCCGATACCGCCATGTATAGAGTTAAGGAGACTGGGTGTAATGCCATGTGCTTATTCGATCCAGATATGAGCTTGGTGTAGAGACCTGTAAATCAGCACATAATTTTTACCAGAAAACAGCGTGTATTGTTACCAGTGGCATTGATGTAAAGCTATATTTTATATGGCTTGCGCTGGCCTTTCCAGCTTGCCAATTTTCATTCAGATTAGCAAATCAAGCACACTTATTTACACATCTAAGTTATCGATCAGTCATTGGGTTGCAATTGGTTTACAACCTTGGTTTGATCGGGATTCAGGTCGCGATCGCCTGAATCCGCACCGAAGAGCAGTCCTTCATGCACATCGCTGTGGCTGACTGCTCATGGCGTTAAACTGCATCTAATTGCACCCTCAGGATTTGCATTTCAAAATGCAATTTATCACAAAAAGACATCTTTACTTTCCGCTCTCGGGAACCCCAGCTAACTTGGCAGTCTGGCTTCTCATTCCGTTGAATATGGCTTCTGCTATATCCATGGGAAAGTCATCCGGCAACAAGTTGCCCACATTGCTGATTACGGATTCCGTGGACTCAACAACTTCCTCAATCAATTGCTCTGCCGCTGCAGCCCCAAGCGCGACTTGCCGCGCTTGGTTAATCCAATGCCGTCGCTGAATTTGCTTAATCAGGTAGTAATTAGCACTTCCCCTCACGGCCATGGCAAGCTTGGCTTTATATGGGGAAATTTGATTTTTCCCTGTCCCAATGACGGGGTGGGCAGAAAGCACGTCATAGATCGGCGTGGCGCGGTAGTTGCCACCGGGGAGGTGGGCGATGCTGAAGTTCTTCGCGTGACCATCGGTAGCAGCTAGCACCCAAAAAATGATCTGGGTTTTGAAGAAGTTATTCCGATCCTGCACAGCATCATTTGACCCGAGAAGCAATTCCATGACTTGAGCAATTCCTGGGCCGCCGTCTGACTGATATTTACGCAGTGGCGACGTACCCGTTGCCTGACACATGTCTTCCTGGGGCAGACGGATAATCCAGCTTCCATCGCTTGAGAGGGTGCGGTCGAATCGCTCGACGATGAGGGCTTTCTGATCTTCGAAATTCTCGATTTCGCACCGCGCAACGGGGATTCCGTAAGCCTCCATGATTTTTGAGCACATCCATTCGTTCTCCACCGAGGTACGCATATCGGCCTGCATATGCCCAACCAAGCCCAATGGCAGCTTGAAGATGTGCGTTGTCGGGGTACTTCCATGGGGCAGAAGCCATTGGCCTTTGTGGTGCAGTAGAGCGGTTTTCTCCTGCGCCCCCGCGATGGACAGCCTCAGATCCTCGTCGTGGTCATGTTGCCCCAATGCTTGTACAGACGTAATGTTGCGCAGTCGTTGGGCGATTCCCGCAGTGTCCAGCGCCGCGCCATTGATTTCATACACGTCTGTCGGTGCCTCATCTTCGGAAAGAAGTTGTATTGCACCAACGCAGTCTCGGCCGAGTTTCGCCAGCAGTTGAAAGGCATCAATGCCGCCTGTGTGGTGACGTTGCGCCAGGCGACGGCGAATGGCGTCGTTGTCAGGAAGAAGATTGTCGAAGTAGTCAGTAACGATCTGCCCTTGATAGGGTGCGTTACCCGGCAGGAATGGAAGTGATAAGGATAAGGGACGGGACTGTTCATCAATGAGCCATTCATCGAAGTAACCAAGGCGCTCGCCTTGTCGACTCGTTTCCCAATAGCCAACAGGGATACCGTTCATCCAGATGTTTAGCCTTTGAATCCTTGCACGGCGCATGGTTACCAACTTTCTTTGGTTCTTGTTGGTGCAACAATACGGCCCACTTTGGCAACGGCCGATGGCTTTTCCTTCCCGATCGCTATAGCGGGGGCTGCCTTACGGATCTTCTGAACCATGGCCTTGCCCTCAGGGGGCTGACTGGCGGCCTTGACGGAAGGCGTAGCACCCATGCTGGCAGCGGGAGACGATTTATCCAGTGAAATTCCAACATCCAGCATGCGCAGCACCATGAAAAGCCTCTCAATCGTCGCCGCTGCTGGATTGGCTTCAAAGTAGGCGTAACTTTGCTGAGTGATTCCCAGTTTTTCAGCCATAGCTGCCTGAGTCAAACTTTTTTCCTTGCGAAACCCCTTCAGGATCAGAGGCAGCTGGTTGAGAGTCTTGATGGGATAAATCATTTTTGCCTCCGTTCATGAGTCCTGCAGCAATACAAACCTTGGGCTGTATATTACATTTACAGATGGGTGTATGTAAACACAATTAACAACTCACAGCCTGTATTTTCTCATTTTCGCTACAGACTCATCCCCCATTTCGTTCATCCAACCTGCGAAGCCACCCATAGCCTAACTACAAGAAGCAACCGACATGACTGTAAATCAGCGCACAATTTTTAGCAGGAAACAGCGGGTATTGTTATCAGTGATATTGATGTAAAGCCATACTTTATAAGGCTTGTGCCGGCCTTTCCAGTTTGCTTATTTTCATGCTGACTGGTAAATAAAGCACGTTTATTTACATGCCAGAACTAATAACTTAGCATATCGTGCATTTCTCAAATAGAAATGTAAGCTTGGTGGCGACTACGGACGGCACGCTTGGTCACTTAAATAACTAGGTGACTTATTTTGTTGGGGAAGTGATTAAGTGTTGTTGAATATGCGGCGCCACGAAGTAAAGTTAGGCCGCCTAGAGGTGGTGGGTTCGTAAGATTTGGTCTTCAACAGAATTTATAGCTCGCATTGGGAGCTTATGGGCGGCGAGCTTGTGTGGAATGTGCAGCTGGTTATTGATAAGTTTTTGAGATGGATGAATTGGATAAAGGTGCGCCATTAGCGTGATTTGTTTTTCGCTGGTGTCCCATCAGCGCCCCACAAAGAAAAAAACACTTAGTGCAATTGCCCTAAGTGTTTTATTTTATGGTGGCTGGAGCGGGAATCGAACCTGCGACACGCGGATTTTCAATCCGCTGCTCTACCAACTGAGCTATCCAGCCACAACAGCCCGCTATTAGACGCGAATTAACCGCCTGCGTCAAGCCATTTTTACTTGGGTACTGCGACCTGACTCATGCGTGCCTGGATAATGGCCGTCCTATGCAATAAACCACGCGCGTTACGATGGGTGTCATAATAACGTGGGTTCGGCACCATTGCGGCGAGTTTGGCAGCTTGTGCCGCGCTCAGGTTAGCTGGTTTGGTACGATAGTAGTAATACGATGCCGCTTGCGCACCAAAGACACCGTTACCCCACTCAATCACGTTCATATATATTTCCAAAATACGGCGCTTGCTCATCATTTGCTCTAACATGACGGTGATAATCGCTTCTTCAACTTTACGCCAAGGCGTGCGCTGACTTGTTAAAAATAAATTTTTAGCGAGCTGCTGGCTAATGGTAGAGCCACCCGCTACGATTTTGCCTTTTTTTAGGTTTTTCTCTGCGGCATTCTGTATCCCCTCCCAATCAAAGCCGTCATGATTCAAAAACTTGCTATCCTCGGCAGCAACCAGTGCTCGCTTAAGGTTAGGGGAAATCTGGCTATAGGGAACCCACTTAAATCGCAATTCGGCGTCCGGATTTTGTTGCTGCATGATATTGAGCCGCTCATCCATAAACGCGCTGTTATCAGGGTTGTGACCGACCCACCACCAGACGTGGACAAATAACCATAGCTGATACAATACGATGAGTACGAGCAGCGCAAGGACGCCACGTTTAATCCATTTAAATATCATAGGCTTCTGAGTAATGAAATAACAGGTTGCGTGGCAGGATGCAGGCCATGCCATATATGAAAAGATACTGCGGCTTGTTCAACCAGCATCCCCAGACCATCAGCCACTTGGGCTGCACCCTGTTGCTGTGCATATTGCATAAATGGTGTTGGGACAGCTGCATACATCATGTCGTATGCCAAGCTCCCCTTGGCAAACACACCTTCAGGCAAAGCAATCAACTCCCCCGCGAGGCTCGCAGAGGTTGCATTAATAACACAGTCAAATTGCATGCCGCTTAATGCTGAATAGTCGGCAACCTCGACGATGCCGTAAGGGGAAAATTGTGCGCGCAATGTTTGTGCGCGTGCCAAAGTACGATTTGCAATGACTAGAAACGCAGGTTGCGCAGCCAGGATCGGCGCAATCACTCCCCGCGCAGCACCACCTGCGCCCATGATCAGCACACGACGCCCCTTTAATGCATATGCCAAATTGTTTTGTATATCTGCAATAAGACCCGCACCATCAGTATTATCAGCATGGATACCCAAATCAGAGAACACCAGTGTATTAGCCGCACCTGCCAACCGGGCGCGAGCGGTAAGGGTATCTGCCAACTGGCAGGCAGTTTCTTTAAAAGGGACGGTTACATTTGCTCCGCGCCCGCCGTCAGCTTGAAATTGACGGACAACACCCGCAAAGTCATCCAGCGGCGCAAGCAAGCGATCATAGCGTATAGACAATCCCATCTGCTTAGCAAAAGCAGTATGAATTAACGGGGATTTGGAATGGGCAACGGGGTTACCAATAACAGCATAATGATTTTCCACAAGCAAGCTCTTGGTGGTTAAAATCAGGATTCTAACGCCATCCGCATCATCGTGGCATGACTATTTATGCTTCCACGGTAAGCCAGCAACTTTCCAGCCATTTTTGTAACCACGCTGACCCGCTTCATTCTTATCGCCTTCAAAACCTTCGAGGACATTAAATACCTCGCTATAACCCGCGGCCTGTGCTGCAATCGCCGCACTGTTGGAACGTCCGCCGGTACGACACATGAACATGACTAGCGACTCAGGATCAACTGAAGCTTTTAACTGTACGATAAAGTTAGGATTTGGCTGCCAGCCAGGATAAGTGTGCCACTCAACATTCACCGCAGACTCAACGACACCAACCAAGTCGAGCTCGGCATGGGTACGCACATCTATGATTTGCGCACTGGGCACATGCTGACTTAGATAATAAGCCTCGGCAGGTGTTAATGCCCCGGAGTACGGCAAATTAGCGGCAGCGGCACGTTCTTGAGCGGTTTGCAATATTGCACTTAATGTAGGCATAGCATATCTCCTAAATGGGGCGAGGAACCCGAAGTTCAGTATAGCCACAGATATAAAACAGTACAAACCCAATTTGCGCACCATTTTGGTGGGTACTTTCATAATTAGCACCACATTGGTGCGCAAATCCCTTCGTGGCAGAAAATTGTTTATCAACATCCTTTACATCCACCAAGTTAAACCAGCATAATCACGGCTATGTTTGCGCTGGCGTGATTTTGTGATTAATTATGTTTTGGCATAAAACATGCTTGTATTTTGCGATAAGTTAAATAAGTTGCAATTTTTAGATTATTTTTGAGCGAGGAAAACACGATGATGGTGGTTGCTGATGTAATGCAAATGGTTAAAGACAACGACGTAAAATTCGTTGATTTTCGTTTCACCGATACACGCGGTAAAGAACAACACGTTACCGTACCAGTGAAACAATTTACCGAAGACAAGTTCACTGATGGCCACGCATTTGATGGTTCATCTATCGCCGGCTGGAAAGGCATACAAGCATCAGACATGATTTTGATGCCTGATCCTGATACAGCTCGCATGGATCCATTCATGGATGAATCCACCATGATTATCACTTGCGATGTTATCGAACCTTCTGACATGAAAGGCTACGATCGCGATCCACGCTCTATCGCTAAACGCGGCGAAGCCTATTTGAAATCTACCGGCATCGGCGATACCGCTTATTTCGGTCCTGAACCAGAGTTTTTCATTTTTGATTCTGTGACCTGGAAAACCGATATGTCAGGTACGTTCGTCAAAATCAATTCTGAAGAAGCTGCCTGGAGTTCCGGCGAGACGTATGAAGGTGGCAACATGGGGCACCGTCCAGGCGTTAAAGGCGGCTATTTCCCAGTACCTCCAGTCGACAGTTTGCATGACATCCGTTCAGCAATGTGCCTGGCTTTAGAAGATATGGGCGTGCCTGTTGAAGTGCATCACCACGAAGTAGCTACTGCTGGTCAATGTGAAATCGGTACTGTATTTAACACTCTGGTTAAGCGCGCTGATCAAACCCAGACCTTGAAATATGTGGTTCACAACGTAGCACACGCTTATGGCAAAACAGCAACATTCATGCCTAAACCTATCGTCGGCGATAACGGTTCTGGTATGCACGTACACCAATCCATCTGGAAAGATGGCAAAAACCTGTTTGCAGGCAATGGCTACGCAGGTTTGTCAGAGACCGCTTTGTATTACATCGGCGGTATCATCAAGCACGCTAAAGCATTGAACGCAATTACCAACCCAGGCACTAACTCTTACAAGCGTTTAGTACCAGGCTACGAAGCACCTGTAATGCTGGCTTACTCTGCAAAAAACCGCTCAGCATCTATTCGCATCCCACACGTAGCTAGTGAAAAAGGTCGCCGTATCGAAGTGCGCTTCCCAGACCCATCAGCTAACCCATACTTGGCGTTTACCGCGTTGATGATGGCTGGTCTGGACGGTATCCAAAACAAGATCCACCCTGGCGATGCTGCAGATAAAAATCTGTACGACTTACCTCCTGAAGAAGAAGCAAAAATCCCTAAAGTTTGCCACTCTTTAGAAATGGCGTTAGAAGCATTAGATGCAGACCGCGATTTCTTGACCCGTGGCGGCGTGTTCTCTAATGAAATGATTGATGCATACATCGAACTCAAAATGGAAGAAGTCACGAAGTTCCGCATGACAACCCATCCAATTGAATTTGAAATGTACTATTCACTGTAATTTAGCAGCACAAAAAAGGGGCGGATTTCCGCCCCTTTTTTATTACACTTGTATGTTCATAGCGCTTATTCTAAACTTAGCCCATGCATAACACCCACCTAAAACTAGTTATCCCGTTATTACTAACGAGCCTCTCTGCCCATGCCGAAATCTACAAACAAGTAGCTCCCAACGGCGAAGTAACTTATACCGACAGAGCCGTTAAAGGCGCTAAAAAGCTGGATCTAGGCCCGATGCCATCGTCCACACCCACACTTAGCAACAAATCCGCTCACAGCCCATCCAGTCGCAACACCAGCACACCCAGCGATTTTCCTCGCATAGATAGCAACACCCAAAATCAGCGCGACAGCGTGCGACGCAGAGTTTTATCCGAGGAATTGCACGCAGAAGAACAAAGCTTGGAAGATGCAGTCAATGCCAAAAAAGATGGCGAGATACTACGCACAGGCGAGAAAGCCAGCAGCCCCGGCTATTTAACCCGCATCGACAAACTTGACCATACCATCAAGTTACATCGAGACAACATCAATGCGCTACGCAAAGAACTTAGCACAGTCAAATAATCCCCCGTAACCAATTAGCTGGCTTACAAATTGCTTAATCTAATTCAAAATGGTGCATATCCACAATTATTAGGTAGTTAGCTTAGTGCACGCCCTTATTTGGTGCGCTTGGTATAAATGGTATCCTTGAGATGAATCCTTACTTCGTAGGTTTAGAATGGTTAGCAACGGCAGTCATCGCATTAGATGAGCATCGTTGCGTACAATATATCAATCCTGCGGCAGAAAATCTCTTGGCGTTGAGTGCAGTACAAACACAAGGCCTGCCATTGGACCAGGTTTTCCATCAACCGGTCCAAATTCATGCCGCGCTCGACTATGCCATTAGCCATAATGCTAGCTTTACCGAACATGAGCTACACCTGCAAATTGATGACCGTACCCTGCAACTCAGCGGGACTTTCACCCCTGTCGAATCCCCCGCGGCAGCGTTCATGCTTGAATTTCACGCCATGGATCAGCAGCTGAAAATATCGCGTGACGAGCATATGCTGCTGCAGCAGCAGGCCAATCGTGAACTCGTGCGCAACCTGGCGCATGAAATCAAAAATCCACTTGGCGGCATACGTGGTGCAGCACAACTGCTGGAATACGAGCTTTCCAGCGAAACACGTGAATACACCCAGGTCATCATCCAGGAATCCGACCGTCTGCAAAGCTTGATGGACAGGCTGCTCACGCCACACCGTTTGCCACAAATCAAAGCACTGAATATTCATGAAGTACTGGAGCGTGTACGCAGCGTCACTTTGGCAGAAACACCCAGAGGCTTGCGCATACAACGTGACTATGACACCAGTATCCCCGACATTATCGGCGACCGCGAGCAACTCATCCAAGTGGTGCTCAATATCGTGCGCAATGCGGTACAAGCCATGCACGGGCAGGGTGAAATCCGCCTGCGCACACGTATTGCTCGCCAGGTAACACTGGCAATGAAGCGATACCCTCTGGCAGCACAGATACAAATTATCGACAATGGCCCGGGCATACCCGAAACCATCCGCGATCGCATATTTTTTCCTCTGGTTTCCGCTCGGGAAGGCGGCAGCGGCCTTGGACTCACCTTGGCACAGACTTTTATCCATCAACACCACGGCACCATAGAAGTCAGTAGCGAACCGGGCAGAACCTGTTTTACCTTACTCCTACCATTGGGCGTGACGCCCACCACTACATAGTGAACTTATCATGACAAAACCAGTTTGGATTATAGATGACGACCGTTCCATCCGTTGGGTGTTTGAAAAGGCATTGCAGCGCGCAGGCATCGCTTTCGTCAGCTTCACCTCCGTTGCCGAAGTTGAAGCCGCATTGGCTACCAGCTTACCGCAAGTCGTGGTCAGCGATATTCACATGCCAGGCGGTTCTGGACTGGATTTATTACAACGACTCAAAGCAGAATTTCCCAAGCTACCCGTAATTATCATGACTGCGTATTCCGACCTGGAATCAGCAGTCGCGGCATTTCAAGGCGGGGCATTTGAGTATTTACCCAAACCGTTTGATGTCGACCATGCCATTGACCTCATACGCCGCGCCATAGATGAAAGCCTGCGGGTCGAAGATGGCGCCGCTGTGCAAATTGACGAGGTACCGGAAATACTCGGCCAGGCTCCCGCCATGCAAGAGGTATTCCGCGCAATTGGACGACTGTCGCAATCCCACACCACAGTCTTGATTACCGGCGAGTCCGGCACAGGTAAAGAGCTGGTTGCTTCCGCACTGCACAAGCACAGCCCGCGTGCGCGCCAGCCATTTATCGCCCTCAACACCGCAGCCATTCCCAAAGACTTGCTTGAATCTGAGCTATTCGGACATGAACGTGGCGCATTTACAGGCGCAGCTGTGCAACGCCGAGGACGATTCGAACAAGCCGATGGCGGTACTTTATTCCTGGATGAAATCGGCGACATGCCCGCTGAACTGCAAACTCGCTTGTTGCGCGTGCTCTCCGACGGACAATTCTACCGCGTCGGCGGTCATCAGCCGATTAAAGTCAACGTACGCGTCATCGCCGCCACCCACCAGGATTTGGAAACCCGGGTAAAAGAGGGCTTATTTCGTGAAGACTTGTATCATCGCCTCAATGTCATCCGCCTGCGCTTACCTGCATTACGCGAACGCAGCGAAGACATTCCTTTGCTTGCCCGCCACTTCCTGCAGAAGAGCGCGCAGGAACAAGCTGTCGATGCCAAAAAACTATCTGAAGCCGCGATTAAACACCTAAGCCAATACAGTTGGAGCGGCAACGTCAGGCAGCTGGAAAACGTCTGCCATTGGCTCACGGTCATGGCGCCCGGCAATACCGTGGACGTGTCCGATCTGCCGCCAGAAATTCTCAACGCGGGCCCAGCAGAAATCAGTAGTGGTGACTGGCGCGCAGCCCTGGCCCACAGCGCAGAGGCCGCGCTGAATCAAGGTGAAACGGGGATTATTGAGCACTTAACTCAGGAGTTTGAAAAAACACTGATCACCATCGCCCTCAAACACACGGGCGGACGGCGCATAGAAGCAGCAAATCTGCTGGGTTTAGGACGTAATACGTTGACCCGCAAAATTCAAGAGCTGGGCATGGGAGATGCCTGACTCTTGTGCATAAATTAAGAGCTGACCTATCCAACCAGTCGCGCCACAGCCTCACGGTACTTGTCTGCTGTTTTAGCAGCCACATCAGCAGGCAATTCGGGCGCTGGCGGCTGTTTGTTCCAGCCCGAAGCTTCCAGCCAGTCACGTACAAACTGCTTGTCGTAGCTGGGCGGATTGCTGCCTGTTTGATAACCCTCTGCAGGCCAGAAACGCGATGAATCCGGGGTCAGCACTTCATCGATTAAATGCAGCTTGCCTGCCGCATCGACGCCAAATTCAAATTTTGTATCAGCGATAATAATGCCCTTGGTCAGCGCGTAGGCTGCAGCTTGCGTATAAAGCGCAATACTCGCATCGCGCACTTGCGCCGCCATCTCGGCACCTAACAACTTAACCGTCTGTGCATAATCAATATTTTCATCATGGTCGCCCACTGCAGCTTTGGTTGATGGTGTAAACAATGGCTGCGGCAATTGCGCTGCCAACGCCAAGCCCGCGGGTAAAGGAATACCACACACGCTACCGCTGGCTTGATACTCTTTCCAGCCAGAACCCACTAAATAGCCACGTACTATGGACTCTATCGGCAACGGTTGCAGCCGCTTCACCACCATCGCCCGTCCCGCCACCTGGTCAACTTCATTCGGCTGCACCACGGATTCAGGCGCATCACCCGTTAAATGATTCGGCATCACCTGAGCCAGCTGCTTAAACCAGAAATGCGAAATCTCCGTCAGCATCAACCCCTTGCCCGCGATCGGCGTAGGCAAAATCACATCGAACGCCGACAGCCTGTCCGTCGCCACCATCAACAAGCGTTGATCATCCACCGCATATAAATCTCGCACCTTACCGCGAGAAAGCAATTGCAAAGAAGGAATATGCGATTCAAGAAGTGCTGTAGTCATCATCAATTCAGGCAAAATAACGGAAAGCATCATTATACATTTGAACATGCCACCCGCCTATTTTAATGGGGTCAGTTCTAACTTTAATACATTCAATCACTTGCATTCGGCTATCATCACTAGATCAACTCCTCCAACCCCCCTTTCTAGGTTAAAATATCGCTAATTAAATCAATGCATGGAAATCATAGTGACGCTACCTACCCAACCTTCTCTTTCGTATCGTGATGCTGGCGTAGATATAGACGCTGGCGACGCACTTGTTGACCGCATTAAGCCATGGGCCAAGCGCACCATGCGCCCCGAAGTCATGGGTGGCATCGGCGGATTTGGCGCACTCATGGGCTTACCAGAGCGCTATAAACAACCCGTTTTAGTATCTGGCACCGACGGTGTAGGTACTAAATTGAAACTCGCGTTCATGCTCAACAAGCATGACACCGTGGGTATCGATTTAGTTGGTATGAGCGTGAATGATATTCTGGTACAAGGCGCCGAACCATTATTCTTCCTCGACTATTTTGCCTGTGGCAAACTCGATGTGGATACTGCCGAGCAAGTCATCAAAGGCATTGCACTAGGCTGTGAACAAGCTGGTTGCGCGCTCATAGGCGGTGAAACTGCTGAAATGCCAGGCATGTACCCCGCTGGCGAATATGATTTGGCAGGCTTCGCCGTCGGCGTGGTAGAGCGCACGGCGATTATCGATGGCAGCACCATCTGCCCAGGGGACACAGTGTTAGGCTTGGCTTCCAGCGGCCCACATTCAAACGGCTACTCGCTAATCCGCAAAATCATCGAAGTCAGTGGCGTGGATTTAAACAGCGATTTCCACGGCCAGCCGCTGCGTGATGTATTGATGACCCCGACACGCATATACGTGAAGCCACTATTGGCATTGATGGCGAGCCTGCCGGTTAAGGGCATGGCGCACATCACCGGCGGCGGCTTGACTGGTAATGTGCCGCGCATCCTGGCTGACAACTTAACGGCTGAAATTGATGCCAACAGCTGGGAACTCCCGGCTATATTCCGTTGGCTGCAACAACAAGGCGGCGTAGCAGATGCTGAAATGCACCGCACTTTCAATTGCGGTATCGGCATGGTGGTCATTGTCGCTGCCGAACACGCGCAAACAGCAATAGCACAACTCACTGCAGCGGGCGAAACCGTGCACAACATTGGCACTATCCGAATACGCGCTGCTGACGAAGAGCCAACTATTATTAATCTTTAAGCATTTAGGAGCAGAACATGGCACGAACAGTCAATTGCATCAAATTAGGTCGCGAAGCCGAAGGTATGGATTTTCCACCGTTACCTGGTGAAATGGGCCAGCGCCTGTACGCCAACGTATCCAAAGAAGCCTGGGCAGGCTGGTTGCGTCAACAGACCATGCTGGTCAACGAAAACCGTCTTAATCTGGCTGATGCAAAGGCGCGTAAATACCTGATGGAACAAGTTGAAAAATACTTCTTCGGTGATGGTGCAGATCAAGTACAAGGTTACGTGCCACCGGCAAATTAAGTTACATGGCACTTCCCGACCGCGTCCAGCAGATCATCATCAGCTACGCGCCGTTTATCCACGGCGTCGCTACAGCCTGTTCGCAGCCTGCGCTCACTCATCAATTGCAGCCGATGTTGGCGCAAGCAGAACAGCAAGGCTGGGGTAAACTGGTTGCTGCTTTGCGTCTGGTCATTGCGGGGCGGCGGGATAGTGGCATTTATGCGGATCTGGATGCTGATGAACAGATTATCGTCGAAGCCGTTTTGCGCGGCATCCAGGATCCGACTACACTGCCTAATCCCAATCAGTCTGCCGATCCGAATGCAGCCGCACCTGGACTAGCCTCCATGATAGACGCTTCAGCCAAGGGCGATGTTGCTGCATTATCAGCATTGGCAAATATGGCGGAACAAATGGTAAAGGCTGGGGGCGATATGGCGAAATTAGGTGGTTCTATGCGCCGCATCATCAATGGTGAACGCGACATTGACTTACTTAGTCGCGGCATGAGCGCCAAAGGTCGTGACTTAATGGCGAAGCTGATAGGCGAGCTGTCTAAATCTGATTAATACAGCTGCATAAGCTGGACACCAGCCCAGCTTATGCAGCAAATCCCGCTTACGCGCCCAACACACGCTCCAGCCTGAACAAATCAGCAATCTGCTCACGCTCGCGCACGAGCGTAGCAACACCATCCCGCACCATCACTTCAGCAGCCCGCGGACGGGTATTATAGTTAGAGCTCATAGACATGCCATATGCGCCTGCCGACATGATTGCCAACAAATCGCCCTCAGCTAACGCCAACTCACGCTCATGCCCAAGAAAATCCCCCGTCTCGCACACCGGACCGACCACTTCATAAACTGTCGCTGGCGATGTGCGCGGATTAACTGGCGCGATGGCATGGTAGGCGTCGTACAACGCCGGCCGCATCAAGTCATTCATGGCCGCATCGACAATGGCAAAATTCTTTTCCACACCCGTTTTCAAATATTCCACACGGGTCAGCAACACACCTGCGTTACCCACCAAAGCGCGTCCAGGCTCTAACAGTATCGTCTGGTTGCGCCCTTGCATTTTCTGCAGCAAGGCTGCAATATAATCAGCAACAGGGGGTGGCGTTTCATTGTCATAGCAAATTCCCAAGCCACCACCCAGATCCAGATGCTCCAGAGTGATACCCGCGTCAGACAGCGCATCTACCAATGCCAATACACGATCCAGCGCATCTGCAAACGGACGAGTTTCTGTGAGTTGTGAACCTATGTGACAATCTATCCCAGTAATTTTCAAATTAGGCATGGTTGCGGCAAGCTGATAGATACGCAATGCATCCTCATGCGCCACGCCGAACTTGTTGCCTTTCAAGCCTGTGGAAATATACGGATGTGTCTTTGCGTCGACGTCAGGATTGACGCGCAAACTAATCGGAGCGACTTTACCCATCTCACCCGCAATCTGATTCAGGCGCGTTAATTCGCTGGCAGATTCGACGTTGAAACATTTGATGCCGTGGGTCAGAGCCTGCCGCATTTCATCGGCAGTTTTGCCCACACCCGAAAACACCACCTTGCTTGCATCACCACCCGCCGCGATGACTCGTGCCAGTTCACCACCGGAAACAATATCAAAACCGGCACCCAGGCGGGCGAAGGTGTTCAATATCGCCAGGCTGGGATTGGCCTTCACTGCAAAACACACCAAATGCGAACGGCCCTGCAATGCCTGATCAAATGCCTGAAACGCACCAACTAAAGCTGCGTGGTCATAGACATAGCACGGCGTACCATAAGTTTCAGCAATATGATTGAGTTGGGGTGCGGGTAATGCGGTTAAATTCATGATGAAGTCGCTTGCGTTTGGGTGGGATTTTGAGGAAGATACAGTGGGCCTTTAGTACCGCATGCAGACAAACTTAGCAATGCGGTCAATAATAACAGGCGAATAGAATAGGTAAATGCGCGATATTGCATAATGCTTACTGAATCAATAAAAGGACATAGTCTAACATGACAGAAACCGAATTTAATCAGCTAACCGACGAAACCTTTCGTCGCATCGAATCAGCACTTGAAAATGCTGATGGTGATGTCGATTTTGAACTGGCTGCAGGTAACGTTTTAGAGATAGATTGCGGTGCAGGCGGCAAAATCATTGTCAATCGCCAAATCGCCATGTTTGAAATGTGGGTCGCAGCAAAATCAGGTGGTTTTCATTATCAATGGCAAGATGGTGCATGGCGCAACTCGCGTGACGGCAGTGAATTATTCGCCAGCCTCGCCAGCATGATCCTTAATCAGGGCGGCGGAACCGTCGTGTTTGATTGAAACCTCAAAAAACAGCGCCCAAATTACTAACGAGATGCGACGACACCCCGCCTACAACCTCATTTCCAAATCCACCGGAATAACGGTATTATCCCTCCTATAATATAGGAGGATATATGCTCGGGAATTTTTTCAAAGCATTAGGTAAAAAAGATACTGTACCACCCCCCCCTGATGCCAAGCCCGTCACCATTCTCGCTCCCAGCGTCGATGAAGCAGTGCCCGCGCTTAGGCCACAACTGCATACAGTTATTGCCAATACACACAGCATCAATACCAGCGCCGTTGATGCGGCTGCGACGGTTGTCGACGCACTCGACATCCCCACCTACGGTGAACGCAATAACCCGGCTGAAATGACTAAGCGTTTTCTGGGGCGACAGCCTGTATTTAGTGCCAGCAAGTCTATCATTGGCTACGAATTCAGCTTACGCAACCGGTTAGATAGCACTGTCACCGCAACCATACAACAAATGCAAGATGAAATGCTGATTACCAGCCTCATCGATTTAGATCTCAAGCCCATGCTGGGTAACAAAGTGGCATTCATTGCCATTTCACCAGCCATGCTGGCCAATGAATGGCTAAGTATGCTGCCCAGCTTCCATTTGGTGTTGGCCATTAACAGCGAACAAATTTTCGATGTCGACAGTACGCTCGCACTCTGCAAGCAACGCATTGCCGAAGGCTTCTGCATTGCCGTCGACAATCCCGGCTTTAGCGATGAACAAGCACCACTCATAGCATTGGCAAAATATATCCGCTTTGATACAGACCAACTTAGTGCTATCGAATTAAGCAAACGCGTGATTGCCACGCTGAGACAAACAAAAGCAACGTTGATTGCGAAGCATGTCGAATCAGAAGATGAATATGTGGCCTACCATGCCATGTTATTTCATGCCTTCCAAGGATATTTCTTCACCCAGACCATCCCCAGCCAGGCAAATCGTATTGATAACAACCGTGCCCACGTCATTGAACTGCTTAACATGGTGATTAAGCAAGCTGAGATTCATGAGCTGGAAGCCGTACTCAAACGCGATGCGGTGCTGTCATACAAACTATTAAGCTTTATCAACTCTGCCGCCAATGGTTTGACGCGAAAACTGGAATCAATTTCACAAGCGCTGATACTGTTGGGCTACCAACAATTCTACCGTTGGCTAACCTTACTGATGTTTAGCAGTGGCGATCTGGATGCACGGGGAAGAGCACTACTGCAAAATGCGCTGATACGTGGCCGCTTGACTGAACTGCTGGGCGAGAATGCGCTACCCGCGAGTGAAAGAGACAGCCTGTTTATTGTGGGCATTTTTTCATTGCTGGATACGCTATTAAACATGCCTATGCAGGCTGCGGTAGCAGAGCTCAACCTCAACGAGACGCTCACACAAGCGCTGGTCGAAGATACAGGGCCTTACGCCCCCTACCTGCGACTGGCCATCGCCTGCGAAAAGGGTGATCAGGCACAAATCACCCAACTGGCTCAGGCCATTCATTTGGACGTGAACAGCGTCAATGTGATTCATGTCAAAACGCTAATCTGGGCAGAAGGATTTACCGTTTAACAAGCAGCTGCTCAGGCGTATTCAAGTTTGCAAAAGCCGTTTCATCGCCAAACGGCGCCATGGCGTGATTTTTCTGCGCTTGCCAAACTTGAACTTTACGCTCACCTCGAGCCAAAAAACCAGCAAGATTATCTGCCAGACTGCGCCGACATAACATGACTGTTGCATGCACCCTTGCCGCTTTGGCAACAACGAGGTCTTTACCCGCACTCGCCGCCATCATCTGCTCAACCAAATTCGCGGGCAAATAGGGTGTGTCACATGGCACAGTAAGTACCCACTCTGACTGTGCCGCCTGTAATCCAGCAAGCACACCCGCCAATGGCCCCCAATAATCGCCAGTTGCGTCTTGTACAACAGGATACCCAAAGCGCTGATACTCGGCAATATGGCGATTTGCACTTATCCACAAAGCATCTACCTGCGGCGCAATACGGGTAATCACATGCTGCACTAGTGGTTGCCCATCCAGCAGCAGCAACCCTTTGTCACGCCCGCCCATACGCCGCGCTTCACCACCGGCAAGAATAATGGCCTCAACCATGTTTTCTAGGCTTGATCTTCTTATATAGAATATAGCGTTCTGTGCGACTGCCCGCGCGATTGCCATGCCATACCACGCGCCAGCCCTCTCGTTGCGGCAGGGCAACTTGCTCACTGTTCTCTTCCACCAGCAACACAGGGCAGCCAGGTGCATGGATATTTTCGACACGCAAGGTTTGCACGCCTAAATAATAATCCAGCATCGCCCGAGCACCAGCATTCACGCCTTCACTGGCGACGCACGCACGGCTTGGTAAATGTGGTTGCATGGATTTCATCACTGCGTCGTAACCCATGCGCTCGTCCATAGGACGCTCAAATAAACTGGCAGCCAACCCCCAAGTCAGCGCCATCCCTGCCGCCCAGGCAATCAACGGACGCTGCGGTGAGCGCTGCATACGCATTAACAGCAGCACCCACGCGATACAATACAAAACCGCCATTGCCACAGGGAATGGATGTAACTCACCTTGATATCCAGGTTGCAATTTATGTAAATGTGCGGACAAAGAAGCAGGCACACCTAAATCGAGCGCACTCCAATACACCCACGCCGTGATTGCCACCACGCCAAAAGTCATCATCGCAAACCAATACAGCGCATTCGCCGCACCACGTCGCAACGTATATGTGCTACCTGCCGCCAACCATGCCAAGGGTATGAGCAAAGGCAAACCGTTATCTGGCGACGGATCAATGGTAAAGCTAAGCACCAAGGTCAAGCTAAACCACATTGCCAGTGGCAGAACGATGCCCGTGGTGGTTAATTGTTCACGGCGGGCATGCCATAACATCCACAACGCTAATGGCCATGCCGGCCATGCAAACCAGGGCAGAAATTTGAAATAGTAACCCGTCCATGACTGCGCATGAGGCCCCCAAAAAACAAAGCGGGTTTGCACCTGGCTATACCACCAATCAGTTAACAACCCTGGAGAAGATTGCCACAATGCCCACGGCCAGATCAACAGCCAGGGCGCCGCGAACAAGACAGTCAACGCAGCAGCCTTTACTGTATTCCACTGTCGCCAATGCGGGCTAAATACGGGCAACGCCAATAGCGCCATCGCTAAGGCCAGCGTTTCCGCCACCCCCACACTCATAAAACTGATGCCTAGCCCGGTGCCAACGACTGCACCACCGACATACGCCCGTCGTACTGACAATGCCGCGCCATAACCCACCATCGCCACACCAGCCAGCAAAATCGTTTGCGGTATCGCCTCATGCGCTCGCACCCACAACCCCACACTACCGATCAAAATCAATGCCGCTAAACGTCCATGCTCACTACCGTATAACTCGCGTCCAGCAAAGCCGGCAAATAACAACGCCAACAATACAAAGAAACCACCCGCCAAGCGCGCCGCATCATGCGCAGGCAGCCAGGGTGCCAACACCTGTGCAAACCCCGCGCCAATCACGCTATACAAAGGCGGCACTTCTAACCAGGGCTCACCCGCCAAGGTTGGCACCGCCACAGGCAAACCCGAGAGCACGCTGTGTATCAGCCCCATGGTTTCAGCCTCTTCGCCTTTCCATGGCTCGTGGCCTATTAAACCTGGTAGCAGCCAGGCTAAGCACAACACCAGCGTGAGCAAGCTCGGTACAAATCGATAGGGTCGAACAGTAAACAGATTAGACACGCGGCACTCGCTGACGAGATAAAGTCATAATTTTACGCCAAAAAACAAAAAAGACAGCCTGAGCTGTCTCTTTTATTAACACCTGCAATAGCGCAGTTGATTATTTCATACCGTATTTTTGACGGAATTTCTCAACACGACCAGCGGTATCAACTATCTTTTGCTTACCCGTGTAGAAAGGGTGGCACTCTGAACATACTTCAACGTGCAAAGCTTTGTTCATGGTTGAACGAGTAACGAATTTATTACCGCAACTGCAAGTTACGTTAATCTCTTCATAAGTTGGATGGGTATCAGCTTTCATATTTTTCCTAAGGTGCTGCGGCGTGTACGCAGAAAGGACATTATTATCAGTCAAAATTCCAATATGCGCAAGGTGCAAACTTGATTTTATTGCATTTTAAATAATAGCACCTTGACAGAACACCCAATTAACCCGCATAATGCGCGGCTTCGTAGTATGTTGGTGATGTAGCTCAGACGGTTAGAGCGATGGATTCATAACCCATAGGTCGGCGGTTCGATTCCGCCCATCACCACCACCCGCACTAAACACCAATCAGTATACAAGCCTGCAATCAGCTTACCTAGCAAGCCCAATCCATTCAGTTATATTTAACTGAACAAGACTCCGCAGCATAAAAAACACCCAAAACCTTTAGATGTTGATTGAACTATTGCTGACAATAATCCACAGAACTTTACAAACTATAAACCAGCCTCTTTTTTAAGATGGATGATAGCGACACCGGCTGCGCTTGAAATTTTTGCATAGCTCGTACCGCCGTCAAGCATGGCGTCAACTTCACTATATTTCTTGGAATTAATTGCCGCTGCAACTTTACCTGCTTCGGTATGAAAATTCGCATGCTTTTGCAAACACTCAGTGTAACTGGATAAACGCCCAAACTGCGCCTTAGCCTCGCCATGCAACCACACTCATGATTACCCAATAAAATTAATACAGCCAGAGGTCACTTCACCAACTGAAAATCCAGCACCTGCATATTCATTACCAAACCCGCATCCTGTATCGGCAAAACAACAGCATCTTGTCCAGAGTGATTATGATGGGAATGCCACCAGCCTGGCGGAGTGATAAAGGTAGCACCAGGAACCCACATGGCTTTAATAGGATTGACGATATTGCCTTCTGCATCAACATCCTTGCCGATGAGCGTGTAAGTATCTTCGCCGGCAAAAACGCAATGATCAATCGCTATCGAGTTATGCCGATGCGGCTTTTGCACTACACCTTTAGGCAGGATATTGTAGAGTGACCACAAGGTGTGGGTTAGTGTCATGGTGGTGGGAAAATGCGGATTTGACAGCAACACGCCTACACGATTGCGGTCCTCACCCATGGCCCGAACTTTGTTGAGTTCTTCAGTGATACGCTCTTGCGTGTAAAGCACTGGCTCAAAACGCTGCTCGGTTGGGGTCACGCCTAAATAACGCATCAATGGCGCATCATTCACCCAAAACAATACTGTGTCTGCACTGGCTTGATGCAAAGCCGATTTAATGGATGGCAAAGCGAACAAGTCGCCCGTCTTCCAATGTATCGTACCCAAGTCCATGGCTGTATTGCCTGCGCCACTGATGACAAAGAACATTTGCGATGCGGCGACAAAGTCGGTTTGCAACTGCTCACCGGCACAAATGCGCAAATAACCAGCATAGAGATTGGGGGTAGTCGCTGCGTATCGGGTTTGTAAAGTTGCGGACAAATCAAATGGGATCAGCCGCGTTGCGCCATCCGCGTGCATGGTATTGGGAAAACCAACCACCTCGATTTTAGGCATGGAGGGGTTGACTGCTGACATGTATTCTTTGAAATCAGCCTGGGCTTCCCAGATTTGGGGCTGGACTAATGGCGTTGCGGCAATGGCGGACATAGCGTGCTCAGTAAAGCGAGTAATAAAAGCGTAATTTTACTCGAAAACCATCGCAAAATACGACCTTATCGTCATGGTACATAGCGCCCAGTAGAAATTACGGCACTTCCATCATCCCTGAGGAACACTCAGGGATGGCAGCTAAACTGATAGTGTACTTGGCCTGACGATCAGGTTGCTGCCTTTTTGGCGGCAGGTTTCTTGGCAACAGGTTTTTTAGCAGCACTGGTTTTAGCCGCTGGCTTTTTGGCAACGGCAGGCTTGGCTGCGACTTTTTTAGTTGCTGCCGGTTTCTTGGCTGCTGCGGGCTTTTTCGCTGCTGTGGTTTTGCTGGCAGCTTTCCTGCGTACAGGTTTACCTTTACTGGCGCGCTCAGCGAGTAACGGCAATGCGATCTCCAGGGTCACTTCATCTGGCTTGGTGTCTTTTGGTATGGTGGCATTTACACTACCGTGTTTAACATACCATCCATAACGGCCTTCGTTCAGTGTAACAGCCTTGCCATCTTCAGGATGGTTGCCTAAAGGCTTACCCACAGGCGCGCCTGCACGAGGAGCTCGCTCCATCAGCAGCACTTCCAGCGCTCGCGGCAATTCTATGGTGTAGACATCATCATCTTTAGGCACTGATTTGAATTTACCGTCGTGCTGCAGATAAGGGCCAAATCGTCCGATGTTGGCGACAATAGTCAGCCCTGTGTCCGGATGCGTACCCACGTCACGCGGGAGCGATAGCAGGCGTAATGCGGTAGGTAAATCTGCCGCTTCATGCGGCACGGTTTTCGGCCAGGATGCCCGGCGCGGTTTGATTTTTTTATCTTCAGGCGTTGCACCGACCTGAACGTACCAGCCATAACGCCCATTCAGCAATAAGATATCTTCGCCAGTGGCGGGGTCGCTTCCCAGCACCACAGGACCTTCTTCATTACCGCCATGTAATGGCCGCGTATAGTCGCAGGCAGGATAACCCGAGCAACCGATAAACAAGCCGCGCTTGCTGGCTTGTAAAAATAATTTCGCACCACATTTAGGGCACGGTTCATCTTCTATTGGACAGCCACGCTCGACATCAGCCTTGGCGGTCAAGGTGCTGGAAAAGCCATCCCAGAACTCGTGTAACAAAGGCAGATACTTCATCTCGCCATTGGCCACATCATCAAGCTTATCTTCTAATTTGGCGGTGAAATCGTAATCAACATAAGAGGTAAAGTGCGTGGTTAAGAAACAATTAACCAGCCTGCCGGTCGGCGTAGGCGTGAAACGCTTTTTATCCAGCTCAACGTATTCCCTGTCTTGCAGGGTTGAAATGATGCTGGCATAAGTCGATGGACGACCAATACCATACTCTTCCAGGGTCTTTACCAGGCTGGCTTCAGTGTAGCGAGGTGGCGGTTGGGTAAAGTGTTGCTCACCGGTCAATTTATCAACCGGGACCGTTTCACCCTCAGCGAGCACAGGCAATTTCGCCTCATCTTCTTCCGCTGCGTCATCCTGGTTTTCTTGATAGACTGCAATAAAACCCGGAAACACCAAGGTCTGTCCGTTAGCACGGAACAAGTTGGCAGGACTCCCTAGCGCAATATCCAGACTCACGGTATCAAACTGCGCCGGCGCCATTTGGCATGCCAAGGTGCGCTTCCACACCATCTCATACAAGCGGGCCTGATCTTGCGTAAGAAACTGGCGGACGGAATCTGGCGTGCGCGCAATCGCTGTCGGGCGTATCGCCTCGTGTGCTTCTTGCGCATTCTTGGATTTATTGCGGAAATACACCGGTGCGGCCGGCAAATAATCTGCGCTGAAGTTCTTCTGAATATAGCCACGCACATCCTCTATCGCTTCACGCGCCAAATTCACTGAGTCGGTACGCATGTAGGTGATCAAACCCACCGCACCGCTACCCGTATCGATACCTTCATATAACTGTTGCGCAGTGCGCATGGCGCGATCGGTGGTCATGCCCAGCTTGCGTACGGCTTCCTGTTGCAATGTAGAAGTCGTGAATGGCGCGGCGGCATTACGCGATTTGCGTTTTTTCTCGACGCGGGTGACCGTGCCGGTGTTAAACGATGCGAGCTGGTCAAGTATGTTCTGTTGTGCGTCCGCAGTGGGCACGCTGAATTGCTCCAGCTTCTCGCCGGCGAACTGTACCAGCCGCGCAGAAAAAGGCTGACTGACTTTGTGACTATCGAGGTGAATACTCCAGTACTCACGCGCGACAAATTTTTCAATCTCAAGTTCGCGCTCGACTATCAGCCGCAGCGCTGGACTTTGTACACGCCCAGCGGATAAACCCGGGCTGATTTTGCGCCACAACAGTGGTGACAAATTAAATCCGACCAAATAGTCCAAGGCCCGCCGTGCCTGTTGTGCATCAACCAGCGGCATGGCAATTTCACGTGGATGATCAACTGCGTGCTGTATCGCACTTTGGGTAATTTCGTGAAACTCTATCCGCGCAACCGGCTTCTTCGGCGTGATTTTCTTCTCCGCCAGAATCTCCGCCAAGTGCCACGCAATCGCCTCACCCTCTCTATCCGGATCGGTTGCGAGCAGGATGCGGTCGGCTTTTTTTGCCGCGCGCAGTATGGCATCGACATGCCGCTCATTACGTTCTATGAGCTGGTATTTCATGGCGAACTCATTATCCGTATCTACTGCACCCGTTTTTGGCACAAGGTCACGAACGTGACCATAGCTGGCAAGGATAACGTAATCCGGGCCTAAATATTTATTGAGTGTTTTTGCCTTGGAGGGCGATTCTACAATGACGAGCGTGGACATGAGTTTAATGTACAGGAAGACCAGTGCCGTCGTTAAACAGCATGTCTTCTAAAAGTGAGTAATCTTGATTGGGATTTTGACTCCACAACACCATGAGCGCTATCCATTTGATTTTTTCCAGGCTCACTTCACCCTCATCCAGCGCGAGAATGCGGTCTATCACCCACTCGCGCTGCAATGGATTAAGTATGCCCGCTTGCTCCAGAAACATCAGAAAACCACGGCTAGGCGTATCTATGCGACTGAGTTCTTCCGCAGCATAAATGCGCACGCCTTGATGCTGCGCCAGACTGGTAGGATACTGCGATGAATTAAGCGCACCTAAATCAGCGAACCAGTCTAATGCCTGATTTATTTCCAGCCCGTTAAAGCCAGCTGCATGCAATTTTACCGTGAGCGCGTCCCTGTCGGGCGCTAACTCGATCTGTGGGTAGCTCTCAAATAAAAAAATCAGAATTTCTAGCATAGTCATTTAAAATATTCGTTGGTACATGCCGCCAGGGTGTGTTGCCACCTGCCCCACCAGCTCTTTTTCTAACAGCATGGCGGAAAGCGTTTGCGCCGTCAACCCGCTACGCATAATGAGCGTATCAATATGGCACGGCTCAAACCCCATTGCAGCCAATAGCGGATCACTTTCATCGGCGTGCGCGACACTAGGAGCAGCGGCTGTTTGCCAGCGTAACTCGTCCAGAATATCCTGCGCACTTTCCACCAGTTTGGCGCCCTGCTTGATTAAATAATGGCAACCCCGTGCCACTGGTGAATGTATCGAACCTGGGATAGCAAACACTTCGCGCCCTTGTTCCGAAGCCAGTCGTGCAGTAATCAGTGAGCCGCTTTTCAACGCCGCTTCGACCACCAGGCAACCCAAGCCCATACCACTGATAATGCGGTTGCGACGGGGAAAATTACTGGCAATAGACGGCGTACCTAGCGGAAATTCGGACACGATCGCGCCTTGGGCGACGATTTGATGTGCCAAGGCTTTGTTACTGGCTGGGTAAACAATATCCAGACCCGTGCCCACTACCGCCACCGTACTCGCCGCGCCACGCAAGCCGCCTTGATGCGCTGCTGTATCCACACCCAACGCCAACCCGCTGACAATAGTTAACCCGGCATCCGCCAGGCTATGCGCAAAATTTTCTGCATTGAGGCGACCTTGCGGGGTGGTGCTGCGACTGCCGATGATGGCCAGACTGGGCTGATTCAACAATTCGCGCCGCCCCTTGACGTACAACAGCGGCGGCGGATCAGGGATTTCTAACAAACGCTGCGGATAATCGCTATCCGCTAATGTAACCAGGTGATTATCGGCTTGCGCCAACCAATCCAAGGTCGGTGCCATGCGCTCCAGATCCACACCGAGTGCAATACGTTGTGCCAATGCAACAGGCACGTACAATTTAAGCGTACTCGTTGTTGCGGCATAAATTTGCTCGGGCCCGCCCAAAGCGGCGAGCAACTTGCGATATGAAAGCGCGCCTAGCCCAGGCGTAAGTGACAGCCCCAGCCAGGCGTTACGTTCTGCGTCGTTCAAACTTTACTCAAGGATTGCGCACAAAGTCTAGTTTGTTGATAGGACGCTTGGTTTGCATAACCAGTGCATAGGCCACCTTATCAAACACGCGATAAACCATAACCAAACCAGATCGTGCATCAGGCAGTGTTATATCATCAACTTTGCCGCCATTCTTATAAGCAGCTAACACTGTACCTTCATCAATGCCGTCACGCGACCCCTTGTTAATAATTATGGTCGTAAATTGACCCGCTTCAGACAAGCCGCCATACACCGACACCACTTTCCCGTCGATATTGCCGGCAGGTGCATGTGGCACATAGCGGAATGAATAATTATCATCAGCAGGAATCAGTCGGTCTTTAGCCTGTATTTCTTGTGCTGCCGAAGTAATTAATATGCGCTGTGGATCGCCTTTCACTTGCGTGCGCGCCTCCCCAAGATACATCACTTCGTAGCCCAGCACTTCTTTGGTGTCTGGATCGATCAGCACTTTACCTGGACGAAGTACTTTCCAGTCTGTGGTATCGCTACCATCATTGGTTGCATAGGCCAGGTCGCCGCCGCCCAACATCATCCGGTCTTCTTGTGCAGCAAGGATGCGCGGCGCCTTATCCAGTGCGTCCTCACCCATGACAAAGGGTTGTTTAATAAAAGCATTAATTGCCGACGCGGGGATAGGCGGTATGCCCATTTCGTCCATGCTGGTAGCACGCACTCGCGGGCTGAGCTTCACGGTTTGTAACCTGCCTGAACGCTGCAAGGACAATCGAGGATTTTTACCACTACGATCGAGAACAACAATATCACCAGGGTAAATCCAGTGTGGATTTTTAATTTCAGCTCTATTCATGCCCCAGATTTGCGGCCATTTCCATGGATCTCTCAGGAACCGGCCTGAAATATCCCATAGCGTATCACCCTTGACGACGGTATAACGGCTAGGCGCATTTTTCTGTAGCTGCAATTCATCAGCATAGCTGGTCAAACTCATCAGCCCTGCTAATAAAACTGAAATCCCTAATTTATACATTATTTCCCCTCGCGCCTGATTGATTATGATTTAACACTATATTTTAACTCTACGCGCAACCATCGTATAATGGTCATACATTCTTCTAATTCTGCATCTAATTATCTTTGCAGGCAAGCACTTATGGCTAAACTCTCGATTTTACGTTACCCAGACTACCGTTTATACACGGTAGCACAACCTGTCGCCCAAGTAGATGAGAGCATCAAACGCCTGGTTGCTGACATGGCTGAAACTATGTACGACGCACCGGGCATAGGCTTGGCCGCCACACAAGTTGACGAGCATATACAGCTCGTTATCATCGACATCAGCGAAGAACACAATGACTTGCGCGTGTTTATCAATCCTAAAATTCTCACCACTGACGGCAGTGCCGTGCATGAAGAGGGCTGCCTGTCTGTGCCCGGCATATACGACAAAGTCACTCGCGCGGAAACAGTCACGGTTGAAGCAACCGGTTTGGATGGCAAGACCTTTACGCTTGAAGCTGATGGCCTGATGGGCGTATGTATACAGCACGAAATGGACCATTTGCTGGGCAAGGTATTTGTCCAGTACTTATCCCCACTCAAACAAAGCCGCATTAAAAACAAGCTTAAAAAGCGCGTATTCGAGACCATGTAATGCGGATAATTTTTGCCGGCACACCTGAATTTGCCCGCGTTGCGCTAACCGCAATATACGATGCAGGTCATGAAATAGTTGCTGTACTGACCCAACCTGATCGCCCTGCTGGACGTGGCATGAAGCTGACGCCCAGTGCAGTGAAGCAGGAAGCAATTCGCCTCAGCCTGCCCGTATTACAACCGCTCACACTGAAAGACAGCGACATTCAGCTTGAATTAGCCGCACTCAACGCCGATGTCATGGTGGTCGCAGCATATGGTTTGATCTTGCCGCAAGCCGTATTGGATATGCCCCAGCATGGCTGCCTTAACATTCATGCCTCCCTGCTTCCACGCTGGCGTGGTGCAGCACCGATACACCGTGCAATCCTGTCGGGGGACAGCACCACCGGCATTACCATCATGCAAATGGATGCAGGGCTGGATACCGGCGCAATGCTGGCAACACAAACCCTCACCATTGCCGATGACGACACCACCGGCAGCCTGCATGACAAGCTGGCAACGCTGGGCGGCGTGATGGTAGTGGATGCACTCGCTCACATCACCGCTCTCACCCCTACAGCGCAACCCGAAGCAGGGGTGACTTATGCAGCAAAAATCACCAAAGCCGAGGCACTGCTGGATTTCAACTTGCCTGCGCAACAATTGGCACGCAACATCCGCGCCTTTAATCCCGCCCCCGGCGCATATTTCCTGGCGCAGGATAAAATCATCAAGGTATGGCAAGCCCACGTAGTCGACCAATCAGCCGCACCTGCCGAGTTAATCAGCGCAGACGCCAACGGCATCACCATTGCCTGTCAACAGCAAGCACTATGTATCACTGAATTGCAATTAGCGGGCGGCAAACGACTATCTGCAGCACAATTTATCGCTGGGCATGGCATTGAATTTTTGGAAAATATCGCCATCTAACCAAATAGATACAGATATTTCTGCGTCTATCTTTCAGTGCTTGCAGACAGGAAAAAACATGTTAGATAATTGGTTCAAGACCACTATTTTAATGGCCGGTATCGTCGTGTTATTTGGGACGGTGGGCATGCTATTAGGCGGCAAAAGCGGCATGTTAATCGCTCTGGCATTTGCAGGCGCGATGAATGTCTATGCTTACTGGTTCTCCGATCAAGCCGTATTGAAAATGTACAACGCGCAACCAGTAGATGCCTCCACTGCGCCTGAATTTTACGGCATGATAACCGAGCTGGCACAACGTGCAGGCTTGCCTATGCCCAAGGTCTACCTCATCGACGAGGCCCAACCCAATGCATTTGCCACTGGGCGCGATCCTGAACATGCCGCCGTGGCCGCGACCACAGGCATCATACGCTTGCTCAGTCCGCGCGAATTACGCGGCGTGATGGCGCACGAGCTAACCCATGTAAAAAATCGTGACACGTTAATTTCCACCATATCTGCAACCATAGCGGGTGCGATTTCATCGATTGCACAATTTGGCATGTTATTTGGTGGTGGCAGCAACAGTCAGGGCGAACGCAATGTACATCCGGTGGTAGCGATCCTGATTATGCTGCTCGCACCGATAGCGGCTATGTTGATACAAATGGCGATTTCGCGCGCGCGGGAATTTGGTGCAGATGCTGGCGGCGCGGCTATATCTGGCGACCCTGAAGCGCTGGCAATCGCCTTGCAAAAAATCGAAGCCTACGCCCACGGCACGCCGATGGAAACCGCTGAGCTACACCCCGAAACAGCACAAATGATGATCATCAATCCGCTCACTGCAAATGGCGTGCAAGGCCTGTTCCGCACTCACCCGGCAACGGAAGAGCGTGTCGCGCGATTAATGGCTATTCGTAACGGCGGATTGCGCTAACCAGCTCACCATATCATCCAGCAACGCGGTACTGGCAAGATTAAACGCCGCTGCTGCACCCGCTGCATCATAGGTTTTTACTGCAGCGCTTTGTTCGAATACGCGCTGTGAAATCAGCACATGCTGCTGATTATCATACAAAGTTGCGCGCACCCGCACCCGCACCTGACCCGGCTGGGTGCTGGCATCATGATAAAAACTCAACAACTCAGTTGTGAGCAAACGCTCGGCCGTTACGTCACTATCCTCAGGCACCGTATTGGTATAAATCCGACTATTCATTAAACGACTGAACAGCAACTCACTCAACCGACTGCCTGGCCGCTCACTCCAGCGCGCCAGCTGGTAAACCCCGCGCGTGTTCGCAGTGCGCGAAAATACCAATTTATCATTGTCGTCAAAGCCGCTGCTGCGCGTCGTTGCGACCATTAAAGTCTGCGGCTGTGGCACGGTGGCAGTCTGCACATTCTGAGTGTCGAGCAGGATATAAGTTGTGAACGGTCTGGTTTCCCCGCCCAGATTGACACACCCAGTGAGCATGATTGCCAATAGCAAGATTAATGACTTCATTTTCATTCTCCTGGGGCAGCAGCAGACTTGCCGGTATTAAATAGTAATTCACGTGGATTAGCATAGCGCTGGCTAGTCTCGGTAAGGGCGTCACTACCATCCCGCACATCTCGGCCTATCAGCTTGAATTGATAATTTGCAGTGTTGGTCAGCATCTGCAATTGCTTGGAAACGATTACCGACTGCTGCTGGATCTCCGCTATACCTGTCGTTGCCTGATCCAGAGTCAGGCTGGCTTTTCGACTCAAGGTTTGCAGCTCGTTATCCACATGCGAGGTGGTTTGATTGAGATTCGTCGCGGCTAATTTCATTGCCTTTGCAGTCGCTGCAAAGTCGTTAATCGTACCGTCCAATTCATGTTTGTGACCGGCCAGTTGCCCGGTTACTTCCTGTAAATTAGTTATCGTCTTCGACAATGCATTACGGTTTTCGACACTTAATAACAAATTAACCTTATCCAGCAATTGCGCACCATTTTCAGCCATTTTGGAGAGGTCTGTGGTCACTTTATCGATAGCCGAACTACCTTCAGCGATCACTGGATAGTGTTCATTTTGCGGAGAAACGGTAAGCAATGGCGTATTCGCATGCGGGTTGCTGATTTCAACTGTGGCGATACCTGTCACCACATTACGCTTGATGAATGCACGACTATCTATATGGATAGGTGTGCCGCTTTGCAGTTTAATGTTTACTCTGACCGCTTCATTAGTGCCTGCGACAAAACCGTAATCAGCAACTTCGCCAACTTTTACACCGCGCAACTTCACTGCACTGTTAACATCCAGCCCGTCCATCGACTGATCATGAAAATAGATGCTGTAATACTGATAATCATGCTTATCAGATCCGCCCATCAGCCACACCAGGCTCGCTGCAAGCAACAGAACGATTACCAGCACAATCCCGCCTATCAAGCTATAACGTGCTTCATTTTCCATTACAACTCCCCGTGTTGGCACGGGCTGCAAAATACGCCTGTAACCAATCATCACCAATTTGCTTAATTTCCTCGACCGTGCCCGAACCTAACACCTTACCGTTAGCAAGCACAATCACGCGATCTATAATACTCAACAAGGTATCCAGGTCATGCGTTACCAGCAAAACCGTCAACCCTAAATTGTCCGCCAGGGTTCTGATCAAATGATCAAACGCCCGTGCCGAGATGGGATCCAGCCCTGAGGTAGGCTCGTCCAGAAACAACAGCTCAGGATCCAGCGCCAACGCCCGCGCCAGTGCCACACGCTTGCGCATCCCGCCGGATAACTCGTTCGGCATCTTCATTGCCGTATCCGCAGGCAGCCCTGCCAGCGCAAGTTTGAGCTGCGCTAATTGCAAGCAATCAGCTTGCGCCAAATTAGTATGCTCAAACAGCGGCGTAGCGACATTGCGCGCAACATTGATAGACGAAAACAGCGCCCCATCCTGAAACAGCACACCAAAACGCTGGCGTAAACTGCGCAATTCCGCCGCACTCGACGTCCACACCGACTCGCCAAATAATTGCACCTGCCCCTCTGTCGGACGCAGCAAGCCTATTATTTCCTTTAACAACAACGATTTACCCGTACCACTACCGCCAATCAGCGCAACCACTTCACCGCGCCGCACCGACATACTCACACCGTCATGTATGGTATTGGTGCCGAATCGCGTCACGATATTGTCAACAGCTATAAGGGTATCGTCGCTCATCTCAAATACCCAGCTTCACTAACAGAATCGCGAAAATCGCATTCAACAGTATGACCGCGACTATACTTTCCACCACCGTTGCCGTGGTGTTCAAACCTATGCTACGCGCATCTCTGGCAACATTAAAACCCATATAACAAGCAATCACACCGATAAACACTGCAAATACCGGCATCAAGATCGCCAGCCAGAGTCCGCTTTCCGGCGGCCAATCGGCCATCGGGGTGGATATCAAGAATGGGGCGGACCTGGCCCTTTCTCAGTTGAGCGGCCCGCTCAAGGACCTGGGCTTCAGTGTTCAGCTGGCCTCTTATGATGATGAAGCCAACCCCGATAAGGGTGTGGCCAATGCCAAGCAGATCGTCGCCGATCCTTCTATTTTATGCGTGGTCGGCCACTACAACTCGGGTGTGCAGATTCCATCCTCCGAGGTATACCATTCCTCCGGGCTGGCCAACGTCTCTCCGGCCAACACCAACCCCAAGGTGACCGACCGCGGTTATCTCGAGGTCAGCCGCATCGTCGGACGGGATGACATTCAGGGCGCTGTCGGCGCTCAGTTCGCGATCTCCAAGGGGATCAAGTCGGCGTATGTGCTCCACGACAAGACCGCCTACGGCCAGGGTATTGCCGAGTTTTTCAAGCGCGAAGCGGAGAAGCAGGGCGTGAAGGTGCTCGGTTTTGACGGCACCGAAGAGAAAGCCAACTTTGACGCCATCCTGACCCCAATCATCAGCGCCAAACCTGACCTGGTTTATTTCGGGGGCATGTTCGATCAGATCGCGGTCTTCATTAAACAGGCCCGCCAGAAGGGTTTCCAGGGCATGTTCCTCAGCGACGACGGCTTCGATTCACCGGAAGCGGTCAATATCGGCGGCCAGGCCCTCCTGGACGGCACCGGCACTTATTACTCGACCGTGGCTGGCCCGGCCAAACT
>JBBQPT010000027.1:0-40586 GCA_038217005.1 Burkholderiales bacterium
TCTTGGAGTAAGGCCATGATAGTAACATCCTATATGAAAAGGTACGACATAGGACAACATATACGGGCGGCGTTATAAAATTCAAGCGCTACCTGCTATATTATCCGCAAGTGCCTGAATCCAAGCGTGATTTATTTGCACCGATAGTCACTATCAGTGCAAATACATTTACTATGAAGCTAGCTTAGCCTGATCAGCAAATATCATCAAAGGTTTAGCAGTGCCATTAACCACATTCGCATCTATCACAACTTTAGTGACATTTTCCATGGAAGGCAATTCATACATGGTATCTAACAACACATGCTCAATAATGGAACGCAGACCACGTGCGCCAGTTTTTCTCACCAAGGCGCGTTTGGCGATTGCGACCAACGCATCTTCACGGAACTCCAACTCGGCACCTTCCATTTCAAACAATTTGTTATATTGCTTGGTAAGTGCATTTTTTGGTTCAGTCAAAATCGTTGTCAAAGCTGATTCATCCAACTCTTCCAACGTTGCGATCACAGGCAAACGTCCTATTAACTCAGGAATCAAACCGAATTTAATCAAATCCTCTGGTTCGACTTCCTGCAATAGCGCAGATATATCCTTGCTTGCATCTTTGCTCTTCACTTCAGCACCAAAACCGATTCCACCTTTGGTAGAGCGATTTTGTATTACTTTTTCCAAGCCAGCAAAAGCGCCACCACAAATAAACAGCATATTGGTAGTATCAACTTGCACGAACTCTTGATTCGGATGCTTACGTCCACCTTGAGGTGGAATAGAAGCCGTTGTGCCCTCTATCAGTTTGAGCAAAGCCTGCTGCACGCCCTCACCTGACACATCGCGTGTTATCGAAGGGTTATCAGATTTACGTGAAATTTTATCGATCTCGTCGATATACACAATACCATTTTTGGCTTTTTCTACATCATAATCGCATTTTTGCAACAGCTTCTGGATAATGTTTTCCACGTCCTCACCAACATAACCAGCTTCGGTCAGTGTTGTTGCATCTGCCATCACAAATGGCACATCCAGCATACGAGCCAATGTCTGCGCCAATAAAGTCTTACCTGAACCCGTAGGCCCGATCAGCAAAATATTACTCTTTGCTAACTCAACATCATCTTTACTACCTATATTTTTTAAACGTTTGTAGTGGTTATACACGGCCACAGCAAGAATACGCTTTGCTTTATCTTGACCAATAACATAATCATTTAAAATAATCTGGATTTGCTTAGGCGTTGGTAAGGCAGACTTATCTGTCTTACCCATTTTATCTTGCTGTATCTCTTCACGAATAATATCCGTACATAAATCCACGCACTCATCACAGATAAAAACAGAAGGACCCGCGATTAATTTGCGCACTTCGTGCTGACTCTTACCGCAGAAAGAGCAGTATAAGAGTTTTTCGCCGCTGCTTTTGTCAGACATGATATAACTCCATTAAAATTGCACGGTTAAGCAGCAGCTTCTGCACGGTTATGAATGACTTTATCAATCAAACCATAATTCACAGCTTCTTCTGCACTCATGAAATTATCACGATCGGTATCTTTGTCCAAGGTCGCTACATCTTTACCTGTATGCTTCGCCATCATGCCATTTAAGCGTTCGCGCAGATATAAAATCTCCTTGGCATGAATTTCGATATCAGACGCTTGTCCCTGAAAACCGCCTAACGGCTGGTGTATCATGATACGAGAATTAGGCAAGGAATAACGCTTACCTTTAGCACCCGCTGTCAGCAAGAACGCGCCCATACTGGCAGCCTGCCCCATGCACAACGTGCTCACATCAGGTTTGATAAATTGCATAGTGTCATAAATTGACATGCCGGCTGAGACCGAACCACCGGGTGAATTGATATACAAATAAATATCTTTATCTGGATTTTCAGATTCCAGGAACAATAACTGAGCGACGACTAAATTAGCAGACATCTCATTAACTGGGCCAACCAAAAACACCACACGTTCTTTTAATAAACGTGAGTAAATATCGTAAGCACGTTCGCCACGCCCACTTTGTTCGACCACCATGGGAACCATACCCAAACCTTGTGGATCCCAGACGTTATTGTTCATCATGTATTAAGCCTTTCCCATCAGTTCATCAAACGATGTTGCCTTATCAATTACTTTCACCTGTCCCAGTACCCATTCTACAACATTGTTTTCCAAAGCCAAGGATTCAATTTCTTGCATTTTTTCTGGGTTTTTACGATACCAAGCCATGACATTTTGCGGATCTTCATAGCTTTGAGCAAACTCTTCTATCATCGCAGTCACTTGGTCAGGCTTCGCTGCCAATTCTTTAGATTGGACCACTTCAGCCAAAATCAAGCCTAAAGCAACGCGACGTTGTGCACGCTCTTCAAATATATCTGTTGGCATAGGAATATCAGCCACATTCATACCACGCGCCTGCATATCGTTACGTGCCTGCTCCATTAAGCGCTCAGCTTCATTCTGCACTAATGACTTAGGTGTTTCGACCTTAGTAGCAGTTAATATGGCCTGCATCACTTGATCTTTCACTTGCGCTTGTACGCGATTTTTAATTTCACGCACTAAATTAGCCTGAATTTCAGCACGCATTACAGCTACATCGCCGTCTGCCACGCCCAGAGACTTGGCAAACTCAGCATCTACAGCAGGCAATTTAGGTTCAGCCACATCAGTAACTTCGACGCTGAATTGTGCGGTTTTACCTGCCAGTTCAGGTGCCTGATAATCAGCAGGGAACACAACATCAAAAGTCTTTTGATCGCCCGCTTTCACATCCATCAAAGCCGCTTCAAAATCTGGCAAGGTACGACCTTCGCCCAATACCACGCGGAAACCTTTAGCTTCACCACCTGCGAAAACCACGCCATCCACTTTGCCAACATAATCCAAAGTAACTAAGTCACCTGTTGTTGCCGCGCGATCTGCACTTTCGTATTGCACACGTTGCTTGCGTAACACGTCTATGGTTTTATCAACTTCAGCATCGGCCACTTCAACGATAGGACGTGTGATTTCTGTGGCACTCAAGTCACCCAAAGTAACTTCCGGATACACTTCAAATACTGCATAAAACTCAAACACAGCAGGATCAGCCGCATCTGATTTAGGCTCAATACGTGGAAAACCAGCAACTTTTAATTTATTGTCTTGCACTGCTTGAGTGAAAACACGTTCGATCGCATTACCCAAAGCTTCTTGTCTGACTTCGCCGCCATATTGCTTAGCAACGACTGACATCGGCACTTTACCCGGACGGAAACCGTCGATACGTGCAGTGCGCGCAATGTGTTTCAGACGATTCGCAACTTCAGACTCAATTGCGTGCATTGCTACAGATAAATTAACACGACGTTCTAACGCGCTGACTTGTTCGATATTAGCTTGTTGCATGAGATATCCTTGAGTGTGTTGGATAGGTTAAACAGACAGTGAAAGTGCGCCACGGCGGGCGCACATTATTCATTAAAGATGGTGCGAAAGGGGGGACTCGAACCCCCACACCTTACGGCGCTGGAACCTAAATCCAGTGCGTCTACCAATTCCGCCACTTTCGCAAGCTGCTTAGTGTAATATAATTCAGCCTATGCTGTCAGCATCTATCAATAAAAAACCACAAATTTTATCCATACTACAAAACTTATGGCAATTAACCATTACGAAAATTTTCCGGTTGCTTCAATACTTTTGCCTAGACGTTTACGCCGCGCGGTCACAGCTATCTACCATTTCGCCCGCACTGCGGACGACATTGCTGACGAAGGCGACGCCAACCCCGCTGAGCGTTTAGCAGCACTAGATGCCTATCGTGCCGAATTACACCGTATACAGCAACAAACCACACCAGCCACAGCTTTATTCACTGAGCTCGCAGTTATCATTGCGCAGCATCAGCTGCCGCTACAGCCGTTTTATGATTTACTCGATGCATTTTCGCAAGATGTAGTTAAAACACGTTATGCCAATTTTGGTGAAGTAATGGATTATTGCAAAAAATCCGCCAACCCTGTCGGGCGACTCATGTTAGCACTGTATAAAGAACATGATCCGCGCAGCATTGCCTACTCAGACGCGATTTGCAGCGCATTACAGCTCATTAATTTTTTGCAGGACGTCGCAATCGATTATGACAAAGATCGTATTTATTTACCTCAAGATGAATTAGCTCAATATCACATCAGTGAAGCACAAATTAAACGTCATGACAGCAGTGGCACCTGGTCACCCTTTATGCTCATGCAAATTGAGCGCACACGGAAATTATTACAAGCTGGCGCACCATTAGGTAAGGTATTAAAGGGACGGATTGGGTTAGAATTACGCATGATTATCATGGGCGGCTCGACCGTATTAGAAAAGCTGCATCATGTACGCGGTGATATTTACCAGCAACGCCCCGTACTTGTTCCCCGTGACTGGCTCAACATGCTGTATCGCGCCGTGCGCGCTAAATAGGAAATAAATTGGATCCACATCAATATTGCCAAGACAAAGCTGCTGCCAGTGGCTCTAGTTTTTATTACAGCTTTCGTTTTTTACCCGAAAATCGTCGTTTAGCGATTACTGCGCTCTATGCTTTTTGCCGCGAAGTTGATGACATCGTTGATGAATGCAGCGACACCAATATTGCACTGACCAAACTCAACTGGTGGCGACAAGAGATTAAAGACCTGTTTCAAGGACAACCGCATCATCCGGTGAGCCACGCACTTGCTCCTGCAATACGTGAATTCAATCTGCCCGCAGAGCAATTTCAGGAAATCATCGACGGCATGGAAATGGACTTAACCATGCATCGTTATGAAGATTTCAAATCGTTACGACTATACTGCCACCGTGTTGCAGGCGTGGTCGGCGAATTATCTGCGATTATATTTGGTTATACTGAACGCGCCACATTACGCTATGCAGCAGATTTGGGTTTGGCGTTCCAGCTCACCAATATTATTCGTGATGTAGGCGAAGACGCACGACGCAATCGTATTTATCTGCCGATGGACGAATTAGCGAAATTCAACGTCCCAGCCAGCGACATTCTCAATGCACGACAAACCGATAATTTCAAACAGTTGATGGAGTTCCAATATCAACGTGCGCAAGAATTTTATGATTTGGCTTTTAGCGAACTCCCGCAAGCCGACCGTAAAACGCAAAAAACCGGCTTGGTCATGGCAGCAATTTATCGCACCTTGCTAGAAGAAATTCGTCATGATGGTTATATGGTCCTCACGCAGCGCACCGCGCTCACCCCTGTCCGCAAACTGTGGATAGCCTGGCGTACCTGGATGAAAGGTTAATGCCACCCCACGTTGCTATCATAGGCGGAGGTTATGCAGGCATGGCAGCCGCTGTTACACTGGCACAACAAAATATCCCGGTCACAGTTTATGAAGCAGGCAAAGTATTAGGCGGACGCGCCCGTGCTGTGCAACTCGACGCACTCACCATTCCTGTCGACAATGGCCAGCATTTGCTGCTCGGCGCGTACCAAACCACGCTAGACCTTGCTACCCTGGTACATCAAGGCAGCCCACCCTATTTGCGCTTACCGCTTACCTTACACACGGCAAACGGCATACAGCTCCATGCCCCCGCACTACCTGCACCATTCAACACCCTTATCGCCTTACTGCGAGCACACGGACTAAGTCGCACTGAACGCGTTGCAGCGATAGCTTTTATGCTCAGGCATCGCCTCACCCGTTTTCGTTTAAAGCAAGACACCAGTGTGGCGCAATTGTTAGCCCAGCAACCTGGCTCGCTTATTAAGGGTTTCTGGGAACCGCTCTGCCTCGCCGCGCTGAACACTCCTATCGTAACTGCTTCAGCCCAAATTTTCTTAAATGTGCTACGTGACAGCCTGACGCGTAGCCAGCACGACAGTGATTTGATTATCCCGAATGTCGATTTGTCCGAATTTTTTCCGCAAGCTGCGGCAAATTATATTTCCCAGCATAGCGGCAATATCATCACCTCACATCGCGTTAAAAACATTATCCGCGATCAACAGGGATGGACAGTTGACGGACAAGGTCACAGCCATGTGATATGCGCAACCGCTGCGTATCAGGTCAATGCGCTCATCACCAACTTACCGCATATCGTCCCCATTCCTGACTATCACTACGAACCCATCATCACGGTTTATTTGCAATATGCAGAAAATATCAGCCTGCCTCGCGCCATGACAGGCTTGGTCAACACAACCACGCAATGGATATTTGACCGTGGCATCACCCACCAACAATATGGACTGTTCGCCGTTGTCATTAGCGCATCAGGCACACACGACGACATGCCGCATGATGAACTCGCGCAACTAATCGCCGCTGAACTACACCAACATCTGCACCTACCCACATACCCATTATGGCACCAAGTCATTGCCGAAAAACGTGCAACATTTGCCTGCGTGACGGGCATACAGCGCCCATCCCAGCGCACCAGTGACCCTGATTTTTACCTCGCTGGCGACTATACCGCCAGCGATTATCCTGCCACACTGGAAGCCGCAACCCAAAGCGGGGTAAAATGCGCGCACTTAATTATTGAGAACTTAGCCCATGAAAAACTACATAGCACCTAAAACCCTATTACAAGATCGCGTTATTCTAGTTACGGGCGCAGGTCGTGGTGTCGGCCGTGAAGCCGCATTAAGCTACGCCGCACATGGCGCAACAGTAATCTTACATGGACGAAATGTGGCACAACTGGAAGCTGTCTATGATGAAATTGAAGCTGCGGGCTACCCACAGGCTGCGATTATTCCGCTGGATTTTGAAAAAGCTGACGCACAAGCCTTTGAAGGGTTGGCAGGTTCAATTGGGCTACAACTCAAGCGTCTGGATGGCATCTTACACAATGCCACCGCCGCATTAAGCCCATTTCCCTTGGAACTGCACAGCTTTGATCAATGGATGACCTTGCTACGCGTCAACGTCGCTGCACCAGCTGCGCTTACCAAAGCTTGCCTGCCCTTACTCAAAGCTTCACCAAACGCATCTGTTATCATGACAGGCGAATCGCACGGCCACACGCCTAGCGCATTCTGGGGAGCTTATGCGGTATCTAAAGCCGCGGTAGAGCCAATGGTAAAAATTTGGGCACAAGAGCTTGAGAATCTGCACCCTAATTTGCGCATTAATGCGCTCATACCAGGCCCAGTGAACAGCCCTATACGCCGCAAAACGCATCCAGGTGAAGATCAAATGGCGATAGCCCAACCAGCTGACTTGATGCCGGCCTATTTATACTTAATGGGTGATGACAGCGCACATATCAAAGGTGAAGTTATCTGCCTGTAAGCTTATGCAGCCTGTTATTTGCTCAGAATAATGAGGGTAGCAGGCTGAAACTCAGAAGAAACCACCATACCAGGCTCAACCAAACGTTTGCTCACCGTGGCATTAAAAGGTGCACGTAACGTACTGTATTCCAAGTTCTTCCTGGCAATAATAAGCTTAGCTTGCGCTTCACGATAAAGACCATCAGCACGCGCATAACGCAGCTTGGCCTGATCATATTCTGTGGTTGAGCTTACGGCCCTGTCGTAGAGTTCTTTCGCACGCTTCAAGTCACGATCCGCTTCAGCACTCTCTTCTTTTAATCGACTCAACGCGGCTTCCGCTTCGGTAACACGCGCCTGGTATATCGTATCGTCCAGCGATAATAATATCTGTCCCTTTTTCACGCTTTGCCCTTGCGTGACCAATACCGCTTTCACCACCCCCGAAACAGGTGTGGTCAACGGCACATCAACCGCAGATGCCAGCGGCGCAATGAACATCATGCTTAGTGCTAACGCAGTTATACGCATTATTATCCTCATTTGTTCGCAACCAATTTGGTTAATTCATTTACGGGTTTGCTCAGCAACGCACTTAATTTTGCCATTGACAGTGCCAACTGGTATTCCACAGCACGTGCCCGCTGTTGTGCAAACATGGTTTGCGCCATACTGTCGCCTAAATTGGTTTTCAATTCCAATTCATATTCAGCACGACTGCGATCCAGCGCAACATCACGATAATTAATTTGTTGTTTTGCTGCAGGGCGTGCGCTTTTGCGCAACTGCTCGATTTCCAAGAGCGTATCGAGCAAGCTCTGCGACAACCGCATCTCCAATCCGGCGCTTATGGCTTGTAACTTCTGGAACTGTGCCTGTTCCTTAGCGATGCGCGCATCAACCCGTCTGCCTTGATATATCGGCCAAGTAAGCACTAAACCAGCACTTACGTTATTTCGGGTGGTGGCATTGCGACTATACTCACCCGCCTCAACTTCAGCATCCAAACTGGGTGATGTTTCGTGACGCAAAGCTGCCAATCGCTGTTGTGATGCGGTCAACTCAGCTTGTTGAGCCAACCAAGTTCGATTGTACTTAAACAATATGGGTAATAAATCTTCGTAATCAGGCACTGCAACATCATTTTCAGCTAACTCAGGTTCCGCCAAATCAGATGCCAGTACACGTGGCTGATTCATTGCATTTGCCAGCGCACTGCGTGTACTGCGCTGCAGGGAAAGATTGGCGTTGCGCTTTTCACGAATATCCTGGTAGCGCGCTTCCAATACAGCCACATCAACACGACTTAATTGCCCCAAAGCCATACGATCACGAGCGTTATCAAAGCTCACATAAGCCACTGCCATAAGTTCATTATCGGCAGCATACTGGTGATCTACATTCAGCACATCAAAATACCTTGCCATGATAGCCAAACGCTGCTGATCTCGACTACTTAACAATTCCAGTTCACGCGCATCCAGAGCAGACTGCGCTGCATCAACGACAGACTGGGTGCGCGAAAAGTCATAAATATTCTTGCGCGCAACAATACGGCCACTATTATCAGCACGCCACTCATCATTGCCAGTGCTGGCACGACCTTGACGCAATACACCTTCCACAGTAACAGTCAGATCTCGTCGCGCGTCAGCAGCGGTTAAATCCGCCTTTGCGGATGCAACATCCGACTCTACAACAGCCACATCAGGATGATGGGCATCTGCAGCAGCCATTGCCTGATCCAAAGTCAACGTAGCTGACTGGCTCGTTAACGCATAACCAGCCAGTAGCACTAAGAGCCAATAGCGCATTACTTAACGGTAGTTTTATAAGCCGAAAAAGGCTGCTGCTTATAGCCGCCTTCAACAACATAACGGCCTAACAGCAAAAATTCAGCCGCATCTTTCGTCGGCCCAGTGAATTTGGTGACGGCTTCGCCATGGGTATCGTAGAAAATAAACGTGGGTGTCGCTCTCGCTCGCTGTTTCAAAGCAAAGGCTTTTTCGGTTGTCTCTACCCCCTGAAAATCTATCATAGCGGTATCGCCCTTAACATCCATTTCATAGATAAGAAAATGCTTGCGATAATAATCCTGCACTTCAGGCTGACTCAGGATAGTCGATTCCATACGCGCGCAAAACGGGCACTCTTCCATCATGAACATCAACAACACACCCGTTTTACCGGTTTTCTTGGCGGTGTCTAATTCGGCCTTGAAGTCACCCAATTTAGGCTGAAAAAAATAACTCTGCGCGTCACGCATTTCAGCAAAAGCCATATTTGCTGAAAACAACAAAACCAATCCCAAAATACGTAACATGCCGCCTCCTGATTATTTTTTCACTGCCTTTTTGCCATTGATGTAGTTTTCAACCGCTTCTTTGGTCAATGCGCCCACTTGATAAGCAACGATCTTACCTTCCGGGTTAAACAAATACGTCGTTGGTAATCCTTGCACTTGTCCCACCTGTGCCGCAATTTTAGGCGTACCCAAGACAATAGGGTATGAGATAAACATACCATCAGCAAACTCAATCACCTGTTTAGGATCCCGATAATCCATAGCCACACCGATAACCACCAATTTGGTTTTACTGTATTTGTCATGCAAGGCGATCAAATCAGGAATTTCTTCCAGACAAGGCGGACACCAGGTCGCCCAGAAATTAACCAGCACCCACTTACCCTTGTAGGCATCCAGGCTTTGGGTTTTCCCCTTGGTATCAGTAAAACTGAATGCCCACACCGAAGTCGTCATCAATGACAAAGCTAATACAACTAATACGCGTTTTAACATGAATTATCCTATAATCTCATTTTTAATTTAGCCGCCACACACCATGACTGACTTTCGTACAGAAAAAGACTCACTGGGGGAGTTCAAAGTTCCCGCCGCCGCTTGGTATGGCATACAAACTGCACGCGCAGTGGAAAACTTTCCGATTTCAGGACGCATGCCCGACACCGACTTTGTTCGCGCTCACGTGCAAATAAAACTTGCTGCCGCGATTGCCAACACCCAGCCTGATTGGCTCACCCCCACTCAGCGCGACGCTATTGTAGCTGCTTGTGAGCGCATTCTGAATGGTGAATTGTTAGACCAGTTTGTCGTAGATCGTTTCCAGGCTGGCGCAGGAACCAGCCACAACATGAACACCAATGAAGTCATTGCTAATTTAGCCAACGTTGCACTCGGCGGCGAGCAAGGCAGCTACACCCCGATCAACCCCAATGACCACGTCAATATGGGGCAGTCGACCAATGATACTATCCCTACCGCTATCCGTTTAGCTTTATTAGCCAAATTGCCCAAATTACTCGCTGCCACCCACCATATGGCTGACGCATTCGATGCGCTTGCGGTGCAAGAACGCGACACCGTAAAAAGCGGCCGTACCCATTTACAAGATGCCGTACCGACCACGTTAGGCCGTGAATTTGCCGCCTATGCCTGGACGCTACGCCGCGTTGCTGACAACTTGGCGCAAGTACGTCCCTTGCTATGCGCCACAGGCTTGGGAGGCTCCGCTGCGGGCACAGGGCTCAATACCTCACCCGACTACGCTGAAAACGTTGCAACTGAACTCGCCAAACTCACAGGTGAACCTATCGTTGTTGGGCACCTTGCCGCACAAATGCAGTCCATGTTTGACATGCAAGCCGTCTCCGCTGCGATACGCGGTTTGGCATTAGAGCTTACCCGCATCAGTAACGATTTGCGCCTGCTGGCTTCAGGCCCACGCACAGGCCTGGGTGAAATCACTTTGCCTGCGGTACAGCCAGGCTCCTCCATCATGCCGGGCAAAGTTAACCCCGTGATGTTTGAAATGCTCAACCAGGTCTGCTTTCAAGTGTTAGGACAAGATGCTGCCGTTGCGTACATGACCCAGGCGGGACAACTGGAATTAAACGTGATGATGCCGGCGTTAGGCTCGGCACTATTCGATGCGATGGACTGGCTCACCAACGCCATGCGTGTCGCTACTGACAAAAACCTGATCGGCTTGATCATCAATCGTGATCGTTGCGATAAATTCATTCATGACAGCGTAGGCTTGGCAACGCTGCTGAATACCAGCATAGGCTATGCAAGGGCTGCAGAAATTGCGAAAGAGTCTGAAAAGACGGGCAAACCTGTACGCGAAATCGTTGCTGCGCATGGCTTGATGAGTGAAGCTGAGTTTAACAAACTGGTACTGGCGGCCGCACACGGTGTAGGCAGTGGCGGTGGTGGCGGCTAAATGACACAAGGGCGGCGCCAATAACAGCACCGCCCTACCCATCCACAACCAGATTACAACAGCAATCAGCTTGCCAATTTCGCGGCAATTTCATCCAGCGCGGTGTGCATAGCTGCCACGATCAATTTATCCGCCATTTGCTGATCAATATCAGGAATATCCCAATCAAATATTGCACGATACTTTTCAACCAGACCATTCATATCCTTAGCCATCTCGCCACGATGAGCTTCTAATTCCAGCTGTTCCATATTTTCCATGACATTGCCTCTTTATAAAATACTTGAGGAATTATTTCCACATTACGTCATTCTTAGCCTGCGCTGCAGCGGCCAACAAATTAACTAATGGCAGCCCTCGGTTAGCCATACTTACTACAGGCTCCTCGGCATCCTTATCCGCAGTTGATGGCACCTCGGTTTCTGCTGCCAGCGCTGTTTTCAATTGCGCCAGTGCAGCAGGTACATCAGCAGCCAGAATGGCACCAGGTACGGTTGCACTGTGGCCCATCATTTTCAGCATCGCAAGACCAACATCACCAAACATGGTAATGTCAGCATAAGCATTCGTGGTAAATGTCACTAACATATCACTCTCCTTAAATAAACAACCAACATAGACTCACAGACTGTCCATCACTTTTTGCAGCTTGGCCTGAACCTGTTTGGCAATGACAGTCAGCTCCGAATTACCTATCGCCCCCATTGATGCAACGGGGTCAATAGCTGACACTTCCACCAAACCATCTGTCTGCTCCTGCACAATCACATTACACGGCAGCATAGAGCCAATTTTATTTTCCAGTCTGAGCGCTTCATAAGCAAAGGCGGGGTTACATGCACCCAATATTTTGTAACGCTTAAAATCTACGTTCAGTTTTTTCTTCAATGTTGCCTGCACGTCAATTTCGGTGAGGATACCGAAGCCTTCCTCTTTCAATGCCTCTGTAACCTTAGCAATAGCGTCATCAAACGAAAGTTTTACGGTCTTACTGAAATGGTAGCTCATAAACAAACATCCTTTAAAAACAATAAATTACAAATCAACATGATCAACCAACATCGACTATCTTACTTAATTTAGCCCGGCACTACTGTACGCTAACGCACTAAAATTGCCCGCCCGTTAAATGCACGCAAAACAACCTGCTGGTATTAATAAAAACAATATAGACAACACTACACCAAGCACCAAAAATCAGGAATTATGATAGCGTTTGCCTACAGATAAAACAGCTCAAGTTGCCGATAGGCACTTGGGCAAGCTGCTTTCAGAATATGCGGCGCGGTAAAAAAATACTCGCTCAATACCGCAAAAAATTCTGCCGGATTAGTCGCAGCATACGGATTGATACAAGCATGTCTGGCTGATGCGAGGTCATGCTTCAATAGCGCATAAGCTTCGCTCAAATCCGCCGCCCAGCGTTTTCGGCTCATGCCACTACGTAGCGGTGGCAGGCCATTCATCGCACCATCAAGCCCGTCAAGCTTATGTGCAAACTCATGCAGCACAACGTTATGACCCGGATGAGAGTGGTAGCTGTCACGTTCGACATCAGGCCAGGACAGTATTACCGGACCGCGCAGCCATGACTCTCCACTTAACACGGAGACATCATGATGCACCAACCCGATGGCGTCGGTCTGGTCATGATGAACCTTGAACGCGCCGGGATAGAGTATGACTTCAACCCAATTATCGAAGTAATCAATATCCAGATTCAGTATCAGCAAACAGGCTTGAGCAGCCACAGTTATGCGCATCGCCAAAGTCACTTCCAGACCTTGCACCCCATTGATAGCCTTGTTATGCAGGAACCACGTCGTCAGCTCGCGCAGACGCGCCATTTGCACCACATCCAGACTGTGCAGCGTAACCATGCTACGGGTCACGCTGTGCCAGATGTGGTGAGGTAAGGGACTGCGTCGCAACAGTCGACGCATACGCCAGCGTCGTAGTGTATTACTGAGTGAAGCCAATGTTAATCCAATTCAGTCATGCGCTGCTGTACGCCAGTATCAAATAAGCACTCATAACATCACTTGCTATTGCGCTTATGCCAAAACACATAAACCAGCGTGATGACCATTGCGAACACGCTAATCACCAGCACATATGGCTCATACAGTTTTACCCGCTGTAACGGTTGGGCGATACGTTTTCCCAGGCAATGCTCCCATCCCCCAGGTACCCACCCACAATGCTGCACCCAGCGCGTTAAAGGTATGTAGCATGAGCCAACCTAAACAGTTTCGGCATCCGGCTTCAGGTCTGGCGCGCTGGCGCGTTTCTCCAGCAGCTTTCTAATTTCCTTCAGTTCTGTAGTACGTTTCGCATCCAGTTTCGGAAAGTCCTGTTTAAGCGCTCTGAACGTATCCAGAATGATCTCGGAGATGATCAGGCGGGCGTTTCCCTTGTCATCGGCCGGCACCACATACCACGGCGCATCTTTGCTGCTCGTGGCACTCAGACAAGCTTCGTACGCCTTCATGTACTCTTTCCAGTACTTGCGCTCTTCAATATCGGCCAGGCTGAATTTCCAGTTCTTTTCCGGGGAATCAATCCGGGCGAGGAAACGTTTGCGCTGCTCCTCCTCGGACAAATGCAGGAAAAATTTGACCACCCGCGTGCCGTTGCGGTGCAGGTGTTTTTCCAGCTCATTCATGGAATGATAACGCTCCTTCCAGATGGATTTTTCATTGAGCAGTGCCTCAGGCAAGCCCTGATTGCGCAATATCTCGGGATGCACGCGTACGATCAGCACATCTTCATAATAGGAACGGTTAAAGATACCGATGCGGCCGCGTTCCGGCAGACACTGCACTGTGCGCCACAGAAAATCATGATCCAGTTCAGTCACGCTGGGATGTTTGAAACTGTAAACCTGACAACCTTGCGGATTCACACCCGACATCACATGACGGATCGCGCCGTCTTTACCTGCAGCATCCATCGCCTGAAAAATCAACAATACCGAGTAATTATCAGCCGCATAATGGCGCTGCTGCATTGCACTCAGCTCAGCCACCTGCGCCGCCAGCATCTCCTGATACTGCGCCTTGGATTTATATATTGGTTTTACCAGCGTCGGCCATTGTTTAAGATTGACTTTTTTGGCCGCTGGTACACGGAAATCTGCAACATTTATTTTCATCTTCATCCTTTCAATTGCGCGGGTTGTACATCAGGCTATGCCTGTTTATGTTTATCATTGGTCAAAGCTTCAAAACCGGAAATAACGTCGAACAGCTCGGCGTCTATCCCGCTCTGGCGCAAACGGTGATAGGTCAAATTCAGATCAACCAGCATCTCATCGATGTTTTTCTCAGCGCGCTGCATCGCGGCCAGCCGACTGGCATTCTCACTTGCCAAGGATTCCACGCAGGCGCGGAACAACGACACAAACAAGTATTCACGTATCAGCGCCGATAGAGCAAAGCTGCTTTCCCCGATCGTTTCGGGCAGGTTTTGTGTGGGCCATTGCTGTACAAGCAAGTCGTGCTGCCAGGTTATATCCAGCGGCAACAAACGCTGGCTCACGGGCTCATACAACGCACCCGATTCAGGTCGGTTATGAAAAATATAGACCTGTTCCACTTGCCCCTGTTCGCTATGCATTTCAATTTCAGCCAGAATCCGCCCTATCAGCGGCGTTACGGCGTGTATCGAGTTAGGCACACCAAACAGGCTATCCGGCACCAGCCCTATCTGCTCAAGTCGTAACTGCACCCGTTCGCCCACCGCCCACACCGTCTTGCTACCCGGTAGATCACGTAACGTATTTGTCGCAAAATCCGCCACCTCGTCATTGAATTGACCCACCAACCCCTGATCCGAGCCAAAAATGACCACGCCGGTTTTCACTGGCTGGTTGCGGCGGCCACGGACATTATTCACTGCAGGCGAACCCTGTCGTAAACACGCCACCAGCCCAAGTTGCACGGTACGGTAATACTCATCCAGTGAACGCACCGCGCGCTCATACTGGCTGATGCTGGACGCTGCCAATGCCTTCATCGTGCGCACTACCGACTCCAACTCCCCGGCGTTGCTGATTTTGCGCTGCAACGTGGCCGTGGATTCACTCATGAGCTGAGCTTGGCATCTGGCTGTAGCACAAAGCTCTCCAACGCTCTGCGTGCAATCTGCAAAATGGCCGCCCTGTCCTCATCTGCCAATTGTTGTGCCGTCGCAAAATGCTGAGAGATGGCTGACGGGATGGTCGCCGCTGCTTCACGCAAGACCAACTCAGCCTCCGCCATGCGTGCCAGCGGCACACTATCAAACAGGCCGCCAGCCAAAGCCAGCAACACGACGATTTGTTCAGGTACCGACACCGGGGAGAATTCTGGCTGTTTGAGACAGGCACGGATACGCCGTCCATGCTCGATACTGGCACGGGTATTGTCATCCAGTCGCGCGCCAAAACGGGCAAAGCTTTCCAGCTCCTCGAACTGCGCATAATCCAGCTTGAGATTCGCCGCCACAGCACGATAAGCCGCCAGCTGCGCTTTGCCGCCGACTCGCGATACCGACTTGCCCACGTCGACTGCCGGCAACACACCCAGCTCAAACAACGACGGCGACAGATACAGCTGGCCGTCAGTAATAGAAATAAGATTGGTAGGAATGTAGGCGGAAATACTCTGCGACTCAGTTTCGATAATCGGCAATGCCGTCAACGACCCACCACCAAATTCCTTGCTCATATGCGTGGCTCGCTCCAGCAAGCGCGAATGAATATAGAAAATATCGCCGGGAAAAGCCTCGCGACCAGGCGGGCGACGCAGCAGCAGCGATAGCTCACGGTAAGCACGAGCATGATTGGTCAGATCGTCGTATACGATCAGCACATCGCGTCCCTGCTGCATGAAATATTCGGCAATGCTGGTTGCCGCATACGGTGCAATATACGCCAGGCCGGGCGGATCATTGCCCTCGGTAACCAGTACCACGGTATATGCCAGCGCGCCTTTGTCCCGCAAAGTAGCAATCACCTTGGCCACACCAGAAGCGCGCTGGCCAATGGCGCAATAGATACACAGTACATTCTGATTATGCTGATTAAGAATAGTATCCAGGGCAATGGTGGTCTTGCCAGTCTGCCTGTCACCGAGTATCAGCTCGCGCTGACCGCGCCCGATAGGAATCAGTGCATCTATTACCTTGATCCCAGTTTGCAATGGTTGGGTGACTGGCGCTCTATCCATAATAGATGCCGCAGCACGTTCAACCGGCATGCGCTCGCTGAAATGCACCGCCCCGCCACCATCCAGCGGCGCACCGAGAGGTGTTATGACCCGCCCCAGCAAACCATCCCCCACCCCGACATCCAGCACCCGCCCCGTGCGTTCGACTTCATCACCAGCATGCAAATGCGCGTACTCACCCAGCAACACCACACCAATTTCATCTTCATCCACGTTAAACGCGATACCAAAAATGCCACCAGGAAACTTCAGTAACTCTTCAAAACCGACACCCGGCAATCCAGACACTTTAGCAATACCCGTAGCGACACTGATAATCGTGCCTATTTCCCGCGGCACCAATTGCGGTATATACGCCGCCCTTACCTCGCTGAATCCAGCGAAAGCCTGATCGAACACCGCCTGCAAATTCTTAGCGCTCATCACTACTTTTCTCAATCACAACAGGCTCGGATTTAAGTTGCTGATGCAACAACTCACCCACCCCTTTTTCCAGCGCCCCCAGATATTCAGCGATACTCCACCCCAGCTTCTGGCCACTGGTCGAAAGCTCGATACCGCTGACGATATCCGGCGCCACCTCGAATTGCAGAGGCTGCGCCAGAGCAAATACCTTTTCCACCGCAGCGGCTACCGCCGCACGCTGTTCTGCCGTCAGTGCATAGCTGGTACGCACCAGCATATCACTGGATGCCGCCTGAAAAGCAGCAATCAGCTGCGCCCGTTCTGCGCCATCCAGTTGCTGCAAACGCTGCACGAACAATTCGACCATGCGCGCTTCCAGCTTCTCCCCCGCCAGATCCCCCAGCACCTTGCGGGCAATGGCAAAAACCTCATCCTGCGTTCTGCGTGTGATTTCCGCATTCAGATTCTGATGCTCGTTACGCAATGCCTGCTGCCACTGGTTACGCAAGTCTTCCGACTCCTGCCGTGCTGTGTCGATAAAGCGCTGCCGCTCGGCCTTCGCCTCCGCCATCGCCTGATTGAGCAACTCCGCACGCGACTGTTCGAAGACCGCATTTTTCTCATTAAATTCATCACGCGTCAGTTGCGCTGCGAGCTTGGTCGCATTCGCATCGGCGAGTTCGGCAGCAATCCGTTTTTCCCGTTTATCTATTGCATTCAGTACAGGCTGGTAAAGAAAATGTTTTAACAACCCCACCAGAATCAGAAAATTGATGATTTGTGCAATAACGGTAAACCAGTCGATGATCATGGATTACTTTCCCGCAGCTTGTGCGATAACGTGGCTCCAGAACGGATTGGCAAACAGCAGTATCATCGACACCACGAAACAGTAAATCGCAATGGACTCTATCATCGCCAGCCCGACAAACAGGGTACGGGTAATCGTACCTGCGGCATCAGGCTGCTGCGCCAGCGAAGTCAATGCTGTTGATACTGCCCGCCCTTCACCCAATGCCGGTCCGATACTGCCCAGACCGATGGTTAATCCGGCGGTAATGATTGAAGCTACCGCAATAATTGTCATGCTATCCATTTCAACTCCTCTTGATTTATGCTGCTGATGATGGGGTGACGGTTTTAATTCGTGGTCTATGCTGCGTGCCAGTTGCAGCCGCGATATACACCGTAGCCAGAATACTGAAAATATAGGCTTGCACCATGCCGGTCAGCAGACCCAGCATACTCATTGCGATAGGGAACAGAAACGGCGTAATGGTAAGCAATATACCGATGATCATCGCACCGCTCATCATATTACCAAACAGACGCACTGCCAGCGCCAGCGTGCGCGACAACTCGCTGATAATATTGAATGGCAGCATGATAAAAGTCGGCTGCAGATAATCTTTCAGATATCTGCCCAGACCCAGCTGCTGAATGCCGAATAGCGGCACCGCTACCAGCACGCAAATCGCCAGCGCAGCGGTGGTCGACAGTGAACCCGTAGGCGGCTCATAACCCGGGATAATGGTAAAAACACTGGCAGCAGCAACGAACAGAAACAGCGTACCGATAAAGCCCATGTATTTTTCTGGCTGATGCAAACCGACTTCGTTGATTTGCTGCTTGATGGCGCTGACCACAATTTCCAGCAGGCTCTGCCAGCGCGTGACTTTCACTCCGTGCTTGCCAACTGTGCCTATCTTGCGTGTTACCAGCTTGGCACCAATGACCAGCACCCCCATCAGAAACCAGGTAGTCACGATAGTGAGGTTGAGCTTAACAAACCCGTACTGCCAGAACACCACTTCATCCGGACTAAGATGCATGACCCGCTCCTTGCGCGACTTTCTCTACGCCTGATCGCGATACCCGGGTTGCAATCAGGCGAACAATGACAAATCCGATCAGACTAGCCACCAGCCGCTGACTGTCATGATCGGCAACAGCATAAAATCCAGCCAGCGTGATCCCCGTACGCAACAGCATACTGATCAGAAACAGCACAGCAGGATGTTTTGCAGTCAATCCCCGTTGTACTGTCAACCACAACCCGCCGAAAAACAGCGCCCCCAGCAGCAAGCCCACCACCAATGCCAGCATTATTCCCCATATCTCATTCATCGTCATTTTCCAGCTCCTCTACCTCGGTGCGGTTTTCCATTCGTACCCAACGCCACGCGTTCCAGCAACCCAGGCTCAGCCCCATCATGATCAGCGTCAGTGTCCATGAATGTGATATAGGATAATGGGCATCCAGCCAATGTCCTAACGCCGCACCCAGCAGCGTCGGCACCACCACTGACCAACCTATCAACCCCATCACGCTCAAGCCTGACCACACTACCTCAGGCGCATCATTTTGCGCCTTGAGCTTACGTGCGGCTTTTGCGCCTACCTGGCGACTGAAGCCAGTTTTGCCTTGCGTGGGTTTCACTTTTGGCGCTTCACTCACCACGAAACGCCTTGAAGCGGTGAATGAAGCCACTCTCCAGCTTTGCCAGCACTACTCGCGCATCGCGCTCCTGCTCATCGAGGTTGAGAAACTCCTGTTCAACCGCAGCGTGCAATTTACCCAGATCAGCGCCTGCAATCGCATTACGCACGGATACCAGCACGTCGGCACCCGCTTTAACCAGCACACCCTCATCGACGGCAATATAGACTACGCCATCGTCCGGTGTTTCAAACTCCAGTATGCCGGGCAGCAACGCCGCCACGCAATCAAGCCGATGCGGCAGAATACCGAAGGAACCCGCTCCGGTTTCGGCCACAATGCGCGACACATTCGTTTTTTCGGCAAAGATCCTGAATGGTAGCAGCACTTTAAGATTCATGAGCATGTACCTCTGCTGCATGGACAGGTGCAGTCGCAGCGGGATGCAGCTTCGCCTTGGCCTCGTCTATCGCACCTATCATGTATAGTGCGCTCTCCGGATAATCCTTGAATTCATCACGCAAAATACGTTCGCACCCATCCAGCGCATCCTCCAGACTGACCAGTTTGCCCGTGACACCGCTGAATTGCTCGGTAGTGAAAAATGGCTGAGTCAGAAAATGTTCCAATCGTCGCGCACGTCCGACGATATCGCGATCTTCTGGTGAGAGTTGTTCTAGCCCAAGCATGGCGATGATATCTTTGAGCTCAGCATATTGCGCCAGCGTACGGCGGATTTCCTGCGCCAGCTGATAATGCCGCTCACCGATAATGCCAGGCGTTGCCATTTTTGAACTGGACAGCAAGGGATCTATCGCTGGGTACAAGCCCTCGCTGGCACGTTTGCGCGACAGCACGATGGAAGCAGACAAATGAGAAAAGGTATGAACGGCGGCAGGATCGGTAAAATCATCGGCGGGTACATAAACCGCCTGTATCGAGGTAATCGCACCACTATCGGTATTGGCAATCCGCTCTTCCAGCCCAGCCAGTTCGGTGCCCATGGTAGGCTGATAACCCAGCCGCGACGGCATCTGCCCCATCAGTCCGGACACTTCGGAGCCTGCTTGAATAAAACGGAAAATATTGTCTATCAGCAGCAGCACGTCGCGATGCTCATCATCACGGAAATACTCAGCCATGGTCAATGCCGCATGACCGACGCGAAAGCGGCTACCCGGCGGCTCATTCATCTGGCCAAACAGCATCACCATGTTGGGCAACACGCCAGCATCTTTCATCTCACGGTAGAGTTCTTCGCCTTCGCGACAACGTTCACCAATACCGCAAAAAATGCTGACACCCTCGTGGTGCCCGACCATGTTGTGGATCATCTCGGTAAGCAACACCGTCTTGCCCACCCCGGCACCACCAAACAGCCCTGCCTTGCCGCCACGCTCCAGTGGCACTAGCACGTCTATAGCTTTGATACCTGTTTCAAAGATTTCAGATTTGGTAGAACGGCGTACCAGTGCAGGTGGTGCGTTATGCACTGAACGCCACTCGACATCAACTGGCGCTGGCCGGTGATCAATGGCATTGCCAAACACATCGAACATACGGCCAACTATGTTTTTACCCACTGGTGCCAGCAACGGCCCGCCAGTATCGGTAACCAACGTGCCGCGTGGCAACCCTTGAGTAGGGGTCAAAGCAATGCCACGCACTTGATGCGCATCAAGTTGCGCCAACACTTCTATGGCAATTTCGTCATTCGCGCCACAACGCAACAACGAATAAATAGGCGGCAACTTAATGTCAAATCGCACGTCAACAACACTGCCTCGCACCGACACCACCGTGCCTAGATTCAGCGAACCAGATTCATTGTTCATGTACGCCCTCCATTCTGTCCGAAGATGAGTTCATCATAAAACCTTTTGACCAGGGTTACCAGCTATTGACAGAGGTATGAACCGGGCATGAATTCATCCAGCCTGGATGGAAAGAACATGCCCATCCACCCAAACTCAAAGCCGCGCAATTTGCGCCACTTAATTAATGCTTGCTGGCAGATTCAGACTCTTCCTTCCCAGCACCATGTGATTCAGATACATGGGTGAAATACAGCGCCACACCGATCAGTGCAATTGCACCACCCAGGTACAACAAATCCAAAGGTGCAGTCATCGGTATTTTTAACGCTTTTTCAAACAGGTTAACGATCAGTATCATCAGTACCACTTTTGCCAGGCGCTGTTTCAAATCATCCAGGCTGTTAATCACTAAAATCTTGCTGGATGAACGTTGACCATGAGCCTCGTCAATATCGCTGACAAACAACTCATACAAACCCAGTGAAAAAATCAGCATGAATGTAGACAACAAATAGCCATCAACCACTTCGACCACATGCGTAATTGTCTCGTCATGGATCGCTTTCCGTGCATCGGGCGCAAGCCCCGTATCTGCGTAATGCACAACATGTTCAACCAGATATACGACGTCTACAGTCGCCATATACATCACCATCAACGCTGAAGCCATGCTCGCAATCACAGCAAACACCACCATATAACGGCTACGCCACAACGCACCTTCAAATATAGATTCCAGAAATTTCATCATTAACCCTCATGCATTCAAAATTTTACAAGCAGCTTGATAAGCCTTACACTCACCTGAACAACTCTACCTAAAGTTTAGCTTTATTATGGTATTACATTTCGCTATTCCAGCTCAAAACACAAACTCAGCGCATCTTACTGAAATGCGCCCGAAACAACTACAAATCTGGCTGGGTAATTTACCAAAAGACAACCCACAAATTGCCACCCAATCAATTTTAGCATCATTAGCTGCACTCAATCGCCAACCTCTTGCAAGTGATCTGCGATTAAACTTATTAAACCTGCATTGGCTGGCGGCGCAAGGCCAAATTAACATGCTGCAACTACAATTATCTGGCAGCATGCTGCCACTTACTGAAAAAGCTGACACTCAGGCACAGCTTGCACGGGATTTTTTAATAGAACTAAGTTATGGCTACAAAGTGGTGTTAATGGACGACGCCTCCACCACCATTCAAAAAAAACCAAAACTGGATATCACCGCGATTATTTATCAGCTATTAACGATACAGCAACGTATATTCGGTTTATGTTACGAAATGTATGCGCTTATTCCTGAAACACTATGGCGTGAAACCCATCAGGCGTTTGAATATGCCGAGGCATTAGGCGTATTAGAAAAAGAGATCACGGCTGCAACTGGCAACATTCTGAATTTATACCAACAGATCCTGCTAATTTCATTAGCCGATCCATATCATCTAATGCAGGGTGAAATTACATTGGTACTGGAATTAAGTCGTGAGTTAGCGCCGTTGACGCGCATCACTGGCAATATAACCAGCACAGCAGACTACCCACTTTTTATCCTGGACTTGGCCACTGATGAACCGGCCACTACCAACAAACGCATACTCGCGAATGCGGAAGGCAAGCCTTTCATCCGCTATTTTGATACACATCAAGCTACGCAACGATTACAGGCCATGCTCTCGCATGTGGAAAATGGGGGAGCACCACTGGATGTCGGCCTGCCTGTTTATGCGGCTAAAACCAGTTACCGCGCTTTACTGCATCAATTAATCCGGTGTTGGGAAAATCCAGTGACCCGACGTTTTAATCGCTACATACCTAAATACAATGAAGTTGACTTAGGGCTGGGTGTCCGTACTATACATGCGCTGCTGGAAACCAATTCGGTTGAACCGGTAAAAGTCACACCCAATCCGGCATTTTTCACACCCGCCCCCACACTGCGCAACCACTACCTTGCAAAATGGCAGGTACTCAACGTTGGCGCACAAGGACAGGCACTACGCAGCAAAACCAATACCCCTGGTCATATAAAGGTAGGGGAATTAATTAGCATGCGCGAACACGATGAGGGAGGGTGGCAGCTTTGCATTATCAAATGGATTAAAAGTATAGACGCACAAACCCTGGAAATTGGTGTGCAATTTTTGCCACCGAACGGGAGTGCTGTAGAGGTTTTTAATCCATTATCTGCAATCAAAACCATGCAGCCAGGAATCTTGTTCCCCGCCAATAGCACACTCAATCAACCCAATTTATTACTCACGCCGCATGGCATGTATATGAATAACGTGCACATAGAACTCATTACCACGACCTCGCACACAATCAAACCCCAATCACTTATCATGCAAACACAATCATTCGACTTGTTTGAGATCCCCTGAAAACGCTTGCCACTCACTTAGCGTAGTGAGTGGATAGTTGACCAACCTGGCCAAATCCGGCTGATGATGCTCATCATCAAACACCAAATACTCAAAAACCGCTCGTAGCAGAATGTGATCTGGATGCATCGCCAACGCCCATCCTTTACCTGATTTCAGTACCCAATTCGCGTCAACTAACTGAGATAACACATCTTCCAGCCGCTCCCAATTAACCTGAGTAACTGAGGCGAGCTGCTGTAAACTCAACACCTCACCATGTAGCTGTGCACTAGATAAAGCTGTCAGCACCCGTATAGCCAGATTAAATATATGCCCGTTCCGTTTACGGTCTTCCCAGCCATCCAATGTCAGGTTTGGTAGTTCCGCAGTGATGACGGCTCCGAGCAATACCGTCATCCATGATAAATATATCCATAATAGAAACAGCGGCACTATGGCAAATGCGCCATACACCAAAGTATAAGAAGGCATATGGCTGACATAGCTGGAAAACAGCAATTTCATCGTTTCAAAGCACAGCCCCGCAACTAGGCCACCCAGCCAGGCATGACGCGTCGGTACATAACGATTAGGCACCATTAAATACAGCAAAGACATCGCTGTGACAGTCAGCGCGATAGGCGCAAACCTCAGCAAATAGAGAGTAGCGCCATGCACTTCATGCCCCAGCCCCAAGGTCAAACTGGCAAAGTACGACGTTACATACAAACTCCCGCCTATCAACAATGGCCCCAGTGACAGCACAGCCCAAAAAATCAACAGGCGCTGAGCCCATGGACGAGTACGACGTACATGCCAGATAGCATTTAAAGCCCCCTCGATGGTATGCATCAACATGAAAGCGGTAATCGCCAACACCACTGTGCCTATCGCGGTCAGCTTTCCTGCATTTTCTGAAAACTGAAACATATACACACTAATCACTTTGCCCGCAGCCTCAGGCAGCATATTTTCCAATATGAAAATTTTCAGATTCGTCGAGATGGTTTCAAAAGCGGGGAAAGCCGAAAATATGGTCAAGCCGATAGTAACCAGCGGCACTATCGCCAACAAAGTGGTATAGGTTAAGCTGGCTGCGCTCTGCGGCACATTATCTGCCATAAATCGCCGAGCCACCAATTGCACAAAATTTAGTGTTTGCTGTATTTTTTTTTGCATATGCTTAGTTTACAGCACTCAGCCGATTCTGGTTATATCGCGGTATAATTGCCACCTACACTACATTACGAGCTTATTATGCCCGACATTCTCGTGCTCTATTACAGTCAACACGGCTCAACTGCCGCTGTCGCGCAAGCCATCGCCCGGGGGATAGAATCCGTCCCCAATGCACAAGCTCGTATCCGCACCGTACCCAAAGTCGCGCCGACCACACAGGTGGCCACGCCCGCTATTCCTGACGCAGGCGCACCCTATGTGGAAGCACAGGATTTAACCGAATGCATAGGTTTGGCACTGGGCAGTCCGACACGCTTTGGTAATATGGCATCGGCAATGAAACACTTCCTCGACGGCACTGCGGGGGTGTGGATGCAAGGTGGCTTAGCAGGCAAACCTGCTGCCGTATTCACCTCCACCACCTCCATGCACGGCGGACAGGAAAGCACGCTGCTTTCAATGATGTTGCCTTTGCTGCATCACGGCATGGTCATTGTCGGCATTCCTTACACTGAAGCGGCGTTGACCAGTACCACCAGCGGCGGCACACCTTATGGCGCCAGCCATGTCAGCGGCATTAACAATGCAACTCAACTCACTGAAGATGAGCGCAAATTAGCCTTTGCATTGGGTCAACGCCTCGCCACCACCGCACTGAAACTTGCCACCGAAAGCCGCCCATGAATAACACTAAATTATTACAAAATATCAGTATCGTCAGCCTTATCGCCCTGATATTCCTATCCGTCGCCTGGGAAGGCTGGCTCGCACCGCTTAAACCGGGTGGCTCCATGTTGATATTCAAAGTCATCCCGCTACTTGTTCCATTGTTCGGCATTCTGCACGGCAGACGTTATACCTACCAATGGTCATCGCTGATGATATTAGTGTACTTCACCGAAGGCGCAGTCCGCGCCTGGTCGGATCATGGCATATCGCAGATCCTGGCCATGATAGAAGTCGCGCTTACCGTTGCTTTCTTTTTTGCCACTATTTATTACGCTCGCGCCACTGGCCGCGCACATTAATACAGGAACACCATGTTAGATATCCAATTATTACGCAATGATTTAGACAACGTCGCTGCTCGCCTCGCCAGTCGTGGATTTTCCCTGGACACCACCGAATTAGCACGTCTCGAAGCCGAACGCAAAAAAATCCAGACCCTCACCCAAGAGCTCCAAGCCAAGCGCAATGCCAGCTCCAAGCAAATCGGCATCGCCAAATCCAAGGGTGAGGATAGCAGCGCTATCATGGCAGAAATCGCCAATCTGGGTAACGAACTCAAAGCGGCTGAGGATGCATTAACCGAGCTACAAGCGCCGTTAAATGCACTGTTGATGAGCATCCCTAACCTGCCACATGAGTCTGTTCCTGTTGGCAAGTCAGAAGAAGATAACGTCGAAGTTTGCCGTATCGGCACGCCGCGCAGCTTTAACTTCCCTGTCAAGGATCATGTCGAACTAGGTGAAAAACTTGGTCTGGATTTTGAAACTGCGACCAAAATTGCAGGCGCACGGTTCTCGTTGTTACGCGGCAACCTGGCTCGCTTACATCGTGCATTAGCGCAATACATGCTCGATACGCATACGCTGGATCACGGCTACACTGAAGTTTATGTACCTTACCTCGTCAACGCCGAATCCATGCGCGGCACAGGGCAATTGCCCAAGTTTGAGGAAGACCTGTTCCACGTTCCCCGCACCGACGCAGAAAAGCTCTACCTCATCCCAACCGCAGAAGTACCACTAACCAACATGGTACGTGGTGAAATTGTTGATAGTGCAACCTTGCCACTTAAATTCGTCGCGCATACACCATGCTTCCGCTCCGAAGCGGGTGCATACGGTCGTGACACGCGCGGGATGATACGCCAGCACCAATTTGATAAAGTCGAATTAGTGCAACTGGCAAAACCCGAACATAGCTACGAAGTACTGGAAGCCCTCACCATCCACGCCGAAGCCATTCTGCAAGCACTGGAATTACCTTATCGCAAGATGGCGCTGTGCACCAAGGACATGGGTTTCTCCGCTGCCAAAACCTACGATCTGGAAGTCTGGCTGCCTGCGCAGAATACTTATCGCGAAATCTCTTCATGCAGCAACTTTGAAGCTTTCCAAACCCGCCGCATGCAAGCCCGTTTCCGCAATGACAGCGGCAAACCTGAACTGCTGCACAGCATCAATGGTTCTGGACTAGCCGTCGGACGCACGCTCGTAGCGATACTGGAAAATCATCAGCAAGCTGATGGCTCTATCAGCATACCGGTGGCGTTGCAGCCATATATGCGCGGCATGACCAGCTTAAGCCTCAGTGCGTAATTTAAGTGATTTTCAACGCTTAATTATCGCGGTAGTCGCGGGGTTGCTCGTATTTTTTGGGCTACCCAATAGTATTTTGTTGGACACCCGCATTATCGCCAGCTGGGATACGGCGGCAAGCACAAGCTTGCTGCTCGCCTGGGTCACCATGGCAGGTGCTGATGCAGTCGCTACCCAAAACAGCACGCTGAATAAACGCCAAAGTAGCTCGGGCATATTGGCGTTGGTAACCCTGGTGGCATTGGCCAGCCTGATGGCACTGATTTTTTTATTCAAAACCAATGACAACGTAAGCGGTCTGGCCAAAGTTACCCACGTGGGGTTATCGGTCATGGCTTTGGCTACATCATGGCTGCTGATCCACACCCGCTATGCTTTCCATTATGCCCACCGCTACTACGTCAGCGGTGGTGGCAAAAACAGCAAAATACTGGGTGGACTCGACTTCCCGGGCGGCAACCCACCCGATTACTTCGATTTCGCCTACTTCTCATTCGTCATCGGCATGACCTCACAAGTCTCCGACGTCGCCATCACCTCCCGCGTCATGCGCCGCATCACCTTGATACACGGCCTGTTATCGTTTGCATTTAACATGGGCGTATTGGCGCTGAGCATTAATATCGTTGCCAGTATGATTTAAGAAACGCCACCATGTGCCGCAATGAACGCACACTTCAACCCGTAGCGTAACCACCAAGCTTTTCGAATTTACATATCCAGAGGGCTTTTAACACCGCGACCGCCTTTGTTTAGTACGTGGGTGTAGATCATCGTGGTCGCCACATCCGCGTGCCCCAGCAGTTCCTGTATGGTGCGAATGTCATAACCCGATTCCAGCAAATGCGTGGCAAAGGAATGGCGCAGGGTATGCGGCGTCGCCAGCTTGGTCAAGCCTGCTGCCTGTACCGCCCGTTTCACCGCACGCTGCAATAATTTCTCGTCAAGATGGTGGCGTCGCGTTTCACCCGAGCGCGGATCAATCGAAAAGCTACCTGCCGCAAACACATATTGCCAGCGCCAGTCGGTTGCTGCATTTGGGTATTTTATTGCCAGCGCATCCGGCATATATACCCCTGATTTACCCATACGATCATCATCGTCAAATAATGCCCGTCGCTGCACCAAATGCGCTTGTAATAACGGCGCAATGGCATCAGGTAGCATGGTGATGCGGTCTTTGGCACCTTTACCGTCGCGAATAAGTATCTCCCTGCGCTCAAAGTCGATATCTTTGACCCGCAACCGCACGCATTCCATTAACCGCATCCCGGTGCCGTAGAGCAGGTTAGCCATCAGGCTGTACACGCCTTTCATCTGCGTCAGCACTGCGCTCACTTCGGTGCGCGTCAGCACCACAGGCAAACGTTGCGGTTGTTTCGCCCGCACCACATCCGTCAGCCAGGGTAGCTCCACACCCAATACTTCGCGGTATAAAAACAATACAGCCGATAATGCCTGATTCTGGGTAGAGGCTGACACCTTGCCTGCGACGGCCAGATTGGTTAAAAACGCCTCAACCTCGCGCGCACCCATATCCAGCGGATGGCGTTTGTCATGAAACAAAATAAAGCGTTTTATCCACTGCACATATTGCGTTTCTGTGCGTATGCTGTAATGCTTAACCCTGATGCGATCGCGCACTTGATCAAGTAATTTGGGGGTAGTTGGTGCGGGGGTGTTTTGTTTTTCCATTATCGCTGGCTATTTAAAATAAAAAATTCACGACTTAAATATAGCATCGAAATTGCAAGCGTGTTAATGTTATTAAAAATAATATATTAGCTGTATAAAACGCTATATTCTGTAGCGGAAAATAATTGAAAAATTTTATGTTATACACCGATTTTATAAATTTAATAGACACCTTATCGGTGTCTACTTAACGTTAGGTATTTTCCGGTTACCCGAGGAGAGGACAACAATGGCACTCATCAAGTGCAAAGAATGCGGAACAGAGGTAAGTTCAAAAGCCGAAACCTGCCCGAAATGTGGTGCGCGAGTTGTAGCAAAACCAATGGGATGCGGCACGCTTATTGGCGTCATATTCTTGGGAGGAATAATTATTTCTGTCTTCTCAAGCATTTTTTCCTCCGGCACAGGAAATGACACAACTTCTGCAACGACGAGTTCGTCACCCTCCCCAGTTTCCGAGACGATTTCTTCGCCTGAGCCTGTAGTTCCAGGTTCCCAGTGGTCGTATTCTCAAGACGCTGACGCTATGAGCAAAGGAACTACGTACCATGCTGCGGTTTTAAGTTCAAACACCGTGAATTTCGACTTCCCCTATTCTGGTGAGCAACACGCAACGCTTAACCTGAGAGTTGATCCACGCTATGGTAAAGACGTAATTTTTAGAATTGAAAGAGGGCAAATTCTTTGCCATTCCTATGAAGATTGCGCGGTGCTTATACGATTTGATGATGGAAAGGCAGCTAACTACACAGCGGTCGGTGCAGCTGATAACAGCACTGAAACCATTTTTATTCGTAACTACGGTCGGTTTGTTGAGAGCATGCTAAAAGCAAAAAGGGTGCGTATCTCCACAAACATATATCAAGAAGGTGCGCCTGTCTTTGAGTTTGACGTCAGTGACTTCGATCAAAGCAAATACAAGCCAAAAAATTAAATCCCATGGTCAATTCTTCAGGTGCCATACCTAACACTGCGGTCAAGCGGGACTGGCTTACAGCGGGCTTCGCCCGCCTCCAGCCAGCCCCTTACCTTGGACGTTAGCCATCCACTTGGAATCACCCACTATGACCGACGCTGACAACGCATTTGAAGAAGAGGAAATTGAGGCCGCCATTCCTCCCGAAGAAGTGGTTGTTGCAAAGAAGCTACTAGCGGAGCGTTGTGCAGCGGCAGGCATCACGCTTGAAGAAGTAAGTGTCCCAGATGAGGAGCCGAGGCTTAGAGTTGGGATGAAATGCGGCCGTAATACGCGCTGGCTTGGACTATGGGCTGACGAAAGCATTAATCAACTACTTTCAATCCCGTTCGAGAAGTACGTCTACCTTTCGGATCTGGAAGCAATATGTTCTTACGCCGATGGAACCATAGAAGCAGCAATTCGACCTCTTGCTCCTGCCTTCGCTCCTACAAGTTATGCGTACCGTCGCCTGTTTGGGTTTGATCGCCCAAACGATCAGTTCGATGTGGAATCCGCAAAAATTGTTGTACCTGCCGAGCAAGAGGGGTTGCCTCACATCGAACTAAGCCCGGCGTCCGAGGTATTCACACGATTATCGAAGTCGCCAGCTAGGCTACGGATAACCTTAAAACTCGTAGGCTGTCATGTAACAACACACGACTCAGCGCTCGCGCTACTCAATAAGGCCGCCGGGTCGGTGCTGTTCCAGCTCGATTTACTCACCGATGTCTCGATGGGGCTTGAGAAGGAGCGCCGTCGCTTTGCCGGCGGGCGCAGGCCAAAGAAGCGCTCAAACCAGGCCACCGAGTTGCAGTACCCAAAAACACAGTTCGAAAATGCTCCTCTCTCGTTGTACTGGTACGGCCGAAGTGCTGCGGGTATGCCCTTGCTTCAATTCCTCGCGTTCTACCAAGTCATCGAATTCTATTTCCCGATCTATTCCCAGTCCGAGGCCCAACGAAAACTGAAGACTATATTAAAAGACCCAACCTTCCGCGGAGATCGTGATACTGATATCGCGCGATTGTTGGCGGCTATTTACGTCAGCCGAAGCGGCGCGTTTGGCGATGAACGTTCACAGCTGCGAGCTACGCTTGCTGAGTGCTCCGATTCCGATGCTCTACGCCAGTTCATAGAAGCCGATACTGAGCGCAAGGATTTCTTCCTCAATAAGGCAAAGTCGTTGCCATATCACAAACTTCCTTTAGCAAACCCTTCGGTCGATCTAAGGAACGATGTGGCTGACAGGGTCTATGACATTCGTTGCAAGATTGTTCATACAAAAACAGACTCAAGAGACGGAAATGTTGAATTGTTGCTGCCCTTTACTCCGGAAGCGGAACAGCTCTCTTTTGACATAGAGCTTGTCCAGTACCTTGCGCAACTGGTACTGGTAGCGGGCAGCACACCATTTAACGTACATGGCTAACATGGCGCTCAACCTCGCTCCCTTCGGTCGCTGGACGCTGCGCGATAAAGCCGCGCAGCGCCGGTTAGCTCTACGTTATGCCCACCGTTACTACGTCAGCGGCAGCGGCAGCGGCGGCGGCAGACACAGCAAAGCCCTGGGCGCGGACTCACCTTCCCTGGCGGCAACCCACCCGATTACTTCGATTTCGTCTACTTCTCATTCGTCATCGGCATGACTTCACAAGTCTCCGACGTCGCCATCACCTCCCGCGTTATGCGCCGCATCACCTTGATACACGGCCTTTTATCCTTTGCATTTAACATGGGCGTATTGGCACTAAGTATTAACATTGTTGGCAGTATGATTTGATTGTCAGTGAAAGCCCTCTGAATCACCCAAAGTCGACCCGCGACTCACTTTGAAAACCACCACTGGCAACATTAGTCTTCACAAGGTGTTTCTAAGGGACGCAGTAATGCAAGACGGCCATTCCGTCTCATGAATGAGGCCTACCGCAATAACCCTAACTATTAAAGCAACAGTTGACCTGAAACGACGATTATCCGCGCTGCTTTTTTTATTTCAGTAACGGATGGTCTTTGGGCAATTGCTTTGAGTACCAGATTGCCAGTTTGTGCCTCAAGGTTTTTTCCGCAACCTGATCCTCAGGCAAGGGCTGAATAACTTTATCGTGAACGAGCAGCCTATAGATATAAAGGAGCTTTTCACTTGCTGAATCGGTCGCTTCAAATTCGACGACACCTCGCTCCTCCGCATACTTCACGCCTGCAAGTAATGCACCTTTAAACAGTTCGGCTTCATGCTTCAGATTTTTCAATGTAGTCTCCAAATCTTAGTGGTGAGTTATGCGCTGCGAATCCGCGTACTGATGACAAATTTAACTGTATGCGATTTATGTGGCTTTTGTAGATCATGATTCGCACCTAATATCTCCCAAGTGACAATTAGTGATGCTGTTTGTCACAAGGTTCTGACAAATATTAACAGCCGGAACGCAATGCCTTCGGTACACAGTTTTTCGCAATCAACCCGATCCCGATCATGTTTGAATTCAGGGCCGGAAACGGTATTTCCTGAAGCTGAATATTACGCCATCAGGGGTGATCTGTTCCAGTTTCAGACCGGGAGCCAGATAGTCGCCTTCGCGCATCAGTTGATCATTGATTCCGACCAGACGCCCCTCATGATCGCCAGAATAGACCAGTCCGGATATCGATATTTTCGGAATTTGCTGCAGAATTGAAGCAGGCAATTCAGCCATGGCCCACACTTCCCGCTGGTCAGGTGCGACCTCCATAGGAGTGGTTTTTTCCGGAGCAGAGGCCACCGCAGCCTTCAGGGTTTTAACAACTGCCTTTGGTATGGACTGATCTGGCTTATCCTGCTTCAGCGCCGGGGACTCTTGCGCCAGCACAACCGGCTTGGGAGTGGGTGGCAACAGAAGGATTCCCGGTATTGGTAGCCGGGAGATTTTTGGTAATTCCGGTTGCAGCACCGGATTGCTCGGGTGGGCATGAACTACGGTCGATTTTACCAGTATGGATTTGACTTCGGGTAAAGCTTGCTCTGGCTGCCATGGGCGTAGCCATCCGATGGCGATGCCTGCGCAAATCAGTATCGCCGCAAGTACCGTATAAAACAGGTATACCGGTTGCTGGAGCGCGATCACATTGGTCTGGGATGTGTGCAATGTGGGTGTCATTCCACGTTGACGCTGCTGATCGGACTTTTTTAACGCATCGAGAATGTACGACATACCTATTTCTCTCCTGACTTGCTTAACAGTCTTGGTGCTTGCTGGTCGGTTGCGGCGACTAGGCGCATAAGCGTTTGGGGCCCAACCGCGCCGTCAGGAATTATTCCCTGCGCGAGTTGAAACTGCTTCACCTGGCGCACCAGGGTGGCATCAAACACGTGCTGACCAGATGCCCCCGCTGTTTCACCGAGCACTTGCGCTAGCTGCCTGCTCAACCATTCCACCCCCGGACCACGCGTACCGCGCTGTATTTGTTTGAACGAAAACGGTGGCACACGCCAGAGCGCTGTGTAAAACCCCGACCAGTGTGATGCCAGCTCTTCCAGTGGCACATCCAAGGTTTGCTCGCCGGCAGTGATCGTAGCGTGACCGGCTTCAAGCCTGATCAAGGTTACATAAAATTCCCGGCCGGTATCATCCTGTAACTGCAGTACGGCGGGCCGGTTAAATTGCCGCAATTCCTCCAGCCCCGCTCGGCCATTGCGGCAACTTAGACCAAAATTTGCTACTTTTCTGCATGCATCTGTACCCGGAAAATCCATATTCCATGCCCGGAATAACCCCGAGAGCGCCATTTCCTTGCTATGGGTTTGCGGGTCACTGGTCGTCCATTCAAACGTATCCGAGACTGACTTTACCGGTTTGACATGATTCAATTGCTCATCGCTGTTTACCTGATCAACTTGAATGGGGCGAATTGACGATGGGTGAACAGGCGGCGGCACAGGTTTTTCAAAAGCAACTTTTACGCTCGCCTGCATGGGGTCACTTTGCGCCTGCTCATACCACACAGCGGCAAATGTCAGGCTGGCCGGCAGCAATAACCACGCAGATACACGAAACAGGATACTGTGCCGGCTTGTGGTCGGGGTCTGCAATACTTCGCGTGCGGCCTGCATCAGAGTGGAACGGTCAACTCGGTCCTTGCCCTGCACGAAAGTGCCTAACAGTGCGCGATCGCATAATACATTGATGATTCGGGGCACGCCTCCCGTCAGGCGGTGAATATGACTGATGAGGGCAGCGGCAAATAGTTGTCTCTGCGCACCCGACACCTCAAGGCGGTGCTGCAGATATGCAGCGACTTCCTGCTTCGTCAGTGTGCCGAGGTGGTAGCGAGCAACAATACGCTGTGCAAGCTGCCTCAACTCAGGCCGCCTGAGCATTTCCAACAGTTCCGGCTGCCCCAGCAGTATGATTTGCAGCAACTTGCGCTGGCTGGTTTCCAGATTGGTGAGCAGCCTCATCTGTTCCAGCACCTCAATGGAGAGATTCTGCGCTTCGTCGATAATCAATACGGCCCGCTTACCCTTGGCATGCGCGTCAAGCAGATAGCTGTTGATGAAATCAACGAAAAGTTTAATGCTGGTGTTGCCAGGGGGGAAATCGATGTCGAATTCAACACAGATAGATGAAAGCAATTCCGCTACAGTTAATCTGGGGTTGAAAATATAAGCGACAACACAAGGCTCGGGAATTTGCTCTAGCAGACAGCGGCAGATTGTGGTTTTTCCGGTTCCAACCTCACCCGTGAGCAATACGAATCCGCCTTCGCCATAGACACCATAAAGCAAATGTGCAAGCGCCTCCTGGTGGCGTTGGCTCATATAGAGATAACGTGGGTCAGGCGCTATGGAAAACGGTGCCTCAATGAGACCAAAGTAATTTATATACATGCTGGACTCCTGAGAATCTAGGGGCTACGCATACCACACGCCGAGAATATCACTTCACTGCTATGACAACAACATGCGTTAGCTGTTATCGCCATGGGAAGCCGTCGCTATCTGTTACCCATACTCTAAATTAGAGCCAATGCATGCATGATGGTGTTACTCACTATACCCACCAAGCGGGCTGAAGTGGCAATTTTATGGTTTACTCCAACAAGGGCTGGCAGAGCGATGGGTTGGACATCATTTCTTGCCCCTCGCTTGGCCATTCTTTAGAACGAGCGGGGACTTCACTTCACGTAATACATAAAATTCTGATACGGCGCTTCTCCGACTTTGAACCATTGGATTTCGCTGTCACGGAATTTTTTCCATTCTGTATAAATCTTTTTGAAAGCGGGATTTTTGGCGGCTTCTTCGTCATAAATTGCAAAAGCATGTTCGCGCGCAGCTAACATCACATCTTTAGGGAAGGGGTGGATTTTCACGCCCTGCTGGATCAAGCGCATCAAGGCAGGCGGATTTTTGCTATCGTATTGCGCCAGCATCATGGCATTGGCTTCCATCGTTGCGACTTCGAAGGCTTGTCTGTAGGTTTCAGGTAACGCGTTCCATTTGTCGATATTGACCATAAAGCTCAGTTGCGGGCCACCTTCCCACCAGCCTGGATAATAATAATGCTTGGCGATTTTATAAAAACCGAGCTTTTCATCGTCATACGGCCCTACCCACTCTGCAGCGTCCAGTGCACCACGCTCCAGGGCAGGGTATATATCACCACCTGGCAGAGTTTGTGGTACTGCGCCCAGCTTGGCCATGATTTTGCCACCCAAGCCTGGGATGCGCATTTTCAGGCCTTTTAAGTCAGCCAGCGACTTGATTTCATGACGAAACCAGCCGCCCATTTGTGTGCCGGTATTACCGCCAGGGAATTGCACAATATTGTAGTTTTTGAAGAACTCCCGCATTAATTGCAAGCCGCCACCTGCGTACATCCAGGCGTTTTGTTGACGGGCGGTCAACCCAAACGGCACAGCGCAATCGAATGCGAAGGCCATGTTTTTACCAACATAATAATAACTTCCCGTATGACCGCACTCGACGGTGCCGTTTTGTACCGCATCCAACACTTGTAAACCAGGCACCAACTCACCACCTGCAAACACCCGTATCTGGAACTTGCCATTGGTTAATGCTGCAACGCGCTTGGATAACACCTCGCTCGCGCCGTAGATCGTGTCCAGACTTTTGGGGAAACTCGATGCCAATCGCCAATTAATCACTGGTGCATCTGCCGCCTGTACCAGTGACGGTGCTGCTGCTAATCCTGCCAAACCCGCACCGGCAGCCCCCTTAATGAAATCACGACGTTGCATTTATATCCCCAGCTTCTAATAAAGATGTAAAATTATACGGCTAACCGATTATTCACACACACTTAACTATGTCTGCACCTACTGAAAAACCTGTTATTTCCAACTTCATCCGCAACATCATTGATGACGACATCGCCAGCAACAAGTGGAACCACCCTGTTACCACCCGTTTCCCGCCCGAGCCTAATGGCTATTTACATTACGGCCATGCGAAATCCATCTGTCTGAATTTTGGTCTGGCGCGTGATTATGGTGGTGCGTGTCATTTGCGTTTTGACGACACCAATCCCGAAAAAGAAGAACAGGAATACGTCGACTCGATTATCGACGCGGTGCACTGGCTGGGATTTGACTGGGGTGACAACCAGTTTTTTGCATCGGATTATTTTGACAAGCTTTACGCCTATGCCGAGTTCCTGATTGAACATGGCCTGGCTTACGTTGATAGCCAGGATGCAGCAGCCATGCGCGAAAACCGCGGCACACATCTCGTACCAGGCACTAACAGCCCCTATCGCGAGCGCACGCCAGCAGAAAATCTGGATTTATTCCGTCGCATGAAAGCGGGCGAATTTGCTGATGGTGCACACGTGCTGCGCGCTAAAATCGACATGGCTTCGCCTAATTTCAACCTGCGTGATCCCGTCATTTACCGCATCCGCCACGCCGAGCACCACCGCACGGGCAACACATGGTGCATCTATCCGCTGTATGACTACACCCACTGCATTTCTGACGCACTGGAGCACATTACTCACTCAGTTTGCACGCTGGAATTTGAAGATCACCGTCCGCTCTACGACTGGGTGCTGGACAAACTCCAACCCGTCATCGGCTGGCATCCGCAACAAATCGAATTCGCCCGCCTCAACCTCACTTACGTTGTGCTATCCAAGCGTAAACTCATCAGTCTGGTCGAAGGCGGCCACGTCGATGGCTGGGATGATCCACGCTTGCCTACGTTAGTCGGTGCACGCAGACGGGGCTTTACCGCTGAGGGATTCCGCCTGTTTACCGACCGTATTGGTGTATCCAAAGGTGACTCATGGATAGACATGAGCGTGCTCGAAGATTGCATGCGTGAAGACTTGAATCAGGCCGCCGAGCGGCGTATCGCTGTGCTCGACCCGATCAAACTCATCATCGACAACTATGCTGAAGATCAATCGGAAACCTGCTACGCGCCTAACCATCCATTAAAGCCAGAGCTCGGTAAGCGCGAAGTACCACTATCACGCGAGCTGTGGATAGAGCGTGATGACTACATGGAAACCCCTACCAAAGGCTATTTCCGTTTATTCCTAGGCAACAAAGTCCGTTTGCGCTACGGCTATGTGGTTGAGTGCACAGGTGCCGAATACGATACTAACGGTGAAATTATTGCAGTGCATTGCCAATATTTACCAGAAACCAAATCAGGCACCGCAGGTGCTGACAGCGTTAAGGTAAAAGGCAATATCCACTGGCTTTCAGCTGCGCATGCCAGCGCAGTTGAGGTGCGACTCTACGACAGACTATTTGCTGCACCCCACCCAGGCGCGGATGACAAAGACTATTTGTTGGATATAAATCCATTTTCGAAACAAACCATTAGCGCTTATGTTGAATCCAGCTTGTTAAATATTCCAGCAGAACAGCATTTTCAGTTTGAACGTAATGGCTACTTTGTCAGCGACCGTATCGACAGCGTCGCGGGCAAGCCTGTATTTAACCGCACCGTCACACTCAAGGACACTTGGGCCGCTAAATAGATTCAACAGCGCGGTGTCGATACACCGCGCATCACTAAAATAATAAGAATCACGCTTGAAATATCCACACTCATCCCCATCTCTTGCCTATCTAAAATCTAGGAGCCACTATGCAGTCCGAAAATAACCAAAACGAACAAGCCGAACAAGCTGAAGAAGTTTCAGTAGAAACCATGCCTAGCTTAGAAGAATCGCTTAAACAAGCAGAGCTACTCGCACAAGAACACCACGATGCTTGGCTACGTGCTAAAGCTGAAGGCGACAATATTCGTAAGCGCGCGCAAGAAGACGTGGCAAAAGCGCATAAATTCGCGGTAGAAAATTTTGCTAATGAGTTGCTCGCGGTAAAAGACAGTTTGGAAGCAGCCTTGAACACAGATGCGCCAAGCATAGCAAATTTGAAAAGTGGTGTCGAATTGACGCTGAAACAATTAAGCAGTGCTTTTAGCAAATCAAACTTGCAGGAAATCAACCCAGTTGGCGAGAAATTCGATGCGCACAAACATCAAGCCATCAGCGTGATAGAAAGCGAAGCTGAAGCGAATACAGTCGTTGCTGTATTACAAAAAGGTTATCAGTTGCATGACCGCGTTGTTCGCCCTGCACTAGTGACAGTAGCGAAAGCTAAATCTTAAAAATATAGTCTTGAAAATAACATCATTAACCACATATTAGACACATCTAATTAACTTAAAACATAGGGAAAAAATCATGGGTAAAATTATCGGTATTGACTTAGGCACAACCAATTCTTGCGTTTCTGTTATGGAAAATGGCGCAACTAAAGTAATTGAAAATGCTGAAGGTGCACGCACCACCCCTTCTATTGTTGCTTATGCAGAAGATGGCGAAATTTTAGTTGGCGCGGCAGCAAAACGCCAAGCTGTTACCAATCCTAAAAACACGATATTCGCGGTTAAGCGTTTGATCGGTCGTCGTTTTGAAGAAAAAGAAGTACAAAAAGACATCGGCCTTATGCCTTACAGCATTGTCAAAGCTGACAATGGTGATGCATGGGTAGAAGTGCGTGGCAAAAAAATGTCTGCACCAGAAGTATCTGCACAGATTTTGATGAAAATGAAAAAGACTGCAGAAGACTACTTGGGCGAACCAGTGACTGAAGCGGTTATTACCGTACCAGCATACTTTAACGACAGTCAGCGCCAAGCAACTAAAGACGCAGGTCGTATCGCAGGTTTGGAAGTCAAGCGTATCATCAACGAACCTACTGCTGCTGCATTAGCGTTCGGTATGGATAAAAAAGAAGGTGATCGCAAGATTGCTGTGTACGACTTGGGTGGTGGTACGTTCGACATCTCCATTATCGACATTGCTGAAATCGAAGGCGAGCATCAGTTTGAAGTACTTTCTACCAACGGCGATACTTTCCTTGGTGGTGAAGATTTCGACCAACGCGTAATTGACTATCTTGCTGATGAGTTCAAAAAAGAACAAGGCATAGACTTGCGCAGTGACATGCTTGCGTTGCAGCGCTTAAAAGAAGCTGCTGAGAAGGCAAAAATCGAATTATCATCTGCACAACAAACTGAAGTCAACCTGCCTTACATCACTGCAGATGCAAGTGGTCCTAAGCACTTGGCGGTTAAGATCACCCGCGCTAAATTTGAAAGCCTGGTTGAAGAATTGATCGAACGCACTATTGCTCCGTGCAAACAAGCGATTAAAGACTCAGGCGTAAGCGTAGCTGACATCGGCGACGTGATTTTAGTCGGCGGTATGACGCGCATGCCTAAAGTGCAAGAAAAGGTAAAAGAATTCTTCGGTAAAGAGCCACGTCGTGACGTTAACCCTGATGAAGCTGTTGCTGTTGGCGCGTCTATCCAGGGTGGTGTGTTGCAAGGTGAAGTAAAAGACGTGTTGTTGCTAGACGTAACACCTTTGTCTTTGGGTATTGAAACCATGGGCGGTGTGATGACTAAACTCATCCAGAAAAACACCACTATCCCAACCAAGGCTAGCCAGGTATTCTCTACTGCTGAAGACAACCAGAACGCAGTAACTATCCACGTATTGCAGGGCGAACGTGAGATCGCTGCAGGCAATAAGAGTTTGGGCCAATTCAACTTGTCCGACATTCCGCCAGCGTCACGCGGCATGCCACAGATTGAAGTGACATTTGATATTGATGCCAACGGTATTTTGCATGTGTCTGCAAAAGACAAAACAACTGGCAAAGAGAACAAGATCAAGATTCAAGCTAGCTCTGGTTTGTCAGATGCTGAAATCCAGCAAATGGTGCAAGACGCTGAAACCCATGCAGAAGACGACCGTATCATGCGCGAACTGGTTGACGCACGTAACCAGTGTGACAATTTGATCCACTCAACCAAAAAATCGTTGACCGAATATGGTGACAAAGTGAGTGCCGACGAGAAATCCGCGATTGAGGCTGCGATTGGCGCTGCTGAAGAAGCATTGAAAGGTAGTGACAAAGCGGCTATCGAGGCGAAAGCAACTGCATTGGGCGAGTTGACACACAAACTGTCTGAGAAAATGTCTGCGGCTGGATCTGCACAAGCCGGCGATGCTGGTCAAACAGGTGGCAACGCTCATGCCCATGATGACAATGTCGTTGATGCTGAATTTGAAGAAGTTAAAGACAAGCCTTAAGTCTTCTGCGCGTTAAAAAGGATGCGCGAG
>JBBQPT010000028.1:0-38848 GCA_038217005.1 Burkholderiales bacterium
ATTTTACCACGTGGTTTTAGTATATTTTGCTTGATGATGCATTATAATGATTAGGTTATATACTTATTTACTATGCCATGTCAGCTAATAACCTTAATTTAGAGCATATTGATTTAATCGACAAAGACGAGCACATTGAGCAAGCATCGCGCGCAATGAAAGCGATGTCGCATCCTTTGCGGTTGAAAATTTTATGTGTACTTGGTGACAGAGAAGTCAGCGTACAGGATATTGTTGATCATGTGGGCACATCGCAAAGTAACATTTCCCAACATTTAGCTATCTTGCGTGACAAAGGCGTATTGCGCACACGTAAAGATGCAAATAAAGTCTATTATCGCGTCGGTGACACCCGTACATTGCGTTTGATCAGTTTGATGCGTGATGTGTTTTGTGGGTTTGCATAGCGAGATCATCAAAGTTTCATAAATTTAATTTGGCGGTTTGTTGCAATCCATGACTTTGAAGTTTAGGTCGCTATACGGAGCTGTATGCCATCTTTTAATATCAGAGTATTACTACTCTCCGGCGTGTTCACGCTAGCGACACCGCTAAGCCACGCTGACACTGAGGCGTATCATCTCAAACTCCAGTCCACTTATGTCGGGCAAGTCAAAGACGCTTTTCCGGCGGAATATTCGGGCGCAAACAGCCTGACTACCGCGCACGAGAAAAGCTATTCCTTTACCACCACCGCAGCATTTGGCTTTCGCCCCTGGGCTGGAGGTGAGATTTATTTTAATCCTGAGCTATCGCAAGGTGTGCCGCTGTCCAATTTGACTGGTCTGGCTGGTTTCTCCAATGGCGAAATGGCACGTACTTCCGGTCCCCGATTGGCTCTGTACAAGGCGCGACTGTTCCTGCGCCAAACTTGGGGTCTGGGTGGTGGCAGCGAGCAGCTGGCATCCGATATGAATCAATTGGCGAGTGTGGTTGATAAACGCCGTGTTGTCTGGACGATAGGTAATTTGGCCGTTAGCGATATTTTTGACGATAACGCCTACAGTCACGACCCGCGTACCCAGTTCATGACCCTACCCTCTGACAAAATGCTACTGTCTGGAACCTGAAAATCAAATGGATTCAGGCGCCTGGTTATCTGAGAATCAATTTTTCTCCTGCATTCCGTAGAATTAACAAACAGATCACTTGCCTTGATTTCATTCCATTCATGACCAGATTTGCGATAAATAGTCGTATAAGTATCAACTACATGTGGATCGCCATGCCGCCAAACATCTGTGAGTACTGGTATTTTAAAATAAGGTAGTTATTTCCAACCAGGGTTACACCTGCATAACAACCATTCCCTTTATTGCCTTTAAAATTGCGACAAGTATCAACAAGTTCGCTAATTTTTCGGTCGAAATCCGGAATTTTAGTTACAGGATAAGAAATTAAATAACTGGATTTGCCTTTTTTCTTCTTGGTGACAATCGGATAAGAAGCGCTGCTTGCATCTAATTTTGGCAATGCGTCTGAAAAATTATTATCCGAACTAATTTTCAATAGTGTTTGAATGGGATTCAAGTTGATGTGAGCGCTCTCTGTATCGCAACTCAAAAGGGTGGGTCGTTTTTGCCCAATCGTTACTTCAATGCCTATAAAATCTGCCTGATTGAGATGCTGTGCATTTGTAGGGATTATCACGTCATAAATGGTATTCTCACGAGAGAATTCAAAAAACTGAAGGTTATTCTGGGAAAAGTAAGCAAAATCATCCAGTGTGTATTTAGGCTGTGCAGGATAAATCAATTCAGGTGCAACATTCAAAGCACCGTAACGATATTGCAAAGTTGGCTGGGAGCCTTGTTGGCTGAGGTAACAAAGAGAAACCACTTTATCGCCACCTGACATATGACAGGAAAAAACTACAGTCTCTTTGGAAGAACATAGGGTAGTAACCTAATCCGCCTCAGCTGGCGAAGTATCTGCCAGCGCACCCGTTCCCCCTAAAGACCCGCTCAGCAAAACAGCAAAAAGCTTCTTGAGAATCCTGGATTTCATATTAACTTCTTACAAAAAGGAAGCCAAGAGTCCAGTCTTGCAATCATACAAATTCGTGCCTTAAATTGCCGAACAGAACCCTGTGTTGCTATTACGCTTTATTCACTTCCAGATTACGCAAACGGATATGCAGTTCACGCAATTGTTTTTCATCGACATTATTCGGCGCTTGCGTCATTAGGTCGTTGGCACGCTGGGTTTTGGGGAATGCAATGACGTCGCGGATGGATTCTGCACCTGCCATCAGTGCAACCAGCCTGTCCAGACCAAACGCCAGGCCGCCGTGCGGTGGTGCGCCGAACTGGAGTGCGTCCAGCAGGAAGCCGAATTTTTCCTGGGCTTGTTCTGCGCTGATACCGAGGGCGCGGAATACGGTGTCCTGTATCGCTTGCTGGTGGATACGCACCGAACCGCCGCCGACTTCCCAGCCGTTGAGTACCATGTCGTAGGCACGGGATAAGGCTGCGCCCGGGTTGCTGGTGAGCAGCGCTTCGTGACCGACTTTAGGTGCGGTGAATGGGTGATGCAGTGCATCCCAGCGCTTTTCATCTTCGTTGTATTCGAACATCGGGAAATCGATCACCCACAATGGGCGCCATTCTTTGACTGCATGACCGTGGGCATGACCAACTTTGAGACGGAGTGCACCGAGGGCGTCGTTAACGACTTTGGCTTTATCTGCACCGAAGAAGATCAGGTCGCCATTTTTGGCACCGGTACGTTTGATGATTTCTGCCAACGCAGCTTCAGGCAAGAATTTAACGATAGGCGATTGCAAACCTGGCTCAGTAACCTGACTGGCATCGTTAACTTTGATGTACGCCAGACCTTTGGCGCCGTAAATTTTGACGAAATCGGTATAGTCGTCGATTTCTTTACGTGACAAGCTGGCGCCGTTCGGTACATTCATCGCGGCAACACGGCCACCTTCCATGTCGGCTGCGCCACGGAATACTTTGAAATCAACCGTTTTCATTAAATCGGTGAGGTCGATAAGTTCGAGGGCGATGCGCATGTCGGGTTTATCTGAACCATAGCGGTTCATCGCTTCTGCGTAGGGCATGCGTGGGAACGGTGTAACCAAGTCCACATCCATCACCAGTTTGAACATTTTGCGGATCATGTCTTCAACCAAATCCATGATTTCGTCTTCGGACATGAATGAGGTTTCGATGTCGACCTGGGTGAATTCAGGTTGGCGATCTGCACGCAAATCTTCATCACGGAAGCATTTGGTGATCTGGAAGTAACGGTCGAAGCCCGACACCATCAGCAACTGCTTGAATAGCTGAGGGGACTGCGGTAAGGCGTAGAACATGCCTGAATGCACGCGGGATGGTACTAGATAATCGCGCGCACCTTCAGGGGTGGAGCGGGTTAGCATCGGCGTCTCGATTTCCATAAAGCCATTCGCGTCCAGGTGGTCGCGCAGCGTTTTGGCAACGCGATAACGCAGGCGCATATTGGCTTGCATGACAGGGCGACGCAAATCCAGATAGCGGTGCGTTAAACGTACGTTTTCAGACAGATTTTCGTCATCCAGTTGGAATGGCGGTGTGGCGGAGGCATTGAGCACCTCGATGTCCGCAGCGACTATCTCTATCTCGCCTGTAGCAAGGTTGGTATTCACGGTGCCCTCAGGGCGGGCGCGTACCAGACCTGTGATTTTGAGCACGTATTCGCTGCGGATTTCTTCAGCGATTTTGAAGGTGTCAGCCTGTTCCGGGTTGCACACCACTTGCACCATGCCTTCACGGTCACGCAAGTCGATGAATATCACCCCGCCGTGATCGCGGCGACGATGCGCCCAGCCGGTGATGGTAACAGTTTGGTCTAAATGTGCGCGGTTAACCGCGCCACAGTAATGAGTACGCATAATGATTTTTTAAGTATGTGATGAAGGAATAAGTTTTTCGGATGCGCTTGCCACACCCATGGATACGATGTATTTCAATGCGGTGTCCACACTGATGTTGAGTTCTACAGTTTCGCTTTTTTTGACGAAAAAATAAAAGCCGTTGACGGGACTGGGTGTCGTTGGGATAAACACAGCAACGTGTTCTTCAGGCAAATGCTGGATAAGTTCTTTGGGCAGATTGGTCTGGAATGCAATCGACCAGGCCTCGGGATGCGGGTAACGTACCATCAGCACTTTACGGAACGCTTCGCCATTGCCTGAAAACAGCGTGTCGGATACCTGTTTGACACTGGAGTAAATCGATTTGACGATAGGGATGCGTGAAAGTAACGATTCCCAGTATGCCAATAAGCGTTGACCAACGATGTTAGTCGCAATGATGCCACTCAAACCGATTACCGCCAGTGTAAGTATGACACCCAAGCCCGGGATTTTATATCCTAGCCAGGCTTCGGGTCGCCACTCCATGGGCAGTAATAATAAACTCTGATCCAGTGACGAAATGATCAGATTAAGCGCCCAAATGGTGATGCCTAGCGGCACCCAGATGAGCAGTCCGGTAATGAAGTAACGTTTCATAAACGAGTAGGGTTATACGCTGGCCGGGCAGGTGCCCGTGCCACACGCCGGGGCAGCTTCTTGCTTGGGGCTGCCGTTTTTGAAATCGGTCACATAGTAACCACCGCCTTTAAGCTGAAAACCTGCAGCAGTAATCTGTTTGCTGAAGGTTTCCTTGTGGCATTGCGGGCAAGTGGTTAGTTCTGCGTCAGACATTTTTTGCATTACATCCTGCTCAAAACCACAGGCGGCACATTTATATGCATAGATAGCCATGATAAAACTCCTGAAAATAAATATAAGCGATATTGTACATTAAGCCGTGCTAATTTAAGGCGATTTGCAAGAATTTCAAGGCCGAAATAACTTGGCAATGAATCGCCAGGGTGCGGCCAATAAGTCGGTAACAACCTGGATTAGCCAGCGTCTTGCATCGTGTTGTGACATGCGGGATGCACGTAGCGCCAGATAAAACGCGAGCGAAAAGCTGACTGTCAGGTTAATAAAGCCTATGGCTAATACACCGAGCGAACCTAAAGTGATATTCAGCCAGCCAGCTTGCCAACCTAGAGTAAAGAGTGCATAAGCCAGATTGGCCGCACCAAAAGCAATATGGCGTATATCAAGCGGCAGACCGGACAGGTGCCCGAAGGCGGAAACCAGACCCAGATATAGCCCAAAGAAAAAATTACCAGCCAATGCGCCCAAGTTATGTTCAACATAGCGGGTCATCCAGCGCCACAAACCGCTTCCAACCAGGTGTGTTGGCCAGGTTAGTAGTGCCAGACGTTGCGGTATTTTCTCGTGTATGCTTTTGTTGTCGTAATAACCGCTAACCACGCCGGATAGAAACAACCCGACACCTGCGATTGCGGCGTATAGCCAGTTCATCGGTGCAAACAGGGATACTTCATTGATCAGGGTATATGCTTTTTCAGGACTGATGGGTTGCCACTGCCAAAAGTAACTGGCGACACTCATAATGCTGAATGCGGTGAGGAAAGCAAATATCAAGTTGCCCAAAATTGCCATTAACTGGCTTCTGAATACATGTCCGATAAATGACTGTAATGCCTTGAACTGACTGGCTTCCGTGCGTAGCTGTGTGAGTGTTTGCGCCATCCAGCTGGCAGTCATCGCCGGTTGTTTGGTTGCAATAGTCAGGCCCAGCATGTACACCAGAACAAAACCAAATGCATAATTCAAGCTGATCAGTGCAGCTTCTTGCAAGGGCAGAAAATGTGCTTTGGCGATGAATATCTTGAGTAACGCCATGGCTGCAATAATGACGCCAGCACCAGCTGCAGAACGAAACATGGAGAATAATGCAGCGCGATCTTCTGCTACATAATGCTCTCCGGTATGGCCCGCATGTTGGGTGATTTGATAGGCAAGCTGCTGGGTCGTATCACGTAATAGGCGTTTGACGCTATAACGTTCACGCGTGCTGTTGCTGACAATTACAAACAGGGTAATAATCAAATCCAGCTGTGCTAACCCTCTGGCATTGAGTATGCGTAATAATAAATCCAGGCGAGCCAATTGCTGTTCCAGGCGAACTCGTAAATGGGTGAGCTCGATACTTGTGCCTTCATGTGCGACATTGCGGGCGATACGACTTAATACTTCCTGACATTGAGCAATCAGCACTTGCGCATGAGCGATGTCTGGGAGATTGTCTGGCGTAAGTATCTGATTGGCAATTTCTTCATGTTGCGCCAGAAAAGGGGATGCGTGCTGACCCAGTTCGGGTTGCAAATCGAGCAGCTCTGGTTCAAGTCCCGCTGCAGCTATACGGTGGGATAAGCCATTGATCGCTTCGCGGAAATTGGTACTTAGTACCGGGATATCTTCAGTTTGGGAATTTATTTTCAGCGCAATCAATAAACGCTGCCATAAGCTGGGATTGACACCCCCTATCCATTCCCCATCGCTTGCACATAGTGCTTCATCCAGCCAGTCGCGAAATGAGTGCATTTGGGGTAATGGGGGTAGCAGCTTGTATTGAAAGCGCCGTGATAGCTCACCTGCGAAACTGTGGGTAGGCAATATGTCTGCAGACATAAGCAATTCGCTAATTTGCATTTGATTGAGCAGGCTGAGTAAATGCGAGCGCAAGGCAGCTGCATAGTCCGGATTGCGCTCGATCAGGCCTAATAAATCTGCCAATTTTTGGGTAGCTAGGGTAACATCGCTGCTGCTTTTGGGACGAAGCAGGAAAAATACTCGCCTCATCAATACATGCTGATCGTCTGCAGGTTCTTGCATCATGCGTTTTAATGCGCGTTCTAGGTATTCTGGTGTGTAATTCATGGCTTATTCGACAAGGTGATAAACTTGAGTGGGTTGATTGTAACGTGTTATAGAGTGAGAAATCCGTGTGTTAGTTTCAGGATGCTGTCAGTCGCAAAGTGGCACTATCCAATCTGTGTTTGTGAGAGAAAAAAGAATGATGATTAAACTATCCGTAATATTACTAGCCTGTTTTGCGTTAGCCTCATGCAGTAGCGATGAGGATACCCATCAAGGGCAGCCTGTTACTAAACGTAAAGCTGTGTTCAAAGAAATGTTGCGCTCATTTGAACCCATGGGGTTGATGGTGCGTGAACGCAAGCCTTACAATGCAGCTGAATTCTTGAAATATGCCGAAGCTTTACAGGCGCTAAGCAGCCAGCCCTGGCACTATTTTACTGCGGATAGCAACTATGCTCCAACCCGCGCCAAGCCCGATGTTTGGGATAAGCCGGTAGAGTTCAAACAGGCGCAACAACGCTTTATGGATGCGAGTACATTGCTTGTCAGCACTGCAAAAACGGGTGATTTCACTAAAGTGCAACATGATTTTGCTGCAGTAGAGGATAGTTGCAAATCGTGCCATCAACAATTTCGCGGCATTCCTCGTTAAATAACATGTTGAGCTTGTTGCTCTCAACCCTCGCATTTTTCGCAGCGGCCTATTGGATCAAACGTTATTTAGATGAACAGGGTATCAATCACGGCATGACCCGCAATATAGTTGTATTCGTATTTGCCACCGTGATCTCATTGCTGGTGTCTGCGGTGGTTGATAAATTCGATGACCATCCCGTTAATCAGATGGCCGAGATGAATAATATGGTTAAACTGCTCGCCCAATAGCAATCACGGTGCTACGCCTTCACCGCAATCAACGCTACCTCAACGGTTTCTGACTGATTGCTCAGCCATATCTGTCCCTCTTGCATGGTAAAAGTCAGCTGCATGTTGCGTTCGGCTAATTTGGCGAGCGCGCGGGTGGTGTCCAGCGGAAGGTTGTACACAGTCAAATTATTGAGTTTGGCCAGTTTGCTGCTGGCCTGTTCCCACCACATGTCGGCAGTACGTCCGCCATAATTGTAGATGTACACCTGATCTGCGCGACCACAGGCGCGGCGAACCAGTTTTTCGTCGGGCAAGCCGACGTTGATCCATGTTGCAATCGCGCCGGTTAAATCCTTGTGCCAGAGATCAGGCTCGTCATCCACACAAATGCCATTGGCAAAACTGAGTGCGTCATTGGCGTGGAGCGCGAAAGCCAGCAGGCGCATCATCATGCGCTCATCGGTTTCGGATGGGTGGCGGGCGAGGGTCAGCGTGTGGTCCTGGTAATAGTGCTGATCCATGTTGGCGATTTGCAATGTTGCTTTGAAGATCGTGGATTTGAGTGCCATCTTGGTTAACCGTAAGCAACCAGCGCAGCGACACAGGCAGCTGCGATGATGAGTATGAGTATAGCGCGGCGGTTGCTGGCGAAATATAAGCTGCTGGTGTTGACAGTGTTCGGTAGCGTTTTATAGCCGCTGATCATGGCAGGAATCAGGTTATTGTGTTTGTACAAGCGATAGAAAAATATTGCGGCGATATGCAGACCGACGATGGCGAGCAGAAAATTAAAAACTTCCTCATGGATACCGCTGATAGTGTCACTCAAGTCATTACTGATGAGATGCGCGAGCGGGCCACTATCGAGTAAGTCATTATTGGAAAACAGTCCGGTGATCGCCTGAAACGCAAGTAATGCGAGCATGGCTATCACTGCCCAGGCGCCCAGCGGATTGTGGCCTATATTGTCATTTGGTCGTAGTTTGAATAACGTGCGTGCATAAGTTTTGGTGGCGTGCATGCCTGATACAAAATAGCTGAAGCGAGTAGTGCTGCTGCCGACAAATCCCCATAACACGCGAAATATGAGCAGGGTCAGCAAGGCATAACCTGCGTAAAAGTGGATTTGCATGGCATCGTCAAAAAGCTCGGCACTGCCCCACGAGACAGCAAAACAGAGAACCAGGCTCCAGTGGAATAGACGTGTAGGTAAATCCCATATTTTAATTTTTTGATTGGTTGTGTTCATATGATTTAGATAGCGTTGATAGTGAATTTGTAGCCGATTTGTTTCCAGTTGCGGCTTTCATCGGTGAGCGCGGCAGCCGTCAGCGGGTTGTTGTTGAGCCAGTCTTGAGTCAGCGTGAGTTGCGCCGTGGTGGCATGGCATTGTAGCGCTAATTCGCCCAAGTTCAGATTGGCACGGCTACGGTAGCACAAAATCGCCAGGCGCAGAATCAGCACCAGCGGTTTCAGCGAATCCGGAATGGTGGACGCAAGTTTGTCCAGACCGCCGCGCTGGGTGCGGACTAATAGTGCAATGCGTGCTTGATCCTTTTGCGAGAACCCTGGCATGTCGGCATTGGCGAGTATGTACGCACCATGTTTATGATAGCCCGCATGGGCAATGGAAATGCCGATTTCATGTAGTTGCGCAGCCCATGTCAGGTAAGGCTTAAGCGCCTCGGCATCAGCAAGCTGGGCCGCAGTCTGGTTAAATAACTGGGTAGCGAAATCACTCACGCGCCGTGCCTGTTTGCTATCGACGTGGTAGCGACGCATGAATTGGGTCACGGTTGCCGCGCGCATATCTCTATGGTGGAAGCGGCCGAGTAAATCATACAGCACGCCTTCGCGCAGCGCGCCGTCAGCGATGGTCATCTGGGTAATGCCAAATTCGGCAAACACGCCGGCCATGACGGCAACGCCACCGACAAAAACGGGTTTACGATCCGCTTTCATCCCGGCAAGTTCAAGTTTGGACAGATCGCCTACCATGATCATGTGCTCACAGAGTTTTGCCAAACCTTCATGGCTAATGCCTTGTTCCGCCCAGCCGTTTTGTACTAACACATCGCTAATGACGCGCGCAGTGCCACTGGAGCCAACTGCTTCATGCCACTTTCCTGCATAATTGGCTGCGATAGTTTGCGCTTCGGTGCGGGCGGTAAGGATGGCAATATCCATGTTTTTTTTGCTGATTTTGCCGTCTTTAAAAAAACGCTGGGTGAAGTTGACACAGCCTAAATGCAGGCTTTCCATCAATTGCGGGTTCATGCCTGTGCCGATAACGCATTCGGTCGAGCCGCCACCGATGTCAATGACCAGGCGAGGGTGCTCCGCTGCAGGCAAACTGTGCGCTACGCCGATGTATACCAGACGCGCTTCTTCACGTCCGGCGATGATTTCTATCGGATAGCCGAGTATGACTTCTGCCTGTTGCAAAAAAACATCGGTGTTTTCTGCGACACGCAAAGCGCTGGTGCCGACACAGCGCACCGCACCTTGCGGCAAGCCACGTAACCTTTCGCTAAAGCGTGCCAGGCATGCCAAACCGCGAGCCTGTGAGTCGCTGTCCAGCAGTTTGTCCACACCTATGCCTGCGGTAAGGCGCACTGGCTCTTTGAGCACATCCAGCGGGTAGATTTGATCATCAACGACGCGGGCGACCTGGAGTTTGAAGCTGTTGGAACCGAGGTCCACGGCGGCGAGGGTGGTGTATTCATTCATAATTGACAGTGGGCGCTTAACTCAGCGCACCAAAAAATAAGTAAGTAACAGCAATTGCGGCGATTAAACCGCCTAAGTCCGCGATTAGACCACAAGCGACAGCATGACGCACGCGCTGTATGCCGACAGCGCCGAAATAAACTGCGAGTACGTAGAATGTGGTTTCTGTGCTGCCCTGAATGACAGATGCGAGCCTGCCTGCAAATGAATCTGCGCCGAAGCTGTGCATGGTGTCTATCATCATCGCGCGTGAGCCACTGCCCGATAATGGCTTCATTAATGCGGTGGGCAGCGCGTCAACAAAACGCGTATCCCAGCCTAGCCACAGGACGGCATGGCGCATGCCTTGCATGAGTAACTCTAATGCACCGCTTGCGCGAAACACGGCAATTGCAACCAGCATGGCAACAAGGTAAGGGATAATGTTAATGGCAGTGTGAAAACCGTCTTTTGCCCCCTCGACAAAAGCTTCATAGGCATTAACGCGTTTAAATGCTGCGCCTGCGACGAAGCTGATGATTAAGCTGAATAACAGAAAATTGCTGATCAGGCTGGATTGTCGCAGCATCTCCGTGGTCGGCAATTGCGCAAAATAAGCGACCAGCCCGAATACCAGTATGCTAATCGCACCTAAATAAGCCAGCACGACTTTATCCCATAAGTTAATGCGCTGGAAAAAGGCTGTCGCCAGCAGTCCTGACATGGTCGAGCAATAGGTGGCGATGAGGATGGGAATGAACACATCGGTAGGATCATGCGCACCCGCTTGTGCACGGTAGGTGAAGATGGTGACTGGCAACAGGGTGACCGATGAGGCATTGATAACCAGAAACAAAATTTGTGCATCAGACGCTGTTTTTTTGTCAGGATTGAGCGTTTGCAGTTCCTGCATGGCTTTGATTCCCATGGGCGTGGCGGCGTTGTCCAGTCCTAGCATATTAGCCGCCATATTCATGGTGATCGCGCCGAGTGCGGGATGGTGTGCAGGCACATCAGGAAATAAGCGACGAAATAGTGGATTCATTAGCCAGGTAAGGCCTTGTAAAAATCCCGCCTTTTCACCCACGCGCATAATGCCTAACCATAGCGCCATGATGCCGATTAAGCCAAGTGAGATTTCAACTGCGCTTTTGGCCGCAGTAAATATCGCCTGCATGATAAGCGCGTAGCTATCAGCTTGACCATACAGTAACCAGTTAGCACTGGCGAAAGCAAACGCCAGTAAGAAAAAGCCTATCCAAATCAGATTGAGCATGGTTAACTTGCCAGTTTGGCGAGTGCGAAGAAAAACAGCAGCAACAGCCATATGGTCAGCGCGCGCCAAACGAGGCTAATTGCGCTGTTGATGTCGGTAGATTCAGGCGGATTGCCTAAACCTAATTCGGGACGCCAAGTCTCGCCCTGTTGCTGTTGTATTTTGCCACCAAGTTTGATTTCCATCGCGCCTGCCGCGCTGGCCAGTATTATGCCGATGTTGTGATTAGCCCAGTCTGCAGCCTGGCTACGCCAGCAATAAACCGCATCTTCAAAGTCCCCCGCAATGGCAAAGGTGAGTGCGGTCAGACGGGCGGGAATGGCATCCAACACCTGGCTGGCACGCTGAGAAAAATGCGCAAAATCACCCATTTGGCTGGGTTGCCAAGTGCGCGCAAGATGATGGCTGAGGCGGTATAACAACGCGCCTATCGGGCCCAATGGCGCAAGCAGGATGAACCAGAACAATACCCCGAATAAATAGTGCAGCGCATCGCTGAATAAGCGTTCTATAGTCATGCGGACAAGCCCGTTAGTGGTGGCGGGTATGTCGTGATGGTCTAACGCATAGAGTGCTTGCGCCTGGGCGAGGTCATTTTTGTTCAGCGCCCGGGCGATGGCGTGTACGAGTGTCGTAACTGATTTGAAGCGTAAACAAATATAGAGGACGGCGATTTGCCAGAGCCAGCCTAGCCAGGCGCTGATTGCGGTTAGTGCAAAAAATACTAGGCTGGTGACAATTAATAATGGCAAAACGGCAACCAGCCAGGCAATGACACCGTGTTGATGGGTGCCTGCGTTGAGGTGATGCGCAATCGCCTGGAGTGGACGTGTCAGCCAGCGCGTCCAGGATGGCTGCAAGGGGCGAAAATGCTCAAGTAGAATCGCGGCGAGGATTGCAGTCATGGTGTGTAGGTTAGTAAGGAATGTCCACGGTTAATATGCCCATTTCGTTAATGGTCGATCCTGCGGTATAGATTTCCACGCTAGGCATCTGGATATCCTTGCCGAGTGGCTTGAGATAATCATGCAGTCCCTGATAGGCAATGCTGGGTGCCAGCATTAAGCTTGCCTGTGCACTGGAACGGAGTACACGGCGGCGCGGTAGCGTATCAGTGAGTATCGGCTGTTTTACTATGGTATTAGCTGGTAGCAAATAACCTACACGGGCGTGCTGATCATGCTTTTTGGTGGTGCGTGGATCTGCGTAGAGTATGGTGATGAATTTGCCTGGCTGGATTTTTTGCGCGGTCAGTGCGGTATAAACTTTCTGCTGGGCATCACCTAAATTACCATAATCACCGTAATATTCAGTGTAGGCATAATACAGTGGCTCGCTTTCGGTTTCGATCACGGTAGCGTGACTGAAGCCGCCCCACCACCAAATAATCAGAACGATAGGGAAAACAAAAGCCAATAAAAAGGCCATCCAGTTTTTCTTAATAAATTGCATCATGCGAGTTTAGAGTCAGTGATAAGTTGGTGTGAAGATACCATATTCAGGCGCTCATTGTCGCGGTACTATGAGACAGCTATAACAAATAGGAGGGTGATTATGTATAAATTAATACTGGTTTTATTGCTTGCGTGGATAAATTGCGCGCAGGCTGAGGATTATGCAGCAGTGAGCATGCATATGACGCCGATCAAAGTCGGCAAGCATAGCTATTATGTACAGGGCATGGCGGGTGCTGCGTCGTCTGAGAATCAAGGTTTTATGTCCAATGCTGGATTTGTGGTAACGCCTGCGGGCGTAGTGGTATTTGATACGCTGGGCACGCCGTCATTGGCGGCAGAGCTGGTCAAACAAATTCACCGAATTACGCCATTGCCGATTAAGTACGTCATCATCAGTCATTATCATGCCGACCATTATTATGGCTTGCAGGTGTTCAAAGCCCTGGGTGCAGAAAGTTGGGCGCACAAGAATGGTCAGGGTGCGATTACCACCGACGCTGCGGCTGAACGTTTGGCACAACGTCGGGTAACTTTATTCCCCTGGGTAGATGCGCATACCCAGCTTTTGCCTGCGGATAAATGGCTGGATGGGGATACTGATTTCGAACTTGGCGGCGTGCATTTCAAGTTGCGTTATGTCGGCCCAGCGCATTCGGCCGAGGACATGGCAATGCTGGTGCAGGAAGATGGCGTGTTGTACGCAGGGGATCTGGTGTTCCGTGGTCGCATTCCGTTTGTAGGCGATGCCGATACCAAACTATGGCTGGGGGCGCTGAACAAACTTATAACGCTGAAGCCGCGAGTCATAGTCGCAGGCCATGGTGCAGCATCAGTCAAACCGGCACGGGATTTGAAGTTTACCCGTGATTATCTGGAGTATGTACGCAAACAGATGGGTCAGGCAGTGGCCGACTTGGTGCCATTTGACGTAGCCTATGCTAAAACCAGATGGCAACAATACGCCAGCATGCCTGCGTTTGAGCAAGCGAATCGGGCGAACGCATATAATACTTATTTGCTCATGGAAAAAGAGTCGCTAAGTCAATGAAATCCTACCTGCTAATTTTATTGCTGAGTGTGAGTCTGGCGCATGCCGATGAGATCGAGGTGCTGCAATTACAGAACCGCAGTATCAGCGAAGTGTTGCCAGTACTACAACCTTTGCTTGAGCCGGGCGGCGCTTTGACGGGCATGGGCGACCAGCTAATCTTGCGTGCATCTGCCAAAAATCGCGCACAAATCAAAGCGGTATTAGCGCGTATAGATCAGGCGCCGCGCCAATTGGTGATTTATGTACGGCAACATATGGATCAGCAACAGCAAAATCGTGGTGTTAATGTCAATGGGCGGATCAACTTGGGTGGCGTTAACATAGCCGTTCCCAACCACCAGCGCCCAACTGCACGGTTGAGTGATGGCAATGTCAATCTGGATGTGCAAAACAGCCAGCGTAGCAGTCGTGAATCCGCTGATCAAATGGTGCGTGTCATCGACGGCGGGGCGGCGTACATAAATGCGGGCGTCTCAGTGCCCATGGCGATGCAGAGTATTCAGTATGGCGTGAATGGCGCCATAGTTTCTACTGCCACTGTTTACCAAGACCTGGGCTCAGGCTTCTATGCCACTCCGCACTTAACCGGCGAGCGCGTCACCCTGGACATCAGCCCGCAACAAACCAGCGCGCAAGCTGGGCAATATGGCAACCGCAACATTCAGCAACTTACCACCACGGTACAAACCAGACTGGGCGAGTGGGTGCATATCGGCGGTACGGACAGCAGCAACACCCAATCAACAGGGCAGTTAGTGGGGCGAGGTAGCGAATCGCAACAAGCCCAGCGTGGCGTGTGGTTAAAGGTAGAAATCGAGTAAGTGCTTGCAACAGTGACGCTATTTGCTATCTATATCTTCACTGCCCAACTGATGGAGCCGCGTGCTGTGATATGACCTACTCTAAAAAATTCTGCCTGGCTTTTTTGCTCAACATAGCGATATGTACCGACATTAGTCTGGCTAATGAGGCTGCTGATATTGCGCTGACAGTAAAACAAGCGGCGGCGGGCAGCAAATCTGCTTTACAACAATTGCATCGGGCCGCGAATCACGGCGTTGCATCGGCTCAATTCGCCATGGGCTTGTTGAGTGAACAAGGGCGCGTTGTCCCTCAGAGCGATGCCAGCGCCGTGTTGTGGTACCAGAAAGCCGCAGATCAGGGCGATGCGCGTGCGCAAACTAATCTGGGTTTCATGCATGCCAATGGCAAAGGCGTGCCACTAAGCTATGACTTGGCACGACGCTGGTATGAAAAAGCCGCTGAACAGGGGAATACACAGGCACTCTATAGTCTGGGTTATTTTTATGAAACAGCCAAAGGGATGGAGGCAAGTGATGTCAGTGCCGCCCGCTACTATGCAGCTGCCGCTGAGCGTGGTTATGCCAACGCGCAATATAAGTTAGGAATAATGTACGCCAATGGCAAAGGTGTAGCACAGAACGATGATGTTGCGCTGGAGTGGTTACAGCGCGCAGCCAATCAAGGCTTGGCTGTAGCTCAATTTAGCCTGGGTTTGATGTATGCCAAGGGGCTGGGCGTCACTCAGGACTACGTTGTCGCTGCACGCTGGTTCCAGCAAGCGGCCGAGCAGGGCAATGCACAGGCACAGGCTGATTTGGGTGCTATGTACGCTAACGGGGTATTGGGTAGCACTGACTACGCTATCGCTATTGTCTGGCTGCAAAAGGCGGCGTCACAAGGCAATGCACAAGCACAGACCAATCTGGGTTATATGTACGCTAATGCGCGTGGCGTTTCACAAAATTTTACGATTGCGTCGCAGCTATATCAAACCGCAGCGGAGCAAGATAATGCGATTGCTCAATACAATCTCGGCACGCTGTACGCTTATGGTCAGGGCGTAGCGCAGGATTATGCCATTGCAATCAGATGGCTGGAAAAATCCGCGCAACTCGGTAATAGCGATGCACAGGCCAGCTTGGGCTACATGGCTTATTACGGCCAGGGCAGACCACAAAACTACCCACTTGCATTGAACTATTTCCAGCAAGCTGCCGATCAGGGTGACATGCTCGCACAATACCAGCTCGCTTATATGTACGACCATGCTCAGGGGGCGGTCGCAGACAGTGAATTAGCTGAACATAACTATCAGAAATCTGCCCGGCAGGGCTATGCGCCAGCCCAATATAATCTGGGTTTAATGTATGCCCAGGGGCGGAGCGTGAAGCCGAACTATTTAGAAGCCATCCGCTATTACCAGATGGCCGCTAGGCAAGGCCATGCCATGGCGCAATATCAGCTGGGTTACATCTATGCCAACGGCATGGGCATCCCGGAAAACATCAACCTTGCATTAGGCTATTACATAAAATCAGCTGACCAGGGTAATACGATAGCCTTTATGAGCCTGGCCAGCCTGTATGAACAAGGTGAGCAAATTCCTCAGAATACAATTGCAGCCTATGCGCTTTACAATGCTGCGGCTATGACCGAAGCTGCACCGGCTCATCAAGCTGCAGACAACCGGGATAAACTTGGTAAACAATTTACCGCTGCGCAGATTAATGAAGCAAAAATGCTCACGCGGAGCATGCTTAATGCCAATATTGGATTGGCCAAGGCGTTGCAGCTGGAGCGGTAATTTCGATTTGTCTTAAATGTGCTTAATCCCATTAGTCTGGTGTGTGTCAGGCTGGGTGAATTTCCTTGGATTCGTCTTGATAGAGCACACCTTTGCGCACTAACCACTTCTCAATTTCCACAGCAAAAAATACGACTGTTGAAAGTCCTATGCACAAAATCAGCTCATCGGCATTTAAAGCTTCCGTTTTGAAAATCGGGTGCAGGAATGGCACATAAATCGTCGCCATTTGCAGCGCAAAGGTCAGCGCCACCGCACCTATTAATAAAGGATTGGAAAAAATACCGATTTTAAACAGGGATTCCTGTTCGGAGCGGATTGCCATTACATGCCCCATTTGCGACAAACACAGCACGGTAAATACCATGGTTTGCCAATGTGCGGAGCCGGTATGATATGCCCAGGCCTGGGTGACCAGCGACACGCCGCCCATGAGCAATCCCACCCACAGCATATGTTGCCACATGCCGTGGGCAAAAATACTTTCCTGTGGCGGGCGTGGCGGGCGTCGCATGATGCCTTGCTCTTCGGGTTCGGCAGTCAGTGCGAGTCCTGGCAGTCCGTCAGTTACCAGATTGATCCACAGGATATGGATAGGCAGCAATGGAATAGGCAAGCCCATGAATGGCGCCAGAAAAATAGTCCATACTTCCCCGGCATTGCTGGTCATGGTGTATTTGATGAACTTGCGGATGTTATCGAAGATGCGCCGCCCCTCACGCACTGCATGCACGATGGTGGCGAAATTATCGTCGAGCAGTACCAGAGCAGATGCTTCGCGTGCCACATCGGTGCCGCCTTTGCCCATTGCCACGCCAATATCGGCGCGCTTGAGGGCGGGGGCATCGTTGACGCCATCACCGGTCATCGCTACAAATTCGCCTTTGTCCTGCAGTGCGCGGACGATCTTGATTTTCTGCTGCGGATCGACACGCGCATAAACACGGATATCGAGCACTTGTGCCTCAAACGCTGCCTGACTCAACTGGGAGAGCTCCGTCCCGGTCATCACTCGGCCGTCATCAGACGCAATACCTAAACGCTTGGCGATAGCCAGTGCCGTGGCGGGGTGATCGCCAGTAATCATGACCGGGATAATGCCTGCCGTCTGACATAATGAAACTGCCTCTTTGGCCTCATCCCGAGGCGGATCCATCAAACCTACCAGTCCGAGGAATATCAGCTTGCTTTCGATTTCCTCGGCGTCGCCCACATCGGGTAGCGCAGGCCAGACTCGGTAAGCCACGGCCAGCACCCGCAAACCATCGGCCGCCATGCGTTCCACATTTTCCAGCATAGATGCTGCGGGCATGGGTACTTCGCCACTTGCGGTGAGCATGCTGATGCAACGTGTAAGTATGCTTTCCGGTGCGCCTTTGGTGAAAGCTATCGCGCCTTGTGGGTCGCGATGGAAGGTGGTCATGCGCTTGCGTTCCGAATCAAACGGCAATTCCAGCAGGCGGGGTGATTCGATCTCAAGTGCGGCTTTTTCAAATCCTGCACCTAACGCGGCACAATACAAAGCCACTTCGGTGGGATCTCCGCTCGGTTTTTCATTCTGGCTGTGGCTTGCATCATTGCTTAGCGCCAACGCTTTAAACAGCAGCGCCCACACATCATTGTTGTCGCGCTTACGCCACTCACGCAGCAATTCGCCATCGGCAAATATTTCTTCTGCTTTCATCTTGTTCTGTGTGAGCGTGCCAGTTTTGTCTGAGCAGATATAGGTGACTGAGCCCAATGTCTCCACTGCGGGCAGGCGGCGAATCAGCGCGTGTTTTTTCACCATTTTGCGTGCACCCAAGGCCAGCGCGATGGTGACGACAGCCGGCAATGCTTCCGGAATCGCCGCAACCGCCAGACTAATCGCAGTCAGGAACATCAGTATTGCCGGTTCCCCGCGCATCACACCTACCACAAACACGATGGCGCTGATTGCCAGCACCACCAGCGCTAAGCGTTGGCCAAATTTAGCCAGTCGTTTTTGCAAGGGCGTCTTGATCTCGCCATCTTCCTGCAGGGATGCAGCGATCTTGCCCAGTTCTGTGTCCATTCCGGTCGCCACCGCTACCCCCAGCCCTCTGCCGTAGGTGACGACAGTACCTTTGTAAGTCAGATTCTTGCGATCACCCAGCGGCATATCTTTCTCAGTCAGCGCGCGCGTGTGCTTTTCGACGGTCGAGGATTCCCCCGTCAAGGTAGCTTCATCCACTTTAAGTTGAGCCGCCTCCAATAAGCGTAAATCTGCGGGCACCACATTGCCTGCTTCCAGTATCACTATATCTCCCGGCACAATGTCGCTGGCAGGCAAAGTTATAGATTCTTTTTGGCGTATCACTTTGGCGCTTACTGCAGCCATTGCTTTAAGTGCAGCCATCGCGCGCTCTGCACGGAACTCCTGGACAAACCCGATTACTGCGTTCAAAGCCACAATCACAATAATCGCAATGGTGTCGCTGGCATCGCCGATCATGCCCGAGATAATCGCTGCGCCTATCAACACCAGTATCATGAAATCGGCAAACTGGTCGAATAGCATGCGCAACAGACTGCGCTTGGGTTTTTCCAGCAGCACATTGCTCCCATATCTCGCCAGCCTTGCACTAACTTCTGCCGGAGCAAGTCCTGCTTGCGCATCGGTTTCAAGCTGCTGGATACTGTCTTCGGCAGACAGCCCATGCCAGGCAGGTGACGGGTGGGATTTTGTATTTAACGATTTATTCGCCATAGTGATATCCTTTGCAAACGCTACTGCCGATTTTCCTGTTAGTTAGCATAGAGGTAAATAACGTAAGTATTTAGTAGGTACAGAGAAAACAGGAATAGGCTCGCCCAGCCAACAGTCTTGAAGACGCGTGTTTTAGGTCGGTACAGCAAGCCGATGATTGCCACGCCTGTCATCATCATCGCAGAAAGCGCTGTTACCGCATGCGCAGGCGAAACAAAAGAAAACAGTGGGCCAGGCATGTACAAGAGGTCGTCTATCGCCAAGATTAATATATCGAACAGATTGCTTCCCAGTACGTTACCTATGGCCATATCGATTGCACCAATGCGCAATGCACCTATGGTGACTGCCAGCTCGGGTACTGATGTGGCAAATGCAATGAACAGCGTGCCGACAAAACTCTGATGCCAGCCCATATACAAAGCAATTTCTTTACCTACAAATGGCAGCCATAATGCGGCCATTACCACTATGCTGGCAGCACCTGTGTAGCGTAAAGCGGCTAGCTGAAGCGTGAGACTAGGGTAGCGTTCAGCAGTGGCTTCCGCGCTCTCACTGAAATGTTCACGTTCGTAGCGGAATACCGTACGCATGGCAATCACGTAGAGCCCAATAATTATCGGAGTATAGATGCCTACATGCCAAAACGACGGCAAGGTGCCGTTGGTGGACAGCAGGATATTGAAACCTGTAAAGCCAATCAGGAGAATGCCAAAACCGGCCGAAAGCACATGTCCCTGGCTGGCTCGGGTATAGACAGACTCTTTGCGGTAAAGGAAATCCAGCACCACAATAATCAGCAAGTTAAACACACAGCTTCCCAGCGCATCACCTACTGCGATATCTGGGCTATTCGCAATACTGACAGCACTCACTCCAGTTATCAGCTCGGGCAGGGAAGTCACTGTTGCCATCAGCACCAGACCGATCCAGGTGCCTCCCATACCAGTTTTTTCGGCGATGACGTCACCATAACGGGACAGTTTGACGCCTCCCCAACCTATCAGGGCTAGGCATGCTATAAATTGTATCCAAATGTTAAGCAAGCTGAGCATTTATTGGCCCTCAGATTATCTCAATTGGTTAAATGAACGCAACCCATGACCTTTATAACATCAGGAAAATTCAAATTGAATTAATGCTTTTGCTTCACAATCTCCATCGCACTGGCAACCAAACTGCCCATATTGGATAAATCCCCAGGAATAATCAGGGTGTTGCCCTGTTTGGCGATATTGCCGAAGGCGGCGATGTATTGTTCGGCGACTTTGAGGTTGACGGCTTCCATGCCACCCGGTTCGCTGAGGGCGGCGGCGACTTTACGGATGGCTTCTGCTGTCGCAGTGGCAGTAAGCATGATGGCTTGTGCCTGACCTTGGGCGTTGTTGATGGCGGCCTGTTTTTGTCCTTCAGATTCGCGGATGGCTGCGGTCATGGAACCTTCGGCAAGGTTGATTTCTTCCTGACGCTTGCCTTCGGATTGGGCAACCAAGGCGCGTTTTTCGCGTTCTGCGGTGATTTGCGTTTGCATGGATTTCAATACGGCATCGGGTGGGGTGATGTCTTTAATTTCATAGCGCAATACTTTAACGCCCCAGTTCGGGCTGGCTTCGTCTAGTGCTGCGATGACGGCACGGTTGATGTCGTTGCGCTCTTCCAGCAGTCTGTCCAGTTCTCGTTTGCCGCATTCTGAACGCAGGCTGGTTTGTGCCAGCTGGACGATGGCGAGCTGGAAATTAGCGGTGCCATAGCTGGCCAGGCGCGGATCGGTTACCTGATAGAAAATGACCCCGTCGATTTGCACCTGAGTATTGTCTTTAGTGATGCAAATCTGCGGTTGTACGTCCAGTGGCACTTCTTTTAACAGGTGCTTGTAGGCGACGCGGTCAACAAAGGGGATAACGATATTCAAGCCGGGTTGCAAACTGGCGTGATAGCGCCCCAGGCGTTCAATGACCCAGGAATTCTGTTGCGGCACTATCTTGATGGCGCTGGCGGCGAAAACAACGGCCACGAATAACAGAAATAAAGCAAATTCCATGCTGCGCTCCTTTTATTTTATGGGTTTGATAATCAGGGTATTGCCTAGGGTTTCATGAATGAGGTAATGCGCATCGCGGTTACTGCCATTGGCAACCAGCTTGGCATCCCATTCGGTACCGCGATAACGTACGCGTGCTTCCGTGTCGCTGAGCCAGGTGATGATTTCTACTGTCTGATTTTGATCCAGGTTGTTGGTGCTGCTGCTTTTGGATTCAGGGCGGTTACGTAGCCAAAGTACGCCACTGGTGGCGATAAGTGCGGCGGTTACGCATTGTGCGATCAGGTCTAGCCCAGTATAGGCAATGCCTGCAGCTGCCAGCGCCGCGCAACCGAATACGAGCAAGTAAAACGTGCCCGTAAATAGTTCAAAAATGATGAGTATGCTTGCGATTACAAACCAAACTGTAGCTGTGTCCATTAAATATCCATTGGGTATTAGATGAACCATTGTAATCGCAAAGCAATGTGCGAATGTTAATCTTTTTTACGCTGTTTGCCGTACAGCTTGCGGCCTGTACGACGTTTGCGGTGGGCTGCTTTTTCTTCTGCGGGGGTGAGTGGTGCGGGCTTTTTATCGGCAAACGGGTTATGGCCGACGTTAAATTGTACTTTCAGCGGTGTACCCTGTAGCTTGAAAGCTTGCACAAAGGTTTTTTCCAGATAGCGTTTATAGCTGTCGCTGATTTTGTCCAGTGCGCTACCGTGAACGATGATGAGCGGTGGATTCATGCCGCCCTGGTGAGCATAGCGCGGCTTAGGGCGGAACGGGCCAGTTTTAGGCGGCTGATGCGCGGCAACTGCGTCAATGAGGACGCGGGTTAGCTGTGGTGTGGATAGTTTCGCCATGGCGGCAGCATACGCGGCATCCACTGAGACTAGCAATGGGTTCAGTCCTGTGCCCTTGAGTGCAGAGATATAATGGAATTTGGCAAACTCTAAAAACTGCAGTTTGCGTGAAATATCGCGTTTGACACAGTCGCGTTGATAGTCGCTCATGCCATCCCATTTGTTGACTGCGACTACCAGCGCACGACCTGCATCGAGGATGAAGCCTGCGAGGTGGGCATCCTGATCGGAAATGTCGGCTTGCGCGTCTAACACCAGAATAACCACATTACAGTCATCGATGGCTTGCAAGGTTTTGATAACAGAGAATTTTTCTATCGCTTCAAACACTTTGCCACGGCGGCGTACGCCGGCGGTGTCAATCAGGGTGTAAGGTTTGCCGTTGCGTTCAAAGTCGATATGGATACTGTCGCGAGTCGTGCCTGGCTGGTCAAATGCGATAACGCGTTCTTCTCCGAGAAAGCTGTTTACCAGTGTTGATTTCCCCGCATTGGGACGACCAATGAGGGCAATTCTTGGGTGCTTGGTTTCTTCTTCTTCCTCGACTAAATCGGGAATGTGTTCTAGCGCGATCTCTACAAGGTCAGTGACACCTTCACCATGGCTGGCGGAAATTGCCATCGGTGTACCCAGGGCTAATTCATGGAACTCGGCGGTAACGACTTCACGCCGCATACCTTCGGCTTTGTTGACGACCAGATGCACAGGGCAGCTGCAGCGGCGCAGGCGGTCAGCAATGATTTTGTCTTGAGCGGTGCATCCAGTGCGTACATCCACCATGAACAAAATGACATCGGCTTCATCAATGGCTTGCAAGGTCTGTTTCGCCATTTCGTGCATGATGCCGTCCTTGACGACAGGCTCAAAGCCGCCGGTATCGACGACTAGGTAAGGTTTGCTACCGACTTTGCCGTGGCCATAATGGCGATCGCGGGTAAGGCCTGGGATGTCTGCAACAATCGCATCACGCGTTTTGGTGAGGCGGTTGAATAAAGTTGATTTGCCGACGTTAGGACGACCGACGAGTACTATAGTGGGTTTCATGTTGACCTTAAAAAACTAAATAAACGGGCGTAATCTGCCCGCTTATTGAACAGTAAGGGCATAAATTCCACCCTTGGCTGTTTGCACGACGATATTGTCGCTTTTATCTTGTGGCTGGCTGATGATGGCGGAGCCGTCAGTGGCAGCACGGGCTACCATATGGCCATCATCCAGCGCCATTAAATGTACATAACCTTCGAAATCGCCTACGGCCAGATAGTTACCTATGCGACGTGGTGCGGTGAGACGGCGGTTTTGTAATTGTGTCTGTTTCCACACACTGGTGCCGCGAGTTTTGTCCAAGGCAACAACATTGCCTTTAGTGTCGCTGACATAAATGTTGTCCATATCCATTGCCAAACCCGCAGTGCTGGAGATTTCTTTCGCCCATAACAAAGTCCCAGTGCGGATCTCGAAGCAAGCAACGCGGCCCTGATAAGCGACTGCGCAGACTTGCTTGTCGTCAATAACCGGCATGCTGGTGACATCGCTGACACGCTCAATTTCAGACGAGCCACGTGGTTGCGCAACGTTGACTTCCCAGCCTACATTGCCAGTGTCGAGTGCCAGAGCAACTAATTTGCCGCCAGGAAAACCAGCAAAGATAGCGCCTTTGGTCACTAACAAACTGGCTTGGCTACGCAGGATAAGCGCAGGTAATACGCGCTGATACATCCATTTTTGTACGCCATCGTCGGCACTCAAGCCATAAATATGGCCGTCTTCAGTGCGCACTACAACGATGCCTTCAGCTGCTTTAGGTACGCCGAGCACCGTGCTGGACAAGTGCGTGGTCCAGCGTTTTTTACCTGTGTCGTCGTAGGCAATGACGTCACCTCTGGAGGTGCCCACATATTCATTGTCTATGCTTGCACCTACACCTGCGGTGAGCGGCGTGCCAGTGTCAACTTGCCAGTCTGTTTTGCCCGTGGCGGGGTTGAGGCGGGTTAATTGCCCCTTGGCGTTGGCAGCATAGAGCGAGTCGATCACAATCGCCGGAGCAAAAGCAATTTGTTTGCTTTCGCCCACGCCGGCGTGCCAGTTAGTCTTGACGACAGCGCTGGGTTTGAAATCGACGAGTGCCGCGGGTTTTTCTACCGGCGTGCTACTGCTAAACCAGTTCGCAGGATTCATGTTTTTGGTCACACCAGCGCAACCAGTTAATCCAGCGACTACAGCGATGCTTAGTATACTTAAACGGATATTCATTGCGGCGTTACTCCAGCAACAGCGTTGAGTTTAATGGTGAGCACTTGGCGATAAGGGCTGTCGACTGCTAATTTCGCCAAAGCGATTTTATAGGCTGCACGGGCGTCTTCCTGTTTGTTCTGTGCAGCGAGAATGTCGCCTTTGAGGTCGTTGTATAAATCTGCATACGCTTCATCATGTGTCGCGTTGAGCAGCGCTAATGCACCGTTCAGGTCGTTTTCATCAAATAAAATTTGCGCCAGATGTAATGCTGCAACTGATTTAATTGCGTCCTCTTTGCTGTGGTCGAGTACCCACTGCAGTTCGACTTTAGCGGTTTTGCTGTCCTGTGCCTGTACGTTGCTCGCAGCGGCAATCAGCGCAGCGCGGGCAGCGTAGGCAGTGTTACCGTATTTTTCAGTCAGGGTTTTCGCACTGTCGGTAACGATTCTGGTTTGCTGAGCCTTCTGCGCAGTTTGTAATGCGCTATATAAAACAGCGGCTTCGGCATTTTTTTGCTGCTGGTTGTGTTGCCACCATTGCCATCCAGCATAGCTGATTGCAGCAATGCTAAGCGCACCAACGATCAGGTTGCCATAACGTTTCCATGCGTCTTTAAGCGCGTCCAGTTTTTCTTGTTCTTCCAGGTCGAGTGACATGTTAATTCCTTGATGTTAATAGGCTAATGGCTTGCGCTGGGGAGCAGCTAATTTGCTCTGCGGCATTGCGTAGAGATTTTAAGCTGATTTGCGCTTGTTCGGCTTCGTCGTCGCCTATGATACAGGCAAACGCCGCGCTGCTGGCGTCGGCTTTTTTCATTTGTGATTTGAAACTGCCACCACCACAATGCAGGACTATATTTAATCCTGCAGCGCGCAACTCACTTGCAACCTGCCATGCGTATACGCTGGCAGCTGTGCCTTGATGAACAATGTAGGCATCGAGTTTGGCGGTGGGGGCTGGGATATCGTTGGCTTCAATCAGCGCTAACAGGCGCTCTATGCCCATGGCGTAACCACATGCAGGTGCAGGTTTTCCCCCGATTTGTTCGATTAAGCTGTCATAACGCCCACCGGCACACACGGTACCTTGAGTGCCGAGTTGATCGGTAATCCATTCAAATACGGTGTAGTTATAGTAATCCAACCCACGAACCAGGCGGGGATTGATGCGGTATTCGATATTGTGCGCACGCAAAATGGTTTGTACCTGTTCAAAGTGCGCCAAAGCAGCTTCGTCCAGATCATCATAGAGTCTGGGAGCGGCATCGACCAAATTTTGCATGGCAGGATTCTTGGTGTCGAGTATGCGTAGCGGGTTAGTATGCAAACGGCGTTTTGCGTCTTCATCAAGCTGATCAGCGTGAGCTTCCAGATAGCTGATAAGACGGGTGCGGTGACGTGTGCGTGCGGCGGCATCTCCCAGGGAGTTGATTTCCAGGGTGATATTGGACAGGCCCAGGCGTTTCCATAAATCAGCGGTCATGATGATGTGTTCAGCGTCCATGTCCGCGTCAGCAAAACCGAGCGACTCTACACCGACTTGATGAAACTGGCGATAACGACCTTTTTGTGGGCGTTCATGACGGAACATCGGCCCTGCATACCACAAGCGTTGCGGGGCATTGTAGATTAAATTGTGCTGTATGACTGCACGTACACAGGCGGCTGTGCCTTCTGGGCGTAGCGACAAATGTTCGCCATTGAGCGCATCTTCAAATGAGTACATTTCTTTTTCGACGATGTCGGTAACTTCGCCGATGGCGCGTTTGAACAAGCTGGTTTGTTCAACGATGGGCGTACGAATTTCGTGGTAGCCATAGGCGGCGAGCCAATCAGCAACGATAGCCTCAAAATGCTGCCAGCGAGGAGTGATGTCGGGCAGGATGTCGTTCATCCCGCGTATGGCTTGTATGGTTTGGCTCATGCTTAAATACTGTGTATAGGAATAGTTTTGTTGATTGTTGCGGGTGCGCCAGTGCCATAGTGGCTATGGACGTAATCTTCAACAATGGCCTGGAATTCTTCAGCGATATGTTCGCCTTTGAGGGTGACAGTTTTTTGTCCATCTACATACACCGGTGCAACAGGCACTTCACCTGTACCTGGCAGGCTAATGCCGATATTGGCGTGTTTGGATTCGCCAGGACCGTTTACTACGCAGCCCATCACGGCAACATGCATGGCTTCAACACCAGGATATTGATTACGCCAAGTGGGCATCTGGTCGCGCAAATAGCGTTGTATGTCTTGGGCCAAATGCTGAAATACGGTGCTGGTGGTACGTCCGCAACCCGGACAGGCGACAACCATAGGCGTAAATGAGCGCAAGCCCATGGTTTGTAATATTTCCTGGGCGACGATGACTTCCTGACTGCGGTCACCCCCTGGTGCCGGAGTTAGCGAAATGCGGATAGTATCGCCTATGCCTTCTTGCAATAGTACAGCTAGCGCAGCGGTAGAGGCGACTATGCCTTTAGAGCCCATGCCGGCCTCGGTTAAACCTAAATGCAGCGGGTAATCGCAGCGTGAGGCAAGTTCGCGGTAAGTGCTGATTAAATCTTGTACGCCCGAGAGTTTGCACGACAGGATGATTTTGTCGCGTGCCAAACCAATTTCTTCAGCTTTTTGTGCGGATTCTAGCGCGGACGTAATGAGCGCTTCGCGCATCACCCATTCAGGTTCAAATGGCTGTGCGCGCCGGGCATTTTCATCCATCATCCGCGCCAAGTGAGCTTGATCCAGGCTGCCCCAATTGACGCCAATGCGCACGGGTTTGTCATAACGGCACGCGGTCTCTATCATCGCGGCATATTGTTCGTCGCGTTTGCTGCCTTTGCCGACATTGCCCGGATTGATACGGTATTTTGCCAGTGCTTCGGCGCACTCAGGCACGCTGGTGAGGAGCTTGTGGCCATTAAAATGGAAGTCGCCGATAAGTGGTACATCACAGCCCATTTTCGCCAGCGCATCACGGATGTGTGGCACGGCTTGCGCTGCTTCCAGGGTGTTGACAGTAATCCGCACCATCTCGGAACCAGCTTGCCACAGCGCGTAAGTCTGTTCGACCGTGCCGGCGATATCAGCGGTGTCGGTGTTGGTCATGGACTGTACAGCGACAGGCGCATCGCCGCCAACGGCAATGTTGCCTACCCAAACTTTGCGGGTAGCATGACGAGGAAGTTTAGTATTAAACATAATCTCTACTTTAATGTAACTCTGGCGACGGTTACGCCGGTGTGGGGTTTTAAATCCACTGGTTGGTCGTTGTATTGCAGGCTGACTTTTGCAGCATTGCCGATGACTAGCGACAACGGCGGGGTGCCTGAAATTTCAGCGGTTTCACCTGCACGGTATAAGTGAGACAACACCGCATGATTGCTACCATCACGGATTTCAACCCATGAGTCAGTGTCAAATTTGAACGACATACGTCCTGTAGCTATATCCGTAGTGGCCGCTACTACATTGGATGCATCGCTATTCGCTGCTGTATCCTTGCTCTCTGCCGGCAACGGAGTGACGGGTGGTGCAGCTGGTGTTGAAGCCTGCTTTACTGGGGCGACGACAGGAGCGGGCGTAGCCACGGATTTGCTGAGCGTTATCGGTACAGTATCACTAGATAGCCAGTAGTAAAGGGCTAGCGGTATCCCAATAACTAAAGTAATAGCGGCGATGAATAGAACTAGCCAGTATTTCGACAAACCTTTACCCAGGGGTATTTCTTCGTTATGTATGCTGAGAGATTCAGTTTTTCGTTGCAGGTTACCCGCCATGGCAGCAACAAGACTGTCAGCATCCATGCCAACATGGCGCGCATATTGACGTACAAAACCGCGGCTGAATACTAAGCCGATAGTGTTGAAGTCATCGTCTTCTATGAGTGCTATCTGCTGGGGCGAAATTTTGAGATGCTGTGCGATATCCATCATGCTTAGCTGCATTGCAGTACGCGCTTGGCATAATTGCGCACCGACAGAAAGTGTATCTACAGTTAATTCATCCTCATGCATTACTCAAACTTCCCTTGTAGTAGCAACTGAGTTTCAGGCGCATCTGCGAACAATCGTCGCAGTTGCAGTGCAAAACTGGCTTCCTCATCTTTATTGCCTTGTTTGCGTGCGACACGCACACCCAGCCAGAGCGCTTCGGCAGTGGGTTGGTTATTTGCAAAAAAACGGTCAATCAAAGTGTGTGCTTCAAAATATCGGCCTTGCTGGAAATAAATCTGCCCTAGTTTGGTAAGTGCCTGTGCCTGATTAGGTTGTAATTTGAGTGACTTTTCCAGATATCCCTGTGCCTGCTCGATTTTATTGGCTTGCATAGAGCAGATGCCGGCGTTGGTCATTGCGCGCTCTGGGGTCGTGTAGAGTGGATTGCCGAGAGCGGTATTGAACTGTATCAGGGATTCGTCAAAGCGTTTACGGGTGCATAAATACCAGCCATAATTATTATGTATGTCAGAGTCGCCTGGTGCTAATTCGATTGCTCTGCGGAAATTATCATCTGCTGGTTTTTCTTCTTTTAGTTCCATATAAACCAGACCCATGATGCTATAAGCAGTGGCATAGCGGTTATCAGCAGCAAGTGCTTCTCGCAGCTCGTCTAGTGCGACAGCATACTGAGCTCGATTAAAGTAAGCAGCGCCTAACTCCGTATGGATGCGTGCGCGTTTTTGTTCATTGGTAAGTTGGCTATCGTCAGCATGTACAACGATATTGAACAACATCAAGCTACCTAATGTTAATAAGGCAATAATTTTGTTCATTGATTCACCTCGATACGGCGTAATACGCGTTTAGTTTTGTCCTGAACCTGTCCTGCGAGTTGTCCACAAGCTGCATCAATATCCTCACCACGTGTTTTGCGTGTGGTAACAACGTGGCCAGCCTGCATCAAAATATCACGGAAACGGCGAATTGCGTCCGATTTAGAGCACAAATAACCCGAATTGGGAAATGGGTTAAATGGAATGAGATTGAATTTGCACGGTACATCTTTTACCAGTTGTACGAGTTGATGCGCATGGCTGGGTTGATCATTGATGCCATCGAGCAAGACGTATTCAAAAGTGACAAAGTCCCGCGGTGCTTTTTCCAGGTAGCGCTGGCAAGCTGCCATGAGTTCTGCTAGCGGATATTTTTTATTAATTGGGACAATTTCATCGCGCAGTTTGTCGTTAGGCGCATGTAGCGAAACTGCGAGTGCTACGGGGCAATCTTCACGCAATCTGTCCATCGCAGGTACTAGACCTGAAGTGCTCACCGTGACGCGGCGACGTGACAGGCCGTAAGCGTTATCATCAAGCATGAGGTTAAGTGCGGTGACCACATTGGCATAGTTTGCCAAAGGTTCGCCCATGCCCATCATGACGACGTTGGTGATGGTGCGGTCGCCTTTAGGGTCGTGCCCTAATGCGCGATTCGCCCACCATAGCTGACCGATAATTTCGGCCACGCTTAAATTACGATTGAAGCCCTGTCTGCCTGTAGAGCAAAAAGTGCATTCAAGCGCGCACCCGACTTGGGACGAAATGCACAATGTGCCACGCCCATCATCGGGAATAAATACGGTCTCCACACCGTTCATGCTGCCGACATCAAGCAGCCATTTACGCGTGCCATCAATCGACGCTTGTTCTGCCATCATTTGTGGCGGAACTATGCTGGCAACGTCATTCAGCTTGGTGCGGAGAGATTTTGCCAAGTCCGTCATCTGCTCAAAGTCTGCTGCGCCGTAGTGGTGCAGCCAACGTAGTACTTGCTTGGCACGAAACGGCTTTTCACCTAGTTCGGCAAAATAGCTGGTTAAGCCAGGCAAGTCGTAATCGAGCAGATTAACGGGCATGTGTGATTAACGTGAATAAACGTTTAATGCTGGGAAGAAGTAGGCGATTTCGATAGCTGCATTCTCTACTGAATCAGAACCGTGCACAGCGTTAGCATCTATGCTGTCAGCAAAGTCAGCACGGATAGTGCCCTTGTCAGCTTTTTTAGGATCGGTTGCACCCATCAAATCGCGGTTAACTTGCATTGCGTTTTCGCCTTGCAATGCTTGTACCATTACTGGACCTGAAATCATGAAATCAACCAGGTCTTTAAAGAATGGGCGTTCTTTGTGCACAGCGTAAAAGCCTTCGGCTTCAGCGCGTGAAAGATGCATCATGCGAGCAGCGATTACTTTTAAGCCGGCGCCTTCAAAACGTTGGTAGATTTGACCGATTACGTTTTTAGCGACTGCGTCAGGTTTGATAATAGATAAAGTGCGTTCAATTGCCATGTTAATACTCCAGTTTTTAAGTAAAAAATTTTGCTAAAAATAGCATGAAAAGCCGACTAAATAAAGCCTTAAGCGTGTTTGTTATAAACGCAAAAGGTGGAGTCGCGTTAGCGATTCCACCTCTAGTGCACTACTTGGATTTTAACGGTTGCGTTTGCGTTCGTTTTCAGTCAAATAGCGTTTGCGGATACGAATAGAGATAGGGGTGATTTCCACCAATTCATCATCTTCGATAAACTCAACTGCAGATTCCAGTGTCATTTTCATCGCAGGTGTGAGGCGAACCGCTTCATCTGTACCTGATGCGCGCACGTTGGTAAGTTGTTTGCCCTTGATAGGGTTTACTACCAAATCGTTGTCGCGGCTATGGATACCGATAATGATGCCTTCGTAAAGTTTGTCGCCCGGGGACACAAACATACGGCCGCGATCTTCCAGTTTCCACAATGCATAAGCGACCGCATCACCTTGCTCTTGAGAAATCAGCACGCCGTTACGACGGGTAGGCATATCGGCTTTCATTGGACCATAATCATCGAACACGTGAGCCATGATGCCGGTGCCGCGTGTCAATGTCATGAATTCTGATTGGAAACCAATCAAGCCACGCGCAGGGATGCGATACTCCAAACGCACACGACCTTGACCATCAGGTGACATGTCTTGCAAATCACCACGACGACGACCGAGCTCTTCCATGATCGCGCCTTGATTGACTTCTTCTACGTCAATGGTGAGTGCTTCGTATGGCTCGCACTTTTCACCGTTGATTTCCTTGAACACTACGCGAGGTTTGGATACCGCAATTTCAAAGCCTTCGCGACGCATGTTTTCCAACAAAATAGTCAAATGCAATTCGCCGCGACCTGAAACCAGGAATGTATCTGCGTCGTCAGTGTCTTCTACTTTCAGTGCGACGTTGGTGAGCAATTCCTTGTTCAGGCGTTCGCGAATTTGGCGGCTGGAAACGAATTTGCCTTCTGTGCCTGCCAATGGTGAGCTGTTTACCTGGAAAGTCATGGTCAGAGTGGGTTCATCCACCTTGAGCATTTCTAATGGCTGCGGATTTTCTTTATCGCAAATGGTTACGCCGATACCAATGTCTTCTAGACCGTTAATAATAACGATGTCACCGGCTTCAGCATCATCAACCAGAACGCGGTTCAGACCTTGGAAACCCAGAACCTGGTTGATACGACCTGTTTTAGGGGTGCCATCAGGACCAGCCATGACCACTACGCTTTGGCCTGGTTTGATGCGGCCATTGCTGATACGACCAATACCAATGCGGCCAACGAAACTGGAATAATCCAGCGCGGTAATTTGCAATTGTAATGGCGCTTCAGGGTCGCCAGGTGGCGCAGGTACGTGGCTAAGGATGGTTTCGAACAGTGCGCGCATGTTGTCGCTGGTTTCGCTCATGTTCATCATGGCGAAGCCATTCAGTGCTGACGCGTAAACCACTGGGAAATCCAGCTGCTCTTCAGTTGCGCCTAATTTGTCGAACAAATCGAAAGTCGCATTAACAGCGAAATCAGGACGCGCGCCAGGACGGTCAACTTTGTTAACAACAACGATAGGCTTCAAACCTAATGCTAATGCTTTGCGGGTAACAAAGCGGGTTTGTGGCATAGGGCCATCAACCGCATCGATTAGTAGCAATACACCGTCAACCATAGAAAGCACGCGCTCAACTTCACCACCGAAATCGGCGTGACCTGGGGTATCAACGATGTTGATGTGGTTGCCTTCGTATTCCAGGGCGGTGTTTTTAGCGGTAATGGTAATGCCGCGTTCTTTTTCCAGGTCATTGCTGTCCATGACGCGTTCGGTCACGGATTGGTGCGCGGCAAACGTACCTGATTGTTGCAGGAGTTTGTCGACTAGAGTGGTTTTACCATGATCGACGTGAGCGATGATGGCGATGTTACGGAGCGCGCGAGCCATATTTATGAAGTTCCAGATTTAATAAACCGAAAATTATACCATGTTAAGTATGATAGATTTATGAAGATTAAGAAATTACTTGATTAATTATGAGGTTGGTGTAGAATGTTGGCTTCTGGTTGCTCACATAGCAATCAGGTGCGTGTTGATCAATCAATTATCACACGCCATCGATCCCTGACCTCATAGCATTTCAGCAGAACTTTCCTGAAAGTGCAGTCTCCACCCCGGTTAGCGACGATGTTCCCGCGCCGGCAGTGGATGGCTTATATGCATAGCCTCCCCAACGTTGGCTATGCTTTGCATTTTTATAAGGAAATACCATGTCTTTTGCATCCCTCGGTCTTAACGAATCTCTTATCAAAGCGTTAGAAGATTCAGGTTATACCCAAGCAACCCCTATTCAAGAACAAGCCATTCCAATGATTTTGGAAGGTCATGATCTATTGGCTTCCGCACAAACAGGTACTGGTAAAACAGCCGCGTTTATGTTGCCGGCCCTGGAAAAATTATCTACCCCTAGCCCTATCGCAGCCCGCGGCCCACGTGTTCTGGTGTTAACACCTACTCGTGAATTGGCATTGCAAGTGACTGCTGCTGCGCAAAAATACGGTTCACATCTGCGCCGCGTTAAAGTAGTCAGCGTGCTGGGTGGTATGCCTTACCCAGTACAGAACAAAATGTTGTCGCAGCCTTATGAAGTGCTGGTTGCAACCCCAGGTCGCTTGATTGACCATATTGAACGCGGTCGTATCGATTTCTCACGTTTGGAATTGTTGATTTTGGACGAAGCGGATCGTATGCTGGATATGGGCTTCTTCGATGACGTAGAGCGTATCGCAATGGCAACACCAGCTACTCGCCAGACAGTTATGTTCTCGGCGACTTTCGAAGGCAATATCGCACGTCTGGCTACACAGTTGTTGAAATCACCTAAGCGTATCGAAGTTGCGCATCAGCAAGCGCGTCATGAAAACATTACTCAGCACATGCACTATGTAGACGATTTGTCACACAAAAATCGTGTTCTGACCCACTTGGTAAATGATACTGATATTAATCAAGCGATTATTTTCACTGCTACCAAACGTGATGCAGATAGTTTGGCTGATGATTTGCAAACTGCTGGTCATAAAGTTGCAGCGTTGCATGGCGACATGCATCAAGGCGCGCGTAACCGCACTATTACCCAAATGCGTCAAGGTTCTATTCGCTTGCTAGTGGCTACTGATGTGGCCGCACGCGGCTTGGATGTGCCTGGTATTACTCACGTTATTAACTATGATTTGCCTAAGAATCCTGAAGATTATGTACACCGTATTGGTCGTACTGGTCGTGCTGGTGCATCAGGTATTGCAGTTTCCTTGGCGAGCCCGCGTGATTCCATGCAGTTGAAGCGTATTGAGCGTTTTACTGGTCAGCTGATTCCTGCACAAGTGATTGATGGTCTTGAGCCTAAACTCAAGCCACGTACTGGTAGTGCACCAAGTGGTGGTCGTCCTAGCAATGGGGCAGGTCGCGGTGGTCGTCCAGCAGGTGGTGGCGGTGGTTATGGTGAACAGCGTCGCAGCAGTGGTTACGGTAATAACCAGCGTAGTGATGGTGACCGTGGTCAGAGTGGTTTTGCCAATCGTGATGGCGGTGCCCCTAGTCGTGACAGTAACTCTGCTGGTCGTGATAATGGCTACGCTAATCGTGACAATGGTTTTGCCAATCGCGGCAATGACCGTGGTGCTGATCGCAGTGCCGCACCAGCAGTAAATGGTAATAGCTGGGGTAACTCAACTTCTGCACCTGCTGCTCCGCGCCGTGATAGCGCGCCACGCCCTGCAAGCAGTTCAGGTGCGCGTCGTGATGGTCAAGGTGCTGGTGGTGGATACCGTGGCAGCAATAGCGGCGGTAACGGTGGTGGTAACACTGGCAACGGTGGTGGTAACCGCGGTAATGGTAATCGCTCTTGGAGTTAAGCTCTTAGAGATTTAAAAAAGGCGCTTTATGCGCCTTTTTTATTGTCTGCTATATGTGGTTGTAGGTTACAAAGTCATATGCAAAAGGTAGTTCTGGGTGGTGCTGCCTGTCGGTTTCTACCCACTGTGAACTGTCGAACTCAGGAAAATGCGCATCGCCGGCTAATTCAGTATCGATTTCAGTCAGATATAAGCGATCCGCAACATGCATGGCTTGCTGATATATCTGTGCGCCGCCAATAAAAAACAGCTCCTCTTCATTTTTACATAAATCAATTGCTGCTTCGATGCTGCTGACTACCGTGCAGTTCGCCGGTGCTGGGTACTCGTTACGAGAAATAATCAGGTTGGTGCGACCAGGTAATGCGCGGCCTATCGACTCAAATGTTTTACGTCCCATGATGATGGGGTGGCCCAGCGTGAGCTGCTTGAAGTGTTGCAAATCGGCAGGCAAATGCCATGGTAACGTATTGTTAACGCCAATAACGTGGTTTTTGCTCATGGCGGCGATGAGTGAAATGATGGGCATGGTTGTTCTCCTTACGCGGTATTATATCGATGCTGGCGGCGTATGGCGCTAAATTAATATTGTTGGGAGTATATAGGTGGCTATGTTACGAAATGGATTGAGATATGGCTTGCGTTTGCTGTGTCGTGTCGTTTTTCGCGTTAAAGTCGAAGGTGATTTAACTGCATTTAACCACCCGCGCACTTTGATTGTGGCTAATCATGAGTCATTTCTAGATGGCTTATTGCTGGGTTTGTTTTTGCCAGTTAATCCGGTATTCGTCGTGCACAGCTGGGTTGCGGAAAATCCAGTGCTTCGTATTTTGCTGAAACTGGTTGATTATTTGCCGGTGAATCCCATGCAGCCGATGGCAATGAAAACTATTTTGCGTTTGGTTGAAAGTGGTCGGCCTGTAGTGATTTTTCCAGAAGGCCGAATTACGCTGACAGGTAGTTTGATGAAGATTTACGACGGCACTGCATTCATTGCCGCCAAAACAGGCGCTGCAGTTGTTGCTGTGCGACTGGATGGGCCTGCGCGCTCGTATTTTAGTCGCTTAACCGGTAATTACCCGCATCACTTGTTTCCTGCTATCCGAATTTTTATTCAATCCGCCACCTATATTCCCATGCCCGCATTGCCCAGTGCAAAGTTGCGCCGCAAGCAGGCGGGGGAGGTGTTGCGTCGGGTGATGCAAGAGATGCTATTTCAATCGCAACCAAGATTGACTTTGTGGCAGGCATTGCGTGAAACCATGCTGATTTATGGCGCACGGCGTAAAGTCGTGGAGGATATGCGGCAAGCCCCTATGAGTTATCGTACGTTGTTTAAATTGTCCATGGCAATAGGGCATGTGCTGTCGCGTGATACACAACGGGGTGAGCACATAGGTGTGTTGTTGCCTAACCTTGCGCCGACTGTTGCGTCGGTATTTGGCTTGTCGGCATGTGGACGGGTTGCCGCAATGATTAACCATACCGCAGGTCGTGATGGTATGGCAAGTGCATTCAAAGCTGCGGATATACGGCTAGTGTTGACTTCACGTGTATTTCTGGAAAAGGCGAATTTAGTTGCTGTTGCGCAGGAATTAACACAAGTGCAGTTTCATTATTTAGAAGACATTAAAGCAGCATTGACTTGGTCTGATAAGTTGTGGATTTTGGCCGCAGCTTATTTTCCTAATCAGACTTTACCACGTGGAAATCCGGAAGATCCGGCTGTGGTGTTGTTTACCTCAGGTTCGGAAGGCAAGCCAAAAGGGGTGGTATTGTCGCATCGAGCATTGTTGTCAAATGTTGCGCAGATCCGCGCAGTAATCGATATGCAGCCAACCGATAAAGTGTTCAATGCATTGCCGATGTTTCATTCGTTTGGGTTGACGGGTGGCACGCTGCTGCCTATTTTGACAGGAATGAATGTGTTTTTGTACCCCACTCCTCTGCATTACCGCATTATCCCCGAAGTTATATATGACAAAGGCTGCACGATCCTATTCGGAACAGGCACGTTTTTAGGCAATTACGCTAAATTTGCTCATCCTTATGATTTTTATCGGCTGCGTTATGTAGTTGCGGGCGCAGAGAAAGTGAGTGATGCCGTACGTGATGTATGGTTTGAAAAGTTTGGTATCAGGATATTGGAAGGATATGGTGCAACCGAAACCGCACCCGTGTTGGCGGTTAATACCCCTATGGCGTTTAAAAAAGGGACGGTAGGGCAATTATTACCAGGGATAGATGCGCGTATCTTGCCGGTACCAGGTATAGAGCAGGGTGGCATGCTATACGTGCATGGGCCAAACATGATGTCAGGTTATTTGCGTGTTGAACACCCGGGGCAACTTGAGCCGCCACAATCAGAACTGGGCTTGGGCTGGTATGAAACGGGCGATATCGTTGAGCGCGATGAACAGGGATATATTCGTATTCTGGGGCGCGTAAAGCGTTTTGCCAAAATTGCGGGTGAAATGGTGTCGCTGGAAGTGGTCGAGGGCATTGCAAGTAATGCTGCGCCTGACAAACAGCATGCAGCTACTTCACAACCTGACGCGCTACGTGGCGAGGCTATCTTGCTATATACAACAGATACGACGCTAACGCGTGAGTTAATGCAGCAGTCAGCCAAAGCTTTGGGTCAGTCAGACATTGCGGTGCCGCGCAGGATTATTATAGTCGACACTTTACCTTTGTTAGGAACTGGCAAGGTGGATTACGTAACGCTCAAGCAAATGGGGGCAGAGGTGTGAGCGCAGACAATCTTAATTTAGCATTAAAATCAAAGCCTATGTTCGCATTATTGGCGGCGCAATTTTTGTCGGCTTTGGCGGACAATGCACTGCTAATAGCGCTGATTGCCCTAATGAAATCAGCTGGGCAGGCCGGGCATATCAGCTGGTTGCAAATTGGATTCGTATTGCCATTTATTGTGTTGGCCCCTTTTGTCGGCGCAGTTGCCGACGCGTACCCGAAAGGCAGGGTGATGTTGGTGGGAAATGCGGTAAAGCTGATGGGTACACTGCTGGTTATTGCGAATATATCGCCAGTGCTGTCATACGCAGTGGTAGGGATAGGTGCAACGCTTTATTCACCTGCAAAATATGGAATATTGTCGCAATTTTTCCATGTGGATAAATTAGTGAAAGCAAATAGCTGGCTGGAAGGATCAACTATCGCAGCAATATTGCTGGGTGTGGTATTGGGTGGCTGGCTTGCCGACCAGTCCGTGCGGATAGCTTTGCTGAGCGTAGTTGCCATCTATGTGATGGCAGCAGCATTCAACTTGTTAATCCCGAAAATAGCGGCTGAGCATGAATTGCAGCAATGGAAATTTGTTAAATTGACTGCTGAATTTGCTTATTCACTCTCTAGATTGGTGAAGGATACTGCTGCAATTGTCAGTCTGCTAGGGACAAGCTTATTTTGGGGAAGTGGTGCAACGCTGCGCCTCATGCTGTTTATGTGGGTGCCATTGGCGCTGGGGATAATGGATAACCAGACACCTGCAAATCTGATGGGGGTGTTATCAATAGGAATAGTTATTGGTGCAGTTATTGCGGCGAAATCAATCACATTGAATAACGTGAATAAAGTGTTTGTGGCTGGTTTACTGATAGGTCCTATTATCATGCTGCTGTCGATACAACACGCGACTTATTCTGTTGCGTTGCTGTTGCTGCTGCTGGGTGCAGCAGGTGGATTGTTCGTAGTGCCACTGAATGCGTTGCTGCAACAGCGTGGGCATATAACCGTAGGGGCCGGGCATGCATTGGCGATACAAAACCTATTTGAAAATATCACCATGCTGGTATTGGTGACTGGTTATAGTAATTTGACAGGCTATTCGGTAACGAATGTAATGTTTGCTTTGGGGATGTTAATGTTGCTGAGCGTTATGGGTTTGATGTGGAAAATAAGACATCAATATTAAATAATTTAGAAATATAGTTGACATCTACAAATAGCTCTGTATAATTCGCACCTCGTTGGAAGCAAAGCAAGTCGCTACCAACCGGAAGTAACCGCTCTTTAACAAACAGACAATCGATAAGTGTGGGTATTTACTGCGGTGAGTTTGGCGCTATTCTGGGTAACTGGAT